>NZ_JBXENU010000002.1:0-951493 GCF_059383715.1 Paenibacillus sp. J31R34
AAAACTGCGCAGCGAGGAAGGATATGCGCTGTCGGTAAGACGAATGATTGAACCCGAAAGTGTATTCGGGCAGATAAAAAATAACCGGGGATTCCGGCGTTTTCTGCTTCGTAGCTTGCCTAAGGTAAGTCTGGAGGTCGGGTGGCTTTCGCTTGCCCATAATCTCATGAAGCAAGCAAACATAGACCAAAAGAGAAAAATAGCCGTACAGGAATAGACACCCTGTACGGCTATTTTTTCATGTTTTCAAGTATTTGGGTTGAAAGGGGGCTATCTCTCCAGCGAACTTCATGCTTTTGGGACAGCCCCGTGCTGTTTATTGCTTTACAATGCTGTTTGCTGAAAGCTTCGTTAAGCATATCTGATAGTAAGGCTAGCCCGTACGTTTCATTGGAGCCGACGCATCATTAACACGATGCATTCTATCCCAAATCAGCTTATGCATGCTGAAATACCTGCACAAAAACACCGGAAGACGCTTATGTTTTATACCTAGTTTGTAGCCAATAAGCTTCGCTGCCGATTCAGCAAAAAGCACAGGAATCAAATGATAACGATGCTCTTTCAGCAAGCATTTCAGCTGGGTTTTGACCAGCTTGAAACCAGGCTTTCCTACTTTACTGTATGGAATAATCCATTCGTTGCGGCACATCGATACCCCATTGTCAAAAAAACGCCTAAACTGCTGCATCAGCGTATAATCATGGGAATGATAAACCCCAGCTTCCGCGGCATAGGCAATGCTGTATCCGTTCATAACACAGGTCGCGGCCATAAACATATCCTCATTGAAAATAACAGGAGCTGCAAAGCTTCCCATCTCATAAAAGGTTTCTCTGCGATAGGCTGCGCATACATTCGAACAAATAAACGTTTGAATGCCCATTTGATCAATATCTGCTTTAGATTTCAATCGGGGCTCAGGCGGATAATTGGATGATCTGGCCAGCCTCTCCAGTATACCTGCATGGGGATAAGGTATTTGCCTTGCGTAGGAGCAGGCGGTTCTGGGATCATCAAGCAGCGGCTGGATAAGCTTTTCAAGCAGCTGTTCATCATAGGGCAGCGCATCCTGCGTCATAAATACGAAAAAATCGCCTTTTGCCTGTGCAGCCGCTGTATTGCGTGTACCACCATGATCAAACTCACTGCGCAGCACCGACAGCACCCGCGTGCCCAGTTGACTGGCCAGCTCCGGCGTACTATCGTCTGACGCAGAATCCATAACGATAATTTCGTAGGGCTGCAATGTTTGTTTCTGAAGCCTTTGAATAAGCTCAACAAACTCCACTCCTGCATTTAATGTAGGAATTATTACCGAAACCTTCACATTTGTATTGCGGTCAGTAAGCATTTTTATTGACAAACCCTCTCACAATCGTCATTACGATGATTTTCAAATCCAAAATAAACGTCCAGTTTTCAATATAAAATAAATCATGCACGATTCGATCTTCAATGGATGTATCACCGCGCAGCCCATTCGTCTGCGCCCAGCCGGTAATGCCGGGACGAATCTGATGCTTAATCATATACTTCGGAATCTCTTCTTTGAACTGGCTAACGAAGTAGGGACGCTCAGGGCGCGGCCCGACAACGCTCATATGTCCGAACAGCACATTAAAAAACTGCGGAAGCTCGTCAAGGCTCGTGCGACGCAGAAAGCTGCCAAACCTCGTACGGCGTGGATCATTTTCCACCGTCCACTGGGTATTGGACACTTCGCCAGTTGACACTCGCATCGAGCGAAATTTATACATAAAGAAATTTTTGCGGTTCAACCCCATCCGCTCCTGCTTAAACAGAACCGGTCCAGGAGAGGTCAGCTTGATGCCAATAACCGTTGCCAACATAATGGGTGAAGTAATAATAATAGCAATAAGCGAGAAGATAATATCAAAGCCGCGTTTTAGCACACGATTACTTAGCTCATCTAGCGGAACATCCCGTACATTGATGAGCGGAATACCGGCAAAATTATCAAAAAACGGCCTAGCAGGCAACAAATCAAAAAAGTCTGGGATAATTAGCGTCTTCACGCCTGTCTTCTCGCAAGTCTCAATGATCTGTGCGTATTTCTTATGCGCTTCGAGCGGCAATGCAATAATAACCTCGTCAATCGTCAGATCGTTCAGCTTCTCTTCAAGATCGTCGAGTTTGCCGATAATCGGCTGCATAAACTGATGCTCCTCCGCATGCTCTCCCTGATAATCATCAAGAAAACCGACTGCTTCATATCCCAGTTCAGGACGCTTCTGCAAATTATGATAAAAGCTGCGCCCCACTGATCCTGCCCCGACAATTAACACATAACGCTTGTTGTAACCGCGACGCCGAAAGGAGAACAGCATAGATTTTACAACATAACGATAGAGAGCTATAGCTGCAATATTCATCAGAAAAAAGATTAAAAGTAATTCCCGGGAAATATGAACTTCACCTGTGAAATAAAATAAACTGAGCAAGAACAGGAAACTGATCGTCTGAATCTGTATAATCTTTAATACTTCATAAGAATAATTTTTGCGCCGCTTAGGCGAATAAAACTGCAAATAAAAACCGACAACGACGGCTGAAAATGAATAGACGGTTCCCCAAACCAAATAGGTGGAGAAAGGAACGGAATTCACATAGGACAACCAGCCACTATAAAATTTAAGCCAATAGGCGGCGAGAAATACGATTAACGTACAGAACAGATCCGCAAGCATATATAACTGGGACAATATCCTCTGGTTTTGCCGGATCATAAATGCAAATTCACCCACATTCTATCAGATTTCGACTCTAGTAGTATTGTATCAAAATAAGGATGCAAAAAGAACCCCATTTGTTTCCACATGGAGTTCTTTTTGCATCCTTGAAACAACGGAAGCCTGAGCAGGTGCCTCTGTTTATTTGAAGTCATTTGTCTTGTAACCTAACAAGCAATCGAATAAAATCAAAAGAAATCACCTGAAAAAATAACACAAATTAGATATTTAAGTATGAAATTCAATTTAAAAACCAAGTTTTTTATTTTTTTAAAGTGATTTAATAATAATTAGCAAATGGTCAAGCAACATACGACACTTAAACCCTAAAAGCAATATGTGCGGTTTTCCATCCAAGACAATTTTGGGGTCCTTATTAATAAGGAACAAAGCGCACGCTAATTCCTCTTCCGAAGCTTCTGCGAAACCACAGTCTCTGGTAAAGAACTCTCCTAGCAGTCTGTTCGCATTTTCACTCTTGCCTGCTGCCAAGAGGAATAGAAACCGGAAAAATAAACCTCAAAAACTATGCAAAGTATTTAGGCGTTCGTGGTAAGCAAATTCTTTACCGCAATCAACGGCAACCGTTACCAATACAGATGCCGTGAGCGAATGGACAGCCTTAAATCAGGTTTTTCAGTGGCCTTGGGTGAGCATCGGTTGCTGTGCAGTATAATCCTACTACGTCTATAGTATATTTTTTTATTTTTTTATTGCTTATTCGTAGAAAACTTGACTATTAATCCTTTGCAATAATCAATAATCCAATAAATCAAAAATGATAACCCAATAGACATTGCCAAGAAAATAATAAATTGGGTCAAGTCAGTATAAACCTGCCCGTTAATAGTAATTACTCTATATAGCATTTTCACATGCCAAATATACAACTCTAACGAAATAAAACCTATAATTCCCCAAAATCTAAAGTTAAAATTAAATTGATATAAAAACAAAACGATAAACATATTAAAAACCAATGCAACTATAATATTATAAGGATAGCCAACCGTCATAGTCTTATGATACAAAAAAATAATTATAGGCAACAGAAGAATCATAATTAATGGAATATTCACCTTTTCAAAAAACACAAACAAAATTTCTTTGTATTTTGCAACGGCTAATCCTAAAACAAAGCATGCAATGCTATTATACCAAGTATCTGATATACCAAGCCTATTCAGTGTAATCATATACAGAATAATTATACCAAAAAAAACAAGTACGTCATATTTCCCGAAATACTTAATAACAAAGTGAAGCAATATGTAAAGACCCATTAGAACAAGGATAAACCAATATCCTGCATTGAAAATATTTAATTTATTCATAGACCATGATTGATCAAAAAGGAGAGTATCAACAATGTTAATCACTTCAGTAATAACAAATACTTGAAGAACCTTTTTTACCCAATGAAACTTTTTTAGTTTATTTTTGGTAAATGACATGTAGTTAGCATATCCTGATAGTAGAAAGAAAAAACCTACCGCACAACTTCCTGTATACATAAATATTCTACCTGAAAAATTAGTAAAAGCTGATACATGCTGAGCATAATGATTTAGCACTATAACTACAGCAAATATGCCGCGTAAAGTATCTGTACTTTTCCTATCAAAAAAATCTATTTTTTTCTCCTGTGAAGACTTAGATTTAAATAAAACCGAGATCAATATCCATAACCATATTGCGCCAAAAAACATAAACTAAAGTCTCCTTTTTGAATATAGATAAGGATAGAGCACATCCAAAGTGAAATAAAGAAAAGGGGGATTTTCACTTCACCAGAACCTGTTTTTTAAAATTTTCTGGTGATTCATTTCATGTATTCATTGCCTCCTAAAATAGCTACTTCACTACGTTTTTCCTTCATCTTGCGATAGATTTGCCTACGCTTTCGCAGCATGGCAGGCAGCATTTTGAAAATAACGGGCCAAGATCCAAGTAGCCCTGGTTCTCTAAGCAGAATATACGCAAGCTTCGCAGCTTCCACGAAAGTCAGCAGGGGAATCAACCAGAGCAGCTGCCAGCTGATTGGCTCATTTTTAATAAGCGTGAACCAGCGGTTCTGATAAGAGTGCCTCCGGATGAACAAGGGAACAGAACGGCGCCCTCCCTGCTTCCATCCTCGGTGATGAAGCGCACCAGCCGAAGGCACATAACTGGCTTTCCAGCCTAGCTTCTGCGCCCGCCACGCCACGTCTACATCCTCTTTATAGGCAAAATAGTCCTCATCAAAAAACTGTCCGTCGATTTGAATATCACGAATCATAGCCATGCGATACACTGCCGCTGCTCCGGATACCCCGAATACTTCCATCGGTTTGCTCCAATTCACGGCAGGCTCATCAGTGGCCAAATCATAGGCTTGGCGCGTGCGGCGCATGCCAAGTCCTGCACTATCCATCTTAGAAGGATCAGAACCTAGTACTAGCCTACCTGTCACACTGCCAACTTGCTGATCGCTTTCTATGAAAGCTACCGCCTCCGCCAAATAATCCTCCCCGAGCGTCACATCGGGATTAAGAACCAGAACATAATCGGCATCGGTTTGCGAGATAGCCTGATTTTGCCCGCCGGCAAATCCATTGTTTATGCTATTGGCGCTAAAATGAATATTTCCTTTCAAGCCCTCATTTGCGGCATAACGCTGCACAATCGCTTGCGTTCCATCACTGGAAGCATTATCAATAACAATAACCTGCTCTGGCCGCAAAGTCTGACTCAGAACTGCATGTAAGCACGCTTCAATATCTGAAGCGCTATTGTAGGTCACGATACAGACGCTTGCTGTAGCCATTACAACTCATCACTCACTATCTTTTACACACTAGTTTAGAACTTCATTATTTAAGCTCAACCTTAAACTTTACTGGTTCCAAAAAATGCGTTTTATCTGCTGCTACAATTACGAAGCTAAACTGTCCTGCCTTCTTTAAATCTGCAGTATTAACATTAAATGTGAACCCAGTATTTAATAAGTCATTATTCTTAAAATGAGTTGCTACTCCTCCATGAGGTGTTCCATATACTCCGGAATAATACTTATCTCCAACCTTCAAAAATATATCACTAATTGATTTATTAGTTGTCGGATCAAATGCCCAACCACTTAAACTCACATATTTTTTTGAATCATCAATAATTATTGTACCTTGCTCATTTACCAACTCATTATTAGTATAATCCAGATACAAAGATGAATCACCAATTGTAGGTAACTTTGAAAAAGTAGCAAAATTATTAAATGTTTCAGTAGAATTAGATAAAACATTCATTGTGTGATCAAACATTCTTTCCACGCTTTCAACTATAACTATATCTGGTTCGGTTAAATCAATGAAGCTTTGAATTTTATTCATGTTATCTGTATGAATAAAAGTCATTTCTGAAAACGATTCAGCAAGTTCAGGAATCAGCATCCCATAAAAGTAACTATCACCTAATACAAGAGCCTTAGGTAATTTTTTATTACTGTTCTCAAAGCTATAGGATACATTATTATAAGTTAAATTTATATCATTAAAAACACCGTTAGACTGAACCGCCGTACCTGTATATTTCGGTGTAAATGCATAATCTAATTCTTTAAATGGCACAGCATTATAAACCTTGACTTCCCGCTCATAGTTCGAAATGTCATAATCCTCAAATGACAGCATATTCACATTTGGAAGGTATTCCTTCACCTTCTTCATCAATTCAGTATATCCAATAAAAGCACCATACTTATTCCAGTGAGCATTGTCATATCGAGGCGAATAGACTGTTGCATCAGATTTAGCTTTCATTAGTGCATTTTCGGGAGTAAAGAAATTAATATTTGTATTTTTTAATAAGTAATCTGTTATGATGTCAGTTTTAGATATGTCGCCTACCTTTAATATGGTATCAGGATAATTTTCAGGATAAATCGTTTTTTTATCTAAATTCAACATCATAATCATTGGAATGTTTTTCAGTTTCAAATAATCATTAACTTTTTCCAATGAATTTCCCCAAACTTTAAGTTGTTGTTCGGATGGAAGGCTTAAATTTTGATAATCCTTAATAACATCCGAGTTTACATAGTATAACCAATCATCCTTACCGATCATAGTATCTGTCTTCGTAAGTTTACCAAATAACTCATATTGAAGAAGCGTATTTGTCATTACGAGCTCGTCTCTAAAGCCTAAATTATCATTTAGCCATGTCTCAAATTCTCTGATAAAACCAGTGTTTATATTATTGTCAGGTGTTCTGAAAGAAGGGAAAGAAGCCAACACTCGATTTTCTGAAGCAGATATTTTTCCTTCTTCCAAGTTTACTTTAATTATAGGAACCATTATAGAAATGAAAAAAAATAATATCATTAAGATGTTCAACACTCTGAATGCTTTCATTGATTACTCCTTAAAATCTAAAATAAATAAAAGGATTATAGGTCGATGTTGCTAAGAACATAATACAGATAATAAAAATTAAAACGATATAAAGATTTTGAACTAACAAACTAAAACTACTATGCTCTTCATACGATCCTATATTCGTTCTTAAATATTTAGCTATTGGCAATGAAGCAATAATCGCTATAATTATTACGGTTATCGTCATTGGATCTAAGTAATACCACACCGTATAGCCTACAGCAGTAGGCTGAACAACACCAAACATTATTTTTAGATAGCTAATGGCATCATCTAAATTAGGAGCCCTGAAAAATACCCAGCCAATAATAACAATTAACATTGTATATAGCCACGTCAATAGGGCAGGAATTTTAAAGCCCCACTCTCTTTTATTCAACACTCTCTCAATTATTAAAAATATTCCATGCCATAATCCCCATATAACAAAGTTCCACGCAGCTCCGTGCCATAATCCGGTGACTAGGAAAACTATAAACAGATTTGCATATACATTTCCTCTTCTATTGCCACCTAGCGGGATATACAAATAATCTCGGAACCACGAGGAAAGTGATATATGCCATCTGCGCCAAAACTCCGTGATTGATTTCGAGATATATGGATAATTAAAATTTTCCAAAAATTTAAAACCAAACATTCTAGCTAAACCGATGGCCATGTCCGAATATCCTGAAAAATCGAAATATAGCTGGAATGTGTAACAAATTGCCCCTACCCATGCCATTGCCATCGTATTTTGATCCTGAGGCAATCCGAAAATATTATCTGCGACCGATCCTAATGAGTTTGCTATTATCACTTTTTTCCCAAGTCCTAAAACGAATCTCCGGATACCATGAGCAAAATCATCAATAGTTGTTGTCCTATTATCAATTTGATCATGTACGTCAACGTATCTAACTATAGGCCCTGCTATTAATTGTGGGAAAAAGGCTTTGAATAATGCAAATTTCACAAAGTTTTTTTGAACAGACACTTTGCCCGAATAAACATCAATAACATAAGAAAGACCTTGGAAAGTAAAAAATGATATTCCAATAGGCAGTATAATGTGATGTAATTCTAGGTTAGATTTTACTATATTATTAATAGTCGATATAGCAAAATCAAAATACTTAAAATAGAACAGTAACCCGCAGTTAGCTACAATACCGAGAATTAAAGTACCTCTGCTGATAAAAAGGTTCGAGCGTTTTTTACTAAATGTGATTAGAATCCCGAATAAGTAGTTAATTATTATAGATAATATAATAACAAAAACGAATTTTGGTTCTCCCCAAGCATAAAATAAAAGGCTCGCTATCAGCAAAAAGGCATTTCTATACTCTATTTTCAACAAGTAATATCCTAACAATACTAAAGGAAGAAAACAAAATAAAAATATAGTCGAACTAAAAACCATCTTCAGAACCTCTTTCGATCATAAACTATAAAGAATTTCTTTATGGTCTACCTAGAAAACCTATGCTTCATCCTTTTTAACATATTAAACACCGGCCTAGGCAAGCGCTGCTTTAATTTCACCTTCATTCTTATGAAGAATGAATTATTAAAGGTAAGATTATTTCTAAAATTAGTTAGCATTGTATAGTGCACTTGCGGCCCACACTTATCAAAATATGCTATATTGATTTCACGAAGCATATAATAGAGATTAGTTATCTCAATTCTTGCATAACTATCTGCTAATGCCCAACCAGAGTAGTAGCCATCATTTTGAACAACAAAAGGATAAATCCTTTCTACGGCATGGAGCAGTGATCCATCAGTATTATTAGGTTCTTTAGGAAAATCCTCATAGTTCCAGTCATACTCAAATAAAGTTTTTAAAGCTTTAGGCCTAAACCAAAACATTGTGCCAAGCGGAGCAATGGGCTCTTTATGAGAATGAAAATCCACATTGAGCTTGAGCTTTTCTGCAAGCTTTCTAGTGTTCTCAAAATTCGAGCCCCACTCAAAACCAATTGTTGAATAAAAATGAGCATGACTTGGTGTAGGTGGAGTTAACATGCCTAACCTTGGATTTTCTTCAAATGTACTAATAATATTCTGAACATAATGCTCACTTTGGAGTATATTCTCAAAGCACTTATAGGAGAATGATTCCCCCACTGCATGTGGTTCAACCTGAGTCGTTTTTTTGTCATGTGCAAAGCAGACATAATCATAATCCATTACAAAATCTTTGCTGCCAACTAAAAGGGCACTTACATCTCTTCCTCTATTTTCAATCAGAATAACTTCTAATTTCGCACAATCAAGGCTTGAAAAAACCTCTAAAATCTTTTTCTTTTTCTTTTCTGTATCTGTCGTAATATATACATCGGCCTCTGAAGGCATCGATTTAGCATACTGATAACAATAGGAGACTAAATCTTCGAAATATATATGCATAATTAATGCAACTTTTTTATTTGAATTAGTAGCTTGCTCCTCTTTCGAGAATGTTGTCGGTAAAACATAATTATGGTGCATATTCTTTTTAATATCTGCTTGATTATTAATGCGTAACACATTATCCCAAATCATATTCACATCATAATCAAAATTTTCTTTAATATATTCATAAATTTCTATAGATTGTTCACCCGTTGTGTAATTGAGATAATCAGCATATTCATGAAAAAAACTACGGCGTTTTACGATTGGACATTTCCTATTTTTAACGAGCTCTAAAGCAGCCATTAAAATTGGAGCATGAGAATGCTTATGCAAGTCCTTAGTGTCCACAAACGAACTCCATTTGAATCCCTTATCACTGAAATCCTTTGTAAATATGGCTTCATGATAGCATATTGCTTCTTCGTAGGACGTTATCGGACCCATTTCATCCCAATATTTTCTAAATTCATAACTTCTTAACATATCCTGCCGAACAACAATAAAATGCGACTGGATGTGCTCTGGCAAATAACCATACTTTATTTTTTTGAATGGATCATATTCTGCTCCATGATAAGTAGTAATCCCCCAAAAGTCTAAATCCTTTTTATCCATTTCTTCAAACATATATTTAAACGGATACAATGGACCGAAAATAGTGAAATTAAAAAAAACAACTTCATCAAATTCTTTTATTTTGTCCCAACCGAAATATTTTATCCCTTCTTTATATGCCCATACATCAAACCCCGTGTTATCACGTACAAGTAAATCCTTAGTAATTTTATTAAATTTCTCCCGGCCTTCAGGCGAAAGCTTCCCGTTGCAAACTACTAATAATTCACTAACATTCTTTTTCATGTCTTCAAGCATATAAGGAATATAGTCATCAACTATTCCTTGTTTATCATAAAAAAAGAATATACCTAATCTATTTATTTTCTTTTTATTTTCAAGTATCAATTTTATTCTTCTCCCCTACATATCCTTTTAAATTTAAAAACTAAAATTCAGTTTTTCACATCGCTTTCTCCCTTTATTATTGCTTAAAAATTATTTATTGAGCTTAGATGCATCTTTCTTCATTTTAAAATTTTTCTGTATTTTCACAATTTGCTCATTGTTCCCCCAGATAGCAGGTGAGTCATAAGGTCGATCAGGAAATGCACCATATTCCAGACTAATATTAAATTCATTGTCAATTAGAAATTTTTCAACCATATCCCGTAAAGCGACTGGACTTCCAGAGCAGCAATTAATTATGCCTGTAACTTCTGTTTGCATCACTGTCATTACAATTTGTTGGGCAAGTTCATCTACTGGAATAAAGTCGTACATATTTTTACCTGTAGTAAATGGGAATGTTTTTCTCCCTTCCTGCTCAGCTTGTATAAGTTTAGAAAAGATAGACTTATTGTTTAAATCATCACCCAATATGTAAAAGGCACGCATCCATTGAAAAATAACTTCCTTATCTTTAAACATGGTCTCTAACGCTTGACGGAGACTATTTTTTGCAATTCCGTATAGAGAGTGAGGATTGGTTCGGGTATCATTATTAATTTCTCCCTCGTGGTAGCCAATCTCATGCATTGTCCCCATCACAGCCACATGTTGAAGTCCGCCATTTACCATGTCTCTAATAAACTTATAATGTGAATATAAATTTTGCATATGAGACTCGGAATTATGTACAAAACCATCCTTCCAAGCCATATGTAGACATATATCGGGCCTATCCAAGACATCATAGATATTTTCATAATCCCCAAAAATATCTGCATCGATTAATTTCACACGACGATCTACCACTAAATTATTGTATTTTATTGTACTTACCTGAAATCCTAGATCTAGTAGGCAATTAACAACATGGCGTCCAATGTAGCCACCGGCTCCCGTTACCAAGATTGATTTACCGTTAGACATCTAACTCTCCTCCGATTTTAAAACAAGTTATTTTATTTATTCACGTATGCATTACAAACCGCTTCAACCGAACCTACTGCAGCAATTTCACCTTTATTCAACCAAACCGCGTTTTTACATACTTTCTTTACTTGGTCAATTGAATGTGATACCAATATTAACGTTGTTCCGCCAGTTGTCATCTCATCCATTTTCTTCTCACATTTTTCCTGAAAAGCATGATCTCCAACAGACAAAATCTCATCTACAATTAAAATATCTGGTTTTACAATCGTCGCAATTGAGAACCCTAGACGAGCAACCATTCCTGAGGAAAAATTTTTAAGGGGTACATCTACAAAATCCTCTAGTTCAGAAAAACCCAATATTTCATCATACTTTTCAAGTATGAATTTTTTAGAATATCCCAGTACGGCTGCATTAAGAAATATATTCTCCCTAGCTGTCAGATCCATATCAAAACCTGCACCTAGTTCGATAAGCGGAGCTACACTTCCACTAACTGCAATATTTCCCGACGTGGGTTTTAAAATACCAGATATCGCTTTAAGTATCGTACTTTTACCTGAACCATTGCTGCCTACTATCGCAAAGGCATCTCCTTTTTCAACTTTAAAAGAGACATTTTTCAATGCATAAAACTCATCGTATGCTAAATCCTTTTTCAATAACTTAATCATGTATTCTTTTAAAGAATCTATTTTCTCTTTCCCTAGATTAAATCGCATTGAAACGTCTGCAACTTCAACCGCAAATTGAGTCATTGTTCAGCTCCTTCCGTAAGCAACCTTTAAATATGAAATACAAATTTATTTTGGTTTTTGTAAAAAATAAAAAGTCCCGCTGCCATTGATACTACTGCGAACATAATACACATAAGATTAATTTCAAGACTAGGCAATTTATTGTACAAAACGACCTCTCTAAATGCCTCTACGAAATAGTACATTGGATTAGCATATATAATCGATTTTACGAAATCAGGAACGGCATTAAGTGGATAAAATAAAGGTGTAAGATACATCCACGCCGATAAAACTACAGAATACAAATGCAATGTATCCCTAAAATAAACTGCACTAACCGACATAATAAGCCCAATACCTATTGAAAAAAACAAAATATATATCAAAGGTAATGGAAATAACAAAATAGTTGGAGAAATTTCGACATGAGTAACTAATATAACTATAAGCAATGCTACTAGTGAAAACAACAAAGTAACAAAAGATGACAAAACTCTTGAAACTGGAAATAAATATTTAGGGATATATACTTTCTTAATTAAAGAACCCCCATTTAATATGGAGTTCATAGATAACGTAGTAGCTTCGGCAAAAAAGTTGAAGATAATCTGTCCAGAAAGCAAGTACACCGGAAAATTAGGTATATCGAACTTGAACATGCTGGAGAAAACAGCTGTCATAACTGTCATCATTAAGAGAGGGTTCAACAGGCTCCATAAATAACCTAATACAGAACGACGGTATTTCACCTTCAAATCTCTAATAACAAATTGACTCAACAATTCTTTGTACTTCCAAAAGTTTTTAAAATATCTCATAGTTATTCTATCCTCAGATATTTATTTGACGTATAGTTAGGCTTGTCCAAAAAAATGTAAAACTTAATTACTAGAGCTATACTTACCCCTTACAAAACTACCGTCAACGTAATTTTGTAAGGGGTGAGGATATTTTAAAAAATAAAAAGCAGTAAACAAAAAGTTTAGCTTTTAATAATTCCAATTTTATTTAAATAGCGCCCCAGCGCATCTTGCCAAGTTGGCAAACGGCCGAAACCCGCCTGATCAAGCGTAGATTTAGACAAATTAGAATAACTAGGTCTTTTAACAACGGTTGGATATTCACTTGATTTAATAAAATTAACTGTTGTGTTATACCCTGCCTGCCTAAAAATTTCAGTTGAAAATTCCGCCCAACTGCAAAACCCCTCATTAGTCGCATGGTAAATACCATATTTTTCTGTTTTTATCATTTCTACAATAAGCATTGCTAAATCTTCAGTAAACGTAGGCGAGCCAATTTGATCAGCAACAACATTAATTTCATCCTGGTTTTTACTGAGCTTCAGCATGGTGCTTACAAAGTTATTTCCATTGACGCCGAATGACCAAGAAGTTCTAATTACAAAATGTTTTTCTACAGTTTGTAATACTTCCATTTCACCCTCTAACTTGGTTTGGCCATAAACCGACAATGGTTTCGTTTTAGAATATACTTCGTAAGGTATTTTCTCTTCACCAGAAAATACATAATCTGTACTTATATAAACAAGCTTTGCATCTATCTCCTTGCAAACCTTTGCTATATTAGCAGTAGCCTCAACGTTTATTAATCGACATTGTGCTGCATGGCTTTCTGCTTTATCAACACTAGTAAACGCCGCACAGTGTATTACAACGCTCGGCAAATAATTTTTAATGAATTCTGCTGTTTTGTCCATATCGCTAATATCTAGCATTTGCCTATCCAGGCCATAGAATTCCGTTCCTTGCGATTCCAGAAACTGGACAATGTCATGTCCCAGCAATCCTTTAGCGCCTGTTACTAACACTTTCATGGACATGTCTCCTAAGGATACATTCTGGAGTAATACTCCTTATACTCTCCACTTTTCACATTATTAAGCCATTCTTTATTATCTAGATACCAACGTATTGTCATTCGAATTCCTTCTTCAAACATAACACGCGGCTCCCAATCTAATTCCTCTTTCATCTTGGCAGCATCTATTGCATATCTCCGGTCATGCCCTAGTCTATCCTTAACGTAGCTTATTAAGCTTTCTGGTTTATCTAGCTCTTGTAAAACCAATTTCACAATTTCAATATTGGTCTTTTCATTGTGCCCGCCTACATTGTAAACTTCTCCTGATTTCCCTTTATGGAGTACGGCAGCAATTGCACTGCAATGATCTTCAACATATAGCCAGTCCCTAACATTCAAACCATCCCCATATATAGGAAGCTCCTTGTTTTCAAGGGCATTCGATATCATTAAAGGGATCAATTTTTCAGGAAACTGGTAAGGACCATAATTATTAGAGCATCTTGTTATACTTACATTTAACCCAAATGTCTCATGATAGGCTCTTACAAACATATCGGCAGATGCCTTGCTTGCTGAGTAAGGGCTGTTAGGAGCTAGAGGAGTTGCTTCTGTAAAATAACCGGTTTCGCCAAGCGAGCCATACACTTCATCTGTTGAAACTTGTAAATACTTTTGATTCGTATAGGGAGCAGTCCAATATTTCCTACATGCATCAAGCAGAACACGAGTACCTTCAATATTCGTCTTCAGAAATATTTGTGGGTCGGTGATGCTGCGATCCACATGAGATTCTGCAGCAAAATTCAATACATAATTAGGTTGATATTGTTCAAAAATTTTCTCAACTAATTCACTATCACAAATATCGCCTTTGACAAAAACATAGTTGCTGTTGTTCTCAACTTCTTTCATATTATCAAGATTCCCCGCATACGTTAAAGCATCAAGGTTAATAATTTTGTAATTAGGAAATTGCTTAAACATGTGCAAAATAAAATTACTCCCAATAAAACCTGCTCCCCCCGTCACTAAAAGGGTTGCTTGTTGTACTTCGCGTTCTTCTTTGACTGACACTTTATTCTCCTCCTAATATATACATATGCATTTGTTATAAGATTTGTTCAGATAGCGTTTTTAAATTTTTATCTTTTTCAGACAGCAAAACTTCTTCCAGTTGTTCAATCGGCCATTCTATTCCAATTTCGGGATCATTCCACAGCACACCAGCATCGAATTCTGGATAATAAAAGTCAGTACATTTATAGGCAAATTCTGCTTCTTCAGATAAAACTACAAAACCGTGTGCAAAGCCCTCTGGAACGTAAAACTGTTTTTTATTTTCCCCTGTAAGAATAATACCTTCCCACTGTTTATAAGTAGGTGAGTCTTTTCTCAAGTCTACAGCTACATCAAATACTTCTCCCGATAATACGCGAACTAGCTTTCCTTGTGGATGCTGAGTCTGAAAGTGAAGCCCGCGAAGAACCCCTTTACGCGACTTGGATTGGTTATCTTGAACAAACTCCATATCCAGCCCTGCTGCTTTAAAAGCATTAAAATTATACGTCTCCATGAAATATCCACGTTCATCTCCAAAAACTTTAGGCTCTATAATCGTCAAACCTTCAATTTTCGTTTTCACAAAATTAAACTGTCCCATCAAGATCCTCCTCAATGAATCGGTATTCCCTTACCTCTAATTAAAACCTTCCGCAACTTGCACTAAATATTGACCATATTCACTTTTCATAAGTGGACTCGCTAATTCAAGAAGCTGCTCTTTCGAAATAAACTTTTTGATGAACGCAATCTCCTCAACACAAGCTATATATAGCCCTTGACGCTTTTGCACTGCCTCGACAAAATTGCTCGCCTCTAACATTGTATCATGTGTCCCAGTATCCATCCATGCCATGCCTCTACCGAGCAATTTGACATTTAGCTTACCTTTGCTAAGATACTGATTATTAACTTCAGTAATTTCTAGCTCTCCGCGGGCCGATGGCTTGATACTTTTTGCTATCTCAACTACGGAATTATCATAGAAATAAAGACCTGGAACCGCATAATGCGACTTAGGCTTTGCAGGCTTTTCTTCTATAGATAAAACTTTCCCGTTGTTATCATATTCAATTACTCCGTATGCTTGAGGGTTTTTCACAAAAAATCCGAAGATTGTTGCCCCTTCCTCCAGCTTGGTAGCTTCCTCAAGAATCCGCCCAAAACTTTGACCATAAAAAATATTATCGCCTAAAATTAATGCTACAGAATCATTTCCTATAAATTCCTCTCCAATAATGAAAGCTTCGGCCAACCCATTAGGTGCTTCCTGTACGGCATATGTTATAAACAAACCTAAATCAGACCCATTGCCAAATAATTCTTCAAAAATTTTAATATCTCTAGGAGTCGAGATAATGAGAATTTCCCGAATACCAGCTAACATTAGGACAGAAAGCGGATAATAAATCATAGGTTTATCATAAACTGGAACGATTTGCTTAGATATTGCTTTTGTTATAGGATATAATCTTGTACCTGACCCACCCGCGAGAATAATTCCTTTCATTTACCTTAAAAACCCCTCTCAAAAGTATCTATAAATAACTAACTATGTATTTCTCTGAATAATTATAATCATAAGAAAAAGATCGAATAAAGTAACTTTCTGACGTTTACGCACAGAGTCATTCTATCAAAATTACTATACGAATACTACTCTCATTCCTCAAATCCCAGAAAAACCAAGCTAAGTCTACTGGTTTCTGAAATGAAACCTGTCACTTCTTCACACTCCCCCATATAGTAATCCCCCCCATCATTTGTTAAAATAACTCTATGAAGAAATCTACTACGCATACAAGGAGTACATATTAATGAGTGCAAGGAAAAATGCAACACAAAACACAGCGGGATTAGCAAAAGAGCAGCCGCTGTTGCAAGGGTTACTGACGCTCGGCCTAGCCTTGTTCGTCCTTATTTTCCCATACGATCGCGGATTGTTCAATGGCTACGAATATGGCTTTGAGTCTCCCATTTACAACGCAGCCATCTATGGCTACGTTCTACTCGCCGCAACCGCCTTGTTCGCTTATCTCACGGGCTGGAAACTGAACAACCACCGCAGCGTGCTGTCGATTGCGATTTTGCTGCTGCCGGCCATCTATTGGCTCTCTTCTATGCAGGCCGTCTCCAGCTATTATGCCAAATTTATGACGTTTGTCTTTTTCCTGCTCGCTGCCCTGTTTCTGACCAGTCTTTATGCCGCTGGAAAAGTACAGATGCGCAAATGGCTGGAATACGGGGTTATGCTGTCTGCCTATTTAATCGTATTTTTCGGTCTGCTGAACTTGTTCGGCCAGCAATATTACAAAGACGCCATGTGGCTTGCCCATGACGGCTACCGGCTCAGCTCAGTCTTTCAATATTCCAATACTTACGCTGGCTTCCTGATTGCCATCTTTCTGATCGCCGCTTATTATGCGGCAACCTGTGAGCGCTGGTACATGCGTCTTGCTAATTCCATTATGCTCGTACCGATTTTAATTTCCTTTTTTCTCGCTTATTCGCGGGGCGCCATCGTTATCATACCGGTGATGCTTATTGTGATTCTGCCTTTCCTGAAGCTGGCTAGACAGTTTGCTTATGTCATTTATGCTGGTCTATCCGCTTTGCTGACTCTCGTTATTTTGGGCAAAATTACGGCTAATACAGAAGCGATTTCCGCAATTGTCCAGCCGACCGAAACGAAAGTAGCGACGACGATCTCGATGTTCGACAAGCTGCCGCTGCAAAGCTGGGCACTGCTTGCTGGCGCTACCCTTGTTAATGCAGGGCTGATCATACTTATACACAAGAAGCTATTCCCTTGGATTGAAAATAAAAGTGAGCGTCTTGCGCAGCGCAAATGGGCATTTGCTGCTTTTCCCGCCGCGATTATCGTTGTCGGACTATTAGCAGCGGTATTGCTTATTACAAGCGATGGCATACGTGATCTGCTGCCTGAGAAAATCGCTTCCCGCTTTGAAAACATCAACTTGCAGCAGCACAGCGTTCTCGAGCGCTGGACCTTCTATGAGGACGGTCTTAAGGTTGCCAAAGACTATCCGCTGCTCGGAGCAGGCGGAGGCGGCTGGCAGGCTGTTTATGAGCAATACCAGAACAATCCTTATTGGAGCAGACAAGCGCACAGCTTCTTCATTCAAACGCTGGTTGAGGTAGGCTGGATTGGATTTGCTGCGCTGATTGGGCTGCTTGTATACACCTACTTCTTATATATCCGCTCATATATTCGGCACCCAGAGCGCCGGGGCAGCCACTTGATCTTTTTTATTTTGGCAACGACGCTGCTGCTGCATAGCGCCATCGATTTTGATATGAGTTACGTCTATTTGAGCGCTTTGCTGTTCATCAGCTTGGGTGCTATGATTGCACCGTATGGCAAATCGCTAGCGTTTAAACACAGAGAAGAAAATGTACAGGGCAGCACCGTAAAATGGATCTATCCATCTGCAATCGGTGTGCTGGCAATTGTCCTGCTAGTCGGCTCCGCACGCGAGAACAGCGCAAACCACACGTTCCAAGAAACGTACAATACGGCAGCTGCCGGACAGGCTCAGCTTAACCAACTGCTGCCTTCGCTTGACAAAGCCATTAAGACGTCTCCTGATCATTCCGTATTCAGCTTGACGAAATATCAATGGCTCATGCAGGCCTATGAGCAAACGCAAAATGCTACCATGAAAGAACAGGCGCTGCAGACGCTTGCAGCGGGCAAAGCGAATGATCCTTATAATCGCACCTTTATTTTGGCCCAATACGAAAATTTCAAAAAGGACGGCAACATAACGGAAATGCTTAAAGTGCTGGAAGAAGGCATTAGCAAATTCCGATGGGATATTGTTTTATATGATCATGCGATTGTAGAATACGCGGCTGCTATGAGCAGCGATGCTGGCAACGCGGATACTTACCGCACGCGGGCGCTGGAAATTAAAGCAGAAGTCGAGCGGCGCATTGCCCAGCTCGCAACGCTGCCTCCTGAGCAATCACAGGGTCGAGATTTCAACTTCACCCCTGCCATGCAGCAGGCACTGGCTGCGATCGAAAGTAAATAATTTGCCTACGACAAGCGGCTCCCGAGTCGCGTCTTCAAACGGTTAAATCTAGCATGTTTTAACGCATGCCCCCGTTTAAAGACGCTTCCTAGGAGGCGCTTTTCCTATTTTTCTGACATGTTTCCCGCCGCCGCAGAATAAATTGCATTAGAACGTTCTAAATTCTCATACCGGCCGGAAGGAGAAACCTCTATTGAATCGATCGTCCCATTCAAAGTGGTCGTTTGTAGTCATGCGCGGCGCCGACAAAACCGTCAAGCAGTTTCATGTCTCAAAGCGATCCGTCATTGCGGCTCCCGCCGCAGCCGCACTAGCCGTGTCGGGCTGCTTTGCCGCGCTGCAGCTCAAATCCGTCTTTGAGCTGCATGAGCTCGAGGCGCAGCTTGTGGAGCAGGCAACGCAGCAGGATGAACAAACGCAGCAGTATCAGCATACCGTCGCCAATAAGGATGAGACGATCCTCGCCCTACAGCAGCAGCTGGCAAGCCTTGCCCAGCAAACCGAGGACATGCAGACGCGTGTGGATGAGCTCCTCGCACTGGAAAACAAGCTCAAAGCGTTCATCGACAAATATGGCAGCTCTGATTCTGGGATAGACACAAGCAGCCACAAGCCTCAGCAGCAATCTGAACAGCTGTACAAGCGCGAGCAGGCTTTGGCACAGCAAGCCGGTTATGATGCCAGCGGTTCCCTGCAAACGAACGGGATGTCCTTTCGAGCTTTGGCTTCTTCTACCTCATTTGACGTTCAATCGTTGAGCGCAATGGTCGATTCTTTGGAGGAAACGATGGAACAGACGCTTCGGCAAGCTCAAACAAGAAGGCAGCAGGTCGATTCCTATCCATCGGGCTGGCCTACCTATTCGAAGAAGCTGACCTCCAGCTTCGGCTACCGCAAGGACCCTTTTACAGGGAAAGCTGTCTTTCATGCCGGTATTGATATTGGCGGCAAAGCAGGCGACCCTGTTTTCAGCGCGGCGGATGGAACGATTAAGGAGGTTGGCACTGGAGGCTCAGAGGGCAACTATATTATTGTCGACCATCATAACGGACTGTACAGCGTCTATATGCATTTGCAAAGCATGGAAGCCAAGGAGGGAGAACAGGTCGTACGGGGCGAGAAAATCGGCCTGCTAGGCTCTACTGGCAGAAGTACAGGACCTCATCTTCATTTTCAAATTATGCAGGGCGATGAGGCCGTCAATCCTTTGCCTTACTTGCTTCAACCATCCTAAGCTGCGAAACAAGGAGGTTTTTCCATGTCTATTTTCAAGGAAAACAAACGAATATCCCCCACGGATACACTGATTGGTCAAGGTACCCATGTGGAAGGCAAGCTGATCTGTGAAGCAGGCCTGCGCATCGAAGGCGAATTCCGTGGAGACATTGAATGTGCAGGAGATGTCATTATTGGCGAATCTGGGATAGCGCGTTCTAACATAACTGCGAAGGATTTGACTGTAGCGGGCAAGCTATTCGGCGATATTACCACGAAGGGGCGGCTCACCATTACCGCAACTGGACAAATTACAGGGAACATTAACGCCCATTCCTTAATCATTCAAGATGGCGGAAGCTTTAATGGCAGCAGCCATATGGAACGGGGGCAGGCCCCGCTCACACGCCCGCTCTCCGAAACAGACGGTACAGGCAAAGAAACGGCTGCTAAGGACGGCAGCAATCGGGATAAAGCCCGTCAGGCAGTCTAGCAAGCGGCTAACGTATTTCAATGAACGGCACATAAGAAGCAGCTTGAAGCACACAGCTGAAAACACATAGAACAAGCAATCCGGATTGGATTAAGAGAAGCAGCCTGCAAGCATCATTAGAGAACATACGAAAGCAGGGCAGGCGATAATTCGCCTGCCCTGTACTATTTTTCACACCCGCTTGCTCTCTTATTCAGGAGCCAGGCTGGCAAGCCTTCTTTTTCAGCGGACTAAAGCCCCCCAAGCTTCCCTCATGCTTGTACGTCCTCTCTAAGCGCCAACGTCACGCTTCTCGAACACGAACCAGGTGAGCGCTGCAAATAGCGCATAATAGACGACAAGCACGCTAATCGCGAAGCTGAGCGTCCGACCGCCTACGTCTCCAACCAAATAAGGCACCAAATCCAATTGGACAAAAAACAAGTAGTCCACCCATTCATAATTGATTAGCCCGATAAAAGGACCAACAGAAATGGAGGAAAATACGAGAAAAATCGATAATCCAATGGCAAGTCCGCCGCTTCGAAATACCGTTGACAGCATAAACGCTATCATTGATGTCACAAGCAATGCAATAAAGCGCATCACATAATATTTCATATTATATACCGCTGCCGACCCTTCATATTGTCCCTCGTCCATGAAAAAGCCATGAATCTCTCCAGCCGTTACATTCGTAGAATCAAAAAACAAAAAATTGAACGCAATAGTAAATGCATATAACAGCACGACCTGGAACAGCGCGAACAATACGACCGAAATGTATTTGGACAATAAAATTTTCCATCTCATCCATGGGCGAATCAGCAGCAGCTTAATCGTTCCGCTCGTGAACTCCTCAGCAACACTCCCAGCCGCAACAACGGCTGTGAACATCGCAATAAGCAAATAACCTACAGCTGATTCATATTTTACAAGTGTCCACATCGATGTCGCACTGTCTTTGGACATAAAATAAACAGGTACGGTCATAAATACAACCAACGCCAGCAGCAGTCCCGTCATAATCCAGGTTCTTGTGCGGAGATAGATTTTCATATTTTCATTCAATAGCAGCTTGCTGAAGTTATACAATATGACCGCCCCCCGTCTTCTCGAGGAACCGATCCTCTAAAGATTGATACTGTGCCTGAATGGCATATACTTTAATGCCTGCCGCTACGAGCCTTGCATTAAAGATTGCGACCGCTTCTTTATCCGCCCCAATAGCGATGGCTTGGCCAGCCCTTTCCCCTGTTATCCCCTCAGCTGCTGCAACAGCAAGCGCCGCCTCTAAATCGTCTACTTCAAAAACAACCCGCTGCATTGCCGTTTGTTCTGACTCCCTGTTTTTCTCAACCTTGACAACCTCCACAAGCTTGCCCTGCTGGATTATGGCCACCCGGTCGCACATTAGCTCCATCTCGGCTAGCAAATGGCTGGAGACGAATATCGCCAGTCCTTCTTGCTTGGCCAGCCTTTGCAAATAATCCCGCAGTTCACGAATACCCATGGGATCAAGTCCATTCGTCGGCTCATCCAAAATAAGCAGCTTTGGACGATGCAAAATCGCCTGTGCTACGCCCAGCCGCTGCCGCATCCCCAGCGAATAGGTATTAACTTTATCATGAATGCGCGAGCCAAGCCCGACAAGCTCCGTCACCTCCTGAATCCGTGAATGCTCAACACCAGGAACCATCCGGGCAAAATGAACCAAATTTTGATAACCGGTCATATATTTGTACATCTCGGGATTTTCGACAATGGCGCCGACATGGCGAATCGCTTTCTCAAAATGCTTTGAGATGCTGTGGCCATCGATTTTGATTTCGCCTTCCGTTATTGAAATGAGGCCGACCATCATTCGGATCATGGTTGTCTTTCCTGCTCCATTCGGACCAAGGAAGCCGAATACTTCACCAGCCGGCAAGTCAAGGCTAAGATGATCAATGATCGTCCGTTTGCCGATGCGCTTCGTTACATTTAGCATTTGTACGATTGGCTGCTCCAATTTCTATTTCCTCCTTCTCCAGTGAACCGCATGTCCTCTTACATTTCTAATAGCGATCTAATACTGATCTAACATTAATCCGACTGCATCTAACCCTACCTAGTATAATCGAATAAGGAAACGATTGGAACATGCACGCAAGTAGCAGCAATGAAATAGAAAAAACCTCCTGCTACACAACTTCTGTAGTCAGGAGGTTTTGGCTTGCCGGATAGAAGCTCGTTTGATAGGGATCATAATCAGATTTGGCAGTTAATGGGATGACTTCACCTGTTACGCTTTGCAATTGTGCCTCCAACTTATTAGCATGGCCAGCTTGTGCCTGAGCACAAGCTCTACAGCACCCTAGCCGATTTACTACTCGGAAAAATCCGGTTCGGAATAACACATTCGCTTGCCCTGTAGGTATCATGTTTTGGCATCCGACGCAATAGAACTGCTCCTGAAGCTGAATCACCTGATCACTCCTTGTATACTTATTGTATCACTTTTATGTAAAATGTTACGTAATGTATCTGTTTGTTTATATTTTATGGTATTTAGCGAATAATGTCAACAAAAAACTCAAATTTTGTCGTCTTACAGAAGCATCGAACCCTGACAACATTTTGTCAGGGCCCTTATCATTTTTTTATAAGAGCAGAAGGCTTTAAACCTCATCCATTTATATGCTCATTTGTTTTTTAAGAAGCTCGTGAATTCGATTGCGTTCCTGATCGCCGACGATATAGTACCAAACCTTATCAATCATCGTCCCGCTGCCGCCTATTTCAACGCTATCCAGCTTTTCGATCCCTGTCCCATATTCCTTAAAAAAGATTTTCATCTCATCAAAGGTTATATTCGTCCTCACATTGTCGCCCATCTCCGCAAGCAGATTGCTTAATTGTGCAGCGCCATATAAGGTAAACACATTGGAAATGAGCTGCTTTAGGACAGCGCGCTGACGGTCATTTCTTCCCCTGTCCCCTTTCGGGTCCTCATATCTCATGCGAGAATAAAGCAGCGCCTGTTCACCATTTAACTGAATTGGCCCTTGCTCAAACGTATAACCGCTGAAATCAAAAGCATATGGATTGTTGACGGTTACTCCGCCAAGCTTGTCGATGATTTTCGAGAAACCTTCCATATTGACCCGAATATAATAATCAATCGGATAATCAAGAAAATGCTCCACCGTCAGCTTTGACATTTCCACCCCACCAAAAGCGTAGGCATGGTTTATTTTGTCCGTCGTGCCATGTCCAATAATCTCCGTTCTCGTATCACGCGGAATGTTGAACATAAAGACCGAATGCTTGAGCGGATTCACTCCCATGACAATCATGGTGTCTGTTCGTCCGCGATCATTTGTCCTCTCATCTACTCCCATTACTAATACGGTGAAGGGCTTCTGCCCGATTATTGCTTCTTCTATGCCGGATACCTGCAGCTCCGAATCTGAGCTTACGTACGGAGTAGAAATGATGGGCTCAAACATATCAGCAGCCGTTTTTTCAAACTTTCCATAAAGATACCAGCTGTATAAAGCCGTTCCCAAGCCTGCGACCAGGCATACGGTACTGACGACGATAAGCGAGCGTTTAACCCAACGTTTCACCCGAAAATCCTCCTCATTTGACAAAAGTGCTTCTTGCGTTCAAACTGCGGTATAGCTGATGGATTTTCCGCTGCTGCGGATGTTGGGCGAGTAATTCTTCATTTAATAGGCGGGTAATAATGGATTTGATAAGCAGTGGGGGCTCAAAATGCATACCGTACTCGAAAACATTATCCGTTCGTTTACGCCAAACCACATTTCCCTGAAGCCGGATGTTTTTGCCGGACAGCTTCATGCGAATTTCTACCATATACAGCCGATGTACGGGGAGCCTTAAAGAAGACCAGAAGCATAACCCCTCCTGGCTTAAATTCAGCACCAGTACCGTTCCAGTAGAGGGACTTATTAAAATGCCATGCCGATTGAGCAGCCTCAGCCCTGCCTTAATGCCTGGCTTCAGCTTTAAACGGACCTTGCTGCGCGAATTTTCTTCTTTAGCATCCATTTATTTCTCCTTATAGGTATAAAGTGATAGAGCCTTGGAAATAATTCGATACATTATGTATCAATCTTTTCCTTCACTTTAAGATACAATATGTATCATGTCAAGCAAAAAAAACGTCTAACAATATTTTTTGCGACATTTCGTTGCAACAAATGCAAATCTAACGTTTCCGTATTAATATAGGTGTAGCAGTAATAATCCAATATGTGTGTATACAAACTAGGTTTTGCATAGCAAAACCTGCCGTTTATATGTTGTAAGTACGTTTATGCTTACGAAGTCAGTTTGCTACGCAAACCTAAGTTTATGCTTACGAAGATGGTTTGTTCCACAAACCTTTAGGAGGGGTCATATGAATATAGGCAGCAGAATTGCTCAATTGAGAGATGACAGACATTGGACACAAGAGCAAACCGCAGCAAAGCTTGGCATTTCACGTGCTGCTTTATCTCATTACGAGAAAAATCGCCGAGAACCGGATTCCGAGACATTGAAAAAATTTGCCGATCTATACCAAGTGTCCGTAGATTTTCTAGTTGGACGCACCCTTCATCCGCAAACGGTGCTTAGCGACGACGTTCGCAATTTTACCGAGCATTTGGAGTTAGCCGATGATGAGATATTGGAGAAGTTTAATTTGAGTATTGATGGGCGTAAGTTGACAGTGGAAGAAACGAAACGGTTTATAGCTTTTGTACGAGCGGAGAGAATGATGAATTAGACTATTTATTTGGATGGTGGATTCGCTAGCGGCGGCCATTTCTCTGGAGGAATTCCCATTTGGATAAGTATATCCTTAATATCTAATTCAATACGGCCTGAATTTTTCTCTGCCATCTTCGTATCCGACTCCTGCCTTATGTATAGTTTGAACAATACTGTTATTATACCCAATACCTTACTGGGAATTTGTCGTAAGGTGGGAGCACGATTGTTCTTTTTTTGTTGTTTTTTTGTCGAAATACGTAGATTTAAGGTAAATATTATGTGATTTTTGAAATACTTTTCATTTTTCCTAAATCAGTGAACACTGCTTGTTCGGAAAAGAAAACAATAAAATCTGGCGGCAAAGCTATCGTTTCGCGTAGAAATATAGTGAAAGGATGGAACAATCATATCCTTTCCTATATTTTTTTAAAAAAAGCAATGAAAAACGGCTCTCCTTATCGGAGAGCCGTTTTTCATTTATCTATTGGGCCACATGGATCAGCCGCCTGTGCGGGCAAGCTCTTTCATGCTGGCTTCAAATGCTGACAGCAGCGCTGCATCTTCCGTCAAACCGGAATCTTCAGCTTTGCGGATATACTCCAGCATTTTCTTATAATCTTTTGGAATGACTTTTACGAAATTCGCAAGCGATAGATCCCAGTCATTCAGCACACGACCACCAATAGCGCTATCCGTATAGGCAACATGGCGTTCAATCATGCCGCGTAATTCGGCAATGTCGACTTCCTCTTCAAGACGCTCCAGCAATACCATTTCGATATTGCAATGCTTGTAGAAGTCGCCTTGCTCGTCATAGATGTAAGCAACACCGCCGGACATCCCAGCTGCAAAGTTGCGCCCAGTCTGGCCAAGAATGACGACTCTGCCGCCCGTCATATATTCACAGCCATGGTCGCCCACGCCCTCAACAACAACATTCACGCCGCTGTTGCGAACCGCGAAACGCTCGCCGGCAATACCGCGAATATAAGCTTCGCCGCTTGTTGCTCCGTAGAGTGCCGTGTTGCCGATAATGACATTTTCCTCAGCGACAAAGGTTGCTTTCGATGAAGGAGCCACAATGACCTTGCCACCGGAAAGTCCTTTACCTACATAGTCATTCGAATCGCCTTCCAGCGATAGCGTAATGCCTTGAGGAACGAAAGCGCCAAAGCTTTGGCCTGCCGAACCAACGAAGTGGAAGGAAATCGTATCCTCTGGCAAGCCCTTCGCGCCATAACGACGAGTCACTTCGCTGCCAAGCACCGTTCCCACAACACGGTTCGTATTCAAAATGGGGAATGTACCGCGTACTTGCTCCCCATTTTCCAAAGCGGCTTTCGCTGCTGGTACCAGTTCCTGAACGTCAAGGGACAAATCCAAACCATGGTTTTGCTCTTGCGCACAGTAACGAATAGCATCCTGAGATACTTCCGGTTGATACAATAGCGGCGACAGGTCAAGACCTTTCGCTTTGTAATGATCCGCCAGATGCTTCGCTTCAAGAATATCTACGCGGCCAACCATCTCCTGAATCGTGCGGAAACCAAGCTCAGCCATAATTTCGCGCAGCTCTTCACCAACAAAACGCAGGTAGTTGACCACATGGCTTGGATCACCCATAAATTTCGCGCGCAGCTCCGGATTTTGCGTTGCTACACCGACCGGACATGTGTCTAGTTGGCAAACGCGCATCATCACACAACCGAGCACAACTAGTGGTGCTGTCGAGAAGCCATACTCTTCAGCGCCGAGCAAAACAGCGATCGCAACATCGCGTCCGTTCATCATTTTGCCGTCTGTTTCAAGCGTAACACGATCACGCAGGTTGTTGATCATCAGCGTCTGGTGGGTCTCAGCCAGACCAAGCTCCCACGGCAAGCCCGCATGACGAATCGAGTTCATAGGAGAAGCGCCCGTTCCTCCATCATAACCGCTGACCATAATAATGTCGGCGCGGCCTTTGGCAACACCTGCTGCAATCGTACCAACGCCAACCTCAGATACGAGTTTAACGTTAATGCGCGCGCGCGGGTTCGCATTTTTCAAATCATGAACCAGCTCAGCCAAATCCTCGATGGAATAAATATCATGATGCGGCGGAGGCGAGATCAAGCCTACACCTGGCGTGGAGCCACGAACCTCGGCAACCCAAGGGTACACTTTGCGTCCTGGCAGCTGTCCGCCTTCTCCTGGCTTCGCGCCTTGCGCCATCTTGATTTGAATCTCATCCGCATTGACCAAATAGTTGCTCGTTACGCCGAAGCGTCCCGATGCCACCTGCTTGATTGCACTGCGGCGGGAATCACCGTTCTCATCCGGAATAAAGCGCGCTGGGTCCTCGCCGCCTTCTCCTGTATTCGAACGTCCGCCAAGGCGGTTCATCGCAATCGCCAGGCTTTCATGCGCTTCCTTGCTGATCGAGCCGAAGGACATCGCGCCTGTCTTAAAGCGTTTCATAATCGATTCCAGTGGTTCAACCTCTTCGATCGGAATCGCTGTTCTGCCATCCTTAAATCTCAGCAATGAACGAAGCATCATATGCTTCTTGTCCTCACCTTGAACAAGATGGGAGAATTTTTTGTAAAGCTTATAATCATTGGAGCGAGCCGCCATCTGCAGGGTATGGATCGTCTGCGGACTAAATAGGTGGTCCTCGCCGTCTTTACGCCATTGGTATTCGCCGCCGGATTCCAGCTCCGTTACACGGCCTTCCTGTTCAGCGTAAGCCAAGTTGTGATATTTCAGCGTTTCTTCAGCAATAACATCAAGTCCAATACCGCCGATACGCGAAGGCGTCCAAGTGAAATACTCATTAATGAGCTCCTCTTTCAAGCCAAGCGCCTCGAAAATTTGAGCGCCACGGTACGATTGAATCGTGGAAATACCCATTTTGGACAACACTTTAGTTACGCCTTTAGTAGCTGCTTTAATGAAGTTTTTGACCGCTTTCTCATGCGAAATATTTCTCAGCAAGCCTTGGCGGATCATATCGTCAAGCGTCTCAAATGCCAGATACGGGTTAACGGCACTCACGCCGTAGCCGAGCAGCAGCGCAAAGTGATGAACCTCGCGCGGATCGCCGGATTCAAGCAAAATCGCTACTTTAGTCCGCGTACCTTGGCGAATCAAATGGTGATGCAAAGCGGATACGGCAAGCAATGCCGGGATCGCCGCATTTTCTTTGTCGATACCGCGGTCGGACAAAATAAGAATATTATGCCCTTTGTCGATAACACGGTCTGCTGCTTCGCACATTTGCTTCAGTGCTGCGCGCAGACCCTCTTCTCCTTCACTAGCCGTGAAGAAGATCGGCAGCGTAATCGACTTGAAGCCCGGACGACGAACATGGCGTAGCTTCGCAAACTGCTCATTGGAAAGGAGCGGCGTCTCCAGCTTAATGTGGCGCGCACTTTCCGGCTCCGGCTTCAATAGGTTGCGCTCAGGTCCGATTGTTGTACCTACTGCAGTAATGATCTCCTCACGAATCGAATCGATTGGCGGGTTCGTTACTTGCGCAAACAGCTGTTTGAAATAGTTGTACAAGCGCTGAGGACGGTCTGACAATACAGCAAGCGGAGCATCGTAGCCCATCGAAGCAATCGGCTCCATGCCGCTGCTTGCCATAGGCTCAAGCACTTTGCGCAAATCTTCAAATGTATAGCCGAAAGATTGCTGGCGCTGCTGTACCGTCGCATGGTCAAGCTCCGGCAATTCCGGCGCATCCGGCAAATCTTCCAAATCGATCAAATGCTCGTTCAACCACTCGCGGTACGGCTGCTCCGTCGCGATTTGCTTCTTCACTTCCTCATCGGAGATGATGCGGCCTTCCTTCGTATCGATGAGCAGCATCATACCCGGACGCAGGCGATCTTTATACAAAATATCCTCTGGCGGAATAACAACGGTCCCCGCCTCGGAGCCAAGAATAATATGATCGTCCTTCGTTACGTAATAACGAGCTGGACGCAAGCCATTGCGGTCAAGGAAAGCACCGATCTGCACGCCATCTGTAAAGGCCATTGCAGCTGGTCCATCCCAAGGCTCCATTAGAGTGCTGTGGTATTCATAGAAAGCTTTTTTGTCATCATCCATGCCCTCGTGGTTGGACCATGGTTCTGGAACCATCATCATTGCCGCATGCGGCAATGAGCGACCGGACAAGTACAAAAATTCCAGCGTATTGTCAAACATCGCTGTATCCGAACCATCGGGATTAATAATCGGTTTAATTTTGTCCATGTCGCTGCCGAACAATTCGGTTTCAAACAGCGTCTGGCGAGCATGCATCCAGTTCACATTGCCGCGGAGCGTATTAATCTCCCCGTTGTGAATCAAATAATGGAACGGATGAGCACGTTCCCAGCTTGGGAAAGTGTTTGTACTAAAACGAGAGTGGACAAGCGCCATAGCTGTGACGACCGACTCATCATTCAGCTCCACATAGAAGGAGCCAACCTGCTCCGTCGTAAGCATGCCTTTATAAACGATTTTCTTCGTGGACAAGCTCGGGAAATAAAACATCTCTCCGCCTTCTTTGCCCGAGAAGCGAATGGCGATTTCCGCCCGTTTGCGAATGACATACAGCTTGCGCTCGAATGCCAAGACGTCCTTCAAGCTCTCGTTCTTACCAATAAATACTTGGCGGACAAAAGGCTTAACCGACTTAGCAGATTGACCGAGCTTTGCATCATTCGTCGGCACGGTACGCCAAGCAATGAGCGACTGGCCTTCTTCACGAATAATAGCTTCAAGATCGCTCTCCAGCGAACGGCGAACGTTCTCATCCTGCGGCAGAAACACCATACCTACGGCATATTCTCCTTCGCTTGGCAGTTCCACTTCCATTCGCTTCAGCTCATTTGCAAAAAACGCATGGGGGATTTGAAGCATAATTCCTGCTCCATCTCCAGTGTTTGGTTCGCTGCCTTGACCGCCGCGATGCTCCATATTCTCCAGCAACGTCAGCGCCTGGCGAATAATCTTGTGCGACTTTCTTCCTTTAATGTTCGCCACGAATCCCATGCCGCATGCATCTTTCTCAAATTGAGGATCATACAGACCTTGTTTCGGCGGTAATCCAAAAATTTTCTCTTTCATTGTGTGCAACCTTTCTATCAGAAGATTTTTGGGGCGTGCATAACAGAACCAAGCCGATCGCTGTGAGAACAAGCAGTTATGCTTCATCAAACAGGCTTATAGCTTGACAAGCGTAAACGGCTGAAGCCGTCCTTTGGTGGCAAAGCTGCCGTTTCACGATGAAATATAAGCCCATTTATAAGTGTGAAACTTATAAATGCTTATATTTTAGCAAAGCGGACAACAGAGATTATCCGCCAGCCTATCACTTTGCATAATTACTCATACGTCTGTATCCGATAGCGCGCCGAATAGATGTACACAAACTTTTTAGCTGCACTCGCAGGAAAACGTTCGTGTTATGTTGAATAAAATTAAGCAGCGCTGCGGGCATCGTTTGAGGTTGACCATATTCCGGGCTGTATTCCGCCACTTGCGATTATTACAGTATTTTAACATCAGGCCAAAACGGAATCAATTTAATATTTTCATAATTGTGATCAGAACGGCAATGTTCGTGTTCTTTCTGCAAACTTTATACACAATTATGCAAATGAATGAAAACCCGCTGCTACTATTTTATCAAAAGGAAGTGTCCATGTTGTCTGGAAAGTGGAGGAAAGTGTCGTTTCTATTTATAATTATCGGTTTATTGGTGGCTTCACCCGGCTTGAAAACAGCTGCCGCCGCAGAAAAAGAAGCGGAGTCCTATCAGATCGTCGCGCTTGGAGATTCACTAACTGCCGGCTATGAGTATGGCTTTGATGCAAAATCTGTACCATACGGCTACGTGGAGCACGTATACGAGCAGGCATTGTTCCAAGGGCTACGCGCGGAATATGTCAATTACGGTATTCTTGGCCTGACGACAAATGGCTTTAGCCAACTGCTTGGAGCGGTGTCAGAAGGTAAAACCGTCACGGTCAGCGACGTTCAGCCTGGACTGAAGGATCCTCGCGCCGCAGCTATCATTAGCGGAACTGCACAAATGCAAGGCAGCATTCGCGGCGCCGATCTGATCGTTATGACGATAGGAGGAAATGATTTGATCGGTATAGCCGCACAAATCACATCCACCACTACGAATGAGGAGAAAGCACAGCTGCTGCAAACGGCACTGACTCAATTTGAAACAGGGCTGAACGCTGGGCTGCAGGCGGCAACCGCACTCGCGCCAGAAGCAAAGTTCGTAATTGCCGATCAATACATGCCGATTCCGGCTACCATTACAGTTGGCGGTCTAAGCTTTCCCTTACCCGAAGATGCAGCACGCCTGCGTGAGTTTGAGTTGCAAGCGCTGAGCCAGCTTAATGAAAAGCTTAAAAGCATAGTAGCCACTACAAAAACAGCAGGATTCGATATTTCCATTACTGAAGTCAGCAAACCTTTTGTCGGCAAAGAGCTGGAATATACGTCGATTGCAAACAGTGACTTCCACCCGACCCGCCTTGGGTACGCGGCTATGGGTCAGACTTATTCTACCACAATATGGAATAAGTATTTGAGTGTTCGCACTCGCCCAGCGAATGTGCCCGTCTCTGTAGTCGTACGCGGCAAGGAGCTCGCAGCTTCATCCCCTGCCACCATGAAAAGCAACCGCACCTTCGTGCCGATGCGCGACATTACAGATGCCATTGGAGCAAAGCTTGTTTGGAACAAAACGAACCAAACCGCAACCGTTTCCTACAATAATCATACGGTAGCTTTTACAATTGGATCTTCTACTATCCTTGTTGATGGCGTGAAGAAAAAACTGAACAGCCCCGCTGCTTATTTGCAAAAGAGCGGCAAAGAACAAAAAACCTATTTGCCGCTAGCGGTCCTCTCCGAGGAGCTTGGCTTGCAGGTTACCTATCGCAGTACGCTTCAAGCTGTCTTCATCAACTAGCTTTAAGCTAAGTAAGCAAGCAAATGTAAGACCAGTCATAAATAAAACAAACGGCAGCCGTCCTAAGCGAACGACTGCCGTTTGTTTTACCCGATTAGCGCAGCACAATATATGAGCTGTATAAACGACTACTTATATTGCTTTCCAAGCTGCTCAAGCAAAGCAAGACCTTGTTCTGACCAGCGCTTCAACCGATCAAGCGTAGCCACTTCGGCCTCCAAAGCAGCACGCAGAGATTCGCGGTAATCCGGCACATGGCCGCTAAAGGTCTGCAGCTGGCGCAGCGGAATCATCGTCTTCTCTGTATAGGCCAGCGCCGGCCGCTCATGAAACAGCGGCACATCCGGCTCATACGGATGGTGCAAATCACCTTGCTGTGGATGCTTAAGGACAGCCAGCACCTTGAACAATGCACGGGGTCCATGCAATTCCATTACTTCTCCGACATATAGGCCCGATCTTACTTCCGCTTTCACAATGGCTCCGACTTCAAATGTGCTCCTTGCTTCTTCCATTAATTATGCCTCCTACTTAAGTGCCGTATGCAGCTTCTTTAACTAGCCACAACACCAGCTTTATTTTAAATGAAACGATCAGGATGTATAATCTGCTTCCGGTTGATGCCATTCTAATCATAAAGGACAATGGCGCAGGCAGGCAAGCTTAGAGCAAGGTTGCTTGCGACAGGTTGCTGCACCAGCATGTGGAGCAGGCCACCATGCGAACGCAGCAGCCATGACCGCTTACATTTTTATAACCTGGAATGACTTGTGTTCCCAACCTTGGAGACGTATTATGGAATTAGAAAAGTAGGTGACATTATGCGTAAGAAAAGAGTGCTGCTGCTCTCCGAGGGTTTCGGCTCGGGACATACGCAAGCCGCATATGCTCTAGCGGCGGGATTGCGCCAAATCAACCCCGAGATTCAAACCCGCGTTATTGAGCTGGGCAAATTTCTTAATCCGGTAGTCGGGCCATGGATTATGTCTGCTTATCGCAAAACCGTAAGCAAACAGCCAAAAATGGTCGGCCTGATGTATCGCAGCAATTACAAGAAATCGCTAAACCGCTTTACGCAGCTTGCTCTTCATCGCATGTTCTATACACAAACGTCACAGGTCATTTCCCAGTTGAAGCCGGATCTTATCGTATGTACGCATCCCGTTCCCAATGCAGTCGTAGGAAGGCTAAAGCGTCTTGGACTACATATTCCGTTGTACACGCTTATTACCGATTACGATGCCCATGGCGCATGGGTCAATCCGGAGGTCAGCAAATACCTGGTGTCTTCCCCGCTTGTGAGAAACAAGCTGATGGAGCGCGGCGTAATCCCCATGAATATTGAAGTGACCGGCATTCCGGTACACCCGAACTTCTGGACAACCTACGACAAGCAGGAGCTGCTGCAGAAATTCAACTTAAAGCCTATGCCTACCGTGCTTATAATGGGTGGAGGCTGGGGATTGATGTATGAAGACAATCTCCTAGAATATATGACCAAGTGGCGCGAAAGCATACAGTTGATTTTCTGCGTCGGCAGCAATGATAAGGTAAGGGAGAAAATGCTTTCGAGCACCATGTTCCAGCATCCGAACATTCAGGTGCTCGGGTTCACTAACGAGATCAGCAAGCTGATGGACATTGCCGATCTACTCGTGACGAAGCCGGGCGGGATGACCTGTACCGAGGGCATGAGCAAAGGAATGCCGATGCTCTTCTATGAACCGATTCCGGGACAGGAAGAAGAAAACTGCGAATATTTTATCCGCAATGGCTTTGGTGAAATGCTTGATTCTGCTGCAATGGTAGATAAGTGGTTTGCCATGATTCAGGAACCGTATACCTCAGGCCAATTCCGAGAAAGCTTGCTAACGAAGCGCAACCAACAATACGACCCGAAGAGCTGCCCGAATGCCGTCCTGCGTTTAATGCAGTGACGGCGTTTTTGTCAGACTCCTCGGCCAATCGATAAGGAGTGGAAAGCGAATGAAGGAACGCAGCATGGACGGTAAAACGATTATTTTACGGGTGGAAATCGATATTCAGCAAGCACAGTTCGGCAAGGCCGCGACGGCTATTGAGACTGCTGGCGGCGATATTATAGCGATTGATGTCATTCATACCGATAAAACAACGACCGTACGGGATTTAACCGTGAAAATGACCGAGGCTGGCACAGCCGATCGCATTTCCGCGGCTCTTGGCACGCTGCCCGGCATCCGCCTTCAGCACATTTCCGATCGCACCTTTCTGCTCCATCTCGGTGGCAAAATTACCGTTCAGCCAAAAACGCCGATTCAGAACCGCGACGATCTCTCGCGCGTTTACACGCCGGACGTCGCAAGAGTATGCCAAGCAATTGAACAGGATCCATCCAAGGCATTTACGCTAACCATTAAGCGCAATACCGTCGCTGTCGTCTCTGACGGCAGTGCCGTACTCGGGCTTGGCAATATCGGGCCATATGCCGCAATGCCTGTCATGGAAGGCAAAGCGATGCTGTTCAAGCAATTCGCAGACGTTGATGCGTTTCCCATTTGCCTCGATACCCAGGATACGGAACAGATTATACAAGCCGTCAAACAATTAGCGCCGGGTTTCGGCGGCATTAATCTAGAAGATATTTCCGCTCCGCGCTGCTTTGAGATCGAACGCCGGTTGCGTGAAGAGCTTGATATCCCTGTGTTTCACGATGATCAGCATGGCACAGCCGTCGTCCTGTTCGCCGCTATGCTGAACGCGCTCAAGCTGACGGGTCGAAACATTTCGGATACCCGCTTCGTTATATGTGGTATTGGAGCAGCAGGTACGGCTTGCACTAAGATGCTGCTTGCCGGCGGCGCAAAACATATTATTGGAGTCGACCGTGAAGGGATTTTAACCGCTGACCGCCGTTATGACAATAGCATGTGGCAGTGGTACGCCGAGCACACAAATGCCGAGAAGAAGACGGGCCATTTGGCCGAAGCGCTTGCTGGTGCAGATGTTTTTATTGGCGTATCGGCAGGCGGGATTTTGTCCAGGGCGCATGTTGAGTCGATGAATGCAGAGCCGATCGTATTTGCGATGGCGAATCCCGAGCCTGAAATTCGACCGGAGCTGGTCGAGGATATCGTTGCTGTGTTTGCAACAGGGCGATCCGACTATCCAAATCAAATTAACAACGTGCTGTGCTTCCCGGGGATTTTCCGCGGGGCACTCGATAGCCGAGCAACTACCGTTAATGAAGAAATGAAGCTGGCTGCCGCTGAAGCGATTGCTGCTGTCATTAGTGATGACGAGCTCAGCCCGATGTATATTATCCCCAGCGTTTTCAATGCCAAAGTCGTAGAAGAGGTACGCAAACGCGTCATCCATGCTGCTATCGAGAGCGGTGTAGCTCGCAGACATCCGCGCGAATAGCCTCACAGAAAGGAAGAAATGCTACATGTCTACAGCATCCTTGCAGCGGCGGGAAGCAATTCCCGAGCTGCAGATTGTTCGTGCAATGGCCATTCTAGGCGTATTATCGGTCCACTCGACCTCCTACGCTACGCTGAAAATGGTCAATTCCGGCTACTATTTCCTGTATAACTTTTTTAATATATTTATGAAGTTCGGCACGCCGACCTTTATTTTTCTAAGCAGCTTCGTGCTATTTTACAATTACTATACGAGGCCGCTGGATGCCAAGCTGATTGGCTCCTTTTACAAACGCAGAGCGCTTTATATCATTATCCCGTATTTGGTATTTTCCATTATCTATTTCACTCTGCTGCATTACAACTACTATCCGAACAGGCCGCTCGATGAAACGTTAAGCAGCTTCTGGGATAAGGTGCTGACGGGTAACGCTTATACGCATTTGTATTTTGTATTTATCAGCATTCAGTTTTATTTGCTTCTCCCTTTGTTTCTATGGCTGCTGAAAAAGTTTCCGGCCTTGGTCAAATGGGCGATACCGGCAGGCTTTGCCATTCAATGGGCTTTCGTTCTCATTAATAAATACGTACTGACGACGCCGATTCCGAATAAGGGCAGCTATTCGCTATCCTACTTCTCCTACTATTTAATGGGAGCAGCGATCGGTATCTATTTTCCGAAAATCAAGCATTGGATCATTATGAACAAACAAAATGCAACCAAATCGCGTGTTATCGCCTGGATTGCCCTTTGGTGCCTTTGGGTTGGAGCCGGCCTATGGCATGTAAGCATTTGGTATGATACGAGACTTAAAATCGACAGCTATCACTCGCTGCTGTATGAGTTTTTATGGAATATGCATACCTTCTTCTCGGCGCTTGTGCTGCTGCAGCTCGGGTTTCTGCTTTACCGCAAGGCAGCGCCTTGGCTAGTCTCACTGCTCTCAAAGCTTGGCGCTTTATCGTTCGGCATTTATTTGGTTCATCCGTTCATCCTGTTCTACTACCGCGAATATCCGCCTGTGACCGGCAATTCCTTGCTGCTGCACAGCTGGTATGTAGGCGGCTATGCAGCTGCGCTCGTCGGTTCTTGGATTATCGTTTCATTAGCTGCACGGTTTTTGCCTTTCTCCTGGGTGTTGTTTGGCAATTTGCCAAAGCCGGGAAAACGACCGCAAACGCCAAGTGCGCCGCAAAAAGACTTTACAGCTTAACGTTGGATTTTCTCAATGAACAGCCTCCGGCATCCATCGCTGCTTTGCAATGGTGGACGGAGGCTGTTTTAATAATAGGCTTTATAAAAATAGTTTTACCCCTTGCTCACCCTACAGCGCGCTGCCTCCATACAGGAAACGATATTCCCAATGCGTGCCTGCTATGCTGCTAATCGTTACGCCGCCCGCCTCATTGGAATATGTATGCAAAATTTTGCCGTCTCCCAAATAAATGCCGTCATGCGTAATAGTGGCTGACGATTTATTCGTGCCCGCATAGGCAGAAGCTTTACTTCCCTTATAAGACATGAAAAACATAATATCGCCACGCTTAAGCTGACGCCAGTCCGTCACAGCTTTCCCTCGCTGCGATACATACTCCCCTTGCCCCCTCGAATCAGCGGGCAGCTTAATGCCTACTCCATCTAGAAAAGCCTGTCTTACAAAATCCGAGCAATCAAATGTTGCCGTCGTGCTGCGGCTTGAGCCGTATTCATAGGGGGTGCCTAAATATTTGAGCCCCGCCGCAATGACGCTTTCCACAGATCCGGTCGACGGTGCTGTAGTGCCAGGCGATCCGCCTGAGCTGCCTGAGATGCTAATATATTGGGATTGAGAGCTGACATAGCCAGCTTGTCCAGAAGAATCTTTAATCTCATACCAGCTGCCGTTTGGCTGCGATACAATTACTACCTGTTCACCAGCCTGCAAAAAGCGGATACGGCTAGCCGAAAGCGAAGCGCCTGTCCGGAAGGATACCGATTTTTGAATGGTACCTGTTGCCGCGTTCGGAGTCGATACGGAGGACACTGAGAAATAGGAAGGCGAAGCATAGCCCGTCCGGCCAGAGGAATCCTGAAGCTTGTACCAATACGTGTTAGACGCATCTAGAATCGTGACCTGTTCTCCTTTTTTAAGCATACGAATAACGGGAGCTGAGGCCGATGGTGCGCTGCGGAAGTTCACGCCTGCATCTACGGTCGCGCTCTGAGCAGCCAACACTGTGGGAATTGAAGCCGAGACAGAACCCAGTAATAGAGATGCGGTAAAAGCTGCGGTGAGCATCCTTTTTTTCATGGTGTGTTTCAAGCTGTACGCCTCCTTGGTTGTTTGAGCATAAATAAATGGTGCTTCAACCATTGTAGAGGCGCCCACTTGCTGCCAGCATCAACCTTTTTTCCTATTTGCCAATTTACCAAATTGGTAAATTGGAAGCATTAAAATTTCGCAATAAAAAACGAAGAGGCCTTCGCAATAGCGATTGGCCTCTTCGTTAAAAGCTCTGTAACTACTGCTGTTACTCACTTTAATGCTTTATTTCCCCGTCCCAGAAAGCATGACTATAGTCGCGATAATGAATTGAGACTAAAGTATCAACTGGATTGGTTTATTTTACCTTGGGAACAATTACATCCCTTTTATTCGACATGTTTTTCGGCATTTGGCTCAAATTTAGCATTCTCCAGCTCATGGGGCTCTACATGGACATGCACACTCATAATATTATGCTTGCGCTCCATGCGATGCTCAATTTCATCACAAATGACATGGCTTTCGATCAGTGTGAGCTCAGGATCAACCTGTACTATAACGTCAACCAGCACATTGCTGCCATGAACGCGGGCTTTAATATCCTTAATGGATTTAACCCCTTTCGTACGTTCAATCGTCGCCCTGAGCGTCGTCAGCTCATTCTCATCAAAGCCATCCGTCAGCGCATGGGTCGAGCTGTAGAAAATTTCCCAAGCCGTCTTGCAAATAATAATACCAACCGCAATTGCCGCTACTGGATCAAGCCAAGGCAGGCCGAACTGGGCGCCGATAATGCCAATCGCAGCTCCTGTACTGACGAGCGCATCTGATAAATTATCCTTTGCCGCCGCCATAAGCGCCTGATTGTTAATTCGCTTCGCCAGCCGCCGATTGTAATAATAAACGCTCAGCATGACGACAGCAGAAAAGATGGCGATCCACGCCGAGTTAAGGGATGGCGCCGCTTCTTTACCCGACCAAAGCGAACCGACAGCTGTAATCAATACTTGAATGCCGACCGTTGCCATAATAAAGGACGCAATCAGCGCGGCAATCGTCTCTGCCCGAAAATGTCCATAAGGATGATCTTTATCCGGCGGCTTCTGTGAAATTCGCAAACCGATAAGTACCGCCAGCGAGGCCACAATATCCGTTAAATTGTTAAAGCCATCCGCAACGAGCGCTCCAGAAGCAAAATAGTAGCCGCCTCCTAGCTTTAGTGCGGTCAGCGTCAAATACGTCACAATGCTGAGCCAAGCACCCTTCTCGCCCTGCTTGATTTTTTCATACTGATCCAAAGCGTCCTTACCTCATTTCCTAATGATCTCCAAGTAAAGGTATCATACCCGACTAAACCAGAGTGGGTCTAGAGAAACAGTGTTGACCTTATGCGTACTTTTATGCAGCAGGGCAACACTTTACCTTGGAAATCGCATAGCAGCAGGGGCTGAGGCGGATCGCTTTAAAACGCTATTTCAGAAAAAAAACTTCACGGAGCGGCTTAATGGGTTCGGCTTGCTGAAAATTAAATGAGCCTTGAACCATTTTTGACGTAATGGCATTCCAGCGGTTGCAAGCATCGCTTTTCGCAATGTAGGCGAAGGCGGCTTCCACATCCTCGCACTCAAAGCAATAGAAAAACTGCGTCCCATTTTGAAAAATAGAATAGTTGGAGATGCCCGCACTGCGATGCTCTTCTATGATTTCCGGCCACGGATCGAGATGCATCCGTATATATTCCTCCAAGCACTCCTCCTTCACCTGCCAGCTCCAGGCGTATTTATTACTCATTGCCATGATGCTTCCTCCTCCTCTTCAGCCCAGCCCGTTTTTAGTAGACTTCCTTCCACTCTGCAATGTTGGCTGCGTCAAATTTAAACGGGTCGCCCAGCATAATCTGCGTGCCGCCAACATCAACGATAACTTCTTTATCGCCGAGACGTCCTGCTGTAAACTTGTCGCCCACCTCGCCTGTAATGGTACCGTTCACAAGTGCATCAGCTGCATAGCCGGACAAGTAGCCCACATCGAGCGGGTTCCACAAATACATCCACTGGCTAACGCCGCTTTCAATGTATTCTGCCATTTCGCTTGGCAGGCCAAGGCCCGTCAGATGAACCTTGCCTGTCAGCCCTTTGTCGGTAAGCACTTTGCCTGCCGCTGCAATCCCTACCGTCGTTGGTGCAATAATGCCCTTAAGGTCAGGGTACGATTTGAGCAGCGCCTCTGTTTCCGATACGCTTTTATCCCGCAGATCGTCGCCGTAAGCTACCTTCACCAGTTCAATTTCTTTGTATTTCGGATCTTCCAGCTCTTTCTTCATCCATTCAATCCATGTGTTCTGGTTCGTTGCCTGCGAAGTTGCGCTGAGAACTGCAATTTGCCCTTTACCGCCGATCATATCGGAAATGGCCTGTATTTGCACACGCCCGATACGCTCAGGGTCCGCTTGGTTAATATGCACCATCCGGCTTTCCCCGTTAACAGCGGAATCTAGCGACAGCACCTTGATGCCTTGATCCATCGCTTTTTTCAGTGCCGGCTGCAGGGCGTCGGGATCGTTGCCTACAATGGCGATAGACGCAACCTTTTGGGAGATCAGCTCTTCGATCATTTGGATTTGCGCTTCAGCAGTCGGCTGGTCCGGCGCCTTCAAAATCGCTTCATGCCCCAGCTCCTCAATCGCCTGCTTGAACCCCTCCATCTCCTTCTCGCCATAAGGGTTCCCCGTATTTTTAAAGATGATTGCAAATTTCTTCTTGCCGCCGCTCGCTCCAGCATCGCCGCCGGATTCCCCTGCCGGTTTGCTTCCCGAAGTGCTGCATGCGGCTAAAACCGTTAACACCATAATTACTGTCAAAAATGTCGCTAAAACCTTTTTCATCTGTATTGCCTCCCTTTTATCATTTATATATAAAAAGCTGCTTCTTCCCCGGATGAGTCGGGCAGGCTGCTGCAAACGAAACGCTCTTCTCTCTCTGCTGCCCGCTCCTGTTAAAAATGCAGCCGTTTACCGTGTGTTTACTGCTATGCCGATGTAATATCGCACCGCTCTGCTCGCTATACTGCCATGGCGACCGCACGTGGTGCGCTTAGCTTAGCTGCTTCGCTTCCTAGTAAGAGAAGACAGCTTAAGCTTCGGCAGCATAACCGCTACGATGAGCAGCAGACCGAGAATAATGAGCAGCACTTGCGCTGGCACATTGACGAGACCAAGGCCGTAGCGCAAGAACCCAATTAGGAACACAGCCAAAATCGCGCCGATCATTCGTCCTTTGCCGCCAGCTGTACTAATGCCGCCAAGAACAACCATCGCAATAACATCCAGCTCATAGCCTGTCGCCACATTCGGTCTTGTGCTGCCCATACGCGAGGTGAGGAATAGCGCCGTAACCGCCGCCATTAAGCCCGCCAAGGTGAACACAATAATTTTCATCCGGTCGACGCGAATACCCGAGAAGCGGCTGGCTGTCAAATTGTTGCCCATGGCATAGACGCGTCGTCCGAAGGTCGTACGATGCAGCAGCACGATGAACACCGCCGCGCATATTGCAAAAACAATGAGGATGAATGGAATGGGGCCGACGTAGCCCCAGCCAAGAAAGCTGAACCATTCAGGAAACTTGCCTGCTGCTTGATCCTCCAGCAAAATATACGCAATGCCGCGATAAATGATCATCGTCGCCAGCGTGACTATGACTGAGGACAGCTCCTTAAACTTGACGATTAATAGACCATTAATGAAGCCGCATACGAGTCCAACGCCGAGGCAGATCAGCATCGCCAGCGGCATTGGAACGCCGGAGTTATAAAGATCCGCCATAATGACGGAGGACAACGCGACAATCGACGCGACCGAAATATCAATGTCCCCAAGGATGATGATCAGCACCATCGGCAGCACGATAAATGCTTTATCCAGAAAGGTCATCGTCGCATCCCTAAGGCTGTCAAAGCTCCAATAATACTCCGACAAATTCATATTCATAATGTTTACGGCTATAAAAATCAGCACCAGCATCCATTCCCATTGCATAAAAAAGCGCTTCCATGAAAAGGCCCGGCTGCCTGAAATCACTCGTGTTTCCATCGTTAAATGTTCCTCCTCATGAGGTTATTGCGGTCAACGCCCCGTTTGACGAGCGCATTCGTAATAACGGCGATCAATATAATCGAGCCTTGAATGCCCGTCTGCCAAAAAGGCGATACATTAATAAGCGGCAGCGCATTATTAAGAATGCCGAGCAAAATCGAGCCCAGAATAACGCCGGATACTTTTCCCGATCCGCCCGCAATGCTAACCCCGCCCAGTACACAAGCTGCGATAACGCTAAGCTCGTAGCCCATAGCTGTATCCCCTTGCGCAGAAGCGAACTTCGATACCCAAAGAACGCCGGCAAGACCGGATAAACCGCCCATAATTGAATAGACGAGCCATAAAATGCGGTCATTGCGGATGCCGCTGATTTTCGCTGATTCGGGATTGCTGCCCACCGCGTAAATCTGTCTGCCGGTACGGGTGTGATTGATGAAATAATAAAACACAATATAAATGACGACCGCTATGACGATCAGCGTATTAATGCCGAGGATCGAGCCCGTGGCAATCGCTTTAAAGCTGACCGGCATTTGATGGGCGCTTACCCATTTGCCGCCGCTGGCCATAAAGGTCAGCCCGCGGAATACATTCATCATGCCGAGCGTGGCAATAATCGGGAGAATGCCCATTTTTGCAATGAGAAACCCTAGTACGACGCCGCACACTAGCCCGACAGCCGTTCCCAGGAAAATCGCAATTAGCGGATTAACCTCTGGAAACGCGTTTACGGTAAGCGCAGCAATCATGCCCGATAGCGCCAGCGTCGCCCCTATGGATAGGTCGATGCCTCTCGTAATGATGACGAGCATCATGCCCACCGCCAATATGCTAAGAATCGCTGTATTCGTAATCATGTCGTTCATATTCTCCAGCGTTAGAAAGCTTGGATTGCGCAGCTGCACGAGGAGTGACAGTACAATAATAAATGCTAACAATCCCAGCTCGCGAAACTTCGCGACCACAGCGCTCAGCGACTGCTTCTCTGCTGGCCTGTTTACTAACCCCTTGGCAGCCATTTTTGTCTCGGCCATTGCCGTCCCACCCTTTTCGTTCATAATGGAATATTTCCCGTTCAAAAATAACGCTTGCGTATTGTCCCGAATCAGCAGCTTACTATTGTTGCTTTAGCTCGCCACCGCTACGCCAGCACAACACTCGGACTGCGACTTTCCATCGCCGCCTGCAAAATATTTTCCTGCGTCACGTCGCCCTTGCCGAGCATTGCTGTAATTCGCCCCTCGCGCATAACCGCGACTCGGTCGCACATCCCGATAATTTCCGGCATTTCCGAGGAAATCATAACGACGCCGTAGCCTTGCCCGGCCAAGGTGCTAATAATTTCATAGATGGCTGATTTTGCACCAACATCTACGCCTTTCGTCGGCTCATCGAGAATGAGAATGTCGAGGTCGGCCGTCAGCAGCTTGGCGAACACCACCTTCTGCTGATTCCCGCCCGACAGCGAGCTGACTAGATGGTAAATGCTCGGCGCCTTGACGTTCATTTTTTGCGCCAGCCTGACTGCTTCCTCCTCTTCCTTCGCCGTATCCAGCGAGCCTTTACTGACGAATCGATCAAGCGCGGATAGCGTAATATTGCGCGAAATTTCCCAATCCAGCACCAGTCCCTGCTTCTGACGATCCTCCGGCAAATAGCCAATGCCCAGCTTCATCGCCTGCTGCGGATTTTCAATTCGCACCGGCTCGCCCTTCACGAACACCTGCCCTCTGTCATACGCTTCAATGCCGAACAAACTTTGAAATACCTCTGTGCGTCCCGCGCCTACAAGTCCGGTAAAGCCTAATATTTCTCCGCGCCGCAGCGAAAATGAAATATCTGCGAAGTAGCCTGTTCTGCCCAGCCCCTCCGTCCTCAGCACTTCATCCCCCAGCTTCGCCTCCGTCTTCGGAAACAGCTGGGTAATTTCACGGCCGACCATGGCGACGATTAAATCTTTATTGTCGATTTCATCAACCTGCCAGCTGCCGATATATTTGCCATCGCGAAATACGGTTACCTTGCTGGCTAGGCGGTACATATCCTCGAACCGATGGGAGATAAAAATAATCGAAGCCCCGCGATCCCGCAGCCGCTCTGTGATTCGGTACAGCTCCTCGCTCTCCCGCTTTGTGAGCGCCGCCGTAGGCTCATCCATAATGATGATTTTCGCATCGGTTGATAGCGCTTTCGCAATTTCGACGATTTGCTGCTCCGCTACGCTGAGCGAGCCCATCAGCGTACGCGGGCTGAATTTTGCGCCAAGGTCATCCAGCAGCTTTTGCGCTTCCTTATGCATCTCGCCCCAGCGGATGCGTCGCGTCCCTTTTTGCACCTTTTCATGGCCCATAAAAATATTTTCCGTCACGCTAAGATCCGGATAACAGGTCACATGCTGGTAGATGGCAGCGATGCCAAGACGCTTCGCATCATTCGGGTTTTGAAACTGCACCTTCTGCCCATTCACGTACATCTCGCCTTCAGTAGGAGAATGCACGCCGGTAATGATTTTGATAAACGTGGATTTGCCTGCTCCATTCTCACCCATCAGCGCATGAATTTCGCCGGGCGCTAACTGAAACATGACATCGCTCAGCGCCTTTACACCGGGAAAGATTTTTGTAATCGCTTTCAATTCTAAAACATATGGCTCCATCGGCTTGCTCCTATTCGTCAGCTTATTTAAAGCAAACATGAAATAGCTTTTTTTAGACGCTTTAGATGTTTATTTACTTTCTTTTGTGATTATTCATGTTCGTTGATTTATCATTTCGACATGATATGCGCAATTCCTTTTTTCAAAATCGCTTTTTCGAAAAAAATTTTTCGCGTCGGCTAGACCGAAATTGGGTAAATATGAGAGGATATGATTATACATACAAAGGGGATTAACCACACCGTTGTCCGCCTCAATTAAGGAGAGAAGAGTTTGCTTTTTTATCTGCTAGTGTTTATTGCTATCTTTCTTTTCCCGGTCAGTTCTATCGTATTAATGGTTCGCAGCTGGATCGTAGATGAGCGTACACCCGTTAAAAAGGTGCATGTGATCATAATGGAGGTGCTGTCCTTCATCGCAATGGTTGGGTTTCTATGTCTAGGTTTTCTGTTCAACAGCTACGGTATAGCAGGAGGACTGCCGCTGCAGCAGAGTGAGCTGACGGGAAACTTTCTGGATGGCTACGCTACTCTTTCCAATGATTATGTAGTGACCGTTATATGCAGCCTTATTTTGAGTGGCTTCGCTTATTTGGCGTTAAAATTGGCTAGAGGGGCTTTACCGCCAATACTTTTTGCAGCGGCCTCCGTCCTCCTAATTGCCAATGTCATCTTCGCTATCGCCTATTTCTCGCACATCGGCTTCGGCCGTTACGGTGATGATTCCGCTGGAGCCACTCCCATTATTTTGCTGCATTTGGGCTTCGCGTGCTTAATCGGACTGTATGTAGCTGAGCTTAAGCATTCCGCCAATGCGTTTATGCACCGCGCCCAACAAGAGGAGATCGTGTACAGCAGCAAATGGCTGCGGTTCATGGACTATTTTCGCCAAAAATATTCCCGGCTGCCGCTGCTCTGGTCGATTGCCTTTTTCCCAGTCATGCTAATCGTCCAGCTGCTGCTGGTGCTGTTCGGACAGCGCCCAGATAGCTTCATCCGTGTATTTATTGAAACGAGCAGCTTTCATTATTCGCAATTGCCAGCCCCTCCGCCGGTTATCGTACCGGGAGATGGTCATTATTTATGCACCGTTTCGGTGAGAGGGCACCGCAAAATCGTCAAGCCGCTGCGCGCCGGGCTTCGACACGGCAACAGAATCGTCGTCAACCGCCAACTGCTGGTTGCGAATGCTTTTGAAAATATTATTGAGGAGTACGCGCCGCGAACGCACAAAATCATCCGCCGCTGCTACGACAAATACGGCTATCCGCTCAGTAAGCATATCAATCGACCGTGGTCTGCCGATGTCGTTTACCTGCTGATGAAGCCGCTGGAATGGTTTTTTCTCGCCGTATTGTATACGGTCGATCGGAACCCCGAAAACCGTATTCATCGGCAGTATAGCGAGCTGAGGAAATAGCTTTATCGGCAATGAAAAAGAGAGATTAGCTTTGCTTGAAGAAGCAGGCTGATCTCTCTTTTTTTTCAACAAATAGGTGGGGATTCATTGGGCATATACGGGCATTATGTCTGATATGGCATACTTCCGATAAAGTTCAGCTGTGCAGATATGTCCTGATAGTTTCCCTGCTTGCCTTCATACTTGAAGTTGTACAGAATAATGACGGTATTATATTCATTCAAAGTGCTTCCTTTTAGCAAATCGGCAAACATCGGAATCAAATCCCCCTCATAGGAGAAGCCTGCTAGCAGATTCGCTGTATCGCCGCCTCGACGTTCCTCCACAAAAAATTCAGCTTCCCTGAAACCATCGTCATACCTCTCAATGCCAAAATACCCCGCAAAGGCGGAAGGAACCGAATCTCCATCACTTGTATAATTGATTTCAAGCAGTTCCTTAAGCTGCTCCGCTGAGCACAGCTTCCCCAGCCACAATGAAGCACAACCTTCTTTCTCCAAAATAGCCCCTTTCCTGCCCTTTGTCTTAAAGCAATTAGAACTAACAGAATCTGCAAATCAAATCACTAAATGAATTACAAACATGCACTTCATCTATTCTACTACTTGAATCGGGCTTACATAATGATACTGAAGGTATACTGCCTGCCCGATAATCGAAGCAAAAAAGATGCTCATCCGCCCCTAGCCCAAACGGAACTAAGCCAATTGGAAAATGTTTTTTCACTGAATTATATTTATCAAGAATATCAAGCTCATCAAAGGCCAAAAACGTCAATAAGCTAATAAATTGCACACTGCCTTTTCCATCCACCATAATATTTGAAGGAGATGGACGGCCACCTTGGTATTTGACTGCATAATTCAGATAGTCTTGAGGAAAATGTACAGAAAGTCTCTCCTCAACAACCTTAACATGTTCAATATCAGCTTCATCATAATCTGTTGTCCAAGTGACCATTAAGAATCCACTCCAACCGTCATAAAATCCGTTAATTCTATGATCTTTATCTTCAGTTCATATTGTTTATTGTTATTCAAAATCAATCATTTCATCTACTGCATCTTTAAACCAATCCCAAAATGTAATATATGACTTGCGCTGCTCGTAACCAGGGGATGAAAAATCATGGACAATCTGTACTTCTTCCGTTTTTCCTACTTCAAAACAAGCAAGATCATCATTATCCATTCTCCGGGCGAAGGGGATTAACATTCTATTTGGATATCTCTCTTGCAATCCCTTTAATCTTTGAAGAACTTGATCTCCATTCATGACATTCCATATATCAAAATCCACTAAATGAAGTCTAACTGTCTTTAAGAAAGCATCCGGATATTTAAAACCCTTCGGCAGTTGAGAAGCTTTTGGTAATGTTATTTGCATCATTAAGTTACCTTCCCATCCAGTAATATCTGCTCCTCAGGGAAAACTGTATTTTCCTTGATTAAGCATCTCACCAAACTTTGAGCAGCCCTATCGAAGTAGAATTGATTTGAATCGTTTGAATGGGTAATCGATCCTAATTCGGGGACTATTCTAGTGTTTTTGTTTAATTGAATTTCCCCATTTATACGCTTACTTGCTTCCAGTCAGTTTCACCTTTTTTTTCATAACTTATAAAGCCTTCAGTTGAAGACTTTTTTTCAAGCATCCTTACAGCGTCATATTTACTACGACCTTTTTCAATATACATTTCATCTTCTAGAAACAAGAAAAATATAGAGCTAGATTCATCGTTATTCGCTAAATAAAAACCAAATAATTCGTTGTATTGAGTGCTAAAAAACAAACATAAATACTCTACTTTGAGTTCAATATTTTCTTTGCATTCAATTAACCCTTCTTCATAGCTAGCAAATAAATTAAAATCATCCAAATCATAAATTCTATGCATTGAGAATAGCGGATTCATACCTCTTATATATAAGCCTATAACATCACCATCATCTTTCTCAAGAAAAAGGACATGGTCTAATCTCTCGTTATCAGCCTCATCATGTAAATAAATAATATTTGAGATTTCTTTTTGCACGAAATAATAATCAAACTTTTTTGTAAAAGATAATAAATAATTATTCATCGTCATCCTCACTCTCTAATGAAATCTAATTCAGATTGAAATTCGGGCCACCATCACAGTTACCTTAACTGCATAATTATGAACCCAAATCCCCAGATTCGACACAAAGTACGAATGATAGTCCTCAAAGTTATAAACCGTTGCTTCGCGCGACTCTTTCTCGATCATGTCTATCGTCAGTTTAGTACCGTCACTCGAAACTAGCAGGTCGCCGACTTTCAGGTCTTTAACAAACGTCCATCCCTTGCCATCAAGCCAGAATGGATGCTCGCCTGTTACCTCGATGATTTCATCCCCGATGTGGACGTAATAGATTTCGTCAGCCTGTTTCTGGAACAGCCCTACAACTTCTTTATACGCCACTTCTCCGGTCTAAGTCATCCTTTGAGAGAACCTTATCCCCTACCTCGATTTCCTCGATAAGTTTCTCCCCTTCGTCTGTCAGAACCTTGGTTCCTGCGGTAAAGCAGTTACATTCGCAGACGAGTTTTTCGTCGTTTTAACCGTTCCCTCACCAAAAACATTCTTCAGCTTCGATCCAGCCTAAATGACACCCTTCGTGCCATATTTACCCGCATGCTTCAGACTGTATGTACAAAGAAACCGTTTCTTTTTAAATGGTGAGAACCTCTCCCACTTTTCTAAGAAACGGCTTCTTTTTTAGTACTTTGAATCAGGGCTGCTCTCAGTCATTTTCACGACTTTTGGAACTGTTGCTTATCTTTCAATTACTTAACTCTTCTTTTCAATTCTTTATTTACATACTTATCCCATTCTATTGCTGTCACTTCTTCTTCCTCAGGTTCAGTAATCCTACCGATATTAAAAAGAGTGCTTTCTTCATTGCTGAAGTAACTTTCAGGATGATTCCATTCTGATTCGCATTCGTTACAGTAAACAAGAAAATTATTTGTAGAAATCTCCTTTACAATTACTACCCATCCTTGTTTGCAGAAATGACAAGTTTCGATTGGATGTTTTTTTAGGTGCAATTTGAAATCTCCTTCCTATCCCGCAGGATATCCTATAATAATCTTATTTGTTCCTTTTTAACTATTATCTCTACTTAGTTTAACACTGTACTATAACCATTCGATCCACCCTGTAGACCCGCTTCAGGATATGGAACCCTCCAAATTTCCACATTATCGGATACTGTAACCGTTCCACTTGCTCTATTGTTCCAAACCTGATTTAGAACAGTCACAGATTATCAATATATACACCGTGAATATCTTTAGACGTGTCTTCCAGAAGATGTGTCCCCACATGTTCAACTCTTGTTTCACCCATTCTACTACTAACTATTGACCAATCTAGTATCTCACTGTTAGTATTGTGACCCCATATCCCAAGACCACTAACAAAATAGATGTGGAACTCATCCACTGTTATGTTGTAGACAGTGGCCTGCCTATGTTCCAATTCAATCCAAACTATCTTGAGTGTATTGCTATCGCTCAGAACAAGCAAACCTCCGACTTTTTTATCTTTGATGAGCGTCCACCCTTTACCTTCTACATAGAACGGATGGCTAAAGATCAATAGTATTCCAGGTTCATCATACGTATACGTCGCCTGTTTATGTCAACTGGTCGTCACCAAAATGTTCGTTCACAATAACTAGCGCGGCAAGTAGCCCATTCGTTGTGAACGATTTGCAGATAAGACCTTACAATATTAATGGTCAGGCTATCTAATTCAAACAATGCTTTGCCTTTTCATCCTCCCTAGCGGGGCGGTTTATTCTACAATTGTGTAACATTTTGAATATCCTATTAGAAAATGAAGTTAACAAAAAACAGGTTGGTTATGATCATAATCAACCTGTTTTTTACAAAGAAATAGTTATATTTAGTTTAAAAATTAAAGCATATGATGTGGAGAAATCTTTTACGGATATTACATGGGTTATATGTGTTATTGGTTGAATAATAGCCTCCTTCGCACAGGGTATCCCCCCTCAAAAAAAACTCCAAGAGATTAGTTATATTAAAATTCTTCCAATGAAATAGCTTCAATGGAGCTACAGTGAAAATTGATGAAGTTATACCCATCGTTTTCTCCATATCCGCTATCATCATGAACATGATATCTTTGATTACTATCCCAGCCTTGTTCTTTTTTATCATGTATTATCAAACTGTCCGTTAAATATATATTTGTGACTTTTCTTAATGAAAGTTCGGAAACATTATGATACCTAACTTTCAATCTAAAACGTTGTTTCGTTTTTATAACCGATAGAAAGAAAAACAAATCAAGTGTCGTAATATGATTATCTTCATAATCAATGTCAATATCATAATTAATCGCAATTATTTCCTCATACATCCAAGAACCAAGAGCATTCAATTCATCAGTAACTATATTATAATTATTAATACATTGCAAATTTCTTATCCCCTTTTTTAGTAAATAAATTCTATTTTATTATTTTATTTATTTATTTTTCCATATCTCAGCCTGTCTGTTGATTTTTCTACAAAATATTCAAATTCATTTGCATTTCTCCCTGCATCCTGATAGATGTACTCATGCATATGTGGATTTGTGTGATGAGCAGAATTACCATGATCACTATAATCAATTCTATACCTTTGTTTCCCTGCTTGATCATAAATGACTCTAGAATTCTCAATCTGTCCACTAGAACCTATGCGGCTAAAATTAATTCTAGTCCCCGGAGCCCCTTGCGTTGGAGCATAATTATTTTTGTAATACTCATCAGGTAAAAAAGGCTCTTTAGCAAAGTCATCAGCTCCACCCATCCCTGGGATCTCACAATTATGAACCCAAATCCCAAGATTCGACACAAAGTATGAATGATAGTCCTCAACCTCAAATTTATAAACCGTTGCATCGCGCGACTCTTTCTCGATCTTGTCTATCGCCAGTTTAGTGTCGTCACTCGAAACAAGCAAGTCGCCGACTTTCAGGTCTTTAACAAACGTCCATCCCTTGCCATCAAGCCAGAATGGATGCTCGCCTGTTACCTCGATGATTTCATCCCCGATGTGGACGTAATAGATTTCATCTGCCTGATTTCATCATTAAGAAGCAAAAAAACCTTGAAAGACGAATCCTTTCAAGGTATAAAACGAAATTAACTACAAAAGTTATATATTCCTAATTTATTAGAATTATCCTGTACTAATACTTATTCTTGTTACATAATTCATTATAATTCAAATCTTGATTGCTCCGTACTCTAACGGATTAAACAATGGTGGCCAAATAGTATCTTCATCAAATAAAGCGCCTTCTAGTACAATATCCTGTATCCTTTCACACAACATATTAGCACCCATTAATTTTGCACCTTTAAAATTAACATTCCATACATCAGCTCCAACTAAAATAGCATTACTTAAATTTGCATTACTAAAGTCAGCTCCTGCAAGTTTTGCCTTTGTAAGATTTGAAGACTCTAAATTAGAGTTTTCAAGCATTGCCACCATTAGTAAGGCACACGTTAAATTGGTCTCACTTAAATTTGCGTCTTTAATCTCAGCACCACGTAAATTTGTTTCCACTAAACTCGAACCGCTTAAATTTTCTCGATTAAGAATTGCTCTGTGTAAATTTAAATTGTCTAGTTTTGCTTCTTTTAGTGAATCCAAATTAAGTTGTATTGGTTCATTTGCAATACAATTTATAATAATAATATTGTTCACCTCTTTAAATTATTTGTTTCCCCAATCAAATGGATCAATTTTCACATTTCCCCATTCAATAATATTGTCCGGCTTACCACCAGGATAAGGAGTAGTAGGTAAGTCTACCCCGAACACTCTACCTGAAATATAACGGTGATTACCATCTACAATAATGTTATTATCAACTTTAATTGGAGGTGGAACCTCGCCATTTAATAAACGTTGAGTATATCGATTAATTGCAGGTAAGGATACCGCTTTTTGTTGAGTTTGTAAGGGGGCATTTTTCATCGCTTCTCTAATGTGTTCTTCTGTAACTTGCATTCCAGGTTTCCAAGAAAGTCCACCCAACCCCGGAATCTCACAATTATGAACCCAAATCCCTAGATTCGACACAAAATAAGAATGGAAGTCCTCAACCTCAAAGTTATAAACCGTTGCTTCGCGTGACTCTTTCTCGATCTTGTCTATGGCTAGTTTAGTCCCGTCACTCGAAACAAGCAAGTCGCCGACTTTAAGGTCTTTAACAAACGTCCAACCCTTCCCATCCAGCCAGAATGGATGCTCGCCTGTGGCCTCGATGATTTCATCCCCGATGTGGACGTAATAGATTTCGTCAGCCTGCTTCTGGAACAGCCCTACGACCTCTTTATACGCCACTTCTCCGGTCTCATCATCCTTAGAGAGAACCTTATCCCCTACCTCAATTTCCTCGATAGGTTTCTCCCCTTCGTCTGTCAGAACCTTGGTTCCTGCTGTAAAGCAGTTACATTCGTAGACGAGTTTTTCGTCGTATTAACCGTTCCCTCACCAAAAATATTCTTCAGCTTCGAACCCGCCCAAATGACACCCTTGGTACCATACTTACCCGCATGCTTCAATCCCGGAATCGGAATAATGCTCAGCGTGGCTCCAATTCCTTCGCCCCAACGGTCTCCCGCCGAGAGATGTTCACCGGTAATATAGTTATTACCCGTAAATGCCTGCTGGAAGCCTTTCACCGTGCCTACCCATGGCACAAGATCAGCAAGGAAGCTTCCCCCTTGCAGCCATGCGGAGTCACCATCACGGCTTAAGCCAAATGGATCAACATAGGATATCGGGTTGCCATTCACATACGTGTAACGGTTCAACGTTTGCGAATCGCTAATCGAACCTGTCAGCACATCACGGTTGATAAAACGTTTGATCTCGGAATTGTAATAACGCGCACGCATATCGTACAGACCATTTGCATTCGTTGCTACACCATCCCGTCCATTATATTGGAACGGCTGCTCTGTCGCCCCCATATGACGGATTTGTTCACCATACGGTCCGTACTCATACGTATCAGTGGTTACGCCATTGTCATCCGTCAGAGCAACTGTGCTTCCACGACGGTCATAATGATACGTGATATAGCTGCCATCCGCTGCCTCGCGGCCAATCAATCCAAGACCATACACATAATATGCCGTCGGATTGCCTTGACCATCGGTCTCCATCAGCACTTGTGATAATACCGCCTGCTTTGATATAACTGTAGCTTTTAATTTATTTTTAATCTTTCTTTTTCTAACAAAAAAAGAACCTTGAAAGGCCAGTAGACCAATCAAGGTTTTGTAAAATTTAATCGTTAGTTGCCCAAATATAAAAAAACCTCAGGGAGAATCAATCAGATTAGAATTCTTCCAATGAAATAGCTTCAATGGAACTACAGTAAAAATTGATGAAGTCATACCCATCGTTTTCTCCGTAGCCGCTATCATCATGAACATGATATCTTTGATTACTATCCCAACCCTGTTCTTTTTTATCATGTATTATCAAACTGTCCGTTAAATATAAATTTGTGACTTTTCTTAATGAAAGTTCGGAGACATTATGATACCTAACTCTTAATCTAAAACGTTGTTTCGTTTTCAAAACCGATAAAAAGAAAAACAAATCAAGTGTCATAATATAATTATCTACATAGTCAATGTCAACATCATAATTAATTTTAATTATTTCTTCATACGTCCAAGAACCAAGAGCATTTAATTCATTAGTAACTATATTATAATTCTTAATGTATTGCAAATTTCACACCTCGTTTTTAGTAAATAAATTCTATTTTATTATTTGATTTATTTATTTTTCCATATCTCAGCCTGTCTGCTCGAACCTAAACGGCTAAAATCGACTCTAGCCCCCGGAATCCCTTACATTGGAGCATAATTATTTTTGTAATATTCTTCAGGTAAAAAAGGCTCTTTAGCAAAGTCATGAGTTCCACCAGTTCTTGGAATCTCACAATTATGAACCCAAATCCCTAGATTCGACACAAAATAAGAATGAAAGTCTTCTACCTCAAAGTTATAAACCGTTGCTTCGCGTGACTCGTTCTCGATCTTGTCTATTGCCAATTTAGTCCCATCACTCGAAACTAGCAAGTCGCCGTCTTTCAGGTCTTTAACAAACGTCCATCCCTTGCCATCCAGCCAGAATGGATGCTCGCCTGTGACCTCGATAATTTCATCTCCGATGTGACGTAATAGATTTCATCAGCCTGCTTCTGGAACAGCCCCACGACTTCTTTATACGCCACTTCTCCGGTTTCGTCATCCTTTGAGAGAACCTTATCCCCTACCTCAATTTCCTCGATAGTCATATTGACACAAGCTGGGGTTTGCCAGTGAAAAGTCTAAAACTATGATATTATTCATTCGATTATAAGTATACTATTATCTACGTCCAACACTGTCTATTAAATGATTCGGAAAGAAAAAACTGTTTCCGTTTGAGTACCGGAAACAGCTTTTAGTCTAAGCGCTTATTCAGTGTCTACTAAGTTATTAGGACTTAGCTACGCAAAGCATTGGTTTGTAGCCCAATATTCACCCACTTAAAAAGGTGTAAAGATTAGTCTACTGTCGGCTATACCTTTACATTTTTTAGCTAAGTTTATTATTTGTTCAATATGCATTGTTTCATTTGAATCGATCAGCATACCCTTTAACTTCTCGAGTTCAAGTATTAATTTATCCATATCTCTAATTGAAAAGACATCATAACTAAACAATGATATTTCTGATAAAATTTCAAAATCACCCTCATTTTGTTGCAAATAGTTTGCATTGTTTTCTTCGAAGGTTTTATCTAGTTGTTCACCGTTAACCGATTCTAATATAATTTTGAACACCATATCACTCTCCAAATCCCAATCCACCTGGGACAGCATTTACAAGGTTACCTTTCTCATCGGTAATCACTGTTATAGTATTGGTTGGTAAACCACCTCTATTAATAGGTAAATCACCCACTGAATACCCCACATCCACCTGACGCACAAAATTTCCCGAACTCTCTGAAATAGTAATAGATGAATTCACGACTTATTTCGATTGCAATAATTCTATTAAATCTTCACGAGAAAAAGAAAATTGTGATTTATTAGGTCTATCTACTCCACCATGCTTTCCTAGAGCATAATTTAAACCCGAACCTTTAATATTTGCATCTCCGTTACGAACATTAATTATTTTGTATACTAATTTAGGGATATTAGTAGTAGCGCCAAACAACTGCAAATTAAGCTTCAGCCTATATTCTGTTTTTACAGGTTTTGCTTCCGCGCTGTGGGTAACTACATTCTTCAGCTTAGAACCTGCCCAAATAACACCCTTCGTGCCATATTTACCCGCATGTTTCAGACCTGGAATCGGAATAATGCTCAGTGTGGCTCCAATACCTTCGCCCCAACGGTCTCCCGCCGAGAGATGTTCGCCGGTAATATAGTTATTACCCGTAAATGCCTGCTGAAGCCTTTCACCGTGCCTACCCATGGCACGAGATCAGCAAGGAAGCTTCCGCCTTGCAGCCATGCAGAGTCTCCAGCATGACTTAAGCCGAACGGATCAACATACGATATCGGGTTGCCAGTTACATAAGCGTAACGGTTCAGGGCTTGCGAGTCGCTGATCGAACCTGTCAGCACATCCCGGTTGATGAAACGTTTGAACTCGGGATTGTAATAATGCGCACGCATATGATACAAGCCGTTTGCATCCGTTGCAACGCCATCCCGTCCATTATATTGGAACGGCTGCTCTGTCGTCCCCATATGTATGTTACTAGTTGAACGATGGGTTCATTCAGAACTGGGTAGCTCCCACCAAAAAGAGACCTTGAGAAGCTTGAAGCTCCTCAAGGTCCGAAGTATTTAATCCTCTTCTATCCATTCTTCAAAACCATGAGGTAAAAGTTTTTTCCGTATACTGTGCATGAATTCATCATTTGGTAGGTTTACTGATACTGATTTTTGAATGTCATTAAGAGTAATAGCTATGTCTTTTCCAGTCATTGACGAAATAACCTCTGCCAAGTTTCTGTCAGACATATACTCGTAGAGCAAGGACACTAGCGGGAAGTAATCCTCTTTACCAATGCCATTGGGAAAAGCACTTTTCAACATCTTGTATGTGCTTTCCAAGTGTTTTGGCATTAAAGTATCACTCATTTTACTTACCTCCTAAATGTACTGGAGAGTGGGTATAAACATCAAAATCCTTACACTTGTTATTAGCTCTTGGAGCATATAATCTCTCCTTACTAATCGACAAATGCATCATCCCTACATAAAATAATATCTACTTTCCTACCGCCCTTCAGGTAGCGTAAAAATAACATCCAGCGGATCTCTCCCGCTAAAAAGGGTTTGATATAGGTTTAGGACTCTTGATGATTGCAGATCAATGGTTTCATCATGAATGAGTTTACCTAGTTCTTCAAATATTGCTCCTTCTCTTTCATCGATAATATTTTGTTTAAACAACCTTAGAGAACTTCCCTCTCGACTAAACGGCCAATCGATATGTGCTCCTTCATAATCAAATATAAAATCTATGGAGCTTACCCTCTGGTATTTACCTACGAGAGGGTGCAGAATAACCAAAAATTGCGAAAAAATATAAGTACGCTCCCTGATCTTTTGCGCATTCTTAACTTCAGTATGAAGCGCAGCTGATTCAGAAAGATCCCCCCATGGTTGAATATTTATTAACGCCAACAATGAAATAGCGTGCTGCTTGTCTTTAAACATAACGATTTCAAGCAATATTTCATTACTGCTGATCCCCGATTCAATAAATCCCCTCAAACATCTGGCCGCATTTTCAAGCGTAGTAGCATACTGCGCCAATAAAGGAATGTACTCACTAAAAAGCTTGTCTATCATGCTCTTCTCAGCATTGCCGTAAATCGCTTCCACAATAGTCTCAATTACTAAAGCTTTATTATACTTTTCATTTGTTTTCGGCAACACTTCTTCGAAGAGGTGACTGATAAATTCAATATCATAAAAATCTAACAAGGTTGAATAATCCTTCAAGCCGCGTAATAAGGCCATAAATGTATTAAACTCTGGAGAACCTTCATTACTATGAGTTAAATATTTAAATAAAGAGTTTATTTTTTGTACTTTATCCTCCATAAAGATCTCCTTTTGTTTATCTACTTAATATAGAAGGCCATACACCTAGGTATAGCCTTCTCAGACCTTAATAAATCATTTAATTAATGCCAGATCACTACATTCCATTTTATACCGTCACCTGTTTGCTTATAGAGTATACGTACTGTATTACTCGCCCCACCAGTTGCGCCTACATAGACGGAATTCCATCCAGAATAATTACCAGAAGAAGCACGATTTTCAAGAACATGATCTCCCCTTGCTTGCAACCTTGCTAATGCAGTTGTATCCCCATTATTTGCATCGGCAATGTCATTTAATATTTGATTAGCAATTGTCTTTTCATTTTTAGTCAAATGACGTGAACTTGAACTTGCACCGTCCTTCACTTTAACTATATCATTTAAAGCTGACCTCGGATTTCCAGCACCCAATTTAATCCCTAATAATTGTTGGGGAGAAGGACTAATCTCACAATTATGAACCCAAATCCCCAGATTCGACACAAAGTACGAATGAAAGTCCGCAACCTCAAAGTTATAAACCGTTGCTTCGCGTGACTCTTTCTCGATCTTGTCTATTGCCAGTTTAGTCCCATCACTCGAAACAAGCAAATCGCCGACTTTCAGGTCTTTTACAAACGTCCAACCCTTCCCATCAAGCCAGAATGGATGCTCGCCTGTGGCCTCGATGATTTCATCTCCGATGTGGACGTAATAGATTTCGTCAGCCTGTTTCTGGAACAGTCCTACGACTTCTTTATACGCCACTTCTCCGGTCTCATCATCCTTAGAGAGAACCTTATCCCCTACCTCAATTTCCTCGATAGGTTTCTCCCCTTCGTCTGTCAGAACCTTGGTTCCTGCTGTAAAGCAGTTACATTCGTAGATGAGTTTTTTCGTTGTTTTAACAGATCCCTCACCAAAAATATTCTTCAGCTTCGAACCCGCCCAAATAACGCCCTTCGTGCCATATTTACCCGCATGCTTCAGACCTGGAATCGGAATAATGCTCAGCGTGGCTCCAATTCCTTCGCCCCAACGGTCTCCCGCCGAGAGATGTTCACCGGTAATATAGTTATTACCCGTAAATGCCTGCTGGAAGCCTTTCACCGTGCCTACCCATGGCACAAGATCAGCAAGGAAGCTTCCCCCTTGCAGCCATGCGGAGTCACCATCACGGCTTAAGCCAAATGGATCAACATAGGATATCGGATTGCCATTTACATACGCGTAACGGTTCAGCGTTTGTGAATCGCTAATCGAACCTGTCAGTACATCCCGGTTGATGAAACGTTTGATTTCGGGATTGTAATAACGCGCACGCATATGGTACAGGCCATTTGCGTCCGTTGCAACGCCATCCCGTCCATTATACTGGAACGGCTGCTCTATCGTGCCCATATGACGGATTTGTTCACCATACGGTCCGTATTCATACGTATCGGTTATCACGCCGTTGTCATCCGTCAGAGCGACTGTGCTTCCACGACGGTCATAATGATACGTGACATAGCTGCCATCCGCTGCCTCGCGGCCAATTAATCCGAGACCGTACACATAATACGCCGTCGGATTGCCTTGACCATCGGTCTCCATCAGCACCTGGGATAATACAGCTTGCGGATTTACAACATAACGAGTCGTTACCCCGTTTACAGTGACGGAGGTACGTACGTTTTCGCTATTGTAGCCATAGCTGATGCCGCCTGCTTCCATTAGTCGGTTGCGCGCATCATAGCTGTAGCTTTGCATGCTGCCAGCAAGCGGACCGGTGATCATGTTTCCATCCTGATCATACACGACTGCATTCCCATTATAGGTCGCCAGACGATTGTCCGCTGTGTAGGTCATTTCCGTGTTGCTCATGCCAGGCGGAAGCTGCATTTCTGCTGATTCCGGCTGCAAGCCAGCAGCCTCTCCTGGTACGTATACACTGCCCGACACATTGCCGTTTACGTTCTCACCTACACTTAATCCGTTCAAGTATACACTGTCGGTGACGGTTGGACCGCCATTTTCGCTGATGACATTGCCAACCGCATCATAGCCATACGTATACGAAAGAATTATGCTGCTATCCAAGCCAATGTCGTTAATCGTCAACAATTGACCCTTCGCATCATACGTTCTTGTTTCCGTTGTGCCATTAGGTCGAAGCGTTGATGCAAGACGGCCATTGGCATCATAGCTGTAAGCTGTTTCGCGGCCGTTCCAATCGGTTACGCTCGTCATGCGGCCTGCACGGTCATACGTGTAGGAAACAGTTTTGTTATCTGGATAGGTCAGCATGATCATATTGCCTGCTGCGTCATAGCTGTATTTAATGACATTGCCGAATTCATCGGTATATTGCACGACGCGGTCCAGCTCATCAAATACACGCGTTAAGGCTTTGCCCTGCCCATCCGTTACCGCAGTTATATTGCCGTTCGCATCATACGTATAGCTGACTTCACCAGCTTGATCTACGAACTTGCTAAGTCTTGACGCTGCGTCATAGTTATAGGATGTCGTCAGTCCGCGACCATTCGTCTCCACATCCGGCAAGCCTAGAGCATTATACGTGTAAGTCGATGTTTCGCCAGCTGCATTCGTTTCGCCAATTAATCTTCCTGCCAAATCATACGTATACGTCGCCGCATTCTGATTCGGATCGGAGTAGCCGATGACTTGGCTTAATGAATCGTAGCTGCGGCTTGCTTCACCTTTAAGCGCATCGCTTACGGTCGTCAAACGACTCAGATCGTCATAAGCGAATGTAGTAGAACGATTCATTGGATCAATCGTTTCAACGAGACGATTAAGTTCATCGTACACATAAGTTTGCGAATGATTCAGCGCATCTTTAATGGTGACCGGATTACCCTTCGCATCATAGACAACCTCGTAGACTTTGGTATTGTCCGCATTATAGGCTTCTACAAGACGATAGAGGGAATCATACACATAACGAACACTTTCTCCTTCTGCATTCGTCTGAGTCAGCACATTGCCGACTGCATCATAAACAATGTTCACACTGTCGCCAAGCGGATTAATGGCTTCAATCAAACGGCCCTCCGCATCATAAATGAGCTGCGAAGCTTGATTCAATGCATTCACAACCTGTGTCAGATTGCCATTGTTATCATAGGTATAATGTGTCGTGTTGCCACGCGCATCAACCTCTGACGCAAGGAAGCCTTGCTTGTCATAAGCATACGAGTACGCATGTCCCAGTGCATTCGTATCGCTTAGCAGCTGATCATCTGCATTGTACACGAGCTGGCTTGTATTTCCTGCCGCGTCGGTTACGCTTGCCATTCTTCCGGCTGTGTCATAACCATACGTCGTAACCTCGCCCGCCGCATTGTTCATGCTAACCAGTCGTCCATCACTATACGTATAGGAGGTTTGCGCACCTTTTGGATCAGTAGCCGACAATAACATGCCAGCTGCATCATACGCATAGGTAGTCACTTGTCCATCTGTATCCGTTACAGATATCAAACGGTTCATATTGTCATACGTATACGTAATCGTATTGCCATCAGGGCCTGTTGCGCTGAGCAAATTGTCCATATTGTCATAGGTCATATTGACCTGCGCACCTGTATAATCGGTGGAACGAATCAGATTTCGCCTGTCATCATAAACATAGCTGATCGTCTGATTTAGCGGATTAGTCGCGGTTAGGCGATTGCCCTGCGCATCATACGAAAAGGTCATTTTATTCCCTAAGCTGTCTTCCGTTTGGAGCAGTTGGTACTGCGCATCATGCGTGAGCTTCTGCACATCGCCATTACGATTGGTAATGGTCGTAATTAGCTGCTTGTCCTTCTCTTCATAGCTGAACGTAGTTGGAGCATGCCTCGCAACAGCATCCTGCTGCTTGATGACGCGTCCTTCATTATCATACGTATTCTCGAACAGCTGGACGCCCTCGCTCGATGCGCTGACAATCCGATTGCTGCTGTCGTAGCTGTACGTCGTCGTATTTCCTGCCGCATCGGTTATTTCGCTCAAACGACCGACTTCATCGTAGGAGAATTGCACGGAACGTGCCGCCGGATCAACAACCTTAGCCACTCGGCCTGCCGCATCGTAGCTTAGCGTCAATGCCGCTCCCGTCAATGGATCACTGATTGTCGTTAAGGCACCATCCGCTGCATAACCAAATGCCAGCTTCAGCCCGCTTTTCTCTTCAATTTCAGTCAAGCGCCCTGCGGCAGTGAAACGATAGAATGTACCGTCATTGCGTTCAAGCACATAGGTACCATCCGCAGTTTTCGTCAAATGATCCAATCTGGTTGCTTTATCCGCTGACGAATAGCCGCCGTTCGCTAATTCCTTAAATACATTTGAGCGGAAGGCATTCCAGTAAACCGTTACGTTGTTTGTGCCAACCTCCAGCTTCATCTCGAAATTATGGCTCCAGCCGACTCCCAGATCGCCAGTCCCCGTCAATAACGAATGATATTGGGCCTGAAAAGGAATCGGAACCGCGCCATGCGCCGTAAGCAAGGTGCGATTAATAATTTGCGCTCCCGTGGCCGTATCAATCGGATCAGCATGGAATGTCTGTGGATCATAGTCCGACGGGTCCAGCGTCTTCACTTTGTCCGCTGCGCCAATGCCGGATATTGGTGTATCATCTGCTCCAGGAAAGCTCAAATCAATGGCACCAAATGGTGCAAATACGAGATATTCCGCACCACTTGTATTCGTAATCAGCACCGTTGTTCCCGTTCTTATATTTAACGGACTTTGACCCGGCATCTCGCTGCCAGAGCCTCTGCGATACGTGAAGGAACCGCCCGCTTTAAGCGAATGAGTAAATATAGTCATATTTTTAGCCTGAACGGTTTGATTGGCCTTCAGCATTTCCTGCTCAAGTGCTGGATTATTGCGGTTTATGAGACTGAAGGACTCATAAGGTCCCCAAATACTTAACGATTGACTAAGAGGGCTCGTTATAACCATCTTTTCAGCTAGAACAAGCTCGTGCGTTGCTGCTGTATCACGAGAATCGAAACCAAGCACTGTTCCTTGGCTATCATACGATGCCCAGTCCATTGTGCCACTGCTCGTAAAGGACCAAGCCTTCGGGCTGGTATTCGTCAGCTCGACCGTCTTCTTGAAGGAAATCGGAACAATTCGCAGGGCCGGCTCTTCCTGCTCCGTTACAAGGAAAGCAAGCGCACCGCCCGTTACAACAGTTCCGGTACCAATCCGGCTCGTGATGACTAGCTTATGGCCTGTCGGTACGCTTATAGCTGTATTAGTTGCCTCTCTCAAATAGCGTACAGGTGCTCCTGCGCTATCATACAAAGCGTAATCGTATTTTCCGCTAAGGTTGATCGTAGACGCACCGCTCGATTGATTTTTCACCACCAGCGTTTCGCCTATTGCCAAAGCTTTCACAAACTCATTAGCATTGCCGCCATCGGTTACGTTGATCGCATCGGTTGGCGCCATAACCGTTATAGGAGCGACATCCGCGTTGGTAATCAGCATCCGCTCTGTTGAGTCAATCACACGTGGGTTCACCAAGCTGCCGTTGCCAAAACGCTGCATATTCCCCCATAAATCATAAATCTGATAGTCATATTTTCCAATGATCCGCAGATTGAAAGAATCCGGTGAAATATTGCGCAGCGAATAGGAAGCTCCTGGATCAAGCGACTTAATCGTTACCGCCCGAATCATTCTTGAGGTAATGTCGAAAGCATCATAAGCACCGCTAACGGTGACCGTGTGCGTAGCAGATGGGGTCAGCACAAACTTCGCATCAACGGAAATAATTTGCTCTTCCTGCGTTGCCCCAGCTCCATAGCTGTTAACGGAGCCATCTGCTGCATATTCGGCATGATCATATGTGCCGTCTAAATACAGGCTCATTCTTTTATTCGTTTTTTGCTTAATTTCCAGCGTCCCATCTCCGGAGAGCGTGCGGACAAAAGAAACGGGATTCGCCCGATTGCTAATTTGGAACAAATCATATGCGCCAAAAGCAACCATATTGGTAGTGCCGCTGTTCATAATGGCCGCTTTTTCACCTACAGTGACAGCCTGTCCAATAGAAGCGTTCCGCTCGCGGTAGTAGCTTTTAATATCGCCTGCTGCATCGTACAGCGCCAAATCATAGACGCCTGTCATTTTCACATTGGCATCCTTCGTACCGGTGTAAGCAGCCTCAAAGCTGCTGCCCGGCTGAAGCGTACGCTCGAATAAGGCAGGGTTCGTACGATTCGTCAATTGGAAAGCATCATAAGCGCCTTCAACCGTAATGGCTAAGGAATTAGCATTCGTAACCGCAATGCGATTTCCTGACGAAATAACCTCAAGCGCTGCCGTTTGATCCCGTCCGAGCTCCCTGACATCCTGATTCACAGCAAATTCAACGAAATCATATAGGCCGCTCGGGTATACCTCATAAGGAGTCAGCTCCTTGTTTGTCGCTTCAAAGCTTTCGCCTGGAGCTAGCGTACGCTGAAACGTTACCGGATTCGTACGGGCATTGTTGTCAAAAACATCATAAGCGCCGTAAACGACGATGGACTGAACATCCGTGTTCATAACCGCAATTCGCTGCCCTGTATTCACCAATCTATTTTTAATGATGTTTTGCTGCCTTGCATAGGTTTTTAAACCATTTTGATCAAAAAGCGAATAATCATATTTGCCCGTCATATGGACAGAGGCATCATCCACTCCTTTAAAAACAGCCTCCATGCTTTGGCGAGGCGCAAGGGTTCGTTCAAAAAGAGCAGGATTCGCCCGGCTGGTCAATGCGAATACATCATAGGGCCCTTCAATAGCCATAGAAGAAGCCTGTGCATTCGTAACCGCCAAACGATTGAGCCCAGACACATTTTTGACCGTTGTACCATGCTCACGCTCGACATCGGTTACATCATTAGCAGCATCATATTGCGCCAGATCATAAAGTCCTGTCGAATAAACCGGGAACAGCTTGCCCGTCTGATTTCGCAGCTCCATGCTCTCATTTGCCGTTAATACTCTGCTAAATGTAACCGGATTAGCCCTGCTCGTGATCGCAAACAGCTCGTAAGGCCCATAAACCTCCATCGCCGTTGTTCCGGTATTCATAACGGAGACATGTTTACCTGCATCCACATCACGGTAAGCAATCGTGCGCCCGCGTGCATAGCTGTCTGGATTGCCAGCGGCATCATAATCCATAACATCGTGCTTGCCTGTCAGATCCACACGTTCATTATAAGTGGATGTATTCTTAGCCTGAGCGCTTTGCCCAACTGCAAGCTCCTTCACAGCCAAGGCTGGGTTCGTGCTCGATTGCACTAGCGTCACATCATAAGGCGTAAGAATTTGCAGCACGGAGCTCCCGCTGCCTGTCAGCGTTATCCGTTCCGAGTTATAAAGAATTTGTCCGAGAGAGGTTTCCTTGCGCTTCGATGAGCGCGGCTCTCCTGTCGGTTTATAACTGGCCTGATCGTACGTTCCTGACATATTTAAATGGAACAACGTCGGGCTTGTATTTGTCAGGCGCATGCTCTGCCCATTGGCCAAAAAGCCCTTGTAAAGCGCAGGAGCTGATCGGTCCGTTAAGCGAAAAGCATCATAAGGGCCCGATGCAACAATCGGCGCCGTACCGCTGTTGGAAATGATGATTCGCTCCGTATCATCCACAATATGGCTGTCCGCCGTCTGCGGATTGCCGAATTCGCTCACTGCATTTCCCGTGTCATAGGTGACATAATGATGCTGATTGTTCAAGCTGACTGTAAATGATTTAAGAGAAATATTATCCGCCTGAACGGTTTCCCCTGCTACCAGTGTCTTATTAAAGCTGACCGGGTTAGCGCGAGCTACGAACCTAAAGGCATCATAAGGCGCAATAATTTCCGCTGCCACGCTGCCCACATTCGTAAAGGCGGCGCGTTCTCCCGCACTGATGCTGAAGCTGCCTAAAGAACGTTTTGCATAATAATTATTAATGTTCCCTGAGCTGTCATACATCGCGTAATCGTACAGGCCATTCATCGTAAAGGAGCCATTGCCCGATAAGCGATTCGTCGCTTCATAGCTTTGTCCTACTGCTATTGAACCAATAAAAAGGGCTGGATCTGTGCGGCCCGTGAAGGTGAATCCGTCTGGAGGCCCGACGACTTCGGCTGTACCTCCATCTGTCTTGGTAATGACGATGCTGCCGCCAGCAGGAATGGTCTTTGTCCCTGCCGTTGTCGTTATTTTCCGACCATAATCGGCGACGCTGCCATTAGCGCTATATTGTGCAAAATCATATGCCCCTTTTAAATTTAGGGTATAGCTTTCGGAGGATGTATTTTTAACTAGAACACTTTGACCACTGGTCAGCGTCTGCGTATAAAGCGCAGGGTAAGCACGTGCTTTAGTTGGAAGCGCATCATAGGGACCCTCGATCACGAGCGGTACGTCCGAATAGTTGCTCACAATTATTTTCCGCCCAGCAGTCAACATATCTGATGTGTAGCCTGTATGACCATAAGAGTCGAGAACGCCTGCGGCATCGTAAATCGCATAGTCATAATTTTTATGGGTGAAATACATCGTGAACGTATAAGGGGTCACATTTAACGCTTCTAAATGCTGACCCTGCTGCAGAGTCTTTACAAAAACCGCTGGATTAGTACGGCTAGCGAAAGAGAACACCTCATAAGGCGCCAGCACCTCATAGCTCGTTGTTCCCGTATTCGTAATCGCGATGCCTTCCCTTGCTGGAATCGTCATTGTTCCGCCAGCATGAGTACGGTCATAGGTATTGGGAATATCATTGGCATTGTAATCGGCATGGCTGTTTTTGCCGCCTACGTCAATGCTTTCCGATGATGTGATTAGATTTGTAGCCTTCATGCTCTGCCCTGGAAACAGCAAATATTTTTTCAAGGCAGGTGTAGAGGTGTAGCTTGCACCAAGCTCTCTAGTTACCGTCTTCAGCACAACTCCGCTTGCTGACGTATTCGTAATAACGAGCCGCTGCCCGCCTACGATGCTAAGCGACTTTTTGCCTGTACCTTGGCCAAAGTTGACAACTGACCCATTGGCTGCATAACGGGCATAATCATAAGACGTGCCTTCAGCGGTTACCGCTGTAGTGGATGCAGCAAAACTGGAGGTTACAACCGCCGATGAATAACCGGGAACGGTATAATTAAGAGGAGCTGCATAGGTGACATTCGGCTTCACTAGGAAACCGACCGTAAAAGCTAAAGCTAGACAGGCTAAGGTCAGCCATTGTATCGTTTTGCGTATCATTATGGCTGCCTCCGGTTAATTGTGAAGTCATCTACATAAAAGCCAACAGTTGCATCGGAGCTTTCGACATACAGAGAAAGCTCCGATGCATCTCCGCTATAGCTGTAAGGACCTTCAAGAATAGCCCATTCTCCAGCTTTTACGACGTTTACACTGACGTTATCGTAGTAATCCGCACCTTCTGCTGTCTTTCTATGAATCGTCATTAGCAGATTGGCTGGTGCAGCTTCGCCGAGCAAACGGAAAGCCGCTCTCACCGTGTAGGACTGATCCGCTTGCAAGGATCCCGTCAAATTCAATAGCGGTCCCTGCCACTCTGCCGTGCGATTGGTTACCTTAAGACTGCGTTGTCCACTGCTGGCTGCCTCATCCGAATTACGGAGTACGACTCCTTCTCCAAGCGCATTCCAGCCTTGCAAGCTGCCATCTTCAAAATCATGACTGACGACAGGAGGAGCCGCTTCATGCTTCTTCACCTGAAACTCATCCAAATAGAAGCTGGCCGTGGCGTTTGCACTTTCCATATAAACGGTAAGATTGGTTACCTCCCCCGTAAAGGTATAACCCCCTTCGAAGAAAGCCCAGCCATCTGCCGTCACATGGCTCGCACTAATATTTTCATAATAATCCGTACCATCCGCCGCTTTGCGATTCATCGTTAATAAAATATCAGAGGATGGCGTTCCTTCCGCAAGCTTAATTTTGCCGCTAATGTCGTAAGTGACCCCTTTCTTCATGCTTGAGGTCAAATTTAGAATGGGGCCTTGCCAGGACGCCGTTCTTTCTGAAATTTTGAGGCTGTGGCTTCCCGCACTGGCTGCCTCCTGAGAATTGGCTACCACAACACCATCGCCCTGTGCGCTCCAGCCTTGCGTGGTTCCATCTTCAAAATCATGCAATAGCGCATCAGGTGAAGGCGTAGGTAAAGGAGCAACATAAGCATCAATACTCGCATCGTCCAAATAAAAGACGGCTGTATCGCTTGCACTTTCCAAATAGAGAGACAGATTAGACGCCTCTTGGCTGATCATATAGACTCCGTCTAATACAGCCCAGCCATCAGCAGTAACCGTTTGGGTATTCAAATGGTCATAAAAGCTGGTTCCATCAGCCAATGTCCGTTTAATGGTCATCATGATTTGTGTCGATTCCTCACCTTGAGGAAGACGTACAGCTGCTTTAATGCGGTAGCTCTTTCCTTTCTCTATCGATGGGGTTACATCAAGTATCGGGCCTTGCCATGACGCTGTGCGGTTGGTGACTTTCAGACTGTGTTTCCCACTGCTGGCTATGTCCTGCGAATTAATGAGCTGCACACCATCGCCTTGCGGGGCCCAGCCTTGGGAGGTGCCATCTTCAAAAGTGTGGAGAAGGCCTGTTCCACTAACGGGAGGAGTCACTGGGGGAACTATGGCAGCTGACGTATACTTGGAAGAAAGCATATTTCCATTTTTGTCATAAACATATTCCACGCGATCGCCATTGTCATAATCTACAGCTACCAGACGATTAAGCTCATCGTACGTATACGCAGCCGCAAAAGCCGATGAACTCAGCAAACCAAACATAACCAATGCAAACATACTAATCTTGCCCCACAAGGTGAAACGGCTGCCGCTGTCCTCTGGCGGTGCAGCGCGCTTCATTCCAAGAAATATAGAGAAAGGATGAAAATCATCTACTTTCCTATATTTAGAAAAATACGTAAAACCTTTTAACAGGCGACTTCGCCCCCTGCTTTCTCTTGCTTCATCCTGCATGTCATCCATCCTTTTTTGTCATTAATTAGGTTCAATCTTCACTATACAGACATTTCCAATCCTTTTCATTGAGGGATTTTGTCGAATATAGCTTTAAGATGTCGAATCATGTGAACAAATTTTGTTTTAACGACATTTTTCTCCTTTTTATTTTCCTTTTCGAGGTTTTAAAACAAAAAAATAGAACGATTTGTTAACCGTCTATGAAGACAGTTAAACAAGTCGTTCTATTGTTATATCCACGCTACGCTATGGAATCTCTGCTAGCCCTCCAACACGGCCTCGCCACCTGAAGCATAATGCAATATCCGCTCAAGCGTCGCTTCCTCTGTTAACATCGTATGACGAATCGAGCCTTCGTGCATGACGGCAATTCGGTCGGACATGCCGAGCATTTCCGGAATATCGGAGGACAGCATAATGATCGATTTCCCGGACAGCACCAGCTCATTCATAATGTTGTAAATGTCTATTTTGGAGACGACGTCAATGCCCGCTGTCGGCTCTTCAATAATGAAAATACGGGCATTGCTGAACAGCCATTTGGCTAAAATGACCTTCTTCTGTTTGCCGCCGCTGAGATGCATCGGCCGCTCCGTCTCTTCGCCTGTAATTTCCAGGCGGTCCATCAAATCTCTCGCATAAGCGGCTTCCTGTCCGCTGCGTATAAATCCGACCCGCGACACGCGCGGGAGATTCGTCAGCGTAATATTTTCCGCTATCGGCGCATTTAAGATTAGCCCTTCCTCCGCATGCAGTCCCGTCACATAACAAATGCCATTGGCCTTCGCCTTATGAGGCGTCATCGCCCTAAAGGTACGCCCATTCAAATGAATGGCACCTTCATACGGCCCCTCTATGCCAAAAAGCACCTTGGCGAGCGTCCGCCTCCCCGCTCCGCCAAGCCCGGCAATCGCCAAAATCTCGCCTCTGCGCAAGCGCAAATTAACATTATTCAGCCTTCCCGCCACGCTCAGTCCTTCCGTTCGCAGCAGCTCGCCGCCGAGCTGCACCTTCAGCTTCGGATAGCGGTTATGCAGCTCCTTGCCCGCCATCGCCTCCATGATTTCCGGCATGCTTGCCGCATCATTCATGCGCCAGGTCCGAATCACGGCACCATCGCGCAGCAGCGTAGCCTGATCGGCAATATGCTGGAGATCCTCCATGCGGTGGGAAATGTAAAGGATCGCCACTCCCAGCTTTTTCACATGGCGAATAGCCTCGAACAGCCGCTCACATTCCTGATTGTTAAGTGCGGCCGTCGGTTCATCCATAATAATGATTCGGGCCTGCTGGGACAGCGCCCTGATCAGCTCAACGAAACGCTGGTCGCCGATGGACAGTGTATTCACACGCGCCCGGGAATCGACCGCCATGCCAAATTGCTGCAAATAGCAAGCGGTCTGTTCATGCAGCCGCTCCCAGTCGATCAGCTTCGGCCATAACAACGGCTTCAAAGGCTCGCGGCGCATAAAAATATTTTCCGCAATGCTCAAATCCTGAAACAGCCGCAGCTCCTGATGAATTGCCGCAATGCCGAGCTCCTGCGCCTCATTCGGGCTACCAATGCTGACAAGCTCCCCACCAAGCGCAATCTCTCCAGAGTCTGGCGGAAAAAGTCCGGCTAATATTTTCATCAGCGTTGATTTGCCCGCCCCATTTTCCCCAATTATCGCGTGAACCTGGCCGATTTCAATCGTCAAATGGATGCCATCCAGCACCGTCGTTTCATTAAAGCGCTTTCTAATATTTCGCAGCGTCAATAATTCGCTCAACTTCGTTCTCTCCCCCGCAGGACTACTCCAGCTCAAACGTCGTATACAGCTTGATTCCATGTTCAAAATAATATTTTTTATATTCGGCTGGCAGCTGTTTATTTGTAATTACTTTGCCCGCCATCGTCAGCTCGCCAAGCTTCGCAAAGCCCGGCACATCAAATTTCGTATAATCCGCTGCTATAATAATTTCGCTCGCCATGCGCTGCACGCTCTGAATCATCATCGCTTCCTCATAGCTCTCTACCGTATAGCCCGCCTGAAAATGAGCCCCCTTCACGCCAATAAACGCCTTCTTCACATAAATGCCGCTTAGCGTCTGCAGCGCAAAACCGCCTATGAGCGTAGAGGTGCCCGCAATTAAATCGCCGCCTGTCAGCATAACCTTCACACCTTGCGTATCTTTAAGCGCTAATGCGACTAGCAGATCATTCGTGACGACCGTCACTTTCTTCTCCTTCAAGTGCTTGGCAATTTCCAAACAGGTTGTACCCGTCCCGATAAAAATAGCTTCGCCGTTCTCAATATGCCGCGAGGCAATTTGTCCAATAAGCCGCTTCTCGCCCTGCAGCTTGTCATCTGCTACCATTGTCGGCATGCCCGGCTGATCTTCCTCATTCAGCACGGCACCGCCATATATTTTCACCAAAAAACCTTGCTGCTCCAGCTTGTCGAGATCCCGCCGAATCGTTACCTCGGTCACCGAGAAACGCTCGCTCAGCTCCACAACGTCAACGCGCTTGTCTTTTAATAAAATTTGTTTGATTTTTTTGATTCTTTCTATCGCAAACATAAGGTATGCTCCACTTTCTATGAATGATTCTTATGGTGCGATTATAGCATATTTCTGTTTGTTTGTGATTGGCCCTCTGCCCTCCCTAATAACGCTTACTATTTTTGCCGATACATATAGGTAGTGAGACTTACGGACTATTGCTGCAAAAGATGCCAGGGAGGCTGCTTTCATTGATGAATAGCTTGTTTATGCGTATTTTTATGTTTTTCTCTATTATTTTGCTTATTATTGGCTCGGTGCTTGGAATTACCTTGTATCGTGCCTCCGCCCATTTGGTGGAAAATTCGATGGGTATGCAAGCGCAATCCGTTGCTGAGCGGGCAGTTAGTCTTGTTGATACGCAGCAATACGATAAGCTCAGCGCAGGCATGGAGCAAAGCGATTATTACAATGAGCTTCGTACGCAGCTTAACGATATGCGTGAAGCGAACGGTTTAAAATACTTGTATACGCTTGGCATGCGTGAAGAGGGAGGTCAGCCTGTCTACTTTTATGTCGTGGATGGCGCCCCACAGGACGTAGCAGAGGATGATTTTTCCCCCTTCGGTTCGGTTGAAGAGAATCCCTACGCGGGTATGATTACAACCTTTCAAGAGATGAAGCCCAGCATTGGCGAGCTGACTCAGGATGAATATGGGTCAACTTTATCCGCTTATGTGCCGATTATGTCTGCCGATGGCAAGCTGCTTGGCCTCGTCGGCGCTGATCTCGATGCCACGAAGGTTTACGAGCTGATGGCGCAAAATCGCAATACGATGATTTGGATGGCACTGGGGATTTTTGCGCTCAGTCTGCTGCTCGTTTATTTGCTGGCCCGTTATTTGACTGGGCCGCTCGTCCAGCTCAAAAAGCTGATTGCCCGCGTCGGCAGCGGCGACTTGACGGTCGCTATTGATCTAGGCCGCAAGGATGAGGTCGGGCAGCTGGCAGCCGCCTTCAAGGCATTAGTAGAAGATACACGTACGGTCATTAGCGGCATACGCAGCAGCTCAGATCGGCTGCTAACCGCCGCCGAAGCCGTTTCTTCCCATTCCCTTGCGACGAAGGAAGCAGGCGTTACGATTACGGACAGCATTCAGCAAACGTCGGAGGGTGCTGCCGCACAGGTTGTACGCGCTGGGGAAGTTACGCATGCGATGGAGGCGATAACCTCAAGCATGCAGCATATTGCCCATTCCGCAGCCATCGTCTCATCCGTATCGGAAGCAACGACCAGCAGCGCTAAAAATGGCGAGGAAGCGATTTCCGCTGTCATTCAGCGGATGGACACCATTCATGCCGCCACTTCCAAAATGGGCGAAACGTCTGCACAGCTGGAGCAGCATTCCGGCAAAATTGTCGAAATTATTTCGATAATGAAAGGGATTGCCGCACAGACCAATTTGCTTGCCCTTAATGCCGGAATCGAGGCTGCCCGTGCGGGCGAGGAAGGACGCGGCTTCGCCGTCGTCGCCTCCGAGGTGAGAAAGCTCGCTACCCAGTCACAGGAATCCTCCGAGCATGTGGCGACGCTCATCGCAGAAATTGTCCGCCATACTTCTGATTTGTCTGGGCAGATGGAGGCGAGCAACACGGAAGTACTCGCAGGTCTAAGCGTTGTCCAGGAGGCAGGAGCATCGTTCGCCTCCATCCATTCCGGCATTGGCACCATTAATGAGCGCCTGCTTGAGGTATCTGCCGCCTCCGAGCAGCTGTCCGCCGGATCGCAGGAGGTCGCTGCCTCCATCGAGGATATGGAGAGCATTTCCCGCGGGTCAGCCTCGCGCTTCGAACAGGTCGCTGACGCTTCCGGGCTGCAGCTTGCCTCGATGAATGAAATCAGCCTCTCAGCGGAATCGCTGCGCCAGCTCTCTGAAGAGCTGAATGCACTCATTGGCCGCTTCAAAACCGAGCAATTATAATAGAAGCATAAAATCCAGTTATTCCAAGGGCCTTCATTTCCCCGAAGGCCCTCCTTGTTATATAATTAAGGTTGGCCCATAAGCCCTGCCACGCCGGCATGGAAGCCTGGTTTATAGATAGGAGAGTAGATATGGACATTATACAAATGGATATTAATCTGATTGATGAAGATACGGACCAGCCCCGCTACCAATTCGACGAGCAGTCGCTGCAGGAGCTCATCACTAGCATCGAGGAGCTTGGCCTGCTGTCGCCTATTAAAGTCAGAAAAACAGATAACGGACGCTACAAAATTATATATGGCAACCGCCGATACAAAGCTTGCATCGCGCTTGGGAAGCCGACGATTCCTTGCATCGTCTCGACGATGACCAATGAAATGGATATTTATTTGGAGCAAATTGCCGAAAATTTGACGCGTGAGGGCTTCTCGCCGATTGAAGAGGCGGAGGCATTTCACAAGCTGCTGAACAACGAGAAGTTTAGCAGCTCCGTTAAATTTCTTGCGAGCAAGCTCAGCAAGCCGGAATCGTATATTAAAAATAAATGCGAGCTGCTCAAATTCAGCAGCGCGGTCAAGAAGCGGATCGTCAGCGGCACAGCGATCCGCAAGGATGTGCTGACGGAAGATCAGCTGCTTCCGATTAAAGACTTGCCGATGGAGCTGCGCGACCCGCTCGCGCTTATTTTCGCGCGTGACGAGATGCCTGTCAGCGACGTCAAGAAAATCGCTAAGCTATTCAAGGACCCAGATATTTCAGCAAGCACGAAAGAGAAGCTGCTGTTCAAGAACGGTCCCGGACTGCTCGAAACATGGTCCGTTCGCCAGAACAACAAAGCCGAGCGGGCCAAGCCAGCCCAGCCGGCAGAAGCTAAAAAGAAAGCTGCCTCGTTACAGGCCGAGCAGCCATCTGTAGAGCAGCAAGATCAGCCGCTGTGCGGCGTAATGGACAATCTGCCTAATCATAGCGCTTCGCTTGCTGCTAATACGGCTTCTGTTGATAGCGCTGCTGTTTCGGCCGCCCAACCGGCAGCTGCTAATGTGCCTGTAGCAGCTCCGCCTGTTACCGCTGTAGCGACACTCGCAGCTGCCGAAGCAGAAGTGGGCCTTGATGGGATGCCACCTGTTCTAGCTCAGCTTCAGCAGTTAATGACGACGCTGGAAGCTGCGGGCGCACCGCCGCTGGCGAAAGCACTTGAAAGCATGGAAACGGAAGCCAGAGACACTTTTCTACAAGATGTCGACAAGCTAATTGTCCATTTGCAGCATCAGCTGCTGGAATGGAACCAGCATAAAGAATAGTCTAATGCCGAGCTTTATACATTTTCCGAAAGTCTAAATACTATAAAAGCTGCTGCATCAAACACAAAAAAGGCTGCCCTATCGTCCATACAGACGAGGGCAGCCTTTCTCTATTTCAAGCTGAATTCAGCTCTATTATTCGGCGTACATTTTTTCCCGAAGCGCTTTAACCTCATCGCTTTCAAGGTACTCATCATACGTCATCATGCGATCGATCAGTCCGTTAGGCGTAATCTCCATAATACGGTTCGCAATCGTTTGAACGAACTGATGGTCATGCGAAGTGAACAGAATCGTGCTATCCGTATCGATCAGGCCGTTATTGAGCGCTGTAATGGATTCGAGATCCAAGTGATTCGTTGGCTCATCCATTAGGAATACGTTCGAGCCGCTGAGCATGATTTTGGACAGCATGCAGCGGACTTTCTCTCCACCGGACAATACGCTTGCTTTCTTAATCGCATCGTCGCCAGAGAACAGCATCCGTCCGAGGAAGCCGCGGATGAACGTCTCATCCGGATCTTTGGAATACTGGCGCAGCCACTCGACCAGGTTCAGATCAACACCGTCGAAATAAGACGAGTTGTCTTTCGGGAAGTAGCCTTGCGTGGTTGTAACTCCCCACTGATACGTACCCGCGTCCGCTTCAACCTCGCCCATCAGCACTTGGAACAACAGTGTCTTCGGCTGTTCGTTCGGGCCAACAAAAGCGATTTTGTCGCCTTTATTAACGGCAATCGTTAGGTTATCCAGCACCTTCACGCCATCCACCGACTTCGTCAAGCCTTCTACGAGCAGCAGCGATTTGCCTGCTTCGCGCTCACCCTTGAAGTTGATAAACGGATATTTCCGGTTCGAAGGACGAATGTCATCGAGGGAAATTTTATCAAGCAGCTTCTTACGGGAAGTCGCTTGCTTGGATTTCGATTTGTTCGCGCTGAAGCGCTGAATGAACGCCTGCAGCTCTTTAATTTTGTCTTCCTTCTTCTTGTTCTCGCCGCGCATCAAAGAAAGCGCTAACTGGCTGGACTCATACCAGAAGTCGTAGTTGCCGACATACATCTGGATTTTACCGAAATCGATATCGGCGATATGCGTACATACCGTATTCAGGAAGTGACGGTCATGGCTGACCACGACGACGGTTCCTTCATATTTTGCAAGGAAATCCTCTAACCAGCGAATCGACTCAATGTCCAAATGGTTGGTAGGCTCATCGAGCAGCAAAATGTTCGGTTCGCCGAACAACGCTTGCGCGAGCAATACACGTACCTTCTCATTACCGCTCAGCTCAGACATCGTTTTGTCATGCAGATCAGGCGTGATGCCAAGGCCGTTCAGCATTTCTGCTGCTTGCGACTCGGCTTCCCAGCCGTTCATGTCGGCGAATTCAGCTTCCAGCTCGCCTGCGCGCATGCCGTCTTCATCAGTAAAGTCAGCTTTGGCATACAGCGCGTCCTTCTCTTTCATTACATCATAAAGCTTCTTGTGGCCCATCATTACCGTTTCAATAACGGCAAACTCATCATATTCAAAATGGTTCTGTCTCAGTACAGCAAGACGCTCGCCCGGTGTAATATGAACCTCACCGCTCGATTGCTCTACTTCTCCGGACATAATTTTCAAAAACGTTGATTTACCTGCGCCGTTCGCGCCAATAAGGCCGTAGCAGTTGCCCGGCGTAAACTTAATGCTAACATCTTCAAAAAGCGCCCGCTTCCCAAATCGAAGCGTTATGCCAGTAGTACTAATCATGGTTCGCAATCCCGTCCTTCACATTCATTCTCATTATCTTGCATTATTATAGCACAGTATGCCCGCAAACGAACCTCGAATTGTCAATTCGCTGCATTTTTCCGCGCGAACAGGCCCCGGTGAAGCCGCCTATTCAAACAGCGGCCTTTCGGGACCTTACTTCATCTTGCCCTGCGCCAGCAAGTCCACACCAGGGCTTGTGCGCTGCTATTCCTGCACAAGGGCTTAGTCCCAGTGCAGCTTCACTTCATTTCCTGTACGGGACGATTCATAAATCGCATCCAAAATCCGGCTGTTCGTATAACCGCACAGCGCCGAAGCAATCGGCTGCTTGCCTTCGTTAATGCAGCCGATGAAATGCCTGCTCAGCAGCACGCGATCCTCTTCCCCATCAAATGGCGTGATTTCTGATTCCACAACTTTATCATCCTCATGGGTAACGTAGCAGCCATTGGTGCCAACAAGCGCTGCACCGCCCTCCGTGCCCATCAAATGGATGAACGGCTCCTCGCTAAGCGAAGCCGAATGCGCAGCCCAACTGACGTCCAGCGACAACGTCGCGCCATTTTCAAACTTGATAAGCGCCGTTGCCAAGTCCTCTACATCATAATACCCGTCCCAATTCGGTGTGCCCCAAGTGCCCATGCCGCGGCGCTTCGGGCCAAACTCGGCATACGTCGAGCCATATACCGATACCGGACGCGGGTTACCCATTAAATACAGCGACAGATCAAGCATATGCACGCCAATGTCGATCAGCGGACCGCCGCCTGCCTGATCCTTGCGGGTAAACCATGAGCCCCAGCCTGGAATGCCTTTTTTGCGGAACCATCCGGTTTTCACATTGTAGATCGAGCCGAGATCGCCATTTTCCACACGCGCTTTAATCGCACGGTTAATGCCGAGCCAGCGCATTTGATGCGCCATCATCAGCACCTTGCCCGCAGCCTGCGAAGCTTCATAGATGGTGCGGGCCGCTTCGGCATCAATAGCCATCGGCTTCTCCAGCAGCACATGCTTGCCCTGCTTCAATGCTTCAATCGCTAAAGGCGCGTGAAATTGGTTTGGTACACCGATGATGACCGCATCCAGCTCCGGATCCTCGAGCAGCGCCTGCGGGCTTTCATGAATCGTCGTTATGCCAAATTCCGCTGCACGCTGCTCGGCAAGCGGCAAGTATACGTCCGTTACCGCCGTTACAATCGCGGCTTCCGCCCCTACCTTTTGAAACGTTTCCATATGCACTTTGCCGATAGCTCCGGCCCCAATAATTCCTATACGAATCGGTTGACTCATTACATGCTCCTCCTAATAACGATGCGCTGTCATTTATTATTGCCGTTCATTCTGCTTGCCTACTTACTAAGTATACGCATGTAGTGGGCGGGAAGTCATTTCACTGTTTTGGCTTTCTCTTGTCCGCGTTTGGCATTTATTGTCCTGCAAGCCGCCAGGATTCTCCATGAGGCAGCACAACAATACGCTCTTCCTCAATGCAGCGGCTCTCACGGCAGGCTTCTAGACGGTCCAGCGCTTCGCGCGGCGTATCATCGGCCAGCTTAAAGGCACCGTAATGCATGGGCACAAAAAACTTCGCCTCCACATCCTCGAATGCCTGCAGCGACTCCTCCGGCGTCACATGCTGCGGCCCCATGAACCATTCCGGCTCATAGGCGCCTATCGGCATGAGGGCAACATCGATATGGAACTTGCGTCCGATATCCTTGAAGCCCGGAAAATATCCGCTGTCACCTGCAAAATAAACGGTAGGCGCAATTCCTGCTACAGGACGGGCAGCATGTCCCGGTCCATGTGAATGTCCCGGGCGATCAACTCCTCCTGCTGCTTTTGCTGCCTCTGCAGCTTTTGCTTCTGGCGCTTCCACTGTCTGCTGCTCTCGCTCCGCCACACTGGCACTGCCGCCCATGCCGTGCAATTGAACTTGCTCGTGCGAGTGGTCGCCGCTTCCGCTTGGCATCGTGGCATAAGGCTCCATCACCCAGCCGCCCCAATGCGAGCTGTTCGTATCCCACGGATTGCGCCTCGTCCAATGCTGGGATGGCACAAAGGTGAACTTAACGCCATGAATATGGACCGATTCCCACCAATGCAGCTCCTTGATGCGGCGGAAGCCTTTGAGCTTAAGCTTGCCTGCAAGCCCCGCAGGGACGAGAATTTGCTTTACGCCTCCCAGCTTGCGGAGCGAGTTAATGTTCAAATGGTCATAATGCGAATGGGAAATGAGCACAACGTCAACCGGAGGCACATCGCTGATGGGAATGCCCGGTGGCGCAAGCCTTTTTTCAAAGGCCATATTCCCTGACCAGACGGGGTCCGTCACAATATTAAGCCCCGCCATCTGGATCAGAAAAGTCGAATGCCCGACCCAGGTGACGGAAGGATGCTTGCGATTGTGATGCAAATAATGCAGATCCGGCGCTACATTCGGCACGGTATATGAATAATCTTTGATTTTAATCTTATTTGATCTTTCCGAGCGCCATCTTTGAAACTGTTTAAAGGAGTTATGCTGTTCAACCTGCTGCTGATTCTCAAATCTTCTGGGTTTCATCCTGGCTTCCTCCTACGCTTTATAAAAATAGAGTATATATAAGTTGAACAAAAATGTTATGGAGCAGGGGAGTAACGGAGAGAAAGATTGGAACTGGAGAGAGCCACAGCTTTCCGTAGGAAAGCCGCTTCGTAAGCATTAGCTTAGCGTCCGCCTTTGTTTTCTGATTTCCTCCTCAAAGAAGAATAGTAATCGAGAAATCAGAAAACAACAGCGGCCGTAAGTCCAAACTTTCTCGTAGTGGCGACCGAAGCTCCCATACAAAGCTTTTGTTCAACTTAGTATAGCATTAAGATACCAACTACGAGCGATCGAAGCAACTTTCCAGCCGCTTCTTATGCACTTTGAATTCGCATCCTCCTGCAAATTCATGTAAACTAAACCCATAACCTTTGAATTGTATGAACGGAGGATGATAAATGTGAAGCTTTTATCCATTGAACCGACGCCCAGCCCGAACTCCATGAAACTGAATATGGATGAATCGCTGCCGCGCGGCGTAAGACAGACTTTTTCGAAAAAAGAAGCAGAACACGCACCGGAGCCACTAAAAAGTCTCCTTGCTATAGAAGGGGTGCGCAGCATTTTCCGCACCGCTGATTTTATTGCCCTGGACCGCGTATCGAGCGCGGATTGGGCGCTCATTCTCGGCGAAGCAAGAACGCTGCTGCATGGCGACGACAGCGGAGCTGGTCAAGCAGCCTTGACCGAGAACAGCTATGGCGAGGCGCATGTGCTCGTACAGATGTATCGGGGCATTCCGATGCAGGTACGCGTGAAAAACGGCGAGCGCGAAGCCCGCTCCGCGCTGCCCGAGCTGTTCACGAACGCCGTCAGCGAAGCGGCCGGCTCTTCCATGATTCGCGAACGCAAGCTTGAGGAGTTCGGCGTCCGTTATGGCGAGCTTGAGGAGATCGCCGCCGATGTCGTCCTCGAGCTGGAAGCCGCCTATACGGCGGAGCGGCTGAATGAGCTGATCGCCGCCGCGAAGGCGCAAGGCGCAGCGGACGGCGATGCCGCAGCAGCGAAGGCAAGGCCCGCGCAGCGAGCGGCGGACGAAATCGCCGAGCTGCTGGAATCGCCGGACTGGCGCATTCGTTATGCCGCGCTTGACCGCTTGACGCCAGAGCCCGAGCTGCTGCCCCTTCTCGCTAAGGCTCTGACCGACGACACGGTGTCGATCAGAAGGCTAGCCGTTGTCTATTTGGGCGACCTTCGCACAGCTGAAGCGATGCCTTATTTATTCCAGGCGCTCCGCGACAAATCGGTATCAGTGCGCAGAACGGCTGGAGACACGCTCTCCGATTGGGGCGATCCTGCCGCTACTGCACCGATGATTGAATCGCTTAGCGACACGAACAAGCTTGTGCGCTGGCGGGCCGCCCGTTTCCTTTACGAAGTTGGCGACGAATCGGCCATTCCTGCCCTGCGCATCGCAGCACAGGACAGCGAATTCGAAATTCAGCTGCAAGCCCAAATCGCCTTGGAGCGCATCGAGCGCGGCGAGGAAGCAGCTGGCTCCGTCTGGCAGCAAATGACGGCCGCCCGCCAGCAGGGCAAATAAAGCTAGAGCCGTATTCGCTGAAGCGCCCTTACTTTAAGATTACCTTTCCTTTTGCAGCTATAAACAAGCGTAAACGGCTTAAGCCGTCCTCTGGCGGCAATGCTACCGTTTCGCGGTGAAATATAAGCTGATTATAAGGATGAAACTTATAAATGCTTATATTTCAAAAAAACCTCTTGGCTCACCTTCAGTAAATTGAAGGGAGACGAGAGGTTTTTTGCTACTTAGCTCGTTTTTCTTACTTGGCGGCTCGTTTGCTGCCACGTTGTTTGCGCGGCTTGTATAGGGGTCAATACGACAGCTGCAATTTCACCAGCTGCGAGCCATCATGCAAATAAGGCTCATAGCGTGCAGAGTAGCCAATCGGTACATTCAGCGCAGCTACGGCGCTTTTGAGATCGGCGGAAAATGTAGCGCCCTTCATATAGCGGAACTCAAGGCTGGCCGCTCCGCGCTTGACGCCAGCGCGAATTTTTTCGGTCAGCGCAGCCCGATCGGCGACGATGTTTTCCGGCTTCAGCCATTGGAAGCCAAGCTGCTGCCCAAGCTTTTTGTAAGAAGCTGCGGCAGAACCGCCTTTCTTCTCAAGCTTGTCTAGCTCTGTGGCATACGAAGTATTCGCGGCCGGATAGCTTTTTTTCCATTGATGGTCATGACGCAATTCCTTGTCCGTCTTCAAATAGTAGCTGTACTGGATCGTATCAGCTGGCGCCGCAGGATCGGTTGAGACCGGATCATCCCATGTCACATCGAGATGGTACCAATTCCCGCCGAGCTTAACCATATTCCACGCATGATCGCCTGTATCAACTGTACCCTCGGCAATCTTCGTCGTTATGCCTGCTTCACTCAGCATTTTGTAGGCAAGCAGCGCGTAGCCCTGACATACGGCACTCCCAGTAGTAAGTGCTTCATAAGCGGTATATTGAGTCAGCGACTGGTCGTACCGCAGCTTGCCCACAATCCAGTCATGTATGGCCTTCACCTTCAAATGGTCATTCATGCCAGGAGTCACCAGCTTCTTAAGCTGCTGCGCAACCACGCGGTCCACCTCAGCCGTCTGCTCCTTCGATTCCCGGTAGCTCGCCTCCATCTTGATCGTTGAGCGAGTACCGAGACTGCGCGTCGTATACACATACGATTCCAAAATATACGCCGTATAATCATCCTTCGCCATCGCGCGGTCAATAATCGCTTTAAGCTCTGTCGACAGCTTGCTGCTATCCCCATTATATTGAAGCGTGAAATGCTCTTCTCTATTTTTAAAATGTGCGGCTATTTCCTGCTCCAATTGACTGATCGTTCCGCTGCCTTGGCCCTGCTGCTCCGATGCCGCGAATACAGGCAGCCACTCCGGCTTCATTGTAAAATAAAGCGTGCCTAACACCGCTGCTGCGATGACCGCCGGTTTCCAAATGGAAAAACGCATCATGCTCACCCACCTTTTTTGTAAGCGATTTCCTTCTTGTAATCTAACTGTAATATATCGCTCAGGTTATATTCATCTTATCCAATTATACTAGCTTTATGACCCCCCTTTATTATATATTCTCTCTTGCAGCCTGCGGCCGTTGTTGCCGCAGGCCCTTTTATTTATTACCCCCAGCAGATGATAGAAAACTATAATAGAGAATAAATTCTTGGGCTAACCGCCCGCTAACCCATATTAAAGCTTGCTCACCGCATCAACGAACTGCCGCGCCCGCTCCGTAACTAGCTCAAGCTTGCCTTCGCGTACCCACTCAAGATTAACGAGCTTGCCGCCCAGACCGACGGCATTCGCCCCAGCTCCAAAATATTCGCCGAGATTATGCAGATCCGCTCCACCTGTCGCCATAATAGGAATATGGTCCAGCGGGCCGCGAATCTCCGCCAAATATTTAGTGCCAAGCGTCCCCATCGGGAACAGCTTGACCGCTTCCGCCCCAGCTTTCCAAGCTTTGACGATTTCGGTAGGCGTCATAACGCCAGGCCATACAGATACGCCATGCTCGGCGCCGTAAGCAATAACCTCCTCATCAAGATTCGGCGAAATGATAAACTGCGCCCCCGCAGCCACTGCCTCCTGCGCCATCTTAAGGTCCAGCACCGTACCTGCGCCGACAATCGCTTGATCGTCAAACTTGGTGCGCCAGCGATGAATCATCGTTGTAGCGCCCTGCGTATTCAGCGTAATTTCCATCAGGCGAATACCGCCGTCTATTAATGCCTGTCCTGCCGCATCAGCATGGCGATCCTCGATCCCTCTAAGAATCGCTACGATTTTGTGCTCTAGCAGCTGCTTCAACCTATCACTCATTCCAAAGCTCTCCCTTCGGCTTTACAAATCCTGATTCCAATAATCGCGTAAAATTTTCAAAAATAAATTCGGAAATGCCAGCTCATCCATATGCTCCGGCCCAATCCAGCGATACGGCTCGGGAAGCTCTCCCTGCTGCTCTAACTGCTCCCCCTGCTCTGTGTCCACCTGCTCTTCCAGCTGCTTTCCAGCAGCTGTATAAACAGCCGCAACTTCAGCAGCCATTTGCGCCATTGGCACTAATGCGCCCATCTTCATCGCACCTAGATCCGCCTTATAAACTCTCATTTTCCAATGGATATGGCTGAAAATATGATCGGCGTCCATCAGCTGGCGGTGAGGACGAATAAGCAAGCCCGTATCGCCCGCGACCGCCTGGGTCAGCAGCCCGCCAAGCGGTGCTTGCTCCGTCAGTTGCTCCTCGCTGAAATGAAGCAGCGGTTCCAGCTCCTTCGGCACAAGCAAATGCGGCAGCTCCCACATTTGCGCAAGCAGCCCGGTAGCCGGACGCTGCCTTACAAGCACCTTGCCTGCATGCGCGCCTGAGCCTTCAACAATGACGCCAATTCGAGCTTCCGGCCGCGGTGGCTTCGCCTTCGATTTAATAGGCAGCTCCGTCTCGCGGCCTTCGATTCTTGCTTCACAATGCTCCATCACCGGACATGGCAGGCAGCTAGGAGACTTTGGCGTACAGACGAGCGCACCCAGCTCCATTAGAGCTTGATTGAAGTCGCCTGCTGCGCCTTCAGGAATCAGCTCGGCGGCGAGCTTTTCGATTTTCACCCGTGTGGCCGGCTTTGCAATATCATCCTCCAGCGCAAAATAACGGGACAGCACGCGCATGACGTTGCCATCTACAGCTGGCTCAGGCCGATTAAAGGCGATGCTCATAATTGCGCCGCTCGTATAAGGCCCCACGCCTTTCAAAGCAGCGACGGCTGTTTTATCATCCGGCACCTGTCCTTGATGCAGCTCCATTACTTGGCGCGCTCCCGCTTGCAAATTCCGCGCCCGCGAGTAATAGCCAAGCCCTTCCCAGCACTTAAGCACCTCGGGCTCGGGCGCTTCGGCAAGTGCCTGAACCGATGGGAATTTTGCCATAAACCGTTCGTAATAGGGAATAACCGTATCGACTCTCGTTTGCTGAAGCATAATTTCCGATACCCATATCCGGTAAGGGTCGCGGCTTTTACGCCATGGCAAATCGCGATTGCCTCTCTGGTACCAATGCAGCAGTTCTCTGCTGAAATGTTGTTTTGCTTCCGCTGTCATGTATTTCTGTACTCCTCTCGATCTGTTTGCCCGGCTTCCTGCCAAGCGCTGCTGCAAATAATTCGGCGGTATTCCGAAGGGGTAATGCCCGTCTGCTGCTTGAACAACCGCGACAAATAATGATTGAGCATGCCAACCTCCGCAGCAATAGCGGCAATCGGCAAGCTCGTCGTGCGCAGCAGCTTCTTGGCTGTCGCAATTCTCCGCTGCGTGATGTATTGAACGAGCGAGCAGCCGACTTTATTTTTAAACGCAGCATGAAAATCCATAGGCGATAGGTCTGCCAGCCTGGCCAGCACGCCAATTGGAATTTGATATTGCAAATTTGCCTCAATAAAATTAAGCACTTCATCATAGACGAGCACTTCATTCCAGTGTTCATGCTCCGACAGCTGCAGCAAGGTCGTGTTTTGCGTCCGACTATTCTCCATGAACAGCGCAAGCAGCTCGAAAAGCACAGCCTTCGTCCGCAATTCGCCCGTGAGGTCGCTTTCTTCCTGCGCCGCCAGCATTTTCGTAAACAGCTGCTTGACGACCTGCGCGTCCTTCACTTCAACCTCCAGCGGCAGATGAGCCAAATGGATATAGGATTCGGCAGCCATCTCCGCGCGGAAATGACACCAATAATGAATAAAATGATTTTCACCCAGCGAGCCGTACCTTCTTGCCCAGCCTGGACGGAGCAAATAAAGCCGCCCGGCGCTGACCTTATATTTGGACTCGTTCACTTCCAGCCAACCTTCACCTTTATCGACGTAGCATAAGCAGAAATAGTCAGGCTCCATCCGCCTCATTATCCAGCCTGCTGGACTTTTCGTATAGGATGCCACCATCACATCAACCTTTAACTGCTTAAACTGTTGGTTGAGCATATGTTCGCCAGTTATTTCCATATATCTTCCATGCCTACCGATCTCTTGTCGTATTTTCTTGTTAGCCTTTTCTATTATAGCGCCCCCCTTGGCAAAATCCTATGGAAGTTGCAGCAAGCAATCCGCTATACTATCTCTATGATTTCCTAATATGGATAAACGGGAGGAACCCAAATGTTACGTAATTCTCTATCTGTCTGGGTCAAAATGCTGCTGCTTGCAGCCCTGACTACAGCCCTGCTTGCTGCCTGCGGCGGCAAGTCACAGCCGGGAACGAAAGCAACGCCGCATATGGATGCACCTGACGGCACAGCCTCTGTCTATAAATCCAACTGCATCAGCTGCCACGGTACAGACCTGCAAGGCCGCATGGGGACAGAGACCAATCTGCAGAAGGTTGGAGCCCGGATGAGCGAGGCAGACATAGTGACACAATTGGAAAATGGCGAAGGCTCCATGCCGTCGTTCAAGGATCGTCTCACAAGCGAAGAAATCGCTGGACTCGCCGCTTGGCTAGCTGGCAAGAAATAGACGAGCAGGCTTGTCCGCCGCCATCGATAGGCGGCGAGCAAGCCTGCTGCCAACACATGCTGTATATAGAACGTGCCGAATAATAGCGACGGCTTCAATGCCCTAAATTCATTCTCCTTATCTTTATCGGCAAATAGCCCCCTGATAATGACAAAGTTGACATCAACATTACAATTCGTAGCATAATCTTGTCTAACTAACTATTTTGCTACAATAAGCAGCGTAATTAGGCAAGCTGTTCGACAATGGCAACGGCAGATGCCAGCTCCCGGTCATGCGTAATCGTAATATGAACGCGCACTGCGGCAGCGGATAATCCAAGCCTCTGCCATGCCGCTTCTGACAATACACATTCCGGCTTTCCAGATTCCGAACGTAAAATATTAATATCGCCAAAGCCAATAATGCTTCCGATGCCACAGCCAAACGCCTTGACCACCGCTTCCTTCGCCGCAAAACGCCCCGATGCGAACTGAACCTTCCGTTTCCCTTCATAGCTTTCAGCCAGCTTAAGCTCCTGCTCTGTCAAAATCCGCTGCAAAAATCTCCTCGCCGAGCTGCCGGCAAGTATCGTCTGCATTCTGCTCATGTCCGTTATATCATGACCAATTCCTACTATCATTGCCTCGCCTGCCTTCAATGATTACTCTGTATATGTACTCTTCCCTACAACGTATTTGCTCCATAATAACAGAAGCTTGCCCGCTTTTGCAGCGGACAAGCTTCTAAATGATACGTTTTTAATTAAATGCCAGGAATAGGCGCGCGCTTGTGCTCGGTTTTCTGGTATTGCTTTTCCAGCTTTTCCTTTGCCTCAGCACCAATTTCCTTGCCTTCCAAATAATCGCTGTTGTCATCGTAGCTAATGCCAAGCTCATCCTCATCAGTTTGCCCTTCCCATAAACCAGCGGATGGCGCTTTGTCGAGAATGCTCTTCGGCACGCCAAGGTGCGAGGCAAGCTGGCGTACTTGACGTTTATTCAGTGAGCTGAGCGGAGTAATATCAACGGCCCCGTCGCCCCATTTTGTATAAAAGCCTGTTATGGCTTCGGATGCATGATCCGTACCAACAACGAGCAAATTGAGGTCAAAGGCAAGCGCATATTGGACAACCATACGCGTTCTTGCCTTCACATTGCCTTTGCCGCCGCGGCTAATATGACGATGGATACCGATACCCTTCAAACCGTGCTCCGTCTCTATGGCGATTTCGTCTACCGCTTCGCCAATGTTCGTTTCTACGGTTTTCGTAATACCGAATGCCTCAGATACCGCGTAGCTGTCGGAAATATCTGACTGCTCGCTGTAAGGCTGGTAAACGCCAAGCGTCATATAGTCGCGACCGGTTTCAGCTGTCAGCTCATCGGTCGCTTTTTTGCAAAGGCCCGCTGCTACTGCGCTGTCGATGCCGCCGCTAATGGCGATCAACAGGCCTGTCGTATGGGAGTCCAATACATATTTTTTGAGGAAATCAACGCGGGTGCGGATTTCCTGATCTACATCAATGACTGGCTTAACGCCAAGTCTTTTTATAATATCTGCTTGTAAGCTCATAGTTCCTCCTGCCCTTAGCGGCAGAACCGATCGAACGCATCAGCCAGATCGGCTGCAATATCCGACGCGGAACGGTTCTCGATTTGGTGACGCTCAATGAAATGAACAAGCTCTCCGTCCTTCATTAGCGCAATGGATGGAGAGGAAGGCGGGTACGGCGCAAAGTATTCGCGAGCTTTAGCCGTTGCTTCTTTATCCTGTCCAGCAAATACCGTAAACAAATGATCTGGTGTAATATCATGCTGCAGCGCTTCCGCTACGCCTGGTCGGCACTGGCCTGCTGCACAGCCGCAAACGGAGTTTACGACTACAAGCGCTGTACCTTTGGATTCAGGAAGATTTTGCTCCACATCCTCGGGTGTGCGAAGCTCTTGAATGCCAAGACGCGTCAAATCATCACGCATCGGTTGAACCATATCGAGCATGTATCTTTCAAATGACATGGACACTGAAATACACTCCTTTTTGATAACCTAAATTTAGTTACTATTATAACGCTGGGTAGGAAAATAAAGCAACAGCCGTCCATGTCTCAGCTGCTGCTCTATGATTTCGCACTCCTTCTGCTCCCAACTGCCAGCGGGCAGCTTTGACCGCTGCATCTTTAGACAGACGGGCGATTCGGTCCGTCCAGCTTCTTGTCGAAACCGGCTTGAGCTTGAGATGTCCCTTTGCGCTTTTTGGCATTTTCAGCATCTTGCTGCTCCTGCTGCAGGGATTGTTCAGACTTCGCATGATTGCGCTCCATGTATTCTCCTCCTTCATCCGTCTTGTATGACTGACAGGCAAAGGTAGTATGTGCAGGTTTAGTTTCCATTATGTTATTAGAGCAATAGAGCATTAGAACGCTAACTAAATATCCGTTTCACCCAGCATAAAGGTTAAAATGAACGTCGTTCCTTCCCCTTCCTCGGACTCCACCTCCAGCTTGCCATTATGCCTTTCAGCAATGCTGAGGCAAAGCGGCAGCCCCAGTCCCGTTCCTTTGGACTTCGTCGTATAAAAAGGCTTAAACAGCTGGCTCATCTGATCTGCTGGAATACCTACGCCATTATCACGAATCCGAAGCACCACTTTATTTTCCAGAGGGAGATAGCAAGTAAATATGTGCAGAACGCCCTTCTCCTCCATCGCCTCCATGCCGTTGCGCACAAGATTAATAAGCAGCTGCTTCATTTCCTTGTCAGACATAAGAAAGGCGGGCAAATCATCGGCAAGCTCCGTTTGCACAACCTGTCCTCTAAGATTGGCGTCCGCCTCAAGCAGCGGCAATATTTCCATGATTATCGTCTGCAAGGCATGCTTCTGCATCGGGACGGAACGATTTTGCGCCAATGACAAGAAGTCGCTAATAATCGTATTCGCCCGATCCAGCTCCTCCATAACGATCTGGTAATACTGCTGCTCATTCAGCCGGCTTCGCTCCCGCATCAGCTGCATAAACCCCCGTATTACCGCCATCGGATTGCGGATCTCATGCGTAATGCTTGCAGCCATTTGTCCAATTAGACTAAGGCGCTCCATTCGTCCCAGCTCATCGCGCAGCAGCGTAAGCTCCGTTACATCCTGGACAATAAGGGCAGCTCCCGCAATGGAATGATCCTCCTGCCTCCGAATGGCGAATGCTGTCTTGAGCAGCGTTTTGCCCTCTTCCGTGTGTGGTCCTTTACTGCTCTTGGCTCCAGCGAGCGCATCCTCAAGCAGCTTGATATAGGAACCGTCCTCTTTTGCAGCAAAAAAGGTGTCCATACGTACGTTTCCTGAAAATAAATCTCCGCTTGCCTCAAGCTGCCGCTGGAACAGCTCCTTGCCCTTCGCATTCAAATGCGTGATGACGCCACGCTCATCTGTGAATAAAATCGCTAGCAGCATTTCATCGATGAACTGCTGCTGTTTTTCTACTTCCAGCCGATAGCTAGACGAAACATTTTTGAGCTCCAGCTGCAGCTGCGAATTTTCAACAAATTTCTCCACAATAAATATAGACAACCAAATGGCAACGATCGAGCCAATTAATAATAAACCGAATACCGCAACAAGCTCAGTTGACCAGTAGAAGCCCTCATTCATCATAAACATGACAAACATTAAGGATATGTAGACGGAGATTGGCGCTATCGATTTAACGCCTATGAGCCGCTTTCGATGCAAGGGCTTCTTGCTGAATCGCTTGGCAAAGAGCAAAATAATAGGCACGTGAACAAACATGAAAAAGACAAAAACCATTTTTTCCGCATCGGTATCAAGCGCTGGCACTCTAAGGATAATATAAAGCAGATCAAGAATAAGGGCACCATATACCCCTCCGTATAAAGAGCCCAAAATAAATGGAACAAAGCGAAAATTCAGCTCATATCCATTAAAATCCGTCGAAACCGCCATGCACGCAACCATTGCGATTGCACTAGCAGCCGTTATAAACACTCGAATATGGTTTTCCTTGCGCTGCTTATAATGCCAGAGCTGAAAGGAAAATACGGGAATAAGTGAGATTACGAATTGTAACAGCAATTCTTTCAACACGAACGACAGGTCTCCCCCCCTAATCGCTTACTAGATTAAATTGCGTGATCCTTATTTTCATCTGTATGCCTATCCAGCCAGTTCGTCACCACTTCAATAAAACGCTGTGCTTCCAAATCATTATGAAGTTCATGATAGCCGTCAGACCAAGAAACAAAAGTACATGCCTCGCCAAGCCGCTGCGCCACCTTCTCGCTTGCTTCATGTGAGGTGATCTTGTCAGCTGCGCCGTGTATGAGCAGCAGCGGCACTTGGAGCTGCCTGCAATTGGCTATTGCCCATTCACCTGAATCATGGAGATTCAGAAAGGTTTTAACCGTAATGCGGGAATGGCACAGCGGGTCTCCTTCCATATGCACGGCCTCCTCATAACCTCGGCGGTACAGCTCCCCGCTCTTAAGTCCCGTCGATTGCGGCAGCCCTGGCCAAATGGCGGCGAGCCGCTTCCCCAGCCAAAGCTGGGCACGTGGTGGCGTAAAGGCCAGCCTTAGCCACGGACTAGACAGCACGAGCGCCTTCACTGCTGGCTGGAGCCGCAGTGCACAATTCATCGCGATGTTGCCGCCCATGCTGTGCCCGTAAAGAAAGATTGGCAGCCCTGGATGGCGCTCTGCAGCCTGCTCCACCAGCATGGCAGCGTAGGCTGCCGCATCAACTACAGAAGGCAAATGCCCCCTTGGCCCGGATGAACGGCCATGGCCCTGCTGATCAAGAGCGATTACAGCATATTGAGCTGCTACGAGCCTCGCCGCAAATGAACGATAACGTTCACCATGCTCGCCCATCCCATGTATGAGACATAAAACGCCCTTTGGACGCTCCTTTTCTGGCTTCCATTCTCTTACGTATAGTTCGGTATCCCCATAACCCTGAAACGTCCATTCCATACGAATCATCCAAGGCACCTCCAGCTGATGAATTATGTTCTATTATAACTCAATATTTCGTCCGAAGAATGGTACAATAAACAAGATTGCAGAAAGAAAGGCTGAGTGAATCATGTACGATATTATAATTGTTGGCGGAGGTCCCTCCGGTCTGATGGCAGCGGTAGCTGCAAGCGCGCACGGTGCCTCTGTTCTTCTCGTTGATAAAGGAGACAAGCTTGGGCGCAAGCTCGGCATTTCCGGAGGCGGACGCTGTAATGTGACGAACGCAAAAGAGATGGATCAGCTCATCCAACATATACCCGGAAACGGAAAGTTTTTATTCAGTGCGCTAAATGCGTTTGGCAATCGCGATATTATCGCTTTTTTCGAAGGGATGGGCATTGCCTTGAAGGAGGAAGACCGAGGCCGAATGTTTCCGGTTTCTGACAAAGCCAAAACGGTCGTCGATGCGCTCATCCGCAAAGTTCGAGAGCAAGGGGTGGACATTCGAACAAATACACCCGTGCGTGAGGTCCTTTACGCGGACGGTGCCGTACAAGGACTGTTGCTGCAAAATGGTGAAAAGCTCGCGGCGAAAGCCGTCATCATCGCTACGGGCGGCAAATCCGTCCCCCATACCGGTTCCACTGGAGACGGCTATCCTTGGGCTATTAGCGGCGGGCATACCATTACTGAGCTGTATCCGACAGAAGTGCCTCTCACCTCCTCAGAGCCTTGGATACGCAGCAAAACGCTACAGGGCATTTCACTGCGCGAGGTAGAGCTAACGGTGTGGAATGCGAAAGGCAAAAAATTGATCACCCATGAGGGCGACATGATCTTCACCCACTTCGGCTTATCCGGTCCAACCGCCCTTAGATGCAGCCAATTCGTCGTCAAAGCGCTCAAACAGGCGGCAAACAAAGAGCAGCGCGCTTCTGGCGCCGCTCAAGGCATCAGCGTAGCAAATGGCAGAATAGGGGGCACAGACGCTTTAGATGCGGCAGAGCACTTAGGAAGCGAAGCTAGGGAGGCTGCAACCGTACTTCTCACAATCGACCTGCTGCCGGGGCGCTCAGAAGCCGACGTTTATGAGGAAATGATGCAAATGGCGAAGCTGGAGTCTAAAAAAGCAATTAAAAATGTGCTTCGCGGCTATTTGCAGGAACGGCTGCTGGATTTTCTGCTTCAGCAAAATGGCATCAACGGCGATATTACGTACGACAATCTTCCCAAGGGGCCGTTTCTTGCGCTCGCCAAGCAAATCAAAGCTTTCCCCGTTAAGGTGAACGGGACGCTATCCATTGAGGAAGCTTTCGTCACCGGCGGTGGAGTCCATTTGAAGGAAATCGATCCGAAGACGATGGGCTCCAAGCAAAGCTCCGGTCTGTATTTTTGCGGCGAGGTGCTCGATATTCATGGCTACACAGGTGGCTACAACATTACTGCGGCCTTCTCAACAGGCTACAATGCAGGAAAAAGCGCGGCAATGGCTGTCTCAGACAGCTAAAGCCGCGCTTTTCTTTTGCCGAAAATGCTGGCTACAGCTCCTCGTTCCAATCCTCATTAACAATATGCGCGGGAATGGTGATGCCGTCAAGCGAATAGGTAGTATCCGTGTAAGCGTTCGCATCAATGGCAGCTTCCTGAATAAGCCGGCCCCCATGCATCTGCATAATCTCAAGCGCAGAAATGAGATCGTTACCCTCCATATGAATATGCAGTCTTCCTCCTTCATGCAGGACCGGATCATAGCCAAGCTGCTCCAGCGTATCAAAGGCCATCCCCGCGCTCGTAATATCTGCGAAATCAAACAATAATGCCGAATTCATCGGTTTTTTCTCCTTTCGGGCGTTGACTCTATCTTTAGTCTGCCCCAATTTGTTAACGAAGTATGACTAAAGGGTGTTGTCATTTCGAGTTTTTTTCTGCATAATTTAAAATACGAGATATGTCACATTTAATAACCCTTAATGTAATCTAACTTAACTCTAGATATACCACCGATTGAAGGAGGCATTATTAGCATGCATACGATCTTTTACCAGCTAGCCGACCCGATGATGATTGTGGAATATGATTTTAACCGCTGGTATATTCGCGATATTAACAAAGCCTTTACCGGGCTGTCCGGCTATCGAAAGCATGAGCTTCTAGAGGTCAACCCGGAGGATTTCGTAAAGGATTCGCAGCCTTTCGGGCAGCTGATGGCGAAGCTTATTGAGGATGATCAGCTGACGTTCGACTGTGAGCTGACGACGCGCTCTACGATGACGGCGACCGTTCGGCTGAGCTGCCGTAAATTTCAAATGGAGGAGCAAACGTATTATATGCTCGTCTGCAAGGATGTGTCTGCCGAGCGTTGGGGCGATGAATTCGCTATCGATCATAAAATCATGATGGCCATCGGTATCTCGGAACAATTCCGCATATTTTCGCTGAAGCGTTATTTCGCCCCGCTTGCCCAAGGCTCGGCCAGCTTTTTGAATCGCAGCATTTTTGATTTGGTTGCCGAGGAGCACCGCGCACCGCTGCGTCGCATCATGGAACGGGCCAAAAGCATCGGTAAAATTGAGCATTTGGAGCTGCATATGCAGATCGGAGATGGCAAGGATACCGCAAAAGCATTGATTAAGCCTTTTTATTCGGGCAACAAGGCGTTTCATAGCTATTTGATCATGCTCACAGAGCTGAACCAGCAAGCCCAAGAGGAGGACCCTTCCTACAAGCTGAGAATGCTGATGCTAAGCAAAAATATTTCCGCTACATCGCTTTCCCGCTCCACGCTCATTTCCTTGACGACCATTTCCAAAATTCGCAACGGCAAAATAAAAAAGCCCCAGCGGCTCACAGCCGAGCTGATCGCCGGAGAGCTGGGAGTAAAGCCGGAAGCGATTTGGAGCAGCTTCAAGCAGTGAGTGGGCAGGTGAGCAGATGCAAGCTTATTGTTCAGTGAATATAAAGTATTAGACTGGCCTATTAAAATAAGCAGCGGCGACCTAGACTTGAGAAATAAAGTCTTAGACTGCCGCTGTTGCCATTAAACAAACGTTACCCGTTAATTAAATATTAATTTGCTGAATAAATCATTACCTCCCTATTAAAACTTTGCTGTCGATTCAATAAAGGCTAGTGAGAATTTAGTCCTTCATTTGTCTAACATTTTTGAAAAGTACTTAGGAGCCTCCTTGAAACCTTGTCTCTCATAAAATTTATGAGCGTCTATTCTTCTAGAATGACAATGAACTTGGATACTGTCACATCCCCTTTTTCTGGCAGAGGCAGAGGCAAATTCCTCTAATTCCTTTCCAATTCCTTTACTTCTAATTGAGGAGTCTACAACAAGATAACTAATTAATGCAACATCTCCTCTAATACCTAATTGTGGGATATAATGAAGGGCAATACAGGCAATAACGTGTCCTTCATCTTCATAAACCATTAATTCTTCGTTGGGGTCAGTTAGAAGTCTTTCCATGTTCTCTTTAATAAAAAATTCGGTATCCGGGTAGCCTAATTGTGCCAATAGTTTGGCTATATCTTTCCTATCCTCCAATTTTGCAACTCTAATCATAAATTTCATCTCCACTCATCTCACACTTTATAGGGTGTCGCTCGACATAAATCATAATTTGGTTTTGATATGAATAAATAACTATCGGCAACTGTAACCCTTCACCATAATCATGGCATTATATTAGCGAATTTACTAGAACCACGGTGTGACTATTTCAATGCAGGTGTGGTTTATTGTTGCTAGACCATAACTCATAAAATATGCCAGCTAGCGCTTTTACGCCATTTGTTTAAATAAGAAAAACCATGACAAGTACCGTCTGCTTTCTTGTTTTTTATTAAGTTAAACTGCCTGTTAGCTTAATAAAGCTTAATAAAGCTTCATCAGTCTAATACCTTAATTTCTCTGTCTAGAACTTTATTTTCTTCTGACACTTCTCACTTCTTCTCTATATTCATTTCACAAAAAAAGCCGCTCCTCCTGAAACACAGAAGAAGCGGCAGCCATATGTGTTCTTGCGGGTAACCTCGCTAACCGCGGTATGCGGCTAACGCTTCGTTCAAACTGCGCGTTTGCGTGTAAACCTGCTGATAGATACGGAACAGCCCTTTATACGCTTCAACAGCTTCAGGCTGCGGCAAATATTGCTCGGCATGCTTCACGAACTTCGCTGCACAAGCCTCCAGGCTCTCAAACCAGCCACTGCCGTATGCAGCAAGCATCGCTGCGCCGAGGCCAGGCCCCTGCTCGTTTTCGAGCGCTACTACCTTCGCGTCAAAAATGTCAGCCTGCATTTGTAGCCAAACCGGATTTTGCGCACCCCCGCCAATCGATACAATCGTATCGACCGTTTTGCCAGCCGCACGGAACATATCGACCGATTCATGCAGTGAGAACGTAATGCCCTCCATCACGGCACGGGCAAAATGAACCCGCTCATGCGAGCCATCCACGCCGATAAAGCTGGCACGAATAAGGGAATCCGGATGCGGCGTACGCTCGCCTACGAGATAAGGCGTAAACAACAGACCGCCTGCTCCCGGCTTCACTTCCCCGATGCCTGCAAGCAGCTCATCAAAGGATTCGCTCGGCGCGAATGTCTTCTTGAACCAGCTCAAGCTATAGCCTGCTGCCAGCGTCACGCCCATTGCGTAGAAGGAATCTTCCTTGCCGTGATTGAAGAAATGTACTTTGCCGGCAAAATCCTTATTTTTGTCATTTTCATAGGACAAAATAACGCCGGACGTACCGATGCTGCATAGCGTTAAGCCTTCGCTCAAAATGCCAGCGCCGATTGCGCCGCAAGCATTGTCGGCTCCGCCAGCGAACACCTTTACTGTAGCTGGCAGTCCTGTGCGCTGTGCCAGTTCAGCAAGCAGCGTACCCGTCTGGCCATGCGACTCGACGAGCGGCGGACAGAAGCTTGCTTGCAGCTCAAATGCTGCAAGCACCTCTTCGCTCCAGCGCTTCGCTGCTACATCCAGCAGCAGCGTGCCCGCTGCATCGGAGTAATCCATATGCTGCTCGCCTGTCAGGCGATAGCGCACATAATCCTTAGGCAGCAGGAACAGCTCTGCCTGTTCGAAAGCAGCAGGCTCATGCTCGCGCACCCATAGGATTTTCGGCAGCGTAAAACCTTCCAGCGCCGGATTGCGCGTAATGCCGAGCAGCTTGTCGCCAAGCGTACGCTCGATTTCACGGCATTGCGCCGTCGTGCGCGTGTCATTCCAGAGAATGGCATTGCGCACTGGATTGCCAGCACCGTTCAGCAGCACAAGTCCATGCATTTGACCGGAGAAGCTGATGCCCTCGATTTGCGCGCTTGCTTCTGGCCCAATGGCAGCGGCTAGCTCGCCAAGCGCCTCAAGCGTTGCATCGACCCAATCATCAGGCTTCTGCTCGCTCCAGCCCGTGTGCTCATGATAAAGCGGATAGCTGCGGGAAGCTTCGCCCGCAACCGTGCCTTCTTTATTAATGAGGAGCGCCTTGACGGCGCTCGTACCTAAATCTATTCCAATGACATAGCTCATAGCCGAAGTCCTCCCGACTTAAACGCTGAAAATAACTTCGCTCAGTTGCAGTCTAATGCGCTCTTGACGACCGGATTCCAGACGGATCGGGTTGTTTTGCAGCGCGTATTGCTCAAGTGAAGCCAAAGTCGCTTTGCCAGAAACGATGTCAGCGCCGATGCCTTCTTTGAACGTACGGTAACGGTTGTCTACGATGCCATCCAGAATTTTCTCTTCTGTCAGCTTCGCAGCTGCTTTCAGACCCCATGCAAAGCTGTCCATACCCGCAATGTGACCAAGGAACAGATCATCCGCTTCAAACGATGCACGACGAACCTTCGCATCAAAGTTAACGCCGCCACGGCCGATGCCGCCAGCTTTCAGCACTTCATACATCGTCAGTGTAGTGGAATAAAGGTCAGTCGGGAATTCATCTGTATCCCAGCCCAGCAGCAGATCGCCTTGGTTCGCATCAAGGGAACCAAGCATGCCGTTAATAGCTGCCGTACGGATTTCGTGCTCGAACGTGTGGCCAGCAAGCGTTGCATGGTTCGCTTCAAGGTTCAGCTTGAAATCGTTGTGCAGGTTGTATTTGCGCAGGAACGAAATCGTTGTTGCTGCATCAAAGTCATATTGGTGCTTCGTCGGCTCTTTCGGTTTAGGCTCGATCAGGAATTGCGCGTCGAAGCCGATTTCTTTCGCATAAGCAAGCGCCATTTCGTACAGACGTGCCAGGTTATCCAGCTCAAAGCCCATGTCCGTGTTCAGCAACGTTTCGTAGCCTTCGCGGCCGCCCCAGAAAACATAGTTTTCAGCGCCAAGCTCTTTGCCGACTTCAAGGCCTTTTTTCAGCTGTGCGCCAGCATAGGCATAAACGTCAGCGTTGCAGGTTGTGCCAGCGCCATGAACGAAACGCGGGTGCGAGAACATGTTAACTGTGTTCCAAAGCAATTTTTTGCCGGAAGTTTTCATGTTTTCTTTCAGCAGTGCTACGATAACATCGAGGTTTTTGTTTGTTTCTTGCAGTGTAGCGCCTTCTGGAGCAATGTCGATATCATGGAAGCAGTAGAACGGAATGTTCAGCTTATCCATGAATTCAAAGTTAGCTTCTACGCGTGCTTTCGCACGGTCAAGGCCGTCTAGCTTATCCCACTCGCGGAACATTGTTGCCGAACCGAAAGGATCTGTGCCGTTAGCGTTAAATGTGTGCCAGTAAGCAACAGCGAAGCGCAGGTGCTCTTCCATCGTTTTGCCAAGAATGACTTGCTCCGGGTTATAGTGTTTGAATGCAAACGGATTGTCCGAACCTTTGCCCTCAAATTGAATTTTGCCAATGTTAGAAAAATAGCTCATTTTTATAAAACCTCCTGATAGGGTATGGGATAAATGCTTTGTTGCATATCTCATGATGTAAACGCTCCCCAACAGCATAACATGATCAAACTTAGTTTGTCTATTGACTAAACTAAGTTTTTTTGTGCTAAAATAGTCCTATTAACCATTGCTAATGATTCCGCTTGCATTTCAATAGGACTCAAGCTTTTTCGCCTGCGGTACGGTCATATCGTTTACGCCTGTGATACAATACACTACATGGATTTTTAGATGGACGGAGGCAATCTAGTTGAAACTGAAGACGACCGGCGACTTGGCGCTTATCAAAAAAATGAATACCGCGATTGTGCTGGAGGCCGTTATTAAGCATGCCCCTCTCTCTCGCGCTCAAATATCTGAACGGACCGGACTTAATAAAGCGACTGTTTCCAGCCTTGTGCAGGATCTGATCGACAATCATCTCGTTTTTGAAAATGGCCCCGGCGAATCGAGCGGCGGACGCAAGCCCGTCATGCTGCTGTTTAATGGACAAGCCGGACATGCCATCGGCATTGACCTTGGCGTCAACTATATGCGCGGCGTGTTAACCGATCTGCAAGGGACTGTCATTAGCGAGCGGCAGCTTACCTTCAAAAAGCGAGAGCAGGATTTTGCCCTGAACCAGCTCATCGCTTTTATTGAGGAGCTGGCTTCGCAAGCTCCGAGCAGCCATTATGGCCTAATCGGCATCGGCGTTGGAGCGCCAGGCATCGTCGATGACAAAGGCGCGATCCTGTTTGCGCCGAACCTTGAATGGCAGCAGGTTGAGCTTCAGCAAATGCTGGAAGCGCGCTTCCAGCTGCCTGTGACTATCGATAATGAAGCCAATGCTGGCGCGCAGGGCGAGCAGAAATACGGCGCGGGGCGCGGCATCGCTAACCAAATATACGTCAGTGTCGGCATCGGTATAGGGACGGGCATTATTTTAAACAAGGAGCTTTATAAAGGGGCTTCCGGCTTTTCCGGCGAGCTGGGGCATTTGTCGATCGAATATGGCGGCAAGCCGTGCCGCTGCGGCAATCAGGGATGCTGGGAGCTTTATGCTTCGGAGAATGCGCTGCTGGAGCAGGCAGAGCCGCTTGGCTTTGAGACACTGGAGGAGCTGCTTGCTGCCGCAGAGGCAGGAAACCGCGAAGTGCAGGCCTTATTTTATGCCATTGGCGAATATTTGGGTGTAGGCATTTCCAACATTGTGAATGTGTTTAATCCAAACGTCGTGATCATCGGCAACCGCATGAGCCGCGCACAAGCTTGGCTGGAGGATGCGATTCACGCCTCTATCGCCCGTCGCACACTCAGCTATCACCGCGAGAAGCTGCAAATTTTGTTCGCCGAATTGCAGGATCAGTCCGCCGTTCGCGGCGCCGCTTATTATGCGATTAGTGCTTTTTTCGCGAAGGTTAAGAGCGGGCAGCCGGTTTGAATTTGAAATAGGATTAGATCTTTATGATGCTAAATACGAAAAGATGAATACGACTAAGAAGCCGACCAAAGCAGGTCGGCTTTTTGCATCATTACAAACAACAATCCATGGTACTCCCTCTGCAAATAGGTGTAAAATATGAGTAATTATTGTTTGACATCGTACTCTCAGCGGAAGGAGCAAACTAACCCAAATGAAGGAACAAGGCAGATTATATATGCTCATTGATGCTCAAAGCGTCAGCACAGTTCTGACTGAACCGGAACTTCATCAGTCCGATCACTATACTCTTCTCATCATTACAAAAGGCAGCGGGGAAGGAAAATGGAACGGGCAGCCGCTTATTCTTTATCCATCACACGCCCTTCTTCTCTCACCGGATATAAGCTGGACGTTAGGAGCTCGGGGCCACTCTCCCCTTGAATATGAACGAATTACGTTTGATGTCTATATAGAAGGATCAGATGGCACACTTCACCGTCAGAAGGCTGAACCAAACTTCCAGCAGGCTGTGTCATTATCAGAAGCGCCACAGCTGGCCAGGGAAATAAGCGCAGCATGGAAAGCAGGCAACAGGTGGGATCGCATGGAAGCGAACATTCGCTTTCAAGAACTGCTGCTGCTAGTCCTTAGGCATGCTGAGACGGAGCCTGAGCTGCTTCATAACCATGTCCGTGAGCTGATGCAGCAGTCGAAAGTTTATATCGATACCTCTTTTCACCACAGCCTCACACGTGAAATGCTGGCAGCGATGGCAGGTATGAGCGTGGCGCATTACTCTAGGCTTTTCAAAAGGGAATTTGGCCGGGGGCCTATGGAATATTTAAATGAAGTCCGCATCGCACAAGCAGGCAACCTGCTGATTGGTTCTGATCATACCATTCGCGAGACGGCACATCGGGTCGGTTACCAGGATGAGTTTTATTTCAGCCGCAAATTTAAAGCTGCAACGGGTACTTCGCCAACCGTTTTCATCAAAAAATACCGCAACTCAGCGCGAGTCGCTTCTGTAGCGATCCCTTACACGGGCCATTTACTGGCGCTTGGCATGCAGCCCTATGCCGCAATGGTCAACCCCTCGCAAGAACCCCTTGCCGAGCTGCGTGACACCCTGACAGTAGGAAATGCTCAGCCTGATCTGGACAAGCTTCTGCATGCCAGACCCGAACTCATCATTGGTTTTGAGCGCACAGATTATGAAGAACCAGACAAAGCCGATCTTTTTCGGCATATTGCCCCTACCTGCACGGTGCCCTTCCATGGGGAATGGCGCGACCATCTTCGTATGATTAGCCGGGCAGTGAATCGGACCGAGGCGGCTGATTTATGGCTGGAGCAGTATGAAACATCGGCTGAACGCTCGCGTATCGCCATCCAACACCAAATCGAAGATCAGACTGTTGCCGTGGCCCAATTTGAAAATGGTCGTTTTCAACTGTTTGGAAGTCGTAATCTGGGTACGGTCCTGTATCGCGATTTAGGGTTTGCGATGCCGAGAGAACTGGCTAATGTCTCCCATTCTCAAATGCTTACGATTGAGGAGCTAGCCGCCTATCATATCGATCATTTGATTTTGTTCACCGGCGGGGATCATCGAAAAAGCGAGGCATTCAGACATTCGATCGAATCAAATGCAGCATGGCGTGAACTTAAAGCGGCGCGCAGCGGCCGTATTTATGATCTTGGAGCTTCCCGCAGCTATTCCTGCTACACGTCTCTATCCCATGCCTTGTTTCTACGCCGGACAACCGAATTATTCATGAGCCAAACGTCCATGCAGTGAGCAGGATCGTCCATGGCTTTAAAACATACGTCTGCCTATAATAAATAACGATAATGATTATCAAAATCATAAAGGAAGGCGTGTGGCAAGTTTTGTTTAAAATAAGTGTGTTCTCTCAAATGATGAAGCGAGGTACTCTTCTTCTCTCGCTCCTGCTTCTTATCGGCTTGTTAGCCGCCTGCGGCCAAAGCAGCAGCACCGGAAATGCAGCGGCAAGCGGATCACCCTCTGAGCAGGCGGAATCCTCAAGTACGGAGTCCCCTAGATCCGAGTCTCCATCAGCTTCGCCAGTGGCATCCGGGGCTGAAACCCGGACTATTTCTACGGTTAAAGGCGATGTTGTTGTACCTGCTCATCCGAAAAAGGTAGCTGGCATGCTGTATGTTTTCGCCGACCATCTGCTGGCACTCGGCATTGAGCCTCATGCAATGGTTACTTACAACGATCTTGGTTTTCCTGCGTACATGGCTGACCAAATGAAGAATACGATTGAAATCGGCTCAGGTGAAGCGCCAAATTACGAAGCACTGCTTGAAGCAGCGCCGGATCTTATTCTGGCGTCTAAAACGCTCAGCGAGGCCAATTACGACCAGCTGTCCAAAATCGCTCCAACCATTCTTTTTGACAACGAGAATGAAGGAGACTGGGAAAGATTCCATGAAACCGCTGCTGTGTTCGGCATGGAAGCTGAAGCAGAGCGCATTCAAGCGGAATACGATAAGAAAGTGGCGGATGCACATGATAAGCTGGCTGCTGAAGCCCCGAATGAAACGGTTGCTTTTATGAGGGTTCAGGACAAGCAATTACAGCTGATTCAGCCTAGCGATAACTTCGTCATGTTTGGTGCATTAGGCTTAACACCTGCATCGGTAGAAGCTGTCGATTTTAAAGATTCATGGAATGTGCCGATTTCAGCAGAGGTGCTCCCTGAGCTGAATCCGGATCGCATGTTCATCATTCTTCGTCCTGGCGATGTCAACAAGGTAGCGCTGGATACCATTATGAGCACCTCCATCTGGTCGAACCTAAACGCTGTTAAAAATAATCGCGTCTATATCGGAGATGCAAACTTATGGTTTGCAGGCTACGGTCCGATTGGGCTTAACAAAATAATCGACGAAATTACGACTGCTTTTTCGTTGAATTCCTAATGGCGATTGGGGTATGAAAGTAATGAATAATATTGCAAATATCATTCGAGAACGAAGGACGATTCAGGATTTTAATGGTGTGCCGATTCCAAAGGAAGTAATATATACGCTTCTGGAGGACGCTGTATGGGCACCGTTCCATTCGAAGAAAGAGCCTTGGCGGTTCATTCTTTTTATCGGTGAGGGAAGACGCGGATTTGCAGAGGCTGTCCTTCATACAAGGCCGCCGGAGTTCGTTGCAAAGTATGGAGAGCAAATACGCGAGGCCTATTGCAGCCAGACACCTGTTCATCTCATTGTCGTGATGAAGGCAGACTTGCCTCAGAAGGCATGGGAAGAAGCTTTCGCAGCCACATCCGCGCTCATTCAAAACATTCAACTGCTTGCTTGGGAAAAGGAGATCGGATGTGTATGGAAAACAAGTCCTTACAATGAGCATGCCGATTTTCAGGCGGCAGTCGGAGTAACAGCGGCGGAGAAAATCGTCGGTACGCTGCATCTGGGCTATTTTAACTCGGAAGCGCAGCCTGCGCCGAAGCCTCGTACGCCTTTGGCAGAGCTTTTGACAATGATTGAGCATTAGATAGCTTAGCTAAGGGGCAACTCCCTTGCTCATTCTACTCCATGAATCAGAAGAATAGGCATTATCACCAAAATCGACGATTGGTCTGAATGCCGGGTATAATAATTGTGGTTTTGTACATCCACAATTTGCCCCTACCACCACAAACACCATCCATATGAGGATGGTGTTTGTGCTTTATATTTGAGGAGTAATTTGCTATTATGTACATACGTTATAAAAGTTATTACAGTTATAAGGTATAACAAATTGAGTATAGATCATACTTATAGAGATGAGAATATCAATGAATGGTGTGGTCAAAGTGACAAATAATAAACCAAATGTAACGCGGTATTCCCGCAAAATTGGACGAATGGGCAATAGTTTGGGAGTAAGCTTGCCAAAAAGCCTGGCTGAGAAGCTGAATATCTCACAAGGTGATGAGATCGAATTTATTGAGAATGATCGCGGTGAAGTGGTGTTGAAGAAGGTGCGGCAAGGTCAACTCCCAGATAATGTAAGACCAGAAGTTCTTGAAGCCTTCTTTGACGTGTTTGAAGAAGATGAAGGTATCCTTAAAGATTTAAGGGATCGATGATATGGCCATATTCCTAACCAAAGAAGAGGTTATTTCGGCCCACTACTTCATGATGAAAAAAATGAACGACGCAGACCAAGCAGGTGTGAAGGATCACGGCCTGCTGGAATCTGCGGTACATAGACCTCAGCAAAGTGTTTTTGAAGAAGATGCTTACCCCCATTTATTCGACAAAGCTGCAGCCCTACTAGAGTCGCTAGTTAAAAATCTTTGCTTTCACAATGGAAATAAACGGACAGCTCATCTGGTGACAAAATCATTCCTTTTGTTAAATGGAAAACATCTAAGAATGGAACGTGAATATGCCGTGGAGTTTATCGTAGATATTGCAAAAGGAATTCATTCGTTGGAGACTACTGCGCATATATTGAAAGAACATTCTGTAAGCAGATGAGCCAAAGGCGGCTTCTCAGGTGACATCAAATCCTTTACTACACCTATAAAAGCAAGCTTGGCGTAATCTTCGAAAAGGGGTCCGACTCCCTCGCCATCACCATGTAATCCGCAACCGCTTCGGTTGTGGATTTTTTGCATGTCAAGCAGCACTACCCCATTGCTAGGTTCGATCCCAATTTCCATTGCAGTAGATGATGTCCATCATGAAAAACCTAACCTATACAAATTCAGGTTCTACTTATCAAAAGAATTATTATTTTTTCAAATTAAATTAATATAATTTCTTAATAGTAAATGAGTTTTAAATTTACATAGCGCTGTTATATTACTCGTTGGACAATCATTTTATTAAGGGGAGTAGGAAAAGTAATGAAAATCAGAGCATTTCGCAAGGCAATAGTAACCTTATCATTGGTAACGTTGCTAGTAGGAGGATTGAATCCAGGCTTTGGGCAAAATGATCATGTCTATGCAGCGGAACCGGTCACGCCCTCCGTCATAGTTGAGAATTTTGAAGATGGTATCTCAGATGTGAAATTTAATCCTAAACGGATGTATGAGGCTACGCTGCACCTGGAGGATAACAAGAAGCACGTAAGAAATGGACAATATTCGGCTAGAATTGATTACGATATGATTGGGATAGTGGATAACCCTTCTCAAATCGAAGTAGGTTATAAAACAGGGAGCATCCCCGTAACAGGTTACCCTACTAAAGTAGGCATGTGGGTTTATGGGAACAATGAAGGGCATTTGCTAACGACAAAATTTAGAGATCAAGGCGGCTCCTCTTTCCAAGCAGAGTTTTATGACGCAAGTCAAACGGGCATCAACTGGTCTGGTTGGAAATATATTGAGGCCGCTGTTCCGCAGGGCAAATCAGGTCCGATAGTCCTTGAATTGTTTTTCCAATTGAAACAATCGAATATGAGCAAAAAAAATAAAGGCTCGATTTGGGTAGATGATATTACCTTTATCTATGAGGATCAGGATGAGGATAAAGACGTACCTAGCATTAAACCTATATCCCCCGTCGAGAATGACGTATTAAACGCTCCGCTTGATGAAATAAAGGTTGAGCTAACCGATATCGGAGCAGGTCTAGATTTAGATACGTTATCGGTTCTTTTGGATGGAACGGATATTACACAAGGAACAAACTTTTCTTCTGACACTGGTTTATTGACCTATCCAGGAGCATCTGTGGATGGTGGTTATCATGAGCTTGTTATTGACGTGTTGGATATGGTCGGCAACCCAGCAAGCAGAACATATGCTTTCACGATAAATGCAGGTGAACGTTTGTTCATGACTGCTGCTGAAGAAGCCGTCAGTAATGAAATCTACCCTGTTCAAGTTAGCCTCAAAGACTACTTGAATGCAGACTCGGTAAAATTCGCATTAATTTATGATGCAAACACTCTTCAAGTTGAAAGCATTACTCAGGCGACTGGAGTTGCCCTGGACTCAAATATCGACAATGATCAAGGAATTGTTCAGGTAGCACTTGATAACGTAACAGCCGCAACCCATGATGTCGTTACGGTTAACTTTAGAGTGAGCTCTCATGCCGTGTTAAAGCGTGGTGAAAATTACAAAACCATAACCATGAGTACTCCTAATCTTACAGCGGGCGGAGCTCAGACTAGCTCACCGCTAGCTTCCCCTATCCACTATACAATCGCATTTCCATATCAGCTGGAAATGACGGGAGTGAGTGTGGGCACATCGTCTACTTTTACCGTATTGGACCGTGAAGGTACACCGTATGAAGGTGCAGATATTGTTTTCACTGGCTTATTAAAGCAAAGCTCAGTCGTTACGGTTGAATCTGTAACGTCTAATGTTTATGGCGATGATGATATGTCTTCTGACGTGATAGTGGTTGCACAAGCTGGAGAACGCTTCTATGCTTCAGCTGAAGCTGAAGATGGTTTATTCGAGGTTATTCTCCCAGATGGCCAAACAACAGGCTATATTTCTGAAGCTGATGTCAGCAGTAAGTTATTGAACAGCAGTCTTGGCCAAACAGATGCTAAAGGTCAATTAACGACAGATTTAACTACGTTGGCACTTGGAACCTATCAGGTTCAAGCTGTCATCGGTGATCAGAACAGTAAGGTTGTCCATTACGAAGTTGTGGAGCAGTACGGAACGGATGAACCGCAATATGTTCAGACCTATGTAACAGAGGATATGTCCTCACAAATGAGCGCTGCGTGGCAAACAAATCCGGAGCAAGCCTTTACTTCTATTCAATACATCGAAGCTAGTGAATGGGGAACTGAAGAAAATCCCGATTTCAACCATGTAAAGCAACAGCAAGCGGAAAGCGAGCTTCAGGTGCTGAGTATGAAGGAGAATGGATCGAAGGGTGAGATCCGCTTTCATAATGTCCTGATTGAAGGGTTGAAAGCAAATACTGCTTACAAATATCGTGTAGGCCATGAGAGTAATTGGTCGCAGTGGCATGAATATTCTACTGTAGACCAGAACAAGTCCACCCCGACCTCATTCTTGTTTATTACGGATTCGCATACGAATCAATCACAAGGAATACAAGCTTATCAAGCACTAATGAATAGCGCTTTGATACAAAATCCATCAACGCAGTTTATTATGCATGGCGGAGATATGGTTGATGTAGGCGGTGCATTTGAAGAATGGCAGAAGTTCTGGCAAGCTTCCTCGGTCTATGCAGCAACACTTCCTACAGCTCTAACCTTGGGTAATCATGATGTGAAGAGCGAAGGGAAGGAAGTATTTACTAAAGGCGCGAATTTTCCAAAGAACGGACCCGCATCCCAACTGCAATATGCTTATTCTTATGAGGTCGATGATACTCATTTCGTCGTATTGAACTCAGAAGGCACAGAGGAACAAATGATTGAACAAGCAGCCTGGTTGAAAGAAGACTTGGATCAAAATGATAAAAAATGGACGGTCGCTATGTTCCACCGTCCTGCCTACCATACGGAAAATGGTCGAGAATCCCTTGTGGAGTATACCCAAACGTATTTTGCCCCTATTTTGGAAGAAAAGAAAGTTGATTTAGTTCTAGTGGGTCACGATCATGTGTATGCTCGCACCTATCCAATGCAGGAGGGCAAGCCGAATAAAACCACAAATGAAGGTACTGTATACCTTGATGGCGGTGCTTCGGGCTGGAAATTCTATGATGGCACCCAGTATAATTATTTGAATTTTATCTTTGATGAAGACATTCCCGTTTATTCCGCTATTGAAATTACCGATGATGAGATCCATGTGGAAGCACGTACGAGTGCAGGTAATATCGTAGATGAGTTTTCCGTTGTGAAACAAACGAACAATGGGCCGTCGACACCTACACCAACGCCAACGACGACTCCAACACCGACGCCGACGTCGCCATCTACATCGACGCCAGTAACAACACCAGCGCCAACACCGACATCGACACCTGTACCAACGCCAGCACAGACACCAACGCCTTCGACGCTGGTCTTTAACGACAAGGTAGATGTAGATGTAGTTAAGGCTATCGTAGAAAAAGAACAATCTGCTCCTACCGTAAGCTTTACGGACGTTCCAGCAGCTTCATGGAGTGCTTCAGTAGTCGAGCGTGCCGCTAAGATGGGTATTGTAACAGGCTACAGTGATGGCTCTTATCATCCCAATGAAAAGGTAACTCGCGCGGAGTTCGCCACAATGCTTGCGAAAGCTTTTGGTCTTGGGAATGCTAGCGGCTCTTCCTTCACAGATACACAAGGGCATTGGGCCTCTGAAGCGATCGCAGCCTTACAAGGTAAAGGGATAATCACGGGTTACAGTGATGGTTCTTTCCATCCTAATCAAGAAATCTCTCGTGCTGAGATCGTTGCCATGCTTGCCCGATTGACCAATTATACTCCTAATTCATCCAATCCATTCTCGGATGCAACTGCCAATTGGGCCTCTGAACCTATAAGTGCTTTCGCAGCCGCGGGTATCGTAAGTGGCAAAGGCAACGGATTGTTCAAACCGAATGAATCTGCTTCCCGTGCGGAGTCCGTTGCAATGATCATTCGCTTGTTGGATAAATTGCTCGCAAAGTAAGTACAAAATGATTACTTTCAAGTAGCGGAATCCAAAACCATAGTCGTAACGTGGCTGTGGTTTTGGATTTTCTGCTGTCAATCATAAGCTTTCCTTCAAGCTGAATTTGTATAAATAAATAACTCCTCATAGGGGAAGACTGACTTGAGTCCATAAACGTTCCCAATCTAAAAAATACTCTAACATTAAAATTAACAAATTACTTATTGAAATTAACTAAAAAAAAGTTATAATGGAGAAGTACCATTTAAACACGAAGGGAAGTTATAATTATGTCTACTGTATTGTACATTACTGCACACCCGCATGATCACTCCACATCTTTCAGCCTTGCTGTAGGTGAAGAATTCGTTAACGCTTATCGTGAAGCTAATCCTTCTGATGAAATCGTTCGTCTTGACCTGTTCAATCTTGATATTCCTGCTATCGATGCTGACGTATTCAGCGGCTGGGGCAAGCTTCAATCCGGCACTGCATTCGACCAGCTTTCTGCTGCTGAGCAAGCTAAAGTTGCACGCCTTGGCGAACTCGTAGAACAGTTCGTTGCAGCTGATAAATATGTATTCGTTTCTCCAATGTGGAACTTCTCGTTCCCTCCAGTTCTGAAAGCATACATTGATGCGGTTTCCGTTGCTGGCAAAACGTTCAAATACACTGCTGAAGGTCCTGTGGGCCTGCTTACTGATAAAAAAGGCTTGCACATCCAAGCTAGCGGCGGCGTTTATTCCGAAGGCCCTGCAGCTGCAATGGAAAGCGGCTTTAGCTACCTGAAAAAAATCTCGCTGTTCTACGGAATCCCTTCCTTCGAGCCGCTGTTTGTTGAAGGTATGGCTGTATCGCAAGATCAAGGCCAAGCGATTAAAGCACAAGCGATCGTTAAAGCGAAAGAAATTGCAGCTAGCTTCTAATATTTCACTGCGATTTTTTCACTGCTTTAACAACAAAAACGACCGAGATCCGATCTCGGTCGTTTTTTTGTCGTTGATTGATGCTAGGATCAAAGCTTTACCGCATACCGATTACTTGGTACTTCAAGCCCTAAATTGCCGCGCAGCGTGTCGCTTCCGTATTCGGTACGAAATAGCCCGCGCTGCTGCAAAATCGGAACAACCAGCTCTACGAAATCTGCCAAGCCTCCTGGGACGACCGTTCGAACGTTGAAGCCATCTGCCGCCTCCCCTTCAAACCATTGCTGAATCTGATCTGCAATGGTTTCCGGTGTGCCGATAAACGATGTGCGGGGTGTTGATGCCCGAAGTGCGACTTGGCGCAGCGTGAGTCCCTGCTCTCTCGCCTCCTGCTTGATTTTGTCCGTTGTGCTGCGGAAGCTGTTGCTGCCGATATCGCCAATGTCTGGGAATGCTTCATCCAGTGGAAACGGGGAAAAGTCATAATGATCAAAGTAACGCCCCAAATAAAGCAGCGCTTGTTCCATTTCCACGAGTTCAGCTATTTCCTGATACTTCTGCTCTGCCTCCGCTTCGGTTCTGCCGACAATTGGCCCGATACCTGGGAAAATCAGCAGCTCGCCGGACTCCCTTCCCAATGCTGCCGCTCTTCCTTTCACATCCTGATAAAAAGCCCGCGCTTCCTCGAACGTTTCATGTGCCGAATAGATCGCATCAGCCGACCTCGCTGCTAAATCCTTGCCCGCTTCCGAGGAGCCAGCCTGAAAAATAACCGGATAGCCCTGACGGGAACGCGCCACATTAAGCGGCCCCTGTACCGAGAAAAAAGTGCCTTTATGATGCAGCGTATGCAGCTTCTCCTTATCAAAAAACACGCCAGCTGCTTTGTCGCCGACAAACGCATCGTCTTCCCATGAATCCCACAAGCCTTTGACTACTTCCAAATGCTCTTCGGCCATTTCGTAGCGCAGCGCATGATTCGGATGCTCACCTTTGCCAAAATTCAAAGCCGAGCCTTCGAGTGGTGAAGTGACGACGTTCCAGCCCGCTCTGCCGCTGCTCAATTGGTCAATGGAGGCGAACTGCCTAGCGACCGTAAACGGCTCGCTGTAAGAGGTCGATAACGTCGCAACAAGGCCGATATGCGAGGTCGCTCCCGTCAGCGCCGACAACAGCGTCAATGGCTCAAACCGGTTTAAAAAATGCGGATTGGACTTCTCGTTAATGAACAAGCCGTCCGCAATAAACAGCAGATCAAATTTGCCCTGCTCGGCTATTTGCGCCTGCTTTTTGTAAAAATCCAAGCTTACGCTCGCATTAATGGGCACATCCGGATGGCGCCAAAAAGAAATGCTGTTGCCCACCCCATTTAAATTAGCCCCTAGCTTCAATTGTCGTTTTGTCATGACTTGCCTCCCTTATTCCCCATGCTGCTCCCAGCAAAGTAATACCTGTTAATAAAAATACAAATGGGATACCGGCCCACCCGCCAATAAAACCGCCAAGCAGAGGGCCGACTACAATACCAAATTGACTGGCGGTTTGGCTCAAGCTAACCGCTCTCCCCCGAAAGTCCTTATCCGCATATTGGATAACGAGCGCATTCAGCGCTGGATACACTGCGGCGAAAAACAAACCGTAGCCAAAGCGCAAAATCCCAAAGCCGACCAGATGCTGCATGGTCAACTGAAGCAAATTGCCAATGCCGCCACCAATCAGCCCAATAAGCAGCACCTTGCCATAACCGATTCGTCCGCCAAGCCTACCCCAATAAGGGCCCATAATGACGGTTGCAACCCCTATCGCCGAAAATACAATACCCGAGCTAAGCTTAGCGCTGCTTATGCTGCCGCCAATTTGCACAACATAGAGCGTAACCAGCGGCTCCAAAATCATGACCGAGGTGGACACCAGCAAAATCAGCCCATAGATGCGAATTAACTTGGAATTCCGGGCTGCCTGCTTCAAATCCTGAAGCACACTCGGCCGTGCCTCGGTGCGGCGCTCACGTACTTCTTTTACACCTAAAACGACGGACGCTGAAATCAGCGTAATGATGCCTGACGCAATGAAGCATTCACGCAGTCCAATCCACTGGCTCAGCACGCCTCCGACAAGCGGACCTATAATGCCGCCAGCAGCGGTCGATGTGGAGATGACGCCGAGTGCGTACCCGACATGCTTTTCCGGTGTGTTCGTCCCGACCAAAGCGAGTGAGGCGGGCGTAAAACCGGCCATCAGCCCTTGAAAAATCCTCACAATGATAAACGTATAAGGATCATAGACAAAATAGTTCGCCACATGCGCGGCCCCAAGGCCAACGCCTGAACGCACAAGCATCAGCTTGCTGCCATATTTATCAGCAAGCGAGCCCCAGAAGGGCGCACATAAACCGCTGATCAGAAAGCTGATCGCAATGGAAACGCCGGACCAAGCCTCCAGTCCCTTGTCGACACCGAGATCATGCTGTAAGAACAATGGAAAAAATGGCACCGAGAGCGTATATGCCATATGATTGAAAAACAGCCCAAACCATAAAATATAAAGATTACGCTTCCAGTGAAGCACTGTGCTGCTCCTCCATTCGTTCCCGCCCTTCACCTCTCGTTCGAATCCCGATAAAACTCATTAATTTAATTGGTTTTATGATTAACAACACTCTATCACTTCCCTTCTCTTACCGTCAATTTACTTGCTAATAGAAATTGTCTATGGACCGATTCAGTTTATCGATTGGGCGAGCAAAATAGCGACAAGCATACAAAACAGGACCATCCAACCCCTTAGGGCGAATGATCCTGCTCCTTCTTTTTATGCCGCCTCATAAGCTAAAATCATGCTCGTTCTCCCAATCTGATGCAGCCTATTCCGGCTCGTTATAACAATCGACGCCTTCGGCCAGCAGCTTCTCCAGCCACTTCTGTTCCAACCCCTCGGCCGCTTTTTTATATTTGCGCATTTGCTCGGCCGACGTGCCTCCCTGCTCCGCTGGGTTTACATCCTTATAATCGAACAGCACCTTCTCTTCGAGCTTCATTTTTTCCAAAATATCAAATTCGAACTGCGCCGCTCCCTGCTCATTCCAGTCCATTTGCAGCTCATCATTTTTGTGTGTGCCAAAGTCCAGCTCAAACCGCACCCGGTTCAGCGCCCCATCCATATTGGAGGTCGAGCCAATAAACCTGCGTCCGCTTGCCGTATTCGTAATTTGATAGACGCCCATTACCCGTTCCTGCTCCATATACTGTGCCGTCAGCTGCTTGCGCTCTTCTTTATTCATCGTTATTCCTCCTCAAATTCGTCTATTCACTTTCAGCTAGCAAGCTGCCCTTGCCAAGTCAGCCTTTAACCCAATATTCGCTGCAATCATCCGTACGGTCAAGAAAGCCATATTCAATTAAATAGCGGCGCAGCGTCGCATAGTCGGCTTCCCAGTAACGTTTAAGCAGGTCATTTACTTCCTTCTCCGTGTACTTGCGCGAAGCTTCAAAGTCTGCTGAAATATGGCGCAAAATCGCCACCTTGCGCTTCTCCTTACGTGGGAACGAAGCAAGCGGACCATTCGGCCCCTGCGGAAAATATTGCTGCATAATCGACACGTATTCATCCTCTGTAATCGCATACCGTTCATCAACCTGCGTCGCTGTGCGGTGAATCGGCATAAAACGCGGTGTATCTGCGGACACTCCGCTCTCCATCAGTTCAATGGCGGCCAGCAGCAGCTTCGCCTGCTTCGCTTTCTCCTTCAGCACAAACCGATGGTTGCGAATGGTCGAGGCGCTGCCACCTCCCGAGCTTTTGACGATTTCCGCATCGGACATACCCGAGGCAAACTGACGGATGAGCTGCTTTTGCAAATCGGTCAGACCGCTCGCCTTCTTATCCAGACTGAGCAAATAATCGAGCATCGAGCCATGGCTATGCTGAACATGATAGGCCGCATATTTGCGGGCATCATACCATTTATCGTTATCAGGAACACGGAATACTTCTCCATCCTCGAAGGCTGCTCCACATACGAGACAGCTGTATCGGCCCTCGTCTTGAACGAACACAAAGCCTTTCTTCAAGTCGGTAAGCTCCGCTGACCAGAATAAATCATGTTGCGACAAAACAAACACCACCTATTCCAAACAATATATTTTATAGACATAATAACATTTTGTTTGGCTATTAACAATATCCACTTTAAAAAATCAAATTATAAAAGGCAGGGAAGCTCTCCCTGTACTTATAGAAGCAAAAAATCTCCAAAACCGTTCCTATCCACGGTTTTGGAGACTTCTTCAAGCAAAGCTTAATCCCGCCGATCCTTCGGCAGCAAGATGCCGAACAAGCCGAGCAGCGGCAGCACGCTCGAGGCGTACATCACCTGCGCGATGCTGTAATGGTCGGCTGCTGTGCCGAGCACTATGGCCCCAAGGCCGCCCATGCCGAAGGCGAGCCCGGTAATAAGCCCCGATGCCATGCCGACTTTACCTGGCATTAGCTCCTGCGCGTAGACGACGCTGACCGAGAAGCTCGACTGGAGAATAAGGCCGAGCAGTGTAATGACCGGATACACCCAGAAAATCGGTAAATGCGGCAAAATGACGGTCAGCGGCGCAGCCCCCGCAATCGAGAACAGCAGCATCCGCTTGCGCCCGAAGCGGTCGGATAGCGTGCCGCCGAAAAAAGTGCCAGCGACACCTGCCGCCATGAACAAAAAGAGCGGCACCTGTGCAGCACCAATCGACAGCCCATAATCCCGCTGCAAATAAAATTGATAAAAGCTTGTAATCCCAGCTGCATACCAGGAGCGGGCAAATACCATGACGAGCAGCAGTCCCAGCGCAATGGCTACCGCTTTCGTGCTAAGTGCATCCGCATTTGCTGCGGCTGTACCGCTCTGCTTCGCCTTGCGATCCGCAAGCCCTTTCGCCGCAAGCTCCGCTGCGTACCAAGGCACGATGCGCAGCAGCAGCATAATGCCTGCCAGCGCCAGCAGCGTCCCCCATACGGCACCGCGCTGCCCAAGCGGGACGAATATAAAAATCGTCATGAGCGGCGCTAGCGCTTGTCCAAAATTGCCGCCGACCTGATAGATCGACTGCGCCAGTCCGCGCCTGCCGCCCGCAGCAAAATAAACAACCCGTGAGCCTTCGGGATGGAATACCGCTGACCCAAAGCCGACGAACACAACCGCGAGCAGCAGCGTCCAGAAGTTCGGCGCAAAGCCAAGTCCCGCCATCCCTGCCATGCTGCAGCACATGCCGGCAATGAGCATCCATGGCGCAGGCTTTTTATCCGATAAAATTCCAATAACTGGCTGCAATACGGAGGAGGTCATATACAAAGTAAACGTAATCCAGCCAATCTGGCCGAACGTTAGACCGAGCGATTGTTCAAAAATCGGGAAAAGGGCGGCGACGACCGACTGCATCGAATCATTCAGCAGATGGACGCCGCTTATAGCAAATAATATGCCAAATAACGCTTTATTTTTCGAATCAACTGTTTTAGTAGGATTGCTTAATGGATGTGCCTTGGACATGCCGCACGCCTTCTCTCACTGTTTCTGCTGTGCTTAACCGATCCAGACGAACACAGGGCTTGAAATTTGTAACAGCTCGCCTTCAGATGTCAGCAAGCCGCTGCCTGCATCAACCCGATAGCTCAAAAGATGGTTCGTCTTCTGGTTCGCCACAAGCAGCCTGCTGCCATCAGGAGCAAGTGTAAAATTGCGGGGGCCTTCCCCGCCGCAGGAAATATGCTGCACAAGCGTTAGGCTGCCGTCAGCCGCATTCACTGCAAATACCGCAAGGCTGTTATGGCCGCGATTGGAGCTGTACAAAAACTTGCCCGACGGTGCCAGCGCAATATGCGCCGCATCGTTGTACGCGTTAAACCCTTCAGGCAGCGCGCTTATGGTCTGCACCAGCTCCAAGGAGCCTGCATCCTCCGCATTCTTTTTCAGCACCGAAACCGTCGAATCCAGCTCATTCATCACATAGACGATGGGAAGCTGCTCATGCAGCGCCAAATGCCGCGGTCCTGCTCCTGCATGCAGCTGGTAGGAGGACACATGCTGAAGCGGCTCCGCGCCCTCTGGATTCTGGCGATAAATAAGGATGGAATCCGTGCCGAGATCCGTTATGTAAACATAAGGCGATGGACCGCCGAGCGGCAAAATCGCATGGGCATGCGGCGCATCCTGACGGCTCGCATTTGGCCCAAGCTCTCCCTTGCTGCCGACAACTGCCGCCGCCGGCTTCAAGGACCCATCCTCTGCAAGCGGCAGTATCACTGCATTCCCGCCTGTATAATTAGCTACGAATACGGACTTGCCATCCGAGCTGACATAGCATGGATGCTCGCCATGGGTAGACTGGCGGTTTAGCTCCCTCAGCTTGCCGGTTGCTGGGTCAATCGCATAAGCAGCAACCTCGCCGCCCCGCACACCATTTGCTTCCGCCGTTTCACTGACCGCATACAGCCGGTCCCTTGCTTCATTCACGTTCAGAAATGACGCGTTTTCGATACCCGTTACCTGCTGAATGACCGTTAGCGAACCGTTTTCGCTATCCTGCTTCGCCACGTAAATACACGGCTCCGCTGCACTGCCGTAGCAGCCGATATAGACGATTCCTGCGAGCTTGTTTGCTTTCAATCTTATTCATCCTCTCATACTCTCATTATGTAAGCGTAATTTTTATATTATAGTGACCATAGCACAATGAAAATAAGCATGACAACCGTTTTTGAAAAAACGCTTTCCAATGTCTTCTGCCCATGATATAATGTAAGCGCTAACAATTTTCCGTTTTCATTCTCATTTCTTGAAGGGGGCTTATGGAATGATGAATACTGTATTGAACGGTGAACGCAATATTTACGAGGATTTTGAAATCGAGTCGGACGTCCTTTTTTTCAAGGTCGGCATGCCCGAGCTCGTCAGCTTCCACGGCAGAAACTACAATATAAAGAAAAGAATGACCGGGGACCAAATTCGCAAGCTGATTGACGACAGCCATTTTTATCAAGTCAGCTCCAATTGCTACATTAACATTCGCAAAGTGAAGGCGATCACGGATGGCATTGCTTATTTCGGCACCGATGCATCCGACTCCAAGAACATCCCTATCCCTAGACGAAAGCAAACCGTCATCAAGCAGCTCGTAGGGCAAGCGCAATAATCGGTTAACAGGCACATACCGCACACAACTTCCCTACGTCCATATGCTCAAACATTCGCCGTCCATTCACACACAACCGCCGTATACCGTAATTCACGGAATACGGCGGTTGTGTGTTTACATTGATCCTGTTATTCTAATCTGGAGCATGAATCGCCAAATATTCGCCAAATTTAAGGAGGCTATTATGAGCAAGCAAGGACAAGCGCTTGAGCAAGCATTTCATGGAGAACCAGCCGTTTGGTTAAAATGGGGAGCCTACGAGGCAGCGGTTCTACCCGCAGTAGGTGCTAACCTGATTGCCTTCCGCGATATAGAGAAGGGCTATCATTTTCTGCATGAGCCGGCTGAGAGCGAGATGGCAGCATTTAAAGCAAGTCCTGGTACTCACGGCATTCCCGTGCTGTTCCCTCCGAACCGTTATCAGGATGGCACATTTACTATGAACGGCAAGACGTATACATTCCCAATTAATGAGCCAAAAACAGGAAACCATTTGCATGGCTTCGTACATACGGCTGCATGGGAAGTGCTGGACTACGGCACACTGAAAACCGAAAGCTATGTGCTGCTTCAAATCGCAGTGGATGAGCAGCATCCGATTTATACGTATTTGCCGCATCGTTTTGCGATTACGCTGCGCTATTCATTGAATGACCAAGGACTATTCCAGCATATTTCCGTACATAACCGCGGGAATGACGCAATGCCATGCCTGATCGGCTTCCATACGGCGATCAATGCGCCTTTTGCCCCGCAAAGCACTTCGGGCGACTACAGCTTCACGCTGACAGCGGGCAAACGCTGGGCGCTAGATGAGCGCATGCTGCCGACAGGTCAATTTCAGCCGCTTAGCAGCGATGAAGAGAAGCTGAAAACGACGGGCGCTTCTCCTTATTTTGAGCCACTGGACAATCACTATACGGTGGAGGCGCGCAATGGCCGCAATCAGATGGAGCTGACGGATGCGCGCGAGCAAGTGACTTTGGTCTATGATGCGGGAACAGCCTATAAACAGTGGATGGTGTGGAACAGCAACGCCTCCGGAAAGTTTTTCTGCCCTGAGCCGCAGCTTAACCTCGTTAATGCACCGAATGTCGATCTGCCAGCAGACGAAATCGGCCTGGTCAGCCTGGAGCCAAACGGCATCTGGGAAGAGACGAGCCGCCTGTATGTGAAGCCGGCTGCCAAGTAACTGCAGCATACGCAAGCGTAAACGGCTTTGCCGTCCTTTGGCGGCGCGGCGCGTTTCAGTCCGAGAAATAGAGAGAAAGGATGGAAACATCATATTCTCTCCTCTATTTTAAAGAAAGCCGAAGCCCCGCATACGAGCGGGCGCTCCGGCTTTCTTTCATTTAGAGAAATGAGAGATTTACATGCCGTCCCTCTACTCCTCTACTTCAAAAATCGAATCCACAATGATCGGGAGATTGTTTCTTACCGATACAGCACCGAGGACGGAGCGGGCATGGCTTCCTTTTTCCCCGAACACGTCCATCAATAAGTCGGAGCAGCCATTCAGCACCTTGTGATGCTCTTCGAATTCAGCTGTCGCATTGACGAAGCCTTGAATTTTCACGACCCGTTTTACTTTATCAAGGGAGCCCAGTGCATCCTGCAGCACGGCCAGCACCTCAAGCCCCGCCTGCCGGGCAAATTCATAACCTTCCTCAGTCGTGAAGTCTTTGCCCAGCTTGCCCTTCGGACCTCCAGATGGCCCCTTGCCTGAAACAAACAGCAGTCCATTCACATTTACACAGTTTGCGTATTTTGCCGCAGGCTCACTCGCCTTAGGCAGCACAATACCAAGCGCAACAAGTCGTTTACTAATCGTAGATTCGGACAAGAGAACACCTCCTATCAATTTATGCAGCTACATTAAATCGCTGGCATAACGTTTCCGCCATTAACCGGCACATACGCACCCGTAATGAAGCTGGACAGCTCGGACGCCAGAAATGCAACTGTGTTGGCAATTTCCTGATCGCTTCCCCGCCGCTTCAGCGGTACATTTTTCTCATAGCCTTCATTTCGCTCGCTGCCTGCAGCACGGTCCCGTTCGCTGATCGTCCAGCCCGGCGCCACTTGGTTGACCGTAATGCCGCTCTCGCCAACCTCTTTGGCAAGCACGCGGTACACGCCGTCCATCCCTCTTTTGCCTGCTACGTAGGCCGATTGGCCGGGTGCATTTTGCATCGCACATTCCGTGTTGATGCCGATAAAACGACCGCCGCCACGCTCCACCATTGCGGGAACGAATGCTTTTGCCAAATAGACGCTCTGCATGACGCAGGATTCGAACTGGCTTTCATAATCCTCCACCGGCTGCTTCAGCACGCTTTCCCACTGGTACTGTATAACGGCATTCGCCACGACAATATCCACATGCCCAAGGCCTGCCGCCGCTTCCGCTTGAAGCCGGTCTACATCGCCTTGCTTCGTAATATCTGCCTGAACCGTAATCGCGCGTCTGCCCAAAGCTTCTACCGCCTGCTTCAGCTCAAGCGCCTTGTCCTCATTGCTCCTATAATGAATGACGACATCCGCCCCGCAGTCTGCGAGCGTTCTAACCATCACGCGTCCTAAATCTCCGGTTGCTCCGGTTACGAGCGCGATTTTTCCAGTCAAGTCGAGTTGCAGCATTAACGTTCAGCTCCTTTGTTTATTCATCATTCGTCGTTTATCATTGGTAAAGCTTCCCTCCTAGGCTACCATATCCTTGTACCATGCGTATATTCAAAATTTCAATATTGTGCTTATTTTGACGAAGGATGTCTAATGCTGTTCACCTGTCCGATGATGATAGGCGTTATGCCGAAACGTCGGCCGTTCGCAGCCGGTAAATGGCAGCGGCGCTGAATGCAGCCGTATAGAGCACATTCACAGCAACGACCGTCAGCTGCTGCTGAACAGGCAAACGCTCCGGGCTCAGCACGCCCATGCCAATCGTCAACAGCGAATGCGGAAAAAACAGCCCGGCCTTCGCTACATACATGCCCAGCCCCAGAAAGGTTGCCCCTAGCCCGATTCCTACAGGGACGGCAAAGCTGCGTATCCGCAAGGACAGCAGCAATTGAAAGCTGCAAATCGTAACAGCAGCCAGCCAGCCCCGCACGAGCCAGCCCAGTAATTCTCCTGGCAATTCGGAGAGGCTCAATCCAACCATTGTTCCCCCTATCATATAGAGCAGGACAAACACCAATTGCACAAAGCCCGTCAGTATACTAGCTGTATAGAGCTTGGCCCAAAAAATGCTGGCAACCGGAATCGGAGCTGTCAACATTATATTCCAGTTTTTACCTGTATGCTCCAATCTGCAAAGATAGGCACAGCAAATAGCGATCAGCGTGGGAAAGAAAAACTCGCCATAAAACAGCCCGACTTGCGACCATAAGCTATACCAGCCATTTTGCAATACACCCTGATTCATATAAAAATTACCGCAGCCCATCAGGACGCTGACAATCGGCAGCGCAAGCAATACGATCCATAGATGCGAATGGCGCAGCTTCAGCCATTCAGCGGGAACTACCCTTTTTAGCATAAGCATCCTCTACACCTCCTGTCTGGATACATGCCATCGGCCTGCCCTATAGATCAACAACCCCAGGAATAGCAGCAGTCCCAGCATGGGAAGCCCTGCTCCTAAATCCCGCGCTATAAATTTAAGCTGATTATCCGTATAGCTCTGGGCAACCGGACTGAGTCCCGAGTAATACGACCAGATGAACAATGGCCTTATTGCACTCGGGAACAGATCAGCAGCCATGCCAATGAACCCGCCAAGCATGCCGAGACATAGCGCGAATGCCTGATTTTTAAGCGCCATGGATAACCACTGCTGTAAGGCAATGACGGCCAGATGGGCAGCCATCGTTCCAGCAAGCAAGCGTCCGAGCAGCATAATCGGCACCGCTTCCTCAAAACCATTCATTTTGCCGAAGCCAATCAGCGCTAATATTTGCACTAAACAGGCAAACAGCAAAATAAGGGCCACACAGCCATATTTGGCAGCATATAAGCTCTCCCGCTTGACAGACATGGAAAGCAGCAGCTTCCACGTATTGCCCTTATGCTCCATATCACAAATACGCGATACGCAGATCGCTGCGAGAATAGGGGCAAATAGACCGTTCAAGGATGCCGTCATCGCAATAAGCGGCTCCCAGCTTGCCTGATCAGGATTACGGGCGATGGACATGCTTGTTGCCAGAAACGCCCACCCCATTTCCACCCCAATCATCAGCAGTACCGTCATCCCGACGTATCTTCGGCGCAGCTTGTAGCATTCCAGCCAAATCGAGCGGATCATAAGCTGCGCTCCTTCCCTGTCAATTCGAGAAACAGGCTCTCCAAGCTTTTTTTATGCTCTTCTATGCGCAGCACATCAATATCTGCTGCAAGCAGTTCCCTGTTGATTCGCGCTACCTGAGCATCTGTCAGATGGCTTAATCGCAGGAAGCCATCCTGTAAAATCGGCGTAAAGCCTTGGGCAGCGAGCAGCGAATGCGCCATCGGATTTTGGCTCGTCTTAAAGGCAATTGTCGGCCGGCTTTCATTTCGCAGCTGATCCAGCTTGCCTTGGAACAGCATTTTGCCTTGATGGATAATGCCTACTGAGGTGGCGATCTGTTCGATTTCCGACAATAGATGGCTGGATATTAGCACCGTCATTCCCAGGCGCTGCGGCAAAGCTTTAATCAGCTCGCGAATTTCCCCGATACCTGCCGGATCAAGACCATTGGTCGGCTCATCCAGCACTAGCAGCTTAGGCGAAGCCAGCAGCGCCATCGCAATGCCTAAGCGCTGCTTCATGCCCAAGGAATACTGCGATACTTTTTTATGTTGCTGCTGCTCTAGCCGGACAATTTTAAGTGCTTCCCGCACATGGCTGCCGGGGACATTCCGCAGCCGCTGCACGACGCGCATGTTTTCCAAGCCGCTCAGATGGCCGTAGTAGGAAGGTGATTCAATCAGAGAGCCCGTCTGGCTTAAAATAAGACGGCGGTGCTTGACCAGCTCCTTGCCGAATACGGATACGCTGCCCTCTGTCGGCTGAGCGAGCCCTAGAATCATTTTTAAAGTCGTCGATTTCCCGGCTCCATTCGGTCCAAGAAAGCCATAAATCTCTCCCTCTTCCACCAATAAATCGAGCTTTTCCACCGAATAGCTGCTGCCGTATCGTTTGGACAGGCCGCGGGTAGATACAATCGCCTGCATCGTCATTCACTCCCATCTTGATATTGTCAATCAAGCATAACGATGCCGCCTTGCTGTAAACTGAAGCTAACCTTACGTCAGCCTTAAATCGGGCCGATGACGGCCTGTCACGCTCCAAAACCAGCAAAAGCAAGGTATACTGAAAATGGGTGATCAAAAGTATGGAAGACTTAAAACATAAAAAACTGCTCATCGTCGATGACGAGAGCGATTTAAGGGAAATGGTCGAAGGTTTTTTACGCAAAGAAGGCTTTACCCGCATTTTTCAGGCAGCTACCTGCGCAGAGGTACTGCGTAACATAAGGGCGGCTAAGCCGGACCTCGTCATTATGGATATTATGCTGCCTGACGGGGACGGGTTCTCTCTGCTCAAGTCGCTGCGGCAGTTCTCAAGCGTTCCTGTGCTTTTTCTATCCGCCAGAGGAGAGGATGAGGATCGCTTGCTCGGTCTTGGGCTAGGCGCCGACGATTACATGGTGAAGCCTTTTTTGCCGCGCGAGCTGCTGCTGCGCTTGAGCGCGATTTTACGGCGAGTATATGCACCATTCCGTCAGGAGCAGCGCCCTATTTTTCAACTGGGCCCCCGTGTTATTGATTTGGAAAGCGGCATTGTGCGGACGTCCAGCGAGGACGTTTCTTTAACCGCTAAGGAGCTTGTTCTGCTGACCAAGTTTTATGAAAACCGTAACCGGATTGTGACCAATGATGCCCTTTGCCAAGCAGCTTGGAGCGATGATTATTATGGCTATGAAAATACATTAATGGTCCATATTCGCCGCATTCGCGAGAAAATAGAAGAGCTGCCCTCCAATCCCGAGCATCTGCTGACCGTTCGCGGCTTGGGGTACAAGCTGCTGGTCAAGGGGGATGAATAATGGGAGGCATCGTGCGTATTTTAAAGCGTTTTATTGGGGCGACGATGCTCATCTCGCTCTCTTTGCTTTTGCTTAACTTTTTGCTGCTGCTCATCTGGGTTAGTACAGGGACGGTCGAGGGGAGTTCGCCAGCTGCGGTTGTGCGGCATACGGCTGAAGGGCTGCAGACTGCGAATAATGGATATGTTCTTGAGGCCGAAACGGTGGCACTGCTGGAAGAGCAGCAGGTGTGGGCGATGTTAATTGGCTCGGCGGGGCAGGTCTTGTGGGGACACAGCTTGCCCGAAGAGCTCCCTGTTCACTATAGCCTGACGGACGTCGCCAAGCTTTCCATGAGCTACTTGATGGATTATCCCGTATTTGTGTGGGAGCATGCAGATGGTCTTATCGTAATCGGTTATCCGAAGGACAGCCTTGTCAAATACCAGCATATACTGCCGACCGACTGGGTCAAAAATTTGCCGCTGCGCGCCCTGCTCCTTCTCATCGGGAACCTTGTGCTTGTGCTGATTGTCGCCCTGCTGATCGGTTCCCGGCTCCTGCTTTCCATCCGTCCGCTGACGCAGGGCATACAGGCGCTTGCCGCGGATCAGGAGGTGCAGCTTGAGCCCAAGGGAATGCTCGCTGACCTTGCCCAATCTGTCAACCATGCCTCGTCGCTGCTGCATCAGAAAAATGCTTCGCTCAAAAGCAGGGATGAAGCGCGATCCAACTGGATCGCTGGCATTTCCCATGATATTCGCACCCCGCTTTCCATGGTGCTCGGCTATGCCAGCGAGCTGGAGGAGCATCAAGGAATTCCTCCGTTGCAGCGAAAGCACGCAGGTATTATCCGCTATCAAGCAGAGAAACTGCGTACTTTAGTAAGTGACTTGAATCTGGTGTCCATGCTGGAATATGAAATGCAGCCGCTCACTCCGAAGGCTTTGCGGCTGGCAGCACTGACTCGCCAGGTGGCATCCGATATTATTAATGCAGGACTCGAGCCCAGCTTTACGCTCGAAATGGACGACATAAACGAAACCGCCCAAATATATGGGGACGAGCGCCTGCTGCTGCGTGCCATGACCAATCTCGTCCACAATGCGATCCGCCATAATCCACAGGGATGCGATATCAGGCTGGGGGTAGAGCTTGCATGCGACAAGCAAACGTGCCGCTTCATCGTATTAGACAATGGACGAGGCATCCCGCCGGAAGAGCTGGCCGATGTGCTGGAGCTGCCTTTTTCCGCAAATCGAAAATATACCAGACCTTCCGGACATGGTCTCGGGCTGCCAATGGCTTTCCGAATAGCCAAAGCCCATCACGGACGGCTGGCGTTAACTAATGGGCCTGGAGCCGGACTCACCGCCGAGCTTGAGCTGCCTTGCTTGGAAGCGCGATAATCGGTTGTACCTGGCAGACGCTGCTCTGCCTATTTTTCTTCATCCATTCATTCACGGAGCTGTTTGGGTCTGTTTTTTCTTTCATTTGCCTTATACCGTACGATTTCTGGAGGCGCCGAGGCCGGACAGGAGCAGCAGAGCGCTAACGACAAGCAGCAGCAACAGCGGGGGCTTCCAGCTTGCCGTGATATCATGAAGCAAACCGAACAAGATCGGTCCGGTTGCCGCCAGCAAATATCCAACCGATTGCGACATGCCGGACAGAGAAGCGGAATCGAAGGCATCTTTCGTTCGCAAGCTTAAAAAGATCATGGCCAAGCTGAACGCACATCCCCCGCCAATTCCGAGTAAAACGATCCATAACGAGATGAACGCATTTCCTCCGAAATAAAGACCTCCCAATGAAACAAACAACAGAACCGCCATGATGATGACCAGCAAACGTTGGTTCTTCATGCGTCCCGCCACGATCGGCACAATGAACGCTACGGGCAGCGCAGCCATCTGAAACAGCGACAGCAGCAAGCCGCCGCTGTCTTCATTCAAGCCCCGGCTTGACAGGATTTCAGGCATCCAAGCGATCAACACATAGAACAAGAGAGACTGCATCCCCATAAAAATCGTAACCATCCATGCCAGTGGCGATCGCCACAGACTTCGGCGCTTCGACGCACCGCTCGTCGCTGCCACGGCAGACGCCCGACTCGCCCGAGCTTGAGGCCACCAGAACAGCGCAGCCACCAGAACGAGTATGCCCCAAATGCCGAGCGCTCCATTCCAGCCGAAGCCGAGGTCGCGGGCGACCGGAATACTGACACCGGAAGCGATCGCCCCGCATAAATTCATTGACACGGAGTACACGCCGGTCATGAGGCCGACTTGATGAGCAAAATCCCGTTTGACCAAACTTGGAATGAGCACATTGCACACCGCAATCGCCAGCCCAATCAAAGCAGTGCCTGCAAACAAAAAAGCAGTTGCGGTCAACGATCGGATCGCGATACCAACCATGAGTAAAACCAGCGCATAAAGCAGGGTCCGCTCCACCCCGAAGCGGCGTGCCAGAATGGGTGTGAACGGTGAGAGCAGCGCGAAAGCAAGCAACGGCAGTGAAGTGAGCAGACCTGCCGCAGCATTCGACAGTCCGAGGGCTTCGCGAATCGAACCGACCAATGGGCCTACCGACGTTAGCGGCGACCGCATGGTAAGTGCGATCAGGACGATGCCGAGGATGATCGGCCACCCCAACGATAACGACTTCTTCGCCATCATTGACTTCGTAGCGCTTGGTACGCTCATGGCCGCTCGCCTCCTCTGACCTCAAGAACAGCTTTCGATTCCGCAATATAACGGTGAACCGTTGCCACGGCACGATCCGCGTCTTGATCGACAATCGCTTCGACCAGCTGCCGGTGCATCTCCAAGAAATTCGCATCGGCTTCATAACGAGTCAAGCTTGTAATCGAATCTTGTGACGCGTCCGCGATATGGTTGTATAATTCAATCAGGATTTCGTTATGAGACGCCGCGATAATGCCTTGGTGAAGACGGATATCCTCCGTAACAATGGCATCCATATCACCGCGTGCTGCCGCCCCCTCCCAGCGTTCCAGTTGAAGGAGCAGCTCTCGCGCCTCGTCGTCCGTTCTGCGCTGTGCAGCCAGATGGGCTCCCTCGCGCTCGAGTGCATGCCGGACTTCCAATGTGTGCAGCATATCGGATCGCATGATTCGTTTTTGCAGTACGACTCCCAGCGCGCTCGAAGAGCAGACGTACGTTCCGTCCCCTTGCTTCGTCTTCAAGAGTCCCGCGTGGATCAACGCCCGAATGGCTTCCCTCAATGTATTGCGGCTAACATTCAACTCGACCATCAACTCCGGCTCGGCCGGAATACGCATCCCGACAGCCCACTTACCGGATTCGATCTGTCCTTCCATTTGCAATGCGACTTGCTCGACCAGCGTCAGCCGATTTGTTTTCTGAAGCATACGTCAGTCCTCATTTCATCTATTTATCAAACATAGGATGTTTGGTTAATTGGTATTTTAGCATACTTATATCGCGGAGACAACTCCTTCCCTAAAAAACCAAGCTTCGATATATTGAAGTTTGGTTACACATCCTAGTAAAATTGTAATTCTATTATTTTCTACCGTTACCAATCCTCATTTAATGTCGTATAACTCTTTAGGTTGCTTTGCTGCCCGCATAGATGCTGTCGAATAAAATCATTCTTTCGATAAACATGTCCAGCCAATCTAGCAAATGGGCAAAAAAGAAGCTACACTAAAGCTATCGCATTATCAGAGGAGGGATCAACGTTGCCAAAAGCGCCATTCCTTGTTTCTACTCTATTATTCATGTCCTTGCTATTTCTGCTATTTCCGCATCAGGTTGCCGAAGCAGGCATGTGGAGCAACATAAAGGGCATTTTCTCGGCCCCCGAAAAAATCGACGCGCTGGAGCAGCAATATATCGATGCCAAGCAGCAGCTTGATGCACAGAAGGAGCAGCTCACCGAGTCGCTGCAAAACGCAGAGCAATACGCAGCTAGGCAAGAGGAGCTCATGCAGCAGAACGAGCAGTTCCGCAAAACCAATGAGCAGCTAATGGAACAGAACAACGCGCTTATTCAAGAAATGGAGCAAATCAAGCAGAAGCAAGCCAGCTTTACGCAAAAGCTCATCAATACAGCACTCATCATTATGAGTTTGATTTTCGCCTATATTCTTTCCCTGCGCGTATGGCGCTATCTCGTTTGGCGCAAGCAGAAGCATGCCGGCAGAGGAGTGTAGTCGATGAAGGCAACCTCCCCCGCGCCGATTGGACATGTGAAGGTGACGCTTCAGGATGCGGACAAGCTCCATGTGCTCCATCCGGGAGCGATTATTGCTTACCAAGGCGCACCGCAGCAGCGCGAGGATCGTTTTATGAATTTGGCAGGCGTTTATCGTAAAAAGAAATGGGTGCGCGCTGTGCTAAGCGGCCCCTCCGAATTTATAATCGGCTTGCCGCCAGGCTGCTCGCTGGAGACGATCACGATTGGACCCGAAAGCGATTTGCTGTTCGACTACCGCCACGTGCTCTATTTCACAGACGGCATGCAGCTCAAAAGCGTCATTCAGAAAATGAAAAATGTATGGATCACCCGCGAGCTGGTGCGGATGCGCTTCTCCGGCCCCGGCGAGCTTGGCGTCATCACAAGCGGCGACATAGCAGTGCTGCAATTGGACAAGGAGCGCCCGCTTTTTGTAAATACCAGCTCGCTTGTCGCTTATCCCGCGAATGCAACCATCCAGCTTGCCGTCTATGGCAATCAGCTGGCAAGCCAGAACATGAACGTTCAGTGGAAGATAACCGGCAGCGGTCCTGTCCTCATTCAGACCGGCTCGCATGGAAAAGATTTGGAGCATCCGCTGCAAAACGACGGCTTTTTCAAGCGATTGCTTCGTGAAGTGCTGCCATTCGGCAGCGTGTATATTAAGTAGTAAAAGGGCAAGACAAAAAACACCCGAAATCGCTGTTTTGGCGGATTTTCGGGTGTTTTTTGTGTTAAGGCTCTCTTCTTTTCAAGGATGGTGGAATTGCAAAGCTTCGATTGAAGAATTTGGAAGTATGTGCAAATTAAAATAGTCATGAATTTTGCGCTTTCAATTCACTAACTTTGTACGGAGTGCAACTGGAGGTAAGCGTCCAACTCCTCCTGCGTTTGAGAGTTTCAATCCACGCACTCCATACGGAGTGCGACAACAAATCTAACTGCTGGATACTCATGCGATTTGTTTCAATCCACGCACTCCACATGGAGTGCGACCGGTAAAGATGCCGGGTACAGGCGACGTGCTGCGTTTCAATCCACGCACTCCACACGGAGTGCGACTTCTGCCCGCTTGGACACCTTGCCTTTCTTCGTTCGTTTCAATCCACGCACTCCATACATCGTTTAGCTTTTTGCGAGTGTCTACGTTTCAATCCACGCACTCCACACGGAGTGCGACTTATTGCGTCCATCAGACCCCGTTGGTTTGTTGGAGTTTCAATCCACGCACTCCACACGGAGTGCGACATATTGCCGATGACGACAGAGGATGCTTAAGACGTTTCAATCCACGCACTCCACACGGAGTGCGACCACGTTCTGGCTCCGGTCTGTGGTACACGCCGACCGTTTCAATCCACGCACTCCACACGGAGTGCGACCTCTGCCCAGCTCTGTATTGCCCCGTGCTCAGACCGTTTCAATCCACGCACTCCACACGGAGTGCGACCAATTGCGTTACTGCTACAGATTATCAAAAAAATGTTTCAATCCACGCACTCCACACGGAGTGCGACTTATACGGCCGCTGAGGAAGACAGTAACTTTTTAGTTTCAATCCACGCACTCCACACGGAGTGCGACTGTGGCGACAAAAGAAAGCGGAGCTACTACGTCGTTTCAATCCACGCACTCCATACGGAGTGCGACCTTCCCTATCTCGCCTCCTCGATAAAAAGTAGAGTTTCAATCCACGCACTCCATACGGAGTGCGACGATGGAAAATCAACGGATCAGCGCTGACGACTAAGTTTCAATCCACGCACTCCATACGGAGTGCGACATTTTGCAGGAAGCGCGTTCGTTCGTAGCGGGCTTTGTTTCAATCCACGCACTCCATACGGAGTGCGACCATGAGCGTCAGGCTAACGGGTACTAGGAGGAGGTTTCAATCCACGCACTCCATACGGAGTGCGACCCGATTGTCCGATGCATTCGGTGTAGCCCACAATGTTTCAATCCACGCACTCCATACGGAGTGCGACATGGTAGTTGTCCAGACTAACCAAATTTTGAGAAGTTTCAATCCACGCACTCCATACGGAGTGCGACACCTGCGTTCATTCTTCCCTGGCAATTACGCATGGTTTCAATCCACGCACTCCATACGGAGTGCGACAGTATCAGCTACCATCGTCGCTAACATCAGGAGGTTTCAATCCACGCACTCCATACGGAGTGCGACCTTCCGGATTGTTGGCCAAAAAAATTATGTATACAGGTTTCAATCCACGCACTCCATACGGAGTGCGACAGCGAAAAAACAAGTGATTGATCCCATCATGGCATCAATCACCTCATTTTTCAATAAATATAATACTAAAAAAATCTAGATCAAACCTTGACTTTTCTTAAAATAACTCAAATTCGACAAATTCCTACAATTTCTGAGGTGCGAATCCCCTAGGGTTTTTATGTGAGCTTCACATTCGCACCTGTTCCATCAATCATTATGCCGTTTTAAAGATCGACACCGTATGCTGGAGATCATCCGCAAGCTGGGCCAGCGATTGTGCAGTCGCAGCGGATTCCTCACTGCTAGCTGCGGATTCCTCAGCAGCGGCGGAAACATTTTCAACCGTTGCTAATACGTTTGCCGCTTGAGCCGCCTGCTCTTCGCTTGCTGCCGCAATTTCGGATACGCGGTGGCCTGTATCGTTGACCATCTTCGTAATACGCTCGAATGCTTCTCCCGTTTTCTCCGACAGCGTTGCGCTTTCCTCGACTGCATTTACGCTGCGCTTCGTATTTTGCTGCATGCCTTGAATGATGACCGTAATTTTCTTCGTCGCTTCGCCACTCCGCTCCGCCAGCTTGCGCACCTCATCGGCAACAACCGCAAAGCCTCGACCTTGCTCGCCTGCACGTGCCGCTTCAATAGCAGCATTCAGCGCCAGCAAATTCGTTTGATCGGCAATATCCTCAATGACCTCAATAATATCGCCAACCTGATGGGAATCTTGCTCCAGCTGGGACATTTGCTCGCGCACGCCATTCATGCTTTTCACCGAGTTGTCGATAATCGTACGGCCTTCTCTAGCAATTTTCATTGCGGAATCGGACAGCTCCGAAGCCTGCTCCGTGCTTTGCGCGACCGATTGAATCGCCATCGTCAGCTCGCTGAACAGCTCATGAATCGTCTGTGCCGCCGATGCCTGCGCCGTACTGCCACCTGCGATTTCCTGGGTCGCTGCCGAGATTTGCTCTGCTGCCGCAGCAACGCTGTGCGAGGATTCCACAATTCCGCTAACCGTTCCGTTCAAACGGTCAATCATATGGTTAAAGGAATTAGCAAGGTTGCCGACCTCGTCCTTCGTATGAATATCCGCCTTCTCGCGCAAATCACCGTCCGCCACATTTCTTGCGAGCACAACGATACGACTAAGCGGCCTCGAAATCATGCGGGACAGCACAACTCCGAAAATAACGCTCAGTAAAAACGCCAGCACCACAATGACAATCGTAATCAACAATGCGCTGTTGTATGTTTGCTCCCCTTGCTGGTTTGCTGCATCCGCTTCACGAATCGAGAGCTCGATGCTATCCTCAAGCGTATTGAAAATAATATCACCCTGCGCTTTTAATTCGGTGCTGATCAAATTTTTAAACGAGGCATCTTGGCCAGCGGCATTAAGTTCAATACCCCGGTTGTAAATGGCCAAATAAGCTTTCCAATCCGAATCATAGCTTTCTATGATCCTTTTAGCATCATCGCTCATATTTGTTGCTTTATATTTTTCAACAGCCTTCTCGACTAATGCTGTCGTTTCCCTAATTGTAGCAAGCTCTGCCTGCTTCTGCTGCTCCGTATCATGCAGATACAGGCTTCGAATTTGAACCCGCATGCGGGTGTAGTTGACCTGAGCCTCATAAGCTTCTTTAACCGGAATCAAATTATTGAAATACATATCATCCTGGGACGCATTCATTTTGCCTAAATTGTAAATACCGAATAGACCCACGACACCTAAAATAATCGCAACAATCAGAAATGCGGATATTAATTTGACGCTGATTTTCAAGTTGTAGAACCAATTCATAACAAATACCCTCCCTATTCTATCTAATATTTGCTGTTGCTGCTTTGTTTTCTTACCGATCTAGCTAACGGTGTTCTAGCTGATGCCACTCGCTTTTTTCATAAGGCCGCCTATTTCCAAAATCAACGCAATGCGCCCGTTGCCCAATATCGTTGCTCCTGAAATGCCATCCACCTTGCCCACGTAGGAGCCCAGTGTTTTAATAACGACCTCTTGATTGCCAAGCAGTTGATCGACCGCAATAGCCAGCCGCTGCTCCGCTCTGCCGATCATCACGACCGGGATTTTTTCAGAGCCGCCCTCGGTGCGTGAATAGCCGAACATTTCATGCAGCCATACGAACGGGACAATCTGATTGCGAATTTTAATAACCGGTGAGCCTTTAATCATTTTGAGTGTGCTTGTATCGACTCGAATAATTTCCACGACGGCGCTCATGGGCAAAATAAACGTCTGGTCGCTCGCCTTGACGAGCAAGCCGGTTGTAATGGCAAGCGTCAGCGGCAGCCTTATCGTGAACTTCGTTCCCACGCCGACGGTCGTATCAATATCAATAATTCCGCCAAGCCGCTCGATATCCGTCCGCACGATATCCATACCCACGCCTCTGCCCGATACATCGCTAAGCTGGGAAGCGGTCGAGAAGCCGGGGTGAAAAATCAGACGCAGCGCCTTATGCTCATCGAGCAGTGCCGCCTCCTCTTCCGTAATGACCCCTTTAGCGACGGCGGATTTGCGCAGCTTGTTCGTATCAATGCCCCCGCCATCATCCTCGACGACGACGACAACCTGATTATCCTCATGCGCCGCGCTGATGCGGACAATTCCCTGCTCGGGCTTGCCGCTCTTCAGCCGCTCCTCCGGCATTTCAATGCCGTGGTCCACCGCATTGCGGATCAAATGAATCATCGGATCGCCGACCTCTTCAATAAGCGTGCGGTCAAGCTCCGTATCGCCGCCAACCATTTGCAGATCAACGTTTTTGTTCAGTGTTTGTGCCAAATCACGCACCATCCGCGGGAAGCGGCTGAAGAGCTGCTCAATCGGCAGCATCCGCACTTTCAGCACATTTTCCTGCAGGCTGCCAATCAGCCTCGATAGATGATCGCTAATTTCGCCGAGGTCATCCATCGTCTCCGAATATCCATGCGCTTGATGCAAGGTTTGAATGGCCTGCTTCAAGCGGGTTTGGTCGATGACCAGCTCTCCGAGCAAATCGAGTACATTTTCCAGCCGTTCCACGTTGACGCGAATCGTCTGCTGCTTCACTAAGGCTTTGGACTGCTGCGGCTTATCTGCCGCTTCCTCCGCCCCGCTTCCGGCATAACCCGGCAGCATGTCCGCATCCTCCTGCTCCAGCTCTAAAGCTGCGGCTGTCTCAGCTTCCGGTTGGGAAGGCAGCATGGCCTCCACCCTTACGCTCTGCACATCCATGAGCCCAGCTACCGCCTGCTCAAGAGCATCCGGCTCCACCTCTTGAACGGCAATCAGCCACCGCACTGCATGAATGTCCTGATCATCCTGCACCAGCTTCATATTGGGCTCATTCCACAGCACCTCGCCAAACGCCCGCAAGGAAATATCAATAATGCTGATGCGAGCCAGCTTCATCATGCAGTCCTCGGTGAGCTTGACGGTTACCCTATATACGGTTTGTCCGCTATGTATATATTCTCGCAGCACCTGCTCCGCCTCTTCCGGCAAAGCAACACCTGCTGCTTCCTTGGCAGCCGCTGCTGATTCCGCATTTGCTTTCGAGAAGCGCTCCAGTTCCTTGATGATCGCCGATGGGTCAGGCAGCAGCTCCTCGCGGATAATGCTGTTTTGCAAATCCTTAATAAAGTCGAGACACTGAAAAAATAAATTCGTCAATTCCCGTGACATCGCAAGCTCTTCATTACGCAGCATATCAAGCAGATGCTCCCATTCATGGGTCAGCTGCTTGAGCTCCATATAGCCCATTGCCGCAGAAGAGCCTTTAATCGTATGTGCCGCCCGGAAAAGCCGCTGAATGCCCTCGGAATGAGAGCCTTGCTTTTCCAAAGATAAAATCTCTTCTTCCATCGTCATGATCTGTTCCTCAAGCTCCTCGAGAAACACTTGCCTAAATTCCGAGTTATCGAACATATGCACCACCTCATAAGCGTTGACTTGAGAGCTGACTTGCTGCTTGAAATATGCCATGTGAAGCAAGAAGCATTAATCTCGCAGCAGCACCTCATCGATCTTTAATATGCCGACCAATTCTGACTCTGTAAGACCGATTCCTGTAAAATAGGCGCCGTTGATGCCGCCTACCCGCTCCGGTGGTGGCTGAATATCGTGAAACGTCGTTACCTTGTGCACCCGATCCACAATAATGCCGATCGACTCCTCCTGATGATGAACAACGACGATTCGCGTTGCTTTTGAGTACACATCCTCATCTAGAGAAAATAACGCTCGCAGGCTAATAACCGGAATAATTTTGCCGCGTAAATTAATGACTCCCTTCACATAAAACTGGCAATTCGGTATTTCGGTAATTTCCTGCATACGTATAATTTCATGAACTTCAGCTATACGTATGCCATAGCTTTCTTCCCCTACGCCAAACTGCACATACTGCATTTGCTCTACCCCCTGCATGATTTCACCCCCTTTCATATTTTGCCTCTGGTAACGTCCAGCAGCTTTCTGCCAATCTGCTCAATGGGCAGCACATAATCGACGGCCCCTCGATCAACTGCCGCTTTCGGCATGCCGTAAACGATGCAGGTTTCCTTCGCTTCCGCTATCGTTGTCGCTGCTTGCCCCGCCTTCCTAGCTTGAAGCATTTGCTCTGCGCCATCGCTGCCCATACCTGTCAGCAGCACGAGATGCCGCTTTAGCCGCTTAAGCTCCGCCACCGAGCGGAACAGCTCATCCACCGATGGGCGATGGAGCCCGGCAAGCGGCTTTTGATGAAGCTTAATGAAGTAACTGCCATCCTTCTCCTCCACATTCATGTGGCTGTCTCCGGGGGCGATGAACACCGTTCCATTCACAAGCTGCTGCTTATCCTTCGCCTCAACGACCTTCACAGCGCTAACTCCGTCCAGTCTTTGAGCTAACGAAGCGGTAAAGGTCGCCGGCATATGCTGCACGATGACGATGGGATGCTCAAAAGCAGCGGGCAAGTTTTTGAGCAGCACGGTTAGTGCTTGCGGCCCTCCGGTAGAGGAGCCTACAGCTATAAGCTCACGGACGATAGATGCGGCCAAGGTTGTCTTTCTCAGCTGAGGCTGAGGCGTAGGCAGTGCCTGCGGCACGCCCGCGAGCTTCAGAAGCCGCTGAATCGGCGCTCCGGCTGCATTTTTTATTTTTTCACACAATTCTGACTTTACTTTATAAATATCGGCTGACAATTCTCCCGACGGCTTGGCGACAAAATCAACCGCTCCGCGCTGAAGCGCCATAATGGTCTCTTCCCCGCCAAATTTATGGAAGGAGCTGAGTATAATAACGGGGGTCGGCACACGTCGCATAATTTCCGAAAGGGCAGTAAGCCCATCCATTCCGGGCATTTCCACATCCATTGTAATGACATCTGGACGCAGGCGGAGAGCTTCAGCAATAGCTTCCTCCCCATTTCTCGCTTCTCCTACGACTTTAAGCTTCGGATCTTCTTCAATATATCGCTTGATTAAATGCCGCATAAAAGAAGAGTCATCTACCACGAGTATTCGATGCATCTTCCGTCCTCCCGATTTGCTGATTGCTGCGTCTTTTTTCCTATACAATAACAAACGGCTCTGAATCATAACTGAATCTTTTGTCGATTTTTAGTGAATTTTAACGAATTTAATTAAAATGGATGGGTAAATCCTATCCTTTCTCTAATATTTTCAAAAACGCAAAAAAGCCACCTTTGTCTTAGGCAAAAGGCAGCTTCTTATGTTTTGATATTAGGTTGCCTGCATGAGCGACTCATATCGATCCACTAGCTCGGCATGCGGACAAGCTCCAAGCTCCCCAGCAGTACGCTTGCAAAACTGCTTAAATACAGTACTCGCCTTAACCCGATTACCGCCTCTCATATAGCAGCGGACGACGAGCCATAAAGCCCCCTCATCGTAAGGCTCCTTGTTTAAATATTCGAGCGCATAATCCGTTGCCACAAGAATATCTCCCTGATTCAGCAGCTCCTCGATCAGCCGCTCCAAAACTAAGCAGCCGATTAATCTATAGTGCTCTCGCAGCCGATAAACCCAGACGCTATGTATATCCGTCAACACTTCCGCTTTATATAAATTCACCGCCTGGCGGAGTAAAAATACGTTGCCCCTATCGACCGCACGTTTTGCCAGCAGTTGAAATTCAAGCATATCGGTGGACATATGCTCGGCAGTCAAAATATACTTCTCCCGCAGTGATTTAATTCGAATCCGCCCGTCGAGCCCATTACGCTTCAACAGCTGGCGAAGTTGATAAACGCAGGTATGAATGTATGCCCTTGCCTTCGCATCCTCCATTCCAGGGAAAACATCATCTATAATTTTTTCCACGCGGCTTTCGCGGTTCATCCATAAATACGCGAACAGCTCCTTCGTTTTCAGCACCTTCCATTTGACGGGCCCTGCTGTCCCGTAAAGGTTCAGCTTGCCGAAGCATTGCACGTCGACTCTGTCTTTCTGCTGCACCGCCTCGGCGACCATTTTATTCCTCCCGTTTCTACGTTGAAGCACGCGCTCCACCGTTCGCTGAAGCCGCTGCGGCGCTACTGGCTTCAATATATAATCCTCCACATTAAGCTCATAAGCCTGGAGCGCATGATTATCGAATGCCGTGACAAATACGGTAGCCGTCCCTGGGCAATTAGCGAGCATTTCCTCCGCGAATGTAAGACCAGAAATTTGCGGCATGTAAACGTCTACGAACACGACATCCGGCGGCTCGCGCTTGATAGCCGCAAGTCCCTCCACCGGATCATCATAAAGCTGAATGGAGCCGATTCCTTCACAGTTCGATAAATATTCCTTCATTTCCTCAAGCGCCCAATGCTCATCATCCACCACCGCAACGTTCAACATTTTAGTGCCCCCCCTGTGCTGGTATCAAAAAGGTAACGGTCGTGCCTCCGCTTTCGCGGCGTCTAATATGCAGTCCCGATCCAAAATGACGGAGCAGACGCTCGTTGGTATTCGCAAGCCCAATTCCCTGACGCAGCAGCTGCTGCCCGCTTGGCAAACGCCTGCCTGGCGGCTGCTTTCTAATGCGCATAAAGCTTTCTAGCTGCTCCTCCGGAATACCGACTCCATCATCCTTAATAATGACGCGAATGCCCCCAGGAACGTTGAGCGTAATAATGTCAACTGTGCCGCCGATGAGCTTGGCTGTAATGCCATGGCGAATCGCATTTTCCACCAGCGTCTGAATAATAAAGGGCGGCAGCTGAAACTGCGTTGCTCTGAGCTCGTAATTCACCTGCAGGCGACTGCCAAATCTCGCCTTCTCCAAGTCCAGATAGGCGTTAACGAGTGCAAGCTCAACCTTGAATGACACGGCCTCCGCCTTATTCTCAAAATCAAAGCTGCTCCGCAAAAATTCACTTAGGCTGCGAAGCAGTCCCCTCGCTTCCTCCGCATTCCGCTTGCTGATGAAAATAATGGTTCCGATTGCATTAAATAAAAAATGCGGCTTAATCTTCGCGCGCAGCATCGCCAGCTCCGTCTCCACAAGCCCCGCCTCTGATTTTCTCAGCTGCTGGAGCATGCAGAGCTTTTGCGAAAGCTCTACAGCGGCGAAGGGCCGCAATAAATAATCATTCATCCCAGCTGTGTAGAGCCGCTCCAGTTGTTTTCTGGCTTTTATGTCCAGCAGTAAAATTATGTATAGCTCCTTGCTGCCGCTTGCCTCACGAATCGCGCGGCACGCGGCTTCAGCATCCTCTGTCAGAGAAGCATCAATCAGACATAGATCCGCCTCGCCGCCTTGCTTGAACCAGAGCAAAGCATCCTCCAGCCTGCTCTGGGCCGAGATTTGTATATTTTGTTCCGTAAAACCAGATGTAATAATCGCTCTTTCGATTACGCGGTCATGAACGAGAAGCGCATGAAGCACTGCAAATCCCCCATTCCAAATTATAGTAGATAAGAACGTATAGTAACTATATCGGTTATAGAGGCATTTCTTTACACTACGTATTGCAGGTAGACGCAGAAAAGACCGGTTGCATTCAACCGGCCTTGCACGAAAGCTATGTTTTTTATACGAATGTTAGGTCGTGCGATATTCTGCTGTCTACTCTTCCTTCGGAATCAGCTTATAAATTTCTCCTGACTCAAAAGCATCAATGAGACGTCCCAGCCACTTGTAATACGCGAGCGCTTCCTGAAGCTTCTGTCTATCGCTTGCGAGCACATCAAGAAAGGCTTCGGAATGCTCCGAATTTTCCTCCAGCTGTTCAATTTCCTTAAGAGAACGGGTTAGGGCAAGTACATTTTGCTCAGCAGCCTTCCTCCATTTAATAGAGAAAAAGTCCGTGAAGTTCTCATGCCAATCCGGCACCACTTCATACAAATCTTTGCGTGAGCCTTTGCCCCATACTTTATTGATCATTTTCAGATCGTATAATGTCCGCATTCCGGTGCTCATTGACGTTTTGCTCATTCCCATCGTAGCACTCATTTCGTCCAGCGTGACAGGCTCGCGGTTGAAATACATATTGCCATATAAATGCCCGATGGACAGCGTTATGCCATACAGATCCATGTTTTTGCCGATTGATTCAATGACGCGCCTTCGCGTCTTCAGCAGCAGCTGCTGCTGCTCTTCTGTTAATGCTGCAAGTTCATCCATGTCGTTCCTCCTGAGGAGTGGCGTGTCCCATTCATCCTACAACATGTATTGTAATCAAACGCCTAGGGTAATGTAAAGAAACATGTTGATATGAAAAAGGGAGTTATCAGGAGTATTCTGTACGAAAAGTTTGTAAAGTTATAACTGTACAAAGTATACAAGGGCTCACGCCTTTTGACCATTACATTGTTATCCAACTACACTTGTAAGCAGACGAACACTCGAAGCTTGGTGAAGGAGCGTTATGATAAAGCGTCCACCTCGCTTCCTGTGCCAAGGATCGTGGAGGGGGTACTACATGGCTATTATAGAAGCTAAAAAGCTGACCAAGATTTTCGGAGCGGACCCAAAAAAAGCAATACCGCTGCTGGATAAAGGCTGGTCAAAGGAAAAGATTTTAAAAGAAACAAAGCTGACTGTCGGCGTGAATCAAGCCAATTTTTCGATAGAGGCCGGTCAAATATTTGTCATTATGGGCTTATCGGGCAGCGGCAAATCGACGCTCGTTCGCTTATTGAATCGCTTAATTGAGCCGACGGGCGGACAAGTGCTGTTTAATGGCAAGGATGTGCTCAAGATGACGGCGGAGCAGCTCAGGCAGTTTCGGCGCAAGCATGTCGGGATGGTGTTTCAGAAATTTGCGCTGTTCCCGCATCGCACGGTGCTGCAAAACATCGAATACGGCCTTGAAGTTCAAGGCATCAACAAGTCGAAGCGCCGGGAAATGGCGATTCAATCTTTAGAGCTGGTAGGCTTGAAAGGCTACGGCGACAGTTATCCCGAGCAGCTAAGCGGCGGGATGCAGCAGCGCGTAGGTCTTGCAAGAGGACTTGCCAGCGATCCCGAAGTGCTGCTGATGGATGAAGCGTTCAGTGCACTTGACCCGCTTATCCGCAAGGATATGCAGGATGAGCTGCTTGAGCTCCAATCGAAGATGAAAAAAACGATCGTCTTCATTACTCATGATTTGAATGAAGCGCTGCGCATTGGCGACCAAATTGCCCTAATGAAGGATGGCAGCATCGTGCAAATAGGCTCACCGGAAGAAATTTTGATGCAGCCTGCCAATAAATATGTCGAGCGTTTCGTCGAAGACGTCGATTTATCCAAGGTGCTCACCGCCTCCCATGTCATGGCGAAGGCCGAGACGATTACGAATGAGAGAGGACCGCGCGTTGCGCTCCAGCTCATGCGTGCCAGAAGCATTTCCAGCTTATATATGGTGGACAGGGAAATGCGCCTGCTTGGTGTCATTACGGCTGACGACGCTGCGAAGGCTTTGAAGGAAGGGCTGTCGCTTGAATCGCTGACCCAGCGTGATGTTCCAACCGTATCGCCCGATACGCTGCTCAATGAGCTGTTCGAGCTGATGGGCAATGCGAGATTGCCCGTTGCTGTCATCGGTGAAAATGGACGATTAAAGGGCATCGTCATTAAAGGCGCAGTGCTTGCCGCACTCGCAGGCAATACCGAAATAGAGGCAGGTGTTAAAGCATGAATATACCCAAAATCCCTTTAGCAGATTGGATCGGGGCGCTGGAAACATGGCTTGATACCCATCTCAGTCCGCTTTTCAAGCTTATTAAAGTGGTCGTTGGCGAAACGGTTGGCGGATTAAATACCGCACTCGACTTCTTCCCTGCGATCGTGCTCATTATTCTTTTTACCGCAGCGGCTTGGTTTCTCGGCAAATGGCGCATGGCGCTGTTTACGTTTGTCGGCCTGCTCATTATTGATAATCTCGGCTATTGGAGCCAGACGATGCAGACGCTGTCGCTCGTGCTGACCTCCGCCCTCATCTCAGTCGTGGTCGGTGTTCCAGTTGGCATTTTGTGTGCACGTAAAAATAGCATTCAAAATATCGTTACTCCGATTCTCGACTTCATGCAGACGATGCCGGCCTTCGTATACTTGCTGCCTGCCGTCTCCTTCTTCTCGCTTGGCGTCGTGCCGGGCGTCATCGCTTCAATTATTTTTGCGATTCCACCAACGATACGGATGACCAATCTTGGCATTCGCCAAGTTCCGGAAGAGCTGACGGAAGCGGCTGATGCCTTCGGTTCTACACCGTCGCAGAAGCTGATCAAGCTGCAATTGCCGATTGCGCTGCCTAGCATTATGGCGGGCATCAACCAGACAATTATGCTGTCGCTTTCGATGGTCGTTATCGCATCCATGATTGGCGCTCAGGGCGTTGGCTCGTACGTATACCGTGCGGTGACGCAGGGCAACACCGGCGTTGGCTTTGAGGCCGGGATCGCCATCGTTATATTGGCGATCATCCTCGACCGCTTAACGCAAAATGCGATTCGCCGTACGAAAAAGGCGTAAACCACTATATGTGCTCTCCGCCTTTAAGGCGGATTAGCTGTTAGATCAATCGAACTATTTTCAGAAGGAGTGTTATTGTTGAAAAAAATGAAAATGCTAGTTGCTGCCGTTATGCTCGCTGTTCTAGTCGCCGGCTGTTCTTCCGCCGGAGGAAGCAAAGACATTACCCTGGCTTATGTCGCTTGGGATTCAGAAATTGCCAGCACCTATGTCGTAAAGGAAGTATTGGAGCAGAAGCTGGGCTATAAGGTTGAAATGCTGCAAGTAGATGCTGGACCGATGTGGGCTGGCATTTCCGACGGAAGCGCAGACGGAATCGTTGCCGCTTGGCTTCCAAGCACGCATGCCTCTTACGCTGACAAATATAAAGGGCAATATGAGGATCTAGGCGCTAATCTTGAAGGTACCAAAACCGGACTTGTCGTTCCCTCTTATATGGACATCAAGAGCATCGAGGACTTGAATGATACAACGGGTCCCGAGCTCGACTACAAAATTATCGGCATTGAGCCCGGTGCCGGACTTATGATCGCGTCGGAGAAAGCGATGGATGAATACGGTCTGCGCGACAAATGGACGCTGCTTGAAAGCTCGTCCGCTGCGATGTCGCAGGAGCTTCAGAAGGCGTATGACAATAAAGAGCCGATCGTTGTTACAGGCTGGACACCACACTGGATGTTCGCCAAGATGGATCTGAAATATTTGGATGATCCGAAAAATGTATACGGCGGAGCGGAGCAAATTCATACGATTGTGCGCAAAGGGCTGAAAGAGGATAAAGCGGAAGCTTACGCTTTCCTCGACAAGTTCAACTGGACGCCGGATGATATGGCGAAGGTCATGGTTGCTATTCAAGGCGGCGAAACGCCGGAAGCAGCGGCCAAGGCTTGGGTTGAAGGCAACGCCGAGCTGGTTGATGCTTGGTTGAAATAATTTAAAATGAAATAAATCAATCTTGCTTTCATCCGCAGCGCGCGCTATAATACATCTAATTTCATTACAACGACTTGCTGATGACGAGAATCCAACTCCGAGGCGTTCTCGTCAAGAGAGATGCATAGCGCTTCTCCTAAGTTAACCGGGCCCGCCCGTTATCGCGGAACCAAAGCGGATCGTTCGGCACTGCCGTCCGGTCAAGTTGGGTGGCACCGCGAGTTTAACGCTCCTCGTCCCAAAAGGATGAGGAGCGTTTTTGCGTTTTTATTTAAACGGTGAAGGAGCGCGGTAACATGCTGGACATGAAATGGATTCGCGAAAACAAAGAGCTGGTGCAGCAAGCGGCGGAGCATAAGGGGCTGGATTTTAACGTCCAGCAGCTGCTTGAAGCGGATACTCGCAGACGCAAGCTGCAGCAGCAGGCGGACGAACTTAGGCAGGAGCGCAATGCGCATTCGCAGCGCATTGCGAAGCTGATGCAGAGCGCAAATGCGAGGCGGGAAAAGCAAGGGGTAGCGCAAGGGATAGAGCAGGAAAAAGAAACCGAGCAGGCCGAGCAATTGAAGCAAGCGGTAGCGAAAATTAATGAGCTGCTAAAGCCTTGCGAGGAGCAGCTGCTTGAAGCTGAGCAGCATTTCCGCAAGCTCATGCTGGAGGTGCCAAATCCGCCTTCGCCTGATACGCCCATTGGCAAGTCGGATGCGGACAATGTGGAAGTGCGCCGAATAGGCAGCCTACCAGCTCCCGCTTTTACGCTGCGGGATCATGTGGAGCTCGGCGAGCTGCACGGCATGATCGATATGAGTCGCGGTGTTCGGACAGCAGGCTCGCGCAGCTACTATTTGAAAGGCGCAGGTGCCCTGCTGCAGCGCGCCGTACAGCAGCTCGCGCTCGACTATTTGCTGGAGCGCGGATTTACGCTGCTTGATGTGCCTCTGATGGTGAGAGAGGAAGCGATGTACAATACGGGTTATTTCCCCGCGGGCACAGATTCGGCTTACCGAATTGACGGCGAAAATCGCTGGCTGATCGGGACGTCGGAAGTGCCGCTAGTCGCCTATTACGATAATGAAATCGTCGATGTTGCCGAGCCGATTCGGCTTACCGCAGCAACCGCCTGCTTCCGCAGCGAGGTCGGCTCGGCCGGACGTGATGTGCGCGGCCTCTATCGCGTGCATCAATTTGCCAAGGTTGAGCAGGTCGTGCTTTGCGAGGCCGATCCTGACCGTTCGGAGGCGCTGCTCCACGAAATAACAGCGAATGCGGAACAACTGCTGCAATTACTGGAGCTACCCTATCGGGTTGTTGCGGTATGTACCGGCGATATGTCGCAAAAAAATGTTAAGCAGTTCGACATTGAAACGTGGATGCCAAGCAGGCAAGCATATGGCGAGACCCATTCGTCGTCGAATGTGCATGATTTTCAGGCGCGGCGCTCGAATATTCGCTATCGCGATGCAGAGGGCAAGCTACGCTACTGCCATACGCTTAACAATACGGCCGTCGCAACGCCGCGCATTCTTATCCCGCTGCTGGAAAATCATCAGCTGGAAGACGGATCGATCTATATTCCAGCAGCGCTGCGACCCTACATGAACGGACTGGAAACGCTGCAAGCTTCCTATATTTAAAAAAAACAAGCGCTGCTTGAACGGCAGCGCTTGTTTTCTTTTATAGTTGAACAGCAGTCTGAAAGGCAGCGGGCAGCTTGCTGACTCGCTTTATTTTTCCAAGCCATAATGACGTTACTTTTATTTCAGCTGTTCCAAGTATGCGACTAGGCGATCTGACGTTTCGCTAATGCCCTGCTCCATTCCCATTTCGACAACCGTTTTGAGTGCTTCCTCGGTTGGGTAGCGGGTCACGCTCACGAACTTGGTTTTGCCATCCTCCGTCGCTTCGAACGTCATGGTAATGTCACCAGACGGCATGTCCGCGGATTCATTGCCCTCGGCATCGGAGAAATAGTCGACATAGGCTATTTTTTCATTCGTTACAATTTCCTTATATACGCCCTTGCCCCATGATTCAAAACCGTAAAAGTCCCCTTGGTTCTCGTCTACGCATTTCATGCAGTAATGCCATACGCCGTCTGGGCGGAAATCTACTGTGCAAGCTGATAAAATCCAGCCGTTCGGTCCCCACCAATGCTTCAAATGCTCTGCCGTCGAATGCGCTTCAAACACAAGTGTATGTGGTGCATCAAAAATCCGCTCCATCGTAAGTACCTGTCCTTCAACCTTAAAGCTTAATTTGTTCGTCATTGTGATTGCCTCCCGAATGTTCGTTTGTTTTGTGTTCCCGCTTCTTCAACTGCTGCAAGTAAATATCCAATTTGTCGAACCGCTCGCTCCATAGGCTGCGATACGTTTCCAGCCAGCTGTCCATCTCTTGGAGCGGCTCCACCCGAAGCTTGTAATAACGGCGATTGGCTGCTGCCTGCACCTCGACGAGCCCTCCTTCCAGCAAAATACGCAAGTGCTTGGAAGCTTGAGGCTGGCGAATGTGAAGACGATCCGCAATTTCTCCGACCGTCAATGAACCGTCCACGAGCAGCTCTATGATCCGTAGACGTGTCGGGTCGGATAATGCGCCGAATGTCGTAGCATCCATAAAACCGCGTCCTTTAATAGCGCTGTTAAAATCAAAGGGAAGTCAGCGCTATGAAGGTGCTTTCGTTTCCCTGAATTGAATATACCATTAAAGGAATATTCCCGTAAAGGAATATTTAAAAATCAGCCGAGCATGATTGGCATACTTTAATTTTGCACAAAAAAAGCCGCTAACAAGCATAAAACTTGTTACCAGCTCATGTATAAAGAACAAAAAGGAGCTGCACCCTCGCGGCGTGCGCTCCCTCTATCCCTTCAATGCTCCGGCAGCCATGCCGGAAATAAAATACCGTTGCAGCAGTAAAAATAAAATCAGCATTGGCAGCGAGATCAATACTACTCCGGTCAGCAGCCCCGGATAATTGGTCGAATATTCGCCCTGGAATTGCAAAAGCGCTAAGGGCAAGGTCATTTTTGCCTTATCCGTCAGCAGCAGCATCGGGAACAGCAGATCATTCCAGACGCTCACGAGCAGAAAAATAGCCGTTGCCGCAAGCGACGGCGCTGACAGCGGCAGTGCAATTTGGCTGTAAAGCCGCCACTCCCCCGCGCCATCCATGCTGCCTGCCTCGAACATTTCCTTCGGCAACGCCCGCATAAAGCCCGTCAGCATAAATACCGCTACCGGCAGCAGCATCGAAACGGTTACCAATATGAGGCCAAACCGGCTGTTCATCAGCCCTAAATCGCGCATAAAGGAATAGATCGGAATCATGTTCACCTGCGCTGGAACCATCAGCCCCATAAGAAAGATGCCATAAAGGATAAGTCCTAGCCTATTAGCAACCCGGTAGATGCCATATGCTATCATGCTCGACACGATGAGCTCCAGAACAACCGTGCTGAAAGACACCGTTATGCTATTGCTGAAATAAGACAGCATCGGCTGGCTGTCAAATAGATGGCTGTAGTTTTGCAGGGTGAACGAGCTTGGAATACCGAGCGGACTCGCATAAAACTGCTGCTGGTCTTTGATCGTCGTCACAATCAGGAAAAGGAGCGGCAGCAAAATAATAATGGCGAAGACAAGCAGAAACATGCGCCCTGCTATTCGTAACAGCATGCATCCATGCCTCCTTTCTGATCATTACGCAAGGTGAAACGGCTGCCCTCCGTCCTTTGGCGGCGCGGCTCGTTTCAGTCCGAGAAATATAAGCCGATTGATTTATAGGTGTAAAACTTATAAATGCTTATATTTCAAGTTAAGGTCCTATCTTCAAGCCGCCTTCTTCGCAGTGCGTAGAGACAGCTTGAAAATACGGCCTAATAGGAGACGCGATTCGCCCGCAGCGCTCTGAATTGCAGAAACGTAATGAAGGCAATAATAAATAGGAAATAAATCGATGCCGCGGACGCTTGGCCAAACTTATAGTTCTGGAACGCCGCCGAATAAATGTACGTGGACAAAATTTCCGTCGCATAATTCGGACCGCCACGCGTTGTGACGAAGATCAGATCAAACGCCTTAAAGGACTGAATCGTCGTATAAGCAACAACAATCGTCGCCGCTGGCGCAAGCAGGGGCCAAGTGATCCGGCGAAAAATAGCCCATCTGCCGCCTCCGTCCAGCTTTGCCGCCTCATACAGCTCCTCCGGAATCGCATGCAAGCCAGCGATAAATAAAATCGCCATCTGCCCAATATGCGCCCAAGCCTGAACAGCAGCAATGGAATAGATCGCAAGCGACGGATTGCCAAGCCAATTATTCGCAAGCGCTGACAATCCGAGCATCCGAAGCAGCTCATTGAGCAGCCCCAGATTCGGGTCGTAAACATAAGCAGCGATAAATCCGACAGCGGCAGACGATAATATCGTCGGGAAGAAATACAGCGCCCGCAGCGCAACCGTCGTTTTTTTATTTTTTGTCAGCAGCAGTGCTACAATGAGGGATACGAGCGTCTGTACGACCACAACCGACAGCATAAACCGCAGGTTGTTGCCACTCGCTTTTTTGAAAATAATGCTGTCTGCTACCGTCTTGTAATTATCCAGACCGACGAAGCTTGACGTGTCCGACATGCCGTCCCAATCCGTGAAGGAATTGTAGAAGCCGGACAGTGTCGGATAGAGGAAGAAGACAGCATAGAGCAGCAGCCCCGGCACAAAAAAGAAGTATATCGTCTTCCGCACAGCCATCAGACTATGGCTTCAGCTGCTGGTCCACAATCGCTTGCGCGCTGCTGGCAGCCCCTTCCGCTGAATCGCCGGCAATGACCGCTTGAATGGAGCCGGTAACCGCCTTCTGAATTTCAATATTTGTAATGAGATAACGAGGCTGGAAGCGCGTTTTCTTATCGGCCCAGCCGCTGATGACCTGCAGCGCAGGACTTGTATAGTCGATATCCTTAACCGGAATGTTCTGGTTCGCCGCATTCGCAACCTTGCCCGCTACTTCTTTTTTGCTCAAATAGGAGATGAATGCTTTGGCTTCCTCCGGATGCTTCGACTTGCTGTTAACGCCAAGCATGAACGTCGTCGTATGAATGCCCTCATAAATCGCTTGATCCGCAGGCACGGTAATTGGAGCGAGCAAATCCAGCTTCAGCTCAGGGTTAGCCTTTAATACGGCTGCAATGGAGTATGAGCCCGTTGCCAGCATCGCCGCTTTTCCTTGTGAAAAGAGAGCAATCGCTGCATCCGTATTCGTACCTAGCGAATCAGGCTGGAAATAACCTTTGTCGTTCAGTTCTTTGAACTGCGACAGTGTTGTGGTCCACCATTCATCCGTAAGCTTGGTTTCGCCCTTCTCAAGCTTCTGGAACACCTCTTCATCCGGCGCATTGTTCATCATCATCGGGTTCATGAATTGGCCTGGCCCAATATCGGCGCCCGGGAAGGCGATGGGAATAATGCCCTTGCTCTTAAGCGTTTCGCTTGCGGCAAGGAAGCTGGCCCAGTCCTTCGGCGGGGAAATGTTGTATTGCTCAAACAGGCCAACGTTGTAAACCGGAATGTTGTACACGAGAGAATATGGCAGCGCATATTGCTTGCCATCCTTCGCCCCGGATTTAATCAGCTCCGGCACGAATGCTTGGACGAATGCTTCATTCGTTAAATCGGTGTACAAGCCTGCTTTGGCAATCGATTCGAACTGCGCGCCCGGGAAGGACGCGAACACGTCGCCTACAGAGCCGTCCAGCAGTTTAACCTGCGCTGTCGTCTGATATTGCTCAGACGGGAACGTCTGCATGGATACTTTAATGCCTGGATTTTCCTGCTCAAAATCTTTAATAATCTCGTTCCAGATCGGCACATCACCCTGCCAATGGATAAAGCTGATCTCTACGGACTTGCCCGCTCCGCTGTTCCCGCCGGATGCGGCATTGCTGGTCTCGGCTTCGCCGCCATTGCCGCCGCAAGCTGCCAAGATGAGCGTAAGCAGCAGCAATACGGCTGCGGAAAAGGAATATTTTTTATTGATCATGAATTTAAAAACCCTCCTGTCATCTACTATAAAAATTTACGCCTTTACTTCGCGTCTGCTCGCCCATTTCTGATGAAACAGCGGCAATGCTTCTTTGCCGAAGCTTTCCGCCTCCTCCAGATGAGGGTAGCCCGACAATATGAATGAGGATATGCCTAGCTCGGCGTATTCAATTAATCGCTCCGATACTTGGTCGGCTGTGCCCACAATCAGAATTGCTCCGCCCGAACGGACTAGCGACAGGCCTGCCCACAGGTTCGGACCTACGACAAATCGCTCATCCTTGAACTGCTCGCGCAGCTCGTTCTGCCGGCGCTGGTTCGTGGCATCTGTCTTGGCAAAAGCTTTTTGCGCCTGCTCAATCGCTTCAGGCGACACCTTGCTAATAAGCTCCCATGCCGCAGCCCATGCCTCTTCCTCTGTATCGCGCACCAATACTTGCGCCCGCAGCCCGAAGCGGACCGGACGATCAATTCCCGTCTCCTCGCGGTACTGGGCACGGACGGTTTCAAAATCCTCGATCTGCTCGCGAATCCAGTCATGCGGCTCTCCCCACATTAAATACGTTTCAGCGAATTCAACCGCTACGCGCTTCGCTGATGGGGAGCTGCCGCCGAGGTAAAACGGCGGATGCGGCTTCTGTACCGTAAGCGGCGTCGTTACCGCACGGCTGAACTGATAATATTTTCCGCTGAAGGGCTGCTGCTGATTCAACTGCTTCTCCCTAGCCCCTTCGCTGCCGACGAATTCAGACGCTTTAATGCCATCCGATTGCGTCCACGCCTGCTGCATGACGGCCAAATATTCACTGGCGCGCTCGTAGCGTTCATCATGCGCATGGGCAAGCGGATCGCCCAGCTCCTCCAAATCCTGCACTGAGCTTCCCGTTACGACGTTAATCATCGCGCGTCCGCCGGATAATTGATCGAGCGCCGCTCCCATCCGGGCCGACAGCACTGGAGTCACGAGGCCAGGACGCACCGCTACCAGCGGGCGAAGCGTCGTCGTATGACTCATAATAGCCGAGCCGACAACCCAGGCGTCCAAGCATGGACCGCCCGTCGGGATCAGTACGAAGCCGAGACCTGCTTTTTCAGCCGTTTGAGCCACATTAATCAAATACTCCAGCGTTGGTTCCCTCTCCGATGCTACGCCTACGTAGCTGCCGTCTCCCGCCGTAGGCAGAAACCAGCCAAATTCTATCTCTTTATGATCATTAAGATTACTCACCATTTTGTTCTCCTTTACGGGTATGTCGCTGAAGCCGTGAGCAGCCCGTATCTCCAGTTCGTCTGGCAGATGCTTATGGTACATCCGGCTGTCCGGTCAATAACCAACAAGTTTAGTAGGAATAGTTGTATTTGCATCATAACAATCAACCGTTAGCGGGTCAATGTCATTTCGCGGCGTATTAAACTTGTCATTTTGTGACGTCGAATCATTTGCTATACTGAGGAAGGTTATCTATTTTCACAGCACTAGTTAAGTAAAACTAGAATAATAGATTGTAGGACAAGCACGTTTAAACATGGAAAAAAGGGGGTATTAATGATGAGACCGAATATGCGCGAGGACCATCATGAATGGCTGGAAATCTATCATTTCACGCCTTCTGCTTTCGAGAAATCGGGAGCTGCATGGTCGATTCGGGTCGGGACGAATATCGCCAAGCCGAATTATCATATCGGCCCACGCGTGGCGCCTTACTATTATTTGCTAGGCGTGCTGGAGGGGCAAGGAACGTTCCTTCAGGGCAGCATGGCTTACACGCTGCGGCCAAATGATCTGTTCTGCCTGTTCCCACAGGTTACCCATGAATATTTCACCTTGGCGGAGGAGCCGCTGCACAAAATCTTTTTTGCCTTTGACGGCAAGAAAGCGCTTCAGCTATTGGCTCGGCTCGGGCTTGGCCCGCAAACGCCTCATGCACCCGGCGCACTGACACCACAGGCTGCCGAGTTTATGCAGCAGCTTTTGCAGCTCGTCAGCCACTCCGGTTCTCCAAATACCGATCTGGCACGGCTGAGCCTTTTTCACCGTATATGGGATGAGCTTGTTTCATCCGCCGCTCCTGCTGCAGTTCCCCGCGACCATCGCAGTATTGGCTGGCTGCAAAAGGGGCTGGAGTATATGGAGATTCATTATGCGGAGGGCATTACCGTAGAGAGCGTCTCAAGCTACGTCGGGGTAAATCGCACGCATTTCACTAAACAATTCAGCAAAGCATACGGCATAACACCGGTCCAATACATCCAGCAGTTAAAAATGGGAGAAGCCACGCGGCTTCTGGCGCAAACCAGCTATACGTTATCGGAAATCGCCAGCTCCATCGGCTTCCCCGACCTCTTTTCTTTTTCCAAAGCGTTTAAGAAAAATATGGGGGTTGCGCCCAAGCAATACCGCTCTCAGCTCATCAGCGGGCAAACAGAGAGCAACGATTGACAGCTGTAACTGTATAAATTATAATTACAGTATTATCATTGTTAAATTGTAATGGATTTTGAAACAAGCAGGCATAATTGCAGGTTCCATTAAACGACAGGTGGTGACTGGAATGATTAATGAGATGATAATTAAACCGGGCGACTGGATGAACGGAACGACTGGAAATGGCGAGCTAATGCTCGGCTTTGTAGAAAGCGTTGATGCTTCCCACGGCACGGTACGGCTATATGTAACGGCATGCGACAACGAGCTTGCCATCGGTAGAACGATTACGCTTGCGGCTTCACAGGTTAATTCACTGCGTTCGTCACCGCTGTATACGGTGCAGCAGTTGACGCAGCTGATCGACCTGGCGCTTGCGACGAACGATGAAGCTTGGTTTAATGAGCTTTCGGCCATGCTCGTCACTTTGAACAATGGCAAATTGCCGCAGGACAGCTCCCTGCCAAACGCCCATACCAAGATTTTCAACCGTCTGGGCATTTCGGTTAATGGAGAAGCGAATGGCTTGTAACACATAGAGGTAAAAAAGTTCATCGTCGGCGCTTGCGTGCCGGATGAAGATGGAGATGAAGCGTTCCTTCGGGGACGCTTTATTTTTTTTGGAATGTGGTACGGTTTGTGGGGAACGATTGGGGTGAGCTATAGTATCGGCAGGATCAGCGGTATGTGCGGTGGATTTCATGATTAATTTGGGGTTGTATTGTTTTCTGCCATCCCTTACGATGAGAGAAATAATGTAAGTGAAGTAGGTAAAGGAAATATACAAAAGACTGGTGCGAATGTGAAGCTCCCATGAAATCCCTGGGCGATTCGCACCTCGAATTTTGTCGAACACGCCCCATTTTCATGAGAATGGGTATAAGTCAATATTTGCTTCAGACTTTTTTAGCATTACTTTTTTTGAAAATGTACCGGACGAATGCCTGCCCGGCATCATTCATGGGCATTTTCGCTGTCGCACTCCGTATGGAGTGCGTGGATTGAAGCGCCACGGAAACGGCAGGCTTGATACGATATATGCCGCGTCGCACTCCGTATGGAGTGCGTGGATTGAAGCTAGTACAGAGGGCTGCTTTTTGAACAAAACCGCGTCGCACTCCGTATGGAGTGCGTGGATTGAAGCAATCTCCCCTCGAATGTGTGGTCAGGAAAAGTTTCCGTCGCACTCCGTATGGAGTGCGTGGATTGAAGCAGATAGAGCAGATCACTTCCGTTACACTGATCCATGTCGCACTCCGTATGGAGTGCGTGGATTGAAGCACTAGAGGGATCATCCGAGCAGATCGCAGGCGTCGTCGCACTCCGTATGGAGTGCGTGGATTGAAGCCACCAGTTGTTGTAGCAGGCGTTTTACTTGCAGTTGTCGCACTCCGTATGGAGTGCGTGGATTGAAGCGCCTTTGCTACCATATAGAAATTAACTTCATATGTCGCACTCCGTATGGAGTGCGTGGATTGAAGCCTTGGAGCAAAGTCACCTGTCTGGCGCGACCTCGGTCGTCGCACTCCGTATGGAGTGCGTGGATTGAAGCATCAGAGCTTTAGCTGCCTGCACCTGAGGTATAGTCGCACTCCGTATGGAGTGCGTGGATTGAAGCTGCCCATCCGCAAACAGTCGCACTTAAATAGATTTGGTGGACACAGCAGCAGCTATTTAGACAAAATCACGGGTTATGGCACAGGCTGCGGACTCAGGAGACGTTAATGTGCTGCAGATGATCAATTTGACGAAATAATGAGGGCAATAGCGGCTTTCCTGTCCGCTTACGGTCTAAATTCAGTTTAAAAGCCTAAATAGCGGAAACTCAGTCCTTGAAAAAAGAGTGAGTTGCCTGAGCCGCGTACTCTTAGCAAAACTCGCAGGCATTGAGAGCTCGAAAGTTATACCGATCTACTTGCTCCATCAACAAAAACCGTTCCTTTCGTTAATGGCAGGCTAAGCTTGCCTTTAACAAAGAAACGGTTTTTGTCGTTTTACCTATTATCTTTTACCTTTTACCGATCAACCTGCTATAGCTTAAATTGATCAATTTGCGTGCGAAGCTTCTCTGCCATGTTAGCGAGCTCCGCCGAGGAGGAAGCAACTTCCTCCATTGATGCCATTTGCTGCTGCGCGGCAGCTGAGACATTTTCAGATTCAGCAGCGGTTTCGCTGGCGGAATCGGCAATATGACGAATGGCGTCAACCAAGCTACCTGTGCCAGAGACGATTTCCTCAGCTGCGGTCGAAACACTTCGAATGCTGTCTGCAACCTGTTCCACAGATGAGCGAATGTGCGTAAATAGCTCATTCGCCGCTTCTCCGGCTTGTTTGCCTTGGGCTGCTTGCTCAACTGTCTGTTCAGACGCGTGAAGGGTCCGCTTAATCTCAAGCTGAATGCTGCCAATGAAGCCGGCAATTTGCTCTGCGGATGCCATCGACTGCCCAGCCAGCTTCCGAATTTCATCAGCAACGACAGCAAAACCTCGCCCAGCTTCACCAGAGCGCGACGCTTCAATCGCCGCATTCAAGGAGAGAATATTCGTCTGGCGAGCGATGTTGCTGATGCTGCCCACAACCTCGCCAATTTTGGCGGACAAGCCGCTAAGATCTTGAATCGTGCCAGACAACTCCCGAATGCCGAGCTCCATCTCATCCATTTTTCCACCAAGCTGATTCATAGCGGCTGAGCCATCTGTTGCCAGGGTAGAGGCCTCAGAGGCAATGGCTGATACATCTGAGCTATGTGCAGCAACACCGTTAATTTGCACAGCAATATTTTCCGCTGCATCGCTGCCATCTTGTACGCTGGACGTTTGCCGCTCCGAGCTTTCGGCCACGACCATAATAGCCTCGGAAATGCTCTGCGCTGCATGAGCACCTTGATCAGCACCTGCCGCAAGCTGCTTCGCAGACTCCGTCAATTGCTCGGATAAGCCTGCAACGCCCTTCATTAATTGATGCATTTGATCTCCTGCTGCATTAAAAGAATGAAGAGCCACGCTAATATCGTTTTTGCCTTTGGTCGGAATGCGATACGTGAGATCGCCTTGTGCCAGCAGATCAATTCCGTGTGTCAATTGACGGATAGGATGCACAATTCTGAGCGCTATCAAAATGCTGAGCAGCAGCGCCCCCACAATAATGATCAGCCCTACGATTATTATGAGCTTCAGCAAATCATTAACCGATTTTAAAAACTCGCTTTCATGCACATAGGTGACAACGATCCAGTTGAGATCCGTTTTGGTTAAATAGGATAACTGGTCGACCCCTGATTCATGGAAATGAATGGCCTTGTAATTACCCTGAAGAGCATCAGCGAATCCTTCATCCAGTACAGGGTTGTTCAAATCGGCAATCTTATTGTTTAAAATAAAAGACTCATCCGGAAAATAAATAAATGTTCCATCCGCAGTCGTCATAAGCGCTCTTCCCGTCTCGCCTTGCTCAAAACGGGCAATGTTATCGACTACCTCACTAATCGGATATCCTGCTGTATAAAAGCCAACGGGCTGGCCATCCTTCATTATAGGAGCTCCAATAGCAACGCCAAGCTGATTATCTACTTTAGAAATAATCGGGTCAGAGACGTAAGCGCGTCCTGCCTGTATCTCTTTTACATAGGGACGCTCAGATAAGTCATATTCCTTGCCGGTCGAGTCTATTGCAAGCTTCCCCGTCGTATCAGCCGAATACAAAATCGTTGTGAATTCAGGATGCAGCTTCTGTGACTTGGCAATCAAGTCCATATGCTTCTGTTTGTCATCGCCCAGCTCCGCTCCTTGCTCCGCAAGCATTTTAATGATGGTCTGCTTCTCTTTCATTCTGCTGTCAACTTCCTTGGCCAGCAGCCTCGTATTCAACTCCATTTGCTTCTCCGATTGGCTCCTGACCTCATTAGAGGTGGGAGTATAAAACGTAAACGACAGTACCGAAACACAGACAATGACGATAAGCAGTGTAGATAGTACAATTCGCCCGGCTGTCTGACGGAGGGAACAGAATGTGAGTAGGGCGCGAATAAAACGTGAGTTTTTTAAAGCCATGAGCTATCCCCTTTTTTGAAAAATGATTATTGTTTAGTAACTATATCGGTAAAAGCATGAGACTTATTAATCAGTCCGACACTTTTTCGACAAATTTCTACCGCTTGTTCGATTGCAGCCCTATACCCTCCCAAAAAATACCATTTTATCAATAACGGAGGAATTTCTAATGTCGCAAAACCATTCAGCCGGCAGCACTACTACAGCGGTCAATGGACCGGAGCTTACCGTGACCAATAATAAAATTTCATACCTTGAGGTTGTAAGCCCCGAGCGGCTCGTTTACTCCCATGGCGATCATGAGGATGCCGAGCACTTTCGGGTAACGGTTACGTTTGCGGAACAAGATGGCGAGACCGAGCTGACCATGCGCTCACTGTTCAAATCTGCGGAGGAATTAGAGAAAGTGGGCAAAGAATATGGAGCTATCGAAGGCGCGAAATCGACGCTTGAGCGTCTTGCGCAGCAGTTGGCAACGTTGGTTTGAAAATAAACAAAATACAGAAGAGCCGCACCTTGAGGGGGGCAGCTCTTCTGTATTTTGCTTATTCCAATGGTTTTATTGCTAGGATCTCCTCTTCCGTCAATCCAGATGCTTCAGCTATAACGGAGCTTTCAATCAGGAACAACAGCCAGTTCATTAACCCCCCTTCTCAATGGGGACTGCTTACGAATAGTTCAGAATATTGATAGTCACACAACGTTTTAGCTGACTGTAAGACTGTCCTTCCTGCAAATGCCCAGAGTGTCGCTTGCTCCAATAAAAAAGCGTTCTTTTTTCAGTATCATATTTATTAAATAGCTGCATCTCAACATTAAAACCAAGAGGAAGAGCTCTACATAGAGCCCTTCCTCTTGGTCAAAAATAAAACAATAGATCTAGCGCAACAAATTCGGCGCTAAGCTCTTTCCACTTTCTTCACAACCGGCTTGCTAATGCCTTCCGCCGCACTGCCCGTCGCTGCGAAGCAATCCGCTTCGTAGTTATACGAGATTCGTTCCGGCAGCGGCATTCGATTGCCGTCAAGCAGTCCGCGAACGAGCTCGCGGCCAAGCTCTGGGGTCATGCCGTTATACCAGTTGCCATCGGGATAGACGACCACATTGCATGCATCCTCGCATCTGCCGTTGCACATCGTCTTCGTCGTATGGACGAAAGAATCCGCTTCGCGCCTCGCAAGCTCCTCACGGATGGCGAGCGTTACCTCTTCCGCGCCGCTGCGTTTACAGCTGCCTCCGTTGCATAGAAGCAGATGATGGCGCGTATGCGTCAGGTTCCAAGTTGCCATCCTCTGGAAGCCTCCTTTCCTACCTCGTTTCCCGGTGCACAGTCACCCGCCCCAAGGCGGGACTGTATTTGCGCAGCTCCAGCCGCTCCGGTGTCGTACGTTTATTTTTGGAGGTCGTGTAGTTGCGGTCACCCGTCTCCGTGCATGCCAGCGTTACAGTAACTCTCATTAGCCTCACCTCCTTTTATAACATACTTTTCAACGGCCTGTCTCCTTAATTTATGGCGCAAGCTTCCTGCTGCGACTGCGGAAACGGATCGAAAAGGCTGTTCCAATCCTGCTTCATCTCTTCCTTCGTCAGCAAACACTGGTCAAGCGCTGCTTCAATCTCGGCGCGCTGCAAATCGATACCGATGAACACAACCTTATTGATTCGGTCACCATACATCGGATGCCAGCTGCCCGCAAGTTCAGGCTCCTCCTCAAGCAGCAAGTGCTGCTCAGGCTCGGGAAGCGCAGCCACCCACAGTCCAGCAGGGCCAAATTGAATAGACGGCCCCGCCTGGCTAATGCTCTGCGCCTGCAAGCTGCGGGTTGCCAGCCACATAATGCCCTTTGCCCGAACGATAGCCTCCGGCCATTCCTCCATCCAGCGCATTAACCGTTCCGGATGAAAAGGCTTCGCCCGCAAATAAACGAATGAGCCAATTCCGTATTCCTCCGTTTCTGGCGTATGGACAGGCGCATTCAGCTCCCTCATCCAGCCAGCCGATACGCTGGCTTCTTCAAAGTTGAATCTGCCGGTATTCAAAATTTCCGCAGGATCAACCTTGCCCTGCTCGGTGCGAATCAGCTTGGCGCGCGGCTGCAGCGTGCGAAGCACACCCTCCAGCTCGTCCAAATCCTCATCGCTGACCAGATCGCATTTATTAAGCAGCAGCACATCGCAAAATTCAATTTGGTCAATCAGCAGATCAACGACCTCTCGGTGGTCTTCCTCATGCGCCCCCTGACTGCGTTCAAGCAGCGTCTCGCCCGAGGAATAATCGTGCCAGAAGCGGTACGCATCAACAACCGTCACCATGCAGTCCAAGCGGCAAAATTGCGACAGGTCAATGCCCTGCTCCTCATCAATATAGGTAAACGTTTGGGCAACGGGAACCGGCTCGCCCACGCCCGTCGATTCGATCAATATATAATCAAAGCGCTCCTGCTTCGCCAGCCGCTCTACCTCGCGCAGCAAATCTCCGCGCAGCGTGCAGCAGATGCAGCCATTCGACATTTCCACCAGTTGCTCATCGGTGCGGGACAGCCCGCCTTCTTTTTGAACCAAAGCTGCATCGATATTGACCTCGCTCAGATCATTGACGATAACCGCCACGCGAAGGCCATCGCGATTGTTCAGCACATGGTTGAGAATCGTCGTTTTGCCTGCTCCTAGATAACCACTCAGTACCGTAACCGGAATTTTAAAATCTGCTTGCTTCTTCACTGCTGCTTCCTTATCCATTCGTTTTCACGCTTCCCTTCATATATATAACTTGGCATACACGCTATATGAGCTGTTACTTGCTCTGGCCTCCGCACCCCTTATTCATTCAAAGCAAGCTTCAGTGCTTCCAGATTGTTTTTCATCACGCCAATATAATCGAGCCCGTCTGCCGTTTCTTCCTCAGTCAGCCCTTCCAGCGGGTTCAGCACCGCTGTCTTGGCGCCGATTTCGCTCGCAATGGTGCTGGCGATTTTCGGATCAACCAACGTTTCGAAAAAAATCGTCTTGATTTGCTGCTCCTTCGCCAGCTTCACAATTTCCGCCATTTGCTCCGGGGATGGCTCCTGATCAGGAGACAGGCCGGAAATCGGCACCTGCGTCAAGCCGTACTCACGCGCCAAATAGCCAAAAGCCGCATGCTGCGTAACGAACTCGGTACGCTTCGCCCCTGCAAGCCCAGCCTTATACGCATCGTCCAGCTCTTTGAGCTTCGCAATATAGGCATCTGCATTCGCTTTATATTGGTCTGCATGGGCGGGATCTGCTTTCGCGAACGCCTCTTGAATAGCCGCAACCTCTGCCTGTGCCAGCTTCGGACTCAGCCATACATGCGGATCGAGACTATGCTCATGATCGTGATCATGCTCCTCTTCCTCATGGGCAGCCTCCTCGTGCTCGGCAGCATGGTCGTGCTCATGTTCCGCATCCGCAGCTGCAGCATCCGAGGCACCGTGCGGTTCTTCTCCATGCGAATGCTCGTCTTCCCCGCCCTCGGCTAATTCTATGCTGCTGCTCGCCTCCACGACGACACGTTTCTCATTTGCCGCGCTTTCCAGCGCCTGCTCCGCCCAGCCTTCTACGATGCCGTTATATACAAATACATCCGCTTCTTTCAGCACCGCCATGTCCTTGGCGCTTGGCTCCCAGTCATGCGGCTCGGTGCCGGCCGGAATAAGCGCCGTTACATCGGCGTATTCCCCGCCCACCTGCCTGCTGAACTCATACATCGGATAAAAGGTCGTCACGACCTGCAGCTTCTTCGCTTCCGTCTCCCCAGCAGCTGGCGAAACGCTTGCCTCCGAGGCAGCGGCACTTCCGTCATCTGCCTGCGCGCCAACTGTATTTGCCCCATTCGTGTTTCCAGCCGCGCCACATCCCGATAGCAGCAGCACCGCTGCGATTAATAACAAAGAAAATTTGCTAAACATAACTTTCATTTTCTGTACCTCCATGTGTGTGAATAGCTGATGCATCCAGCTTGCTGCTCTTTATGCGGGGAAAAGCGTCCTGCTTCCCCAACTGCCCCGTTTGATGATTGTTAATGATGGTGCGATTTTGCCGATTGCCCAGCTTCCCGGCTATAATGGAGACCTTTTTCAATACAATGCCCAGGATCAGCAGCGCGAGCAAAAATAATGCGATTGTTCCGCCCGGCGGCGTTCCCAGCTCATAAGAGGCGGTCAGTCCCGAAAATACGCCCGCTACGCCGACCAGCATCGCAATAATGAGCGCTGCCGCAAAGCTGCGGGCAAGACGTACCGCGAGCGCCGCAGGCAGCACGATCAGCGCCGATACGAGCAGCACGCCTACAATCGGCATCGCCGCAGCGACAATCATGCCCGTCACCACGCTGAACAGCATGGAGATGAGTCGGACGGGAATGCCACTTGCTTGCGCCGTTTCCTCGTCGAACGCCATCTGATACAGCGGTCTGCGCAGCAATATAAAAAAGCTCGCTCCTATAGCCGCTGCTCCAAGCATCAGCATAAGCTCAGTTTCGTTCACCGCGACGACGGAGCCGAATAAATAGGAGGAGAAGCTTTTGTTCATCCCTTTATTCAGCCCCATCAGCACAACGGCGCTCGACAAGCCGCCAATCATAATTATGGCAATCGACATTTCGCTGTAGGCCCGGTATGAGCGCCGAATATATTCAACGGCAATAGCTCCTGCTACAGCAGCAGCGAACCCGGCATAGGAAGGATTCCAGCCTAGATAGGCGCCAGCAGCAACGCCAGCTAATGATACATGCGAAAGCATATCCGCCATCAGCGCCTGCCGTCTCAGCATTAAATGTACGCCCAGCACAGAGGCGACTAAAGCGATGATGCCTCCGGCGCAAAATGCCCGCTGCATGAAGTCGTAGTGCAGCATTTCCATCCTCCCTCCCCCTTCCGTTCCAGCTCAATGATGCGGTCCAAATACGGACGGACCTCTTCGAGTCCATGGGTCACCATCACAACTGTCCGCCCATGAGCCTGCACATGATGAAACATTAATTCGTAAAAGCCTTTACGGCTTGCTTCATCCATTCCGGTTGTCGGCTCATCCATGACGAGCAGGTCGGGCTGCTGTGCCAGCGCTCTGGCGATGCACACCCGCTGCTTCTGTCCGCCGGACAGCTCGCCAATTTTGCGGCCGCGCTGCTCCCACATGCCGACCTGGCGCAGCGCCTCCTCGGCACGGGCTCGTTCCTGCGGCCGCATCCGCCGCAGCCAAGCTCCGCTCTCATATGCGCCTGACCTGACGAACTCCAGCACCGTGCTTGGAAAGCCGCTGTTAAAAGCTGCGATCTGCTGCGGCACATAACCAATCACGAGCTTCTTGCCGCTCGCGCCGAGCTTCGCCAAGTAAACCTCTCCACTCCACGGCTTCAGCAAGCCCAGCGCCAGCTTAAGCAGCGTCGTCTTCGAGGCGCCGTTGGGCCCGGTTACCGCTATAAATTCACCGGTATGAATGTCCATATCCGCCTCATTCAGACTCGGTACGCTGCCATAGCCGAACACGACATTATTTAATGAAGCAATCTGCACGCGGTCTCTCCCCTTTCGCTCCAATGCTATTTTTCAAAAGATAACAATGTATAAGTTTCACCCTCGAAACGGTAGCTTTGCCGCCAGTGGATGGCGACAGCCGTTTGCGTTTAATCGTAATAATTACGATAATATCTTAAAAAAGAAATCGCCAGCAGCGATTCATTAACGGTTATCACAATACTTAATAGTAATCATTACGCTTAATGAGTATAGCAAGCCGCTTTTCATTCGTCAACTGCCTATTTTCGGCCAGCCCCCATTGCCTTATACGGAGGAACATTCCATGCATGCGCTGGCATCAGGGCCAGATCCAGTATACAATAGGAGTCATTATTCAAATATTTTCCGGCATAGCTGGCCAAGAAAGGATGTTTACATTTCCAATGAGTACATCCGTTGAACAACATCGCGAGGAAGCACCTTCGACCGTTAATTGCATGGTCATTACTGTATCTGACACACGTACGCCCGCTACCGATAAAAGCGGCACGCTGCTTATTGAGCTGCTCAAGGCAGGCGGCTATCAGACGACGCGCTACGCCATCGTCAAGGACGAATACAGCGAAATCCAGTCCGCGCTGCGCAGCGGAGCTTCGGACCCGGCGGTTGAGGCGATTTTGCTCAATGGCGGGACAGGCATTGCCAAGCGGGATACGACCTATGAGGCAGTAAAGGATTTGCTCGATAAGGAAATGCATGGGTTTGGCGAGATTTTTCGCTACTTGAGCTTTGCTGAGGATATCGGCACGGCGGCGATTCTGAGCAGGGCGATTGCTGGCGTTTTCGAGGATACGGCGATTTTCTCCATGCCCGGCTCCAGCGGCGCAGTCCGGCTCGCGGCCGAACGCATTATCGTTCCTGAGCTAGGTCATGTGATGCGGGAAATTTATAAGGATCTTCGCTGACGGCTTTATTGCATCTTTAATGGCGAGGCTGCAAAAATATATGAAGCTTCCGTCCATCCATAAAACCAAGAGAAAGAGGGGGTAGCCCACTCTTTCTCTTGGTTTTTCTCTCTTGCTCTCTATTTCTCCTCTCTTTTCAGCTCTTTTCCTCCCTCTTTTCAGCCCTCGTCTATCCTTCTCTCTATGATTTTACGAATAGTTCGTTCGTTTGAACGTTGCATCATTTTTAGAAATTGTTGTATTGAGGGCGCTCAAGGCGTCCAGCCGCAGCACATAGTCGTAATGGCGAACGTAATAGCCGGGCTGGCTGTACGATTCAAAGGAAATTTTCGTGCTGTCTCCAAGCCCGCTGACGATGTTGAAGGTCGCATCCTGTTTGAACGCATTCGTTCCGTCATATTGCTGAAGCACAATCTGATTGCTGGCATTACGGCGGAAAAAATAGCCAGGGTAATTCATCGACTCCAGCGATACGGACGACGCGCTCGCAAGTCCCGGCACCACTCGGAACTGCGAATCGGCAGCCGGAGATACACCCGAATCAACGCGTCCAACATAGTTGTTATGACGGATTAGGTAACCAGCAAGAGCGCCCGCTTCAAAGGTGCTGTAGCCCGTCGCCTCCGCAGTCGCTGGGCCAAGCAGGCGAACCTCATGCAGCGTTGGCGTATACCAGTTGCCCGGATTGTTGAACAGCACTGCATTCACCATATTAATTCGCACATATCGCGCCGTAAAATGTACCGCGTCAGTCGTGAAACCGTATGCGGTGTTCGTCGTACGGTCAATCGCTGCGTAGTTCACGCCGTCATTGCTGATTTCGATTTTATATTTGTAATAGCCCTCGGAGCCCTTATACATAAACCACGAAATATCAACCTCAGTAATCGTCTTCGGTGCGCCAAAATCCACCTGCCACCAAGCAGGCCAGCCATTATTTGCCGCCGCCCATGACACTTGGGCATTGCCGTCATTGCCATTTGCTGCGCTGCTTCCGGAGGCGATGCTGCTGGCGGTCGCGGTTTTGCCCAGCGCATGGTTGACTTGCGACGGCAACGTGACCGCACCAGTTCCTGCATCAATGCCCCATGAGCTATACCAATTGAGCGATGCACTATTGCTTGCATCATTCAGCGTAAGCGGCAGCCAGATGAATTTGTGGTCGCTGAGATTGAGCGGATTCCAGCGGTCCGCCATATAGATGTAGGTGGTGGCGGCACTGCCCGTCACGGTCATAATATTTTCAATCTGCGAGCTGTAAGCCGCCGGATCGCCGAAGGGCGAGATCGCAGACCATGTGCCGTTCATCGCCGAGGCTGTGGAATAGCCGCCTTGGTTCGGATACCAGCCCGAAGCCTGCGAGGTGAACAAATAATACGAATTGTTTTTCTTCACAACAGCGGGGGCTTCGCGGTAACCGTTCTCATAAATCCAGCCGACAAAGCTGCTCACGCCGGTATAATCGGCATTCAGCTTAAAAATCGCCATCGTATCGTTGGCGCCGCCATTTTTCCTCGAAGCGGTAATAAGGTAGGCACTGCCGTCGGTATCGGCAAACACCGTCATATCCCGGGACTCGTAGTTCAGCGGCCGGAAGCTGCCTTGATACGTAAATGCCCCATCCGGTGTAGAGCTCGTCGCTACTGCAACGCGGGCGAGCGAATAATCGCTGCCATTTTCATAATGCATCCAGAGCACATATTTGCCCGTTGCGGCATTATAGATGACCTTCGGGCGCTCGATCTTGCTCGTATTCAGCTCCGCTGCCGAGGTTTTGGTCAGCACGCTGCTGCGGAAGGTCCAATTTTTGAGGTCGCTTGATGTATACACGTTGACGGCATCGAACGTTCCGCCCGTCGCATGCTCGCCATACCAATAGTAGGTGGAACCGACTTTTAAAATGTTGCCGCTGTTCGCAAGAATCGGGTTGCCTGCGGTGTCCTTCCAATCCGTCCCGTTTACAATACTTACGCTGGCAGCGTTAGCGCGGCCCGCCGGAATCGCTCCGGCAGCAATTGAAAGCAGTAGAGTAAGCAGCAAAACAGCGATCACACTTCTTTTTCCCATAATCACCATGCTTGAACTCCTCCTTTATAATGATGCGACGCCTGGTTAATATCAGCAACGCACACCCCTTATATTAGCATTTATGTAAGCGATTTCAATTGAACAATCCGGCGAATGGTGAACGATCTGGACTTCGACGGAAGATGAGTTATTTATCAGAAATTTGCTATTCAAACTCGTTTATTGTAACATTTTATTAGTTTGAGAGATTGCTAGCTTTGCTGCCTATTTTTATATATTTATACATTCAGGAGATGATCTAGATTAGTTACGCTGCTGCATTTGCAATGTCATTCTTTATTGTGCTGCTGCTTATTCCTCCGCTTCGCAAGCTCGCTTTCCGCATCGATTTTGTGGACAAGCCCCGCAAGGATGTCGAACGCAAAATACATAAAGAGCCGATTCCACTCACGGCGAGCTATGCTATTTTTGTCGGCTTTATGGCTACGTATTTAGTATTTGTAGATGAAATTACAATGAAAACAGTCGCTATTATTATAAGCTCGATCTTGCTGCTCATTATTGGCACGATTGACGATTGGTACAAGACGCATGGCAAGGATTTTCCGTCATTGCCGAAGATGCTCGTTCAAGTGTCGGCGGCGGCAATCGTATTTTTCGCTGGTGTATCATTCGAGGGCTTCTACAATCCGCTCAGCGGTGAGTTCGTCAATCTGCCTTATGCCTTGCAATTCGTATTGACGATTTTATGGATTTTCGGCGTAACGACCGTCATTAACTTCTCCGATGGCATGGACGGCTTGGCGGGCGGCCTTTCTACAATTTCAGCTGTGACGCTGTTTATTGTGGCCCTTACCAAGGGGCAAAGCGATTCCGCGATGCTGGCTATTATTTTGATTGGGGCTGCAATTGCGTACTTGCGCTACAACAAGCCTCCGGCCAAAATATTTATGGGCGACGCTGGCGCGACGTTCCTCGGCTTTATGCTTGGAGTCATTGCACTTGACGGTGCCTTCAAGCAGGCAACTGTGCTGTCGATTTTCATTCCGATTTTGGCGCTTGGCGTGCCGATCTTCGATAACATTTTCGTCGTAATCAAGCGTATGATTCAAGGCAAGCCCATTTACCAAGCGGATGCGACACAGGTTCATTACCGCCTGCTGCATTCCGGCCTCAAACCCGGACAAGTGCTGTCGTTTCTGTTTCTCATCAGCGTTTGCTTCTCGCTATTTTCGATTATTTTACTTATGATTCCGGTATAGAGCATGTATTGCAAAAAAACCTCTCCCATGTGGCAGAGGTTTTTTTGCATGGGAGGACTGCCTTAGTCGATGTGAATAGTTGATGTCAGTTCAGGCGCTCCATTACGCGGTGCAGCAGCACGCTGACTTCCGCACGCACTGCATGGTCGCCTGGAGCAAAAAGCTTGTCCGTCCGTCCTTGCAGCAGCTCACGCTCGTACAAATACGCAATATCCTGCTCCGCCCAGTGGCCGCTAATATCGCTAAACGGATGTACACCAGATGAAGCATTTTCTTGTGCACCTGCTGGCTCGGCCGGGTCGAGCGCCTTGAGCTGCCGCGACAGCACAGCGGCAATTTCCGCTCGCGTAATCGGCTGATTCGGCAGAAAGGCGCTGCCTTGCGGCCGCTCTACACCTTGCAGCAGGCCATTTGCCGCCGCTGTCTCCACATAGTCGTATGACCAATCGCTTTTGCGCACATCGGTAAAAGCGGGGATGGCTTGCTGCTTCATATCCAGCTCGAACGCAAGTACAGCGGCCTTCGCGAACTCTGCCCGCGTCATTAGGCGCCCCGGCTCAAAAGTGCCAGCTGCCGTCCCTTGCATCACCTGCGCAAGCGCCAGCTCCCCGACAGCTGCCGAAGCCCATTTCAGCTTCGCAACCGCCTCATAATCCTTGAATTGCTTGAGGCGCTGCTCCACCGTCAACTGTGCTGCCGCTTTCGCAGGCGCTTGGCCGACGACCTTCGTCGCGCCGTCCTTGACTGATTCTGCGCCAATGCTGACGAACGGCTCATTTACTCGATGCTGAATATTCAGTCCCGGATTATCCGGCAAAATAATGATCGACTTCGCCAAGCTGAAGGACGCGGCTCCATCCTTCTCTGCCTTGAAGGTCAGGCTGCCCAGCTTTCCGTAGCCAGAAAATAATGCCGGGCCCCGCTGGGCTGTCGCCTCGGCAATTTGAATAAGGCCTGCTGCGGCATCAAGCTTGTTCAGCAGCTGCATGGGACTCGCCGAAGCTGCAAACACCGCTGGCCGCAGCAGCGCCCCCGCCTCTTTTTCAACTACAGGCGCTATTCGCTTTGAATCGTATTTCATATGTACCTCATAGCCTTGAACTCCGCCGTAGCTCCCTTTAAAGCCTTGCAGCCATACGGCGACCTCGAACACGTCGCCAATCTTCACCTGACCCGCAGAAGGGACAATACGAATTTGCGGCAGCTTGTCTGCTTCCGCCTTCTCGGCTCCCGATGCCGCTGCTGTACCAAGCCAAACAGTGACCAGTAGGCTTACCCCCATTAATGACAACCATTTTGAATGCTGACTCCCTCTCATATTCATCTCTCCTGTCTTCGACTTCTTGCTCCCTATGCCTCATCCTGAAAATAAGGAGGGGAGCCATTCGCGCTCCCCTTCCATTTTTCACGACCGTTTAATGATCAATCTCTTGCCGCTTACAGCTTGAAGTTGCCTAAAACGAAGGAAATATCGAGCAGGTCAACCGCGTTATCCCGATTAATGTCAGCTGCGCTTGCCGGTGCATTGGCCCAGCTTGTACTCCGTGACTTGCCGAACTGCTTGGCGACAAGCTGGAGATCGGCCAGATCGATTTTACCGTCGCTATTCACATCGCCCGCCTGAAGCGGTCCGACATTAAGCGTCGTATCGTCGTCAGCCACCGTCACCGAAGACGCCGAAGCCACATGCCCTGGCACGACTACACGCACGGTGTAAGTACCCGCTGGAACAAGCAGCGTATAGCTTCCATCCGCCTTCACTTCACCAACAGCTGCAACCTCCTTGCTTGCTGTAACCGCCTCTACGACAACTTTGTGCACACCATCGGCACCTTGGTACCACGTCTCGCTATAATTCACACTGCTTCCGAGAGCTTCCGCCGTTATTTTGCCTGTAATTCGATGCTCCGGCTCGGTAGGACCCGGCGTCACCGTCACAGAAACGTCGCTCACACTGCTATAAGCAATTTCTTGCGTATCGCTGTTCAATGCCCGAACATTGGACAGTTTAAAATCTCGTTTTCCGGCGCTACCGCTGGAAAAATGGAATGTTGCCAGCGTCCCGGAGCCGCTATAGCCGCTGTGATCCCCGGTCAACGATACGACATAGTCGCTCCTCGCAACGCCGCTCCCGAGATCGACAACCGTCTCATTTACGATAAGCGATCCGCCAGGATTGACCTGCTGCTGATACGTGGACAGCGTAACGCTTGGCGCAACTGTGCCTTTCACGAGCCCGCTGTCATATGTCAAGCTGAACTGCGCCGCATATAAGCCCTTTACATGCTCAAAATTCACATCAATATCAAAGGTTTCACCCGTGCGCACACTGGACTTTGAAGCAACAGCTGCCAATGTGGCAGGCTGCTCATTCACACTCTCATAGTTGACAACAAAGGCTGGCTCAATGACGCCATTATCGGCGGCATCATACACATACACGTCAAACGCGTTGCTTCCTTGAACAATTGGCACCGAAATCTCGAAGCGCCCGTCTGCTGCAATCGTCGCATCATACTGCTGCAAATCGCCCTTTGCATCCTCAGCTATGGCTGCAGCACCAACTGCCGAATAATCGCCGAACAACGTAATAAGGCGGTCACTAATAATTCGTCCGCTAATCACACCGTCATTGCCTGTAACCGCAATTGGCGGGTCAGCCAGTTCCGCAAGCGGAGCCTGCACATCCAAGACAAATTCGGCAAGCTGGTCAAGCAAAAAATCTTCTGCCCCAAACCCGATCCAAGGCACGACGACATAATGTCCTTCACCAAGCTGCTGAGGGCCAAGAGCCGTCAATATTTCCCCGTCCCAGCCTTCAACGATGTAGCTGCCCGGTGTCATGCCTTGCGCACTTTCCACAATGGCCCCTTTCCAGGACAAATTACTTCCCGAAACCGCATAAACATCCAGTGAAAAATACGGCAGCGTAGCATTTACGCGGAACTTAAGGTCGGTCGTATCCGCTGCACCATCACCATTTGGCGAAAAGAGGAACGGTTCAAGCGTGATTTCCGATACTTTTGCCGGAAGCTCCACGTCGCCTACATAGACAGCCAGTGGAAGCTGTATAGTCTGTCCTCCACCTTGAATGACGACTTCGCCCTCGTAACGGCCATCCTCCGCTGCTTCAGCTACCTGCAGCGCTACATCGAAGGAAGCCGTGCCGCCTGCCGCCAACGCGAACGATTCTTCGCTAACGCTTAGCTCACCCGCTGCCTCGCCATACCATATTGTCGATACCGCATAAGAGCTGGCCGCGCCAGAAATATCCTTTACTTTGATCGTTTTCGCCGACTCATCCCCTGGAGCCTGTGCTCCGAAAGATAAGCTGCCCGTCAAATAAGACGTAGCGGCAGCTCCTGCTACTGCAACTGTCGTTTCCTCCACAAGCGCTATCGCTTTTGCATGAGAGATTTGCTCCAAGTCAATCCGTCCTGCCCCTTGATCCATATGCGAATAACGCTCGCCGCTGCGATCTGCCAGCTTCTTCGCATTGTTCATCAGCAGCCCTTTTACCTCAAATGGAGTAAGTCCTCTCTCCTTTTGAAGCAGCAGAGCAGCAGCGCCTGCAATATGCGGACTCGCCATGCTCGTGCCTTGCTTATTTTCATAAGCATCCGAATAATCGCCGCCATAAGCAGGTACGGATGAACGAATAGCTACACCCGGCGCCGTTATATCCGGCTTAATAGCCAGACCCGGCAGTGATGGACCGCGCGAGCTGAAATCACCCATCATATCCTGCTCTACTGTTGTACCAAAGTCGATCGCATACCCGCCAGCTCCAGCAGCCGCGTCAACCTTCGCTTTCAAAGCAAGCCCATCCTCCTGAGAAATGCTAAGCGTAGGGACATAATCGACTCCCGCATTCAGCGTTCCACTGAAGCCTCCTGTCGCATTGTTATAAATAATGACAGCCGCAGCTCCGGCATTTAAGGCATTCAGCGCCTTTTCGCCAAAGGTAATGGAGCCACGTGAAATGAGCGCTGCTTTACCCGTTACATCTTTGCCAATGAAATCCGCCGCTGTTCCTAGGCCCGCATATACAAGCTCCAGAGCATTATTTTCCAGATTGCCAAGCTCAGGGGAGTAGGTCATATAGCCACCATAGACGGTGTCTACTCCGCTTCCTGTCAGCACAGGCACAGAAAGTGGCGGCGAAGAAGCTCCGACGGAAATCGCCAGCTCCGCTGTAGCCGGAACACCTACCGTATAAGGCTCTGGTCCATCGTTGCCGTTCGCCGCAACCGCCACAACGCCTGCCAGCATCACATTATTCAGCGCGACGGCGCTAGCCTCGAACTGATCATTAAAGTCATCGCCCAGCGAAAGGTTAATGATATCCATACCGTCGATAACCGATCGTTCCATCGCGGCAATGACGTTTTCCGTCGAACCTCTGCCTTTCGGCCCCAGTACGCGGTAAGCATAAATATCTGCACCATATGCGACGCCTTTTACCCATCCGCTTTCGCCATCCGGGTTTTCCGGATCTCCGCGCCCTGCTACGGTACCAGCCACATGCGTGCCATGGGAGGTTGCCACCTCGGCATCATTCGGATCGGGAAGCGTCTCGTACGGATCATTGTCGTTGTCGACAAAATCATAGCCACCCTTATAAGCATCCTTCAAGCTTGGATGGAGATAGTCAATACCGCTATCGATAACCCCAACCTTAATGCCTTCCCCCGTTAGGCCGCTGTCCCAATAAACAGGGGTACCGATAAATGGAACACTCTCGTCCATTTTAGCCTCCACGCTTGGCTGCGGATCTATAATAATTTCCGAATTCGGATAGATCGCCTTCACGCCAGGCAGCGCAAGCAGCTTGTCCACCTGATTTGCCGGAACCTGTACCGAGTAGCCATTGAAAATTTGCTGGTACTGGCGCCCAAGCTTCACATTCAGCTTCCTCGCAGCAGCAGCAAAGCTGGATTGCTCCTGCTTCACAATCGTCTGATAGCCGGCAATCGACTTGGCCTGACCTTGCTGTGCCTTGACGCTCTGCACGGCGATTGGATCGGATACCAGCTCAACGATGACGCTAATCGTCTTGCCGCTGTCCGAATGCGGCACGTAGTTTTGCGGCGTAAGGAGTAGTGGTGTTGTTCCCTCTGCCGCAGAGCCTGCCGCTTCCACCTTGAAGCGCTGCTCTCCCTGCGCGCCAAGCAGCCCCGCCGACTCCTTCTTGCCGGCTGAATCAACCTGCTCATAAGCCGATTTCGGCAGCTTCAGCTGCTCTGACAATATGGAGGATTTAAGGCTTTGCGACGCTGCTTCCGCTCCCATAGCCCCTGCTGGAAATAATAAGGTGAGCAAAAGCGACATGACGATTAGAATAGATAATTGCTTATTGCGACTTGTTTTGCGTTTATACCATTGCTGCATGAAATCCCTCCTATTTTTCATTGCCCTCTACTAAAACCGCCACCTTGCCTCCTTTCTATCAAATATCACAAATTACCTTTTAACCCATAAATATGTATTTCTAAGCTCGCTAAAATCTATTGTAAAGGATCATTTACGAGAAAATTGTAGAACCGTCTGATTATTGAAAATATTTTGGAGCACGACAAAAAATCTGGCAAACGCCGTAAAGCAGCGCCTGCCAGATTGTCTATGAATCTATGAATGAATTGTCGTTATCCGCCAGCTTTCGTCAAATTCGGCAAGGATCAGCTTTAAATCATGATTTCGCTTTTGTCGCAGCACGCACGATAGGCGCGACCTTCCCAGCTAATAGCTCGATGCTTTCGGCAACTTTGGCATAAGGAATGCCGCCAATATCGAGCTGGGCAAGAAAACGCTGATGCCCGAACAGCTCATGCTGGCGAATTATTTTCTCAGCTATTTCCTCTGGACTCCCGACAAACAAGGCCTGATCGGGCGCCGTCATTTCGGCGAACTCCTCCTGCGTAATACGGAAGTCGCTGCCGCGCTGGCGGTTCATATGCGACCAATAATTCGTGTAATAGGGGAAATATTCTGCACGAGCCTTCTGGCTATCCTTCGCGATATAGCCGTGACCAGTGACGCCAACCTGCAAGCTCGCTGCATCGAAGCCCGACGCCACTCCCGTTTCACGATAAATATCGACGAGCGGCTTGAACCTGTCTGGTGAACCGCCAAGAATCGCCATTATCATGCCGAGGCCAATTTCCCCTGCGCGCACAGCGCTCTGCGGCGAACCGCCAACGCCAACCCATACCGGAATTTGTGGCTGAATCGGACGCGGAGCAATCGCAGCGGCCCGAAGGGCAGGGCGATGCTTGCCCTGCCAGGTTACTGTATCCTGGCGGCTCAGCTCGCCGAACAGCTCCAGATTTTCGCTAAACAGCTCATCATAATCGCTCAATTCATAGCCAAACAGCGGGAACGATTCGACGAATGCTCCGCGTCCCGCAATAATTTCCGCACGCCCATCAGATAATAAATCCAGCGTCGCATAGTCTTCAAATAAGCGTACCGGATCAACCGTACTGAGCACGGTAGTTGCACTCGTCAGCTTGATTCGCTTCGTTTCCCGGGCAATAGCTGCCAGCATAACTGGCGTTGCCGAAACGACAAAATCATGGCGATGATGCTCGCCCAGGCCGAAAATGTCGAGCCCTCCTTCATCCGCCAGCTTTGCCGCTGCAATAATGTCCTGAATCCGCTGCTTCGCACTTATCGTTTCCAATGTATGAGGATCAGGCAATATATCGCCTAATGTATAAATGCCAATTTCAATTCCGGTTTGCTGCTCCCCCATTCGCTTCTCCATCGCTGCTTATCCACCAATCGTCAGCAAACTGGAAATGCCAGAAGGATCTGTGACCATCCAGCCATCTGCCTGCTTGCGGAATTGTATTTGCTTTTGCCCCAGTCTAGCCAGCACTTCATCCAACGCTGCTTGATTAGGAAGCACAATCGTGTAGTAGTCCAGACCTGCCGCATTCGCTGGAGCTACTGGTACACCTACGCCTGCCCATGTATTCAGGCCGAGGTGATGATGATAGCCGCCCGCCGAGATGAACAATGCGGACCCGCCCATGTTGAAAATAAGATCAAAGCCTAATGTGTCGCAATAAAACTGCTGGGCTTGCGGCAAATGGCTCACATGCAAATGCACATGCCCAATAACCGTGCCTTCGGGCAGCCCATTCCAAACCTTGCCTTCGGAAACATCCAGCAGACCCTGAATGTCAACGGGATCAGTCGCCATCTTGTAGCCGCCGCCCTCCAGCTTCTCCCATTGCTCGCGGGGGCGATCGCGGTAAATTTCAATGCCATTGTTGTCTGGATCATTGAAATAGAGCGCTTCGCTAACCAAATGGTCGCCCTGTCCAACCGGCACATTATGGTTCGCCAAATTCCGCAAAGCAAGCCCCAGCGCTTCACGGCTCGGCAATAAAATCGCAAAATGATACAGTCCCGCCGCAGCACGCTCCGGCAGCACAACCGCACCCTGCTGCTCCTGCAATATGAGCAGCGGACGCTTGCCGTCAGCCGTCAGCTGCACTTCGTTCCCGCTTCGGGAAAGCTCCTTAAAGCCCACAACCGCTTTATAAAAAAGGAGCGAGCGCTCCATATTACTTACTTTAAGCTTCACATATCCAATATGTGCAGCTGGATGAATGGAAATAGTCATTGTCCATCGCCTCTTTATCTGATATATTTGTTATAAGAATATATGTTTTATATGAGAAATATTATCATGTGAATGCTGGCAAGTCAATAAAACATTTGCTACTATGGATGAAGCTTAATGCCACATACACAGGCTCAACCGCCACAGCTTAACGACAACGGTTAAGAGGCAACCAATGTTTCAGGAGGTACTCATGGATATTGGCAATACCATTCGCTCAATTCGCAAGAAGAAACAACTCTCTATCCAGCAGGTTGCGGAGCTTACCGGACTATCACAAGGGTTCCTAAGCCAAGTAGAAAATAACAAAACATCGCCATCCATATCTACGCTCGATCATATTGCCGGAGCCCTGAACGTTCCGCTCGCCTTCCTGCTGCTCAAAAAGGATGAGCGGATGCAGATTTTGCGCAAGGATGAGCGTCGGCACACTTTGTACGGCGGCGGGAAGATGAAGGTCGAGCAGCTCAGCGAGCGCGGCAGCGTCAAAATGATGCTGGTCGAGCTTGAGCCCGGCGCCTCGACGGCAGAGGAGCATGCCCATGCGGGGGAAGAAATTCACTTCCTTCTCTCCGGCACGATCTATGTAGAGCAGGGAGACGAATCGGCAACCATCTACGCAGGCGATTCCTTTAGCTGGAAAGCCTGCATGCCCCACTATGCCAAAAATATTGGCGAGGATAAAGCCATTGTGCTCATTTCCATTAATAACGATACACAATTGGTTTAGCCCATAACGCTAATCCGGATCAAAGCAGCGTTCTCTCAGGAGAGCGCTGCTTTTTTTGGCTTTCTGCCAGCAGCCCCTTTTTGCCCATCCTATTCAATCAGCAGAATAAAAAATGCCGCTGTCGGTAAATATATCCTTAACTTATTCGGATTTAACCACTCTTATAATTCAAGGAGAATGACGATGGTTGACATAATGGATAACCGGCTGATGCCTTTCAGCACCGAGCTAGCAGCCAATATCGAAATTCTCAACACGATTTATTATGATTCCGTTGATATTAAAAGCCGGACCTTTCCGATCGCTGGGAAAACCGAGGCTTTTCTTTTGTTTATCGATGGCATGGTAAACGAAACGCTCATCGACCTGCATGTTCTTGCTCCGCTGCTGCAAACCCGAACCGAAGCGTCTGAGCTTGATTTTGCCTATATCCGCTCCGTCGTATCGACGAGCCAGCTTTCCATCGCCACATCCTTTAACGAGCTTCTTCATTATATTTCGACCGGTAGCGCTGCCCTGCTCGTTAATCATCTGCCATTTGGCATCGTCATTAATATATCCGGCTGGCAGCAGCGCGGTATCGAGGAGCCGGCAGCAGAATCGATTATTCGCGGTCCGCGCGAAGGCTTTACCGAGACGATGAGCGTCAACACCTCCATGCTGCGGCGCAAAATTAAAGATGCTGCCCTAAAGCTGAGCTCTGTACAGGTTGGGCGCTATACAAAGACGGAAGTCGTCATCGCCCATATTGATGGCATTGCCAATCATTCGCTTGTTGAAGAAGTCCGACAACGCATTGAGAAAATCGACATTGATGGGGTATTGGAAAGCGGCTATATCGAAGCCTTAATTGAGGACCATCCGTATTCGCCCTTCCCGCAAATTCAGGTAACCGAGCGTCCTGATGTGGTCAGCGCCTCGCTGCTGGAGGGAAAGATAGGCATCATGGTAGATGGTACGCCCTTTTGCCTGATTGCGCCGACGACCTTCATGTCTATGCTGCAATCGCCAGAGGATTACTACCAGCGCTTTATGATCAGCACCTTCATCCGCTGGCTGCGCTTTCTGTTCCTCTTCATTTCGCTGCTGCTGCCCTCCCTTTATGTCGCGGTGCTGACGTTCCATCAGGAAATGGTGCCAACTTCGCTGCTGCTCAGCATTGCCAAGTCTCGGGAAGACATCCCCTTCCCCGCGCTGATTGAGGCGCTGCTGATGGAGGTTTCCTTCGAGGCGCTGCGGGAAGCCGGCGTTCGCCTGCCCAAGCAGGTAGGCTCCGCCGTCAGCATCGTCGGCGCACTCGTTATTGGACAAGCCGCGACCTCTGCCGGACTCGTCTCCTCGCCAATGGTCATGGTCGTGGCAATTACAGGCATCGCGTCGTTCCTGCTGCCGCAATACAGCGCTGGCATCGCCATACGCGTATTGCGTTTCCCGATTATGTTTCTGGCGGGCATGTTTGGCCTGCTCGGCTTGATGCTTGGCGTCATCGCCATCATTATCCATTTATGCTCCATCCGCTCGCTTGGAGTGCCCTACTTGCAGCCGCTTGCGCCAATGAAATGGAGTGAAATGCTCGATACATTCATGCGCGCTCCGATTTGGAGCAACCGCAAAAGACCAAGCTTTACTGGACGTAAAAATGAAATAAGGCAGCCCCCTTACAATCGTCCCGAACAAGGAGAAGGTGAGGCTTCCTCATGATCCAGATGCTGCGTTCAATTCTGTTTTCACTATTAGCTCTATTGCTTTGTCTTGTACTCGGCGGATGCTGGGATCGCAAGGAAATTAATGATTTGGCGCTCGTAACTGGGGTAGCGATCGATAAGAAGGACGATAAGCTCATTGAGGTGAGCGTGCAAATTTTCATTCCCCAAGGCTCTCCGCAAGGAGTACAAGCTGCTGGCGAAGCTTCAGGCGGAACCGGGACCACCTTCGTTCAATCGGCTCATGGTGAAAATATTGCTGATGCGTTGTCCCAACTCCAACAACGCTTTTCTCGCAAAATCTTTTGGGGCCATGCCGAGGTATTCATCTTTGGCGAGGACAAGGTCAAGCAAGGCGTGAAGGAGGATATGGACTTTCTGATGCGGGATTCAGAGCCGCGTGAGCGGGCGTTTGTGTTCGTCAGCAAAGGAAAAGCAAAAAAAGTTTTGGAGCGTCATTCGATTTTGGAGCGGAATACGTCGGAGGTGCTGCGCGAAATGGCGAACAATAGGACGAGCATCACGTCATCGATGGCTCATTTGTCCGAAATGCTGGAGGATGACAGCAAAACCGCCTTGCTGCCTTGGGTAGAGCTGCTGCCGCCGCCGAATAAAGACGATCCTACGCGCAGCATCGGTTACATAAACGGGACTGCCATTTTACATAATGGCAAGCTGGTAGGTGTCGCTGACAACCGGGTGACGCGCGGCATTTTGTGGATTATTAATGCAATGGACAATGCCATCATTACGATCCAGCCCGAGGGCGCTAGCGGTACGGTCTCTGTTCAACTGCTGCGCAACCGCTCATCTATGAAGCCGCGCTTCCGTGACGGCAAATGGGAAATGACGATTCACGTCTCCTGCAAAAATCAGCTGCTGCAAAATACATCGGACATCAATTTGACCGAGAGCAGCGAAAGCCTTCAAAAAATCGAAGACCAGCTAGAGCGCAATATTGAAGAGCGCATAAACCTGGCTGTTGCCAAAGCTAAAAAAAGCTATAAGGCGGACATTTTCAACTTTGCAGGAGCGTTCCATCGCGCTTATCCACGTGTATGGAAGCAAAATCAAAAGGATTGGGATGCGATTTTCCCAGAAATAAAGGTAATTGTAAAAGCTAAAGCAGAAATTTTGCGCCCGGGCATGTTCAATACCCAAGAATCCAAGTAGGAAGGAGGAAGCCAAATGATTAAGGAGAAAATCAACGGCAATCAAATTTTCTGGATGATTTCCACGATGCAGATCGGCATGACCATTTTGCTGACCATCAATCCTTCCATTGCGGTTGCCAAGCAGGATGCATGGTTATCGATTGCCATCTCTACGCTGTTTTCCATGGGCCTTGCCTATGTGCTGTCACGCATCAGTATCATGTATCCTGGCGATTCTCTAGTCACCTATGCGCCGAAAATATTGGGCAAGTTCCTTGGTCACACGATCATTTTGTTGTATTTCATTTATTGGTATACGGTGCTTGCCATTATTTTACGGCAGTATGCCGATTTCATGATTGGCACCATTTTGCCGCTCACGCCCGTCCTAGTACCGATTATTGGCATGCTCCTTGTGGCAGCCTATGTTTCCTTTGCTGGAATTGAGGTGCTTGCAAGGTGCAGCGAGGTATTTGGCCCTTTAGTGCTGCTTGGCATTATGGTGCCGCTTCTGCTGAATATTTCGCAAATAAAAATAAACCATTTACTGCCGTTTATGGTCGACGGCAGCCCGCTCGTGCTGCTCAAGGGCGCGCTGCCTTCCGCTTCCTTTCTTGGTGATAACATTATGCTGATGATGATTCTCCCCTTCCTTTCGAAGCCGCGCGAGGGGACAAAAAGCGCTGTGCTCGGCTCCGTAGTAGCAGGAGTATTTACGTTGTTTTCCGCAATGGAGTGCATCGCCATCTTCGGCTACTCAACAGCTGCTCGGCAGACCTATCCGTTTCTCAATTTGGTTCGCTTCATTTCCTTCGGCTTTTTGCAAAATCTTGATGCCATCGTCGTCGCCATCTGGATTATGGGCATTTTCATTAAAGTATCGCTGTATTTGTTCGTTGCCTCTTACGGCAGCGCCCAGTGGTTCGGTGTGAAGCGCTGGCGAACTTTCATCTTTATCGCTGCCCCCGTCGCGCTTGTACTCGCGATGCTGCCGCGCAACTTTGTTGACAGCTCCATCCTTTATCCTAAGCTCGTCGCTGTACCGATTAATTTGCCCTTCCATTTTATTTTTCTGCCGCTGCTGCTGTGGATTGTCGGTAAGATTCGCAGTAAAAATAAAAAGAAAAGCAAGCCTGACAGGCTTTAAACCGGCAGCCGCAGTGCTGAAAAAGCAAAAGCCCGCAGCCGGAGCACCTGTTGCCAGATGTTCGGACTGCGGGCAGCTTATTGCCTTAGCTGCTATTATTTTTTCGCTGCTAGAAAAGCATCGATTTGGCTTTGTACTTCTGCTAGAATTTTATCAATACCGGCCGCCTTCACCTGCTTGTTCAAATCCTCAAGGCCTTTATCTACATCCTTGATAGCGCCATACTCCAGCGGAATAGCAAAGCGGAGCATCACATTGCCAACATTCGCCACTTCCGTCTTCACCTTGCTGTTGTCAAAAACGAAGGTTTCCAGTGGGTAGTGGTAAACCTTCGCTTCCCAATCTTTCGTGAGCGCAGTCGCTTCCTCTGGGAAGGATGCGTTGTCACGATTAAGCGGCGAATTGAAGCCCCAGCTGGAGAAGCCTGTGAAGTTCACGCTTTTATCGGTCGTATCGTATTTATCGTCGCCAACGGCTGTGAAATGTACGCCTGGGATACCGTATTGCACCAAGTCATGAAGCTCTCTGTCATTTTGCATCAGGTCAACGAACATCAGCGCACGCTCCGGATTTTCCGAGGTTGCATGGATAGAAACACCGTTTTGCGTCGATACGGCATTCGATTTTTTCGTATTTGGCGTAATGTCCGCCAGCGCAAGCTCATAAGGCGATTTTTCCATGCGCATCAATGCCATAAGTGAGCCGAGCGTTCCCATATTATGCGTAATAGATGCTGTTTTGCCTTCTTTGAAATCCTGCTGATGGTCATTTTTATTGTTCAATACGTTTTTCGACCAGGCATTATTGTCAGCAAGGTCTTTGTAATAATACAGCAAATCCTTGAATTCCTGTGTTTCATAGACGTTAAACACTTTGCCCGCTTCATCCGTCAGCTTAAAGCCGATCGGCAGGTCGAAATCGAGCATGTTCCAGTCATGTTGCTGCTTGAGCAGAATGCGGTCTAAATTATGCAGCTTCCAGTCGCCGGTTTCCGGTGTGAATGGCGTAACGCCTTTCTCATTTTGAGCGACCGCTTTCAAATAGTTAGCATAGGCTTCCGGGCTGTCGATAGCAGGAAGGTTGTATTTTTTACGCAGGTCCTCCCGGTACAAAATCAGCTTCTCTACCGATTCGCCTCTGTTTTGCGGAACCATGTACAGCTTGCCGTTTACTTTCGCCTGATCCCAGCCAACCTTGTCCATTGCTTTCCACGTTTCTGGCATATATTTGGACAGCATATCGTCGGTCAGCTCCAGAAAGCCGCCTTTGAGTGCCTGATCGTTATAGCCCGCCCAGTTCGCAGAATAGATAAGGTCAAAATCTTCATTCGCCGCCAGCTTCAGCGGATATTTTTGCGCCCAATCGGACCAATCTAGAAATTCGGCATCGACAGTCGCATTGATTTTTTCCTTGAGCTTTTTATTAATTTCTGCAAATACGGCATCATAGTCAACCGGCTTCGGGCCGACAAACACCATTTTCAGCTTAACCTCTTTGGAAATATCTACGCCGTCCTTCGTCTGCGACTGTGCTGCGGAAGAATTTGTGCCTGACGCTGGTGCAGTGCTTGCTTCTGTTCCTGTATTGCCACCGTTGCCGCATGCACCAAGAACCATGGCTAAAGTTAAGGCTACCGCCGGTATAACGACTTTTTTCTTCTTTTGCATATTGAATTTCCCCCTTAAATGTAACTGTTGATATGCCCATCTATCTTGATAAACCAAGTTCCCTTGGGATTATCCTTTCACTGCGCCAATCGTCAAGCCTTTTACAAAGTACTTCTGGATGAAGGGATAGGCAAGCAGGATCGGACCGCTGGCTACAACCGTCATTGCCATCTTAAGGCCCTCTGTCGGCAGGCTTGTCGTCACGACAGCGCCTGAGCCCATCATTGCCTTGCGCATACCATCCATGTTGCCCAACATTTTGTACAAGTAATATTGCAGTGGCATCAGCTTGTCGTCCGCAACGAACAGCAGGGCATTATACCAATCATTCCAATAGCCGAGGGCAAGGAAGAGACCGATCGTTGCGAGAGCAGGCTTGGACAGCGGAAGAATAAGTTTCATGAAAATGAGGAAATCGCCTGCGCCATCGATTTTGGCCGATTCAACAATCGCTTCTGGAATGTTGCTCATAAACGATTTCATAACGATGATATAAAACACGTTCAGCAGCAGCGGCACAATCAGCGCCAGCGCCGTATCCTTCATATGGAGATAGTTGACGATGAGCAGGTACCAAGGCACAAGCCCGCCGCTGAACAGCGTCGTAAAGAAAAAGAAGAAGGAGAAAAAATTGCGCCATTTGAAATCTTTGCGTGATAGGCAATAGGCGGTCATAGCGGTCAGGAACAGACCGATCGCTGTACCGATAACGGTAACGGAGATGGTTACCCCATACGCCCGAATCATTTGTTCGGGATATTTGAACAGGATTTTATAAGGCTCCACAGAGAAGGCAGTTGGGAAAAATTGATAACCCTCACGCACAATTGTGCTTTCCTCCGTAAACGAAGAGGATACGATCAGAATAAAAGGCAGTATACACAGAACCGACAGTACGGTTAAGGAAGTATAGCCGATAATGGCAAGAAGTTGGCGGTCGAGCTGACCGCTTTTCACAGACTTGACGGCTTTACTGCCGATATTAGCATCAGATACACTCATTTTCATGACCTCCCACTAGAATAAGGCGCGATCTTTGTCATACTTGCGAACGGCATAGTTAAACAGCATAATGGTGGTAAATCCGAGAACCGATTGATAAACCCCCGCTGCGGCCGACATGCCAATGTCATTCGAAGTGATGAGCGACCTGAATACGAATGTATCAATAACATCAGTAGACGAGAACAACACACCATTATTGCCGACCATATTGTAAAACATCCCAAAATCGCCTTTGAAAATATTGCCCACTGCCAGCAGCACCAATATAATGACGGTTGGATATAAATTAGGAATCGTTACCTTGAAGATACGCTGAAAAATATTCGCGCCATCGATTTCCGCGGCCTCATACATTTCGGTATCAATGCTCGTAATCGCCGCCAAATACATGATCGTACCATAACCGAGCGTTTTCCACGCCGCTACCAGTACGAGAATAATCGGCCAATAGGCAGGCGTATTATAAATATCAATCGGCTCCATCCCAATATTTCTCAGCAGGGAATTAACCGTTCCGATGTCAAAGCTGAGCAGGTTGTAGGCAATCGCGCCCACGACAACCCAAGAAATAAAGTAAGGCAGGAACAAAATCGACTGAGCGATTTTGCGGAACCATTTGCCCCCAACCTCGAACAGCAAAATCGCCGTGAAAATTTGCAGCACATTGTTGACTACAATAAAAGCGATATTATAGAGCGCCGTATTTCTTGTTATGCGCCAGGCATCGCCCGATTCAAAGAAAAACCGAAAGTTGTCCAGCCCATTCCACGCGCTGCCGAAGATTCCGCCGGCATAATCATAATGCTTGAAAGCAATAATAATGCCCGCCATCGGTATATAAGCAAACAGTAGAAAAAACAAAACGGCTGGCAGCAGCATGAGCAAAATAGCCCGATATTTGATGACATCCTGTATAAATCCGTGTCGCTTCATCTGTGCTCCCCTCTCTTCTCTTGTCTGCTTTCATTATAAGAAAAGCAGAGCGTCCGCATAATTAAGGGGAACAACTAAAACTTATACTAATTCAACGATTGCATAAAATGGTGGTTAAAAAATAACCCGGAATCCGTCGGACCCCGGGCCATTACCATGAGATAAACACAGAAAAACGATTAAATATTATGTTTTTTCCGATATTCCCCCGGCGACATGCCAATCTGCTGCTTAAATTGGCGATTAAAATAAATAATATTTTTATAGCCAGCCAGCTCGGCAATTTCATATATCTTCTTGGTCGGGTCCTCCAGCAGCTTGCACACATGCTTCATACGCAGCTCGCTTAGAAAATCACTGAACAGCGTATTCGTCTCGGCTTTGAACAGCTGGCCCAAGTAGTTCGGCGTAAAATCAAAGTGGGCCGCCACCTCATTGAGCGTAATTTTCTGATCGAGCCGCTGCTCCACATACAGTGCGATTTCTTCGATCAGCTTCCGCTTCTGCCGCTGCTTCTTCAAATACAGTAGCTCGGACAGCTCGAAAAACCGCCTTCTCAGCCAGGAGAGAATGTCGTGCACCGTCTCAAATTGGAACAAGACAAATGGCTGATGGGAGTCCCATTTTAAAATTTCATATAAATGCTCGTTCATTTGTTGGAGATCCGCATGCAGCTTGGACGTAATACGAATGATGAGGTCGTAGATGTCGTTTTTCCCGGTTAGCGGCTGGTCGCCGCTGAACAGCTCCCGCAAGCAATCATCAACCGTCGTCAGATCATATTCCAGCATCGCCCGCAGCATCCGGTCTACCGTCTCTTCGAGGCTGTACGCCATCGCTTCTTTAGGCGACCAGGATGCTGCATCGTGAATGAGCCTGTTTTTCCCGACAATCCATTTGATGCTCAGAGCTGCCTGTGCCTGCTGATAGGCGTCATGCAGCTTGGCAATAACCGTTGTATGCATGCCGGCGCCAATCGTAATCGAATAGGGAAAAGCTTCGTTAAACGCTTGCACCAGCTTTTCAAGCAGCGCTTTGCATTCCGCCTCCTGCACCGTCGCCAGCAGCACAAAATGATAGTCATAGCTGGTCAGCAACGTTCCAACTTGATGACGGTCAACAAAGTCACGAATAAACAACGCCATCTCCGCTGTTAAGGAACGTCGCTCACCCGCTGCCATCTTGCCCAGCTTCCACTCCATATCATCAATTTCAATAATGGCAACAGCTGCTCCGCCCTGCAGCAGCGGCATAAGGAAGCTGTGAAGATGCTGCTCTACTCGCCCCGATGTCGGCTCGTTAAACCAGCGCAGCAGCAGCTCCTGATGCACCAGCGTCAGCGTCTCGGTCAGCGACTGGTTTTGCTGCCGCTCCTGCTCGATTTTGTTGCATAGCTCCAGCAGCATATCATGAAGCTCGGTATCATCAACCGGCTTAAGCAAATACCCGGAGGCGTTCAGCTGGATCGCTTCCCTCGCGTAGCTGAAATCCTGATGGCCGCTTATAAAAACAAGATGCGCCATCGGGTTAATTGCCTTCGCCCTGCGGGCAAATTCCATCCCCGACATAATCGGCATGCGAATATCCGAGAGAATCAGGTCGATGCGCTTCTGCTCCATCATTTCCAGCGCCTCGAACCCGCTAGTGGCAACGGACACATCCTGCAATTGCAGGCGCTCATTGCCGACTACCCGTCGCCGGAGCCATTCCAAATCGATCGCCTCATCATCCACGAGCAATAAACTAATATCCATCCCCGCACGCTCCCCTCTAAGCTGCCTATAGCCAAATCCCTTCTGCATCCTCCCTCATCTCGGCATTTTCGACCGGAAGAATAATTTGCACCGTTGTGCCCGCGCCATAATGACTGCCGATTCGAATGCCAAAATCCGTGCCGTAGCGCAGCTTGATTCGCTCTTCGACGTTTTTCAGACCATATTTATCCGATTTGGCGTCTTCCACTTTATCCGTTTGTCCCGCAGGAGCAGGCATAGGCAAGGATGTATTCGAAAGCATTTTTTTGATCGTATCCGGCCGCATCCCGATGCCGGTATCAATAATTTTCAGCTCAATGCGGTCGCCCAGCCGCCTGCCCGTTATGCGTATCGCTATCGTTTTGCCAAACCAAGCGTGCTTAAATATATTTTCCACAAATGGCTGTAAAATAAGCTTAATAATCGGCGTTTGCAAAATATCCGGCTCGATGTCGTAATAAACCTCGAACGTATCGGCATATTTTACCCGTTGAATGTCCAAATACGTTTTTACCTGCTCAATCTCCTTCTCCAGCGTAATGTACACATTGCCGCCATTCAGCGTTAAACGGTAAAACTTCGACAGCCCCTGAACCATCGCCGTCACCTTGTCCGTCTCACCCAAATTAGCCAGACTGCCAATCGTCGAGAGCGTGTTGTACAAAAAATGAGGGCTGATCTGCGCTTGCAGCACATCAAGCTCCGCCTGCTTTTTCTGAATGCCCTGCACGTAGACATTTTTAATCAGCTCTTGAATGCTCGTCGCCATTTGGTTGAAGGAATTGGCAATATGAACAAATTCATCATTGCCGGTAAAACCAATCCGCTTATGAAAGTTCCCTTCTTGGAAGGAGCGAACCAGCATAACAATTCGCTTCATTTTTTTTCCAGACAACCGGGCAACAATATAGCCAATAAACGCCATGACCAGGAAGCTGATTAAGCACACGGCGAAAATAACCTTTTGCATACGGCTGGCATCCTTGTTTAAATAGGCATGCGGCACAAGCGTTTCAATCACAAATGGCGTTCCGGGTATGTCCTCTTTTACACTCAGGTAGGAGGCCGAATTAGACTGATCGCTTGTTATGCCGCGCGTATACATGACCTCGCCTGATTGGGTGTTAAGAAGTCGCAAGCTGATGCCTTGATCAATCGGGAACGTATCGAAGTTGCCAAGCAGCTCATCAAAGCGAGCCGTCACGCGCACATATCCGATAACAGAAGCCATGCCGCTGGAGGACACCAGCTTGCGAAAATGCGAAACGTTTTCCAGTTTGCGGTCGGAAGCCAGCTGTATCCAAAGATTATCCTGATTGGATGCTTGGAGTGACTTGAACCAGTCCGTATTCTCGATATGATGCATCGAAAGCACATAATAGTCTCTACGCTGAATAGGCTTGTCCATATCATCGCCCAGCACCTCGTACATTTTCTCGTCTACCGTGTAAACCGCGAGCCGGATATTGTTCCCATACAGCTGGAGCGGCGCTCTCATCTGCGGTATGATGTCATCCTTCATTTTCAGCATAATCTCCAGTGGTTCTCCCGTGTTTTGCAGGGCATTCTGAAACGTTAAGCTGCTGAAAAGCGTGCTCGATATACGTTCTATCTCATCCATTTGGTATTCAATATTATTGCGCGTCTGCTCCATCGCGGTGCGAATATTCGTCTCAGCCATCTCCGTTCGTGACTGAACGAGCATCGTATAGGAGATATAGCCGACCAGCACATCCGTCAGCAGCACAAGCGCCATGTATGGAATCATCATTTTATACGTAAATGGTATATACAGCTTGCTCAGCTGGAAGCTCTTCATCTGTTGTCTCCTTTCGTATCCTGCAGCACTTATGTGCATCATTCTACAATATAGGAGGGGATTTTGATATGGCAATAAAATCACTATTCCTGCACTTATTTTAGCCTCACAAGAAAATAACCCGTAAAGTGGAAACTCTTAGAGAGTCCATTTTACGGGTTAGATTTATTTGTTTATTTATTTATTTCACAATACTCTCCAGCACATCATCAATCATTTGCGAGTTGGCAATCGTTCCTGTGTACAGCCAGCTGGCATTGTTGTCATACGCGTAGACGTTGTTATTTTTCACTGCAGGAATGCCCTGCCAGATCGGATCGCTCAGAATTTCCTCTTTCGTCGCCTCCCTGCTGTTCACAATGAACAGGTAATCGGCGTCCAGCTCGGCGAGCTTCTCCTTGGAAATCGCACTCCAATTCGCCTTCGCCGTAGAGGATATTTCCGCAACCACGTTCGGAACGGCCAAACCCAGATCCCGATAAAGCAAATCGCCGCTGGATAAGTTTTGGTTGACGACGTAGACATTTTTAGCCGTTATCCAGAGAACCGCAGCCGACTTGTCACCGATTGCTTGGTGCAGCTTATCCTTGGCATCTGTAGCTTTCGCTTCATAATCAGCCAGCACCTGCTTCGCTTCCTCACTCTTATTCAGCACTTCTCCTACCGTCAGCAGTTCCTGCCGCCAATCATTGTTGACATCGCTGCCTACTGTATAGGTTGGGGCAATTTTAGCATATTGTGCATACTTGTCCCCCATTACCATTTCCGCATTGTCGATAATAATAAGATCAGGCTGGTAGCTCAGCACGACTTCATAGGGAAGCTCGGATGGAATAGCAGGGATATTCGCCAGCTCCTTCTGCAAATAATTTTGCACCTTCCCATCACTTACCGACCACTGAGCAACCGGAATGACGCCTAGCGCCACCAAATGATCTTCCAAATAAGAGGCTATAACCCGTTGAGGATTAGCTGGAACCTTAACTTCATTCCCCAAACCATCCTTCAGTACCCGCTCACCCGCTGTCTGTTCCGCTGCATGGCTGCTTGCGGCTGGCGCAGCCCCATTTGTCGCTGGAGAATTTACCGAACTTCCGCATGCACTGACCAATAGAGTCACCGCAAGCAGCATCATAATGGCAATTGATTGTTTGGAAACTCTGTTCATTCTTAATACCCCTTCGCCTCTGTTTTGATAATGATTATCACTAATAACAGTATGCCCGCTGCGCCTCCTGGATACAATGGGGTATCGGGACATCAATAATGGATTATAAGGGCGTTTTCTCGGGGGGCTCGCTTCCGTTTTATAATGGATCGGCGAAATGCCCGTATGCTTTTTAAAAATACGGCTGAAAAAATAAACGTCCGGATAGCCGACACCGGCGGCTATTTCCTGTAAAGTCCCCTCCGTGCTCGTCAGCAGATCTTTCGCCTTCTGGATGCGAAGCTGGATGAGATAATCAATCGGACTATGGTGGATTTGATTTTTGAATAGGCGCGTTAAATGCCTTGGCGTACAATCCAGCACATTCGCCAGCCGCTCCAGTGTAATCGATTCCGCATAATGCTCATGGATAAACCTGACCGCTTGGGCGACCAGATCCGCTTTTATAACGGGAACCTCCTGCTCCTCAAGCTGCCGCAGCAATTCATAGATGAAGTCGTAGAACAACGTTTTCACATGCAGCTCAGCAAGCTTGCCGTCCTTATGAAATTCTTCGTTCAGCTGCTTCAGCTTCTCATAAAGGGATATTGGAAAAACGGGCGTAACACCGTATTGCATGCGAAAAGGATTTTTCTCCAGCAGCCGCTGTTTTTCTGGCATATTCAGAAGCGGCTGAACCGTTTTGTAGAGGATGAGATAATATTCAAAAAGCTCATCTGTGGGGCGAATATCCAAATAAAAGCCTTTCCCGCCATGCAATATTTGAAATTTTTTGAATGCATATTCCCGATTGTCCAAAGCAACCGCCGCACTGCCTCTTAGCGCAAACAAAAACGCATTGGCCGGCAGCCGATAGGCGCTAAGCGCTTCCCCTAGCTTCATCTTAATATGCCGAACGTCCATCACTTTAATGGCACTATGCGTGAACCAAAACAGCTGCTCCTCCATGTTTATCTTGTCGTTCGTGACTTCCACTTTTTCTTCACTCCTTGCTCTTACACTGCACTCGTCTTTATTTGAAAAAACGAATAAAAAAAGCAAAAAACAGGCCAATCATGGTAATATCTAACCATAATCGAACTGTTTGATGCAACTGCTCTTGCATAGCGAATATTCGAGGCAATCTCCTCTGACAATTCAAAACTGGGAACGGCAGCCTGGGAACGACAGCATTAGATTGTTACTCCGTTCGCTTACCTCGGGCCCGCTCATGCTTTTTATGGCGGACTGAGGCTCCGCTATTTTGGCTTTTAATCCCATTTCAGGCCATCAGCGGACAGGAAATCCGTTATTGCCCTCAATATCCCATTAAAATGGCTTATGGCAGCGCATTAGTGTCCCCTGAGTCCGCAGCCTGCGTCATATCCGTGATTCTGCTGAAATAGCGGCTGCTGTGTCCGCCGCCAAACCTGTCTTTGTGCAGGGTGTTTACCGTTCCGTTCCCACCTGCATTGGAAAGCAGCAGGCTTCAAGCAGCCTCACAAACGCTGCTAAAACTTCCTAACCACCGAGCGGTACATGAGGAACAGGAAATACGGACTGCCGATCAGCATAATAATTAGACCTGATGGAATTTCTTTCGGTGCCATAATCGTTCTACCGAGCGTATCGGCAATGACGAGCAGCAAGCCGCCGAGCAGTCCTGACAAAATAATGGAGCGTCTCGTGTGATGCCCAATCATCATGCGCACGACATGCGGTGCCATAAGTCCGAGAAAACCTATCGTACCTACGCTCGCAACAGCTCCCGCTGCTAGCAAAACGCCGATAATCATCGCCCAGAGCCGCGTTCCTCGAACCGGCAGGCCAAGGCCTATCGAGCTTTCGTCGCCAAACGCCAGCAAATCGAATTTCCTGCCCAAATAGTAGGCAATCGGAAGGATAAGCAGAAACAGCATAATGCTATAAAATTGATTCCAGCCTCTCCCATAGGTTGTGCCCGTTAACCAAATCAGGGCTGTACTATTCCAAAGGCTCGCCTTGACGATCATCGCCTGTATGCCCGCAGAGCCGATTGCCGATACTGCGATGCCAAGCAAAATAAGAACAGACGGATTTAAAGATTTGCGCCAAGCTAAGAAAAAGACAAAGGCTGCGGCAAGAATCCCACCTGCAATTGCCGCAAACGGGAGAGCGAAGATTGTTAAATTCGGCAGCGCAACCAATACGATTAGCGCGCCAAACCCCGCCCCCGACGTCACGCCAATAATCGAGGCATCAGCCAACGGATTTCGAACTGCGCTTTGAATTAAAACGCCGCTAATAGCAAGCGCAATTCCACCCCCAGCCGCAACGAGTGTACGCGGGAGCCTTAATTTCAGCAGCACCGAATAGGATGAGTCTCCTCCACCGACGAGGCTGCCTAGCAAATCGGCAATCGGTATTCTCGTTCCCCCAAGCGACAAGCTTACGAGGATGATAACGATGAGCAGCACGGTCATGGATATTGCAGTCGGAGCGAAGCGCATACGCAGCGCTACCCCGCCGATGTTCATAGATGACTGCCCAGAGCCTGAACCGGATATATTTTTCATCTTGGTCAGTACGAGCCAGATGAGCCAAGGCGCTCCGATAATCGCCATGACCGCGCCAACCGGCATTTCCCCTAAATTGCTCCGCACCATACGAGCAAGCAAATCCGCCGCCGTAATAAGCAGCGCTCCCCACAATGCGCTGGCGGGAATAAGCAGGCGATGCTTGCGAATACCGCTAAGCCGGACAAGATGGGGGGCGACCAGACCAACGAAGCCAATCGGGCCAACTACACTGACTACAATCGCAGCCAGCAGTACCGAGAGGCCAAGCCCCATTGCCCGAATTAAGCCTACACGCTGCCCAAGCGAACGAGCGGTAGACTCATCGAGCTCCAAGGCATCAAATTGCCTTCCTGCGAGCATTGTGATTCCAAGCAAGCCAATGACGAAAGGCCATGCATACTCGACTCCGCTCCAGTTCAGCTGAATTAAGGAACCTGAACCCCATAAAAATAAATTTTGCGTTTCCGTTTGCTTAAAAATATGAATGGCCGTTGTAAACGCCCCAAGCACCATGGATACGATCATGCCTGATAAGGCAAGCCTGATAGGTGTGGCCTTCCGGCCGCCGCTCAGGAAATAGGCAATTAACGCCGCCAGCAATCCCCCCGCCGCAGCCATTAAAAATGGGAACTGCTGCTGCAGAGCAGGAAAGGCTACCACGCCAAGGACAACCATAAAGTAAGCCCCAGCATTGATACCTAGTGTATCTGAGGCAGCGAGCGGGTTTTTCGTTATCGTTTGCAGTAAGGCGCCAGCCGCAGCGAGCGCAGCCCCGGCCAAAATACCAATAACCGTGCGCGGCATGCGGATATCCCAGAGCAGATTATGCTCCATTATATCTTGGCGGCCAAGCAACCCTTCTAACACGGTGGCTGCCGGGATTTTAGCTTCCCCGAAGCAAAGACTAAGAAGGGATAATACGAAAAGGGCGGCAAGGCCGCCCCCAAATATTCCAATTACCCGCCAGGTCATTCCGATAGTGGCTTCATTGTTATGATTATCGTTCATCTTGGCACTCATTTCGTTAATGTATTCACAACTTCATCAACGATCACTTTCGAGGAGATTGGACCGCCGAACACCCAGGTTGCGCTATCTAATCCGTAGATGCGTTCCTCCTTAACGAAGGTAAGACCGTTCCAAACCGAGTTATCCTTTAGTTCTTTCGAAAAAATATTATCATCCTTTTGAACAATGTAGATCAGATTGGTGTCTTGAACCGCCGGCAGCGCTTCAACCGTCGAAGTGCTAAATCCGTAAACCTCAAAGTTTTCCGATTTCCAATCATTTTTCAGGCCAATCCGATCCAGCGTTTGTACGGCAAGCGAGTTGTCAGTAAAAAGACGCAGCGTTGCTGCATTTTGGTAGCTGTACGCTTGTGTCAGCACATAGTTGAAGCCACCCTTTCCTGCCGCAGCAAGCGCAGCCTTTGCATCCGCATAATGCGCATCCAGGTCAGCTAGAACTTTAGTACCTTCCTCTGTTTTGCCAACAGCAGCTGCAATCGTTTTGAACACTTCTTCCATCTGGTCATATTGATTGGTGTCCCCTTCAAGCGGGTATAGACTAAAAATCAACGTTGGCGCAATGCCTTTCAATTGATCATAAATCGCTTCGTGGCTATCCGTATTCGCTATAATCAAATCGGGCTTCAAAGCCGCAATTGTCTCCAGATTCGGAGCGTCACGCATACCAACATCCGTCACGTTTTCATCCAGTGGCGCTTCTGATGTCACATACAGCTTATATTGTGCGTTATCGGCATTACCAACTGGCTGCACTCCAAGCGCAATCACGTCCTCCGTAAATGTCCACTCTAGTACGACAACCTTTTGCGCAGGCTTATCCAGCTTAACCTCGCCTTTAGCATCCTTTAATACAATAGGTCCAGCCGCAGCGGACTCCCCATTCGAATTTGCAGCAGCTGCATGGTCAGTTGCGGTTCCTTCTGCTGCCGAATTATTCGTAGTGTTAGATCCACAGCCCGCTGCGACCAGCATAACAACGATAATCATAATTAAACCCATTAGCCTTTTGTTCATTTTGTTTATCCCCCTGTTATTCCAAAAATCAAAGCTATTCTACTACGATAATGTTTATCACTATGTTGATAATGATTATCATGATTAGGTACAATAGCTATATTAGCTACCATTTTACTGAAAGTCAATGTTTAAATTTTCAATTCCCACTTTATCCGACCCGAATACGAAAAAAGGACAGGATACGCTCTCCTGCCCTTTTCCTCCTCGTTACCTTGTATCCTTGTCGCAAGCTGTATCGGTCCTGTAGCCTATACATTCACCTATTTCAGCTCTGCAGCCAGACGCTCATTTCGCCAGGCTGGCGATTGCCCCATAAATAATAAGGAATGGACTTGAATCGAACCGCGTTCCTCTGCTTCGTATAAGGGCGGTAGGGCTTACCATCGGACCATGAAGCAGGGTCTGTCACTACTCCATCACCTTCTACAATAACGCAGCCTCCAAGAAGATTTTGAACGGCATACTCCGTCAAATTCGGCTCCTCGGCTAATGCAAGCGAGGTAATCGGAGCTCCATTGTCGGCTTCCTCTAGGCAATAGACGAGCGGCCCACGCTGAATGGCCACTTTGCCAGCATCTGCCCGAATGAACGGGTGGGCAGCAATTAGCTTTGCCTCCATCGGAAGCAGCCACTGCAAGGTATCGCCATCTGACCAATTTCGCTCTACCTTCGCATAGCCATTTTCAATACGATAGGGCTGCGTTTCGCCATTCACTTTCAACGTCGGCTGCTCGCTTTGGAACCAATCCGGTATGCGTAATGCGATTTCAAACGCAGCACTTACTTCGCCCTCAGGGAGCGAAACCGATAATTGGATAAGGCCGCTCCAAGGAAGCTCGGAGCGCTGCTGCAAGTTTACGTTGACACCACCAAGTTCGAAAGAGGCGTTGCTTCCAATAAACAAATGGGTATATACCGTCCTGCCATCATTAGACACGTCGTAAATATAATCATTTAGCGAGCAGAGCAGCCGGGCGACGTTAGGGGGACAGCAGGAGCATCCAAACCATTTTTGCCGAACCGGCTTGACGTGATGTCTGTCTGGATTTTTGCCGCTTGCTTCTGGCCACACCTCTAGCGGGTTAACATAAAAGAAATGTTTGCCATCCTTGGACATGCTGCCAAGTACATTGTTGTACAGCGCTCTCTCCATCACATCCGCATACTCGCTTTTGGCTTCAAGCTGCAGCATCCGGCGTGCCCAGAAAATCAAACCGATAGAGGCACAGGTTTCCGCATAAACCGTATCGTTTGGAAGATCGTAGTCGAACGTGAAAGCTTCTCCGTGATGCGTTGAGCCAATTCCCCCAGTAATGTACATTTGTTTACATGTCGTATTCAACCACAGTCGCTCGCAAGCTTCGCGCAGCCCCGCGTCTTCAGTCAAGCGGGCGAGGTCAGCCATCGCCGTGTACATATAGACGGCTCGAACGGAGTGACCAACCGCAACCGTTTGCTCACGTACGGGAAGATGGCATTGGTATACTTCCAGATTAGGCATTCCTTGCGACCAAATATTTGTCCTGCCGCCGCGTTCCCATTCCTCTATAAAATAGTTTGGCTCGCTTCCACGTTCATTAATGAAGTAGCAGCTCAGGTTCAAATAGCGCTCTTCTCCCGTCACTCCGTACAGCTTCACCAAGGCCAATTCAATTTCCTGATGGCCGCAATAGGCCCTGATCTGGCCCGGTTCGGTTCCGAACAGGCTTGCAATCAGATCAGCGAAGCGACAAGAGATTTCGAGCAATTTGCGCTTGCCTGTCGCTTCGTAATAAGCAACTGCCGCTTCAATTAAATGGCCTGCACAATAAAGCTCATGGGCCTCGTAAAGATTCGTCCATTGTCTGCCAGGTTCTTTGATCGTAAAATAGGTATTCAAATAGCCGTTGCTTTGCTGGGCTTGGCCGATCAGGTCAATCGCTTCATCGGCAATTCTCTCCAGCTCAGGATCGGGGTGGCGGCGAAGCGAATAGGCAACAGCCTCCAGCCATTTGTAAAGATCGCTATCTTGAAATACCCAGCCGCCAAATTCGCCTTTCGCCAATCCAGCAGCAATCTGGAAATTTCGTATGGCGTGGCTCGGCTCAGCCCCCTCTATCCTATCGTTCAGCGCTTCCCACTGATAGGGTATAACCGTTTGGCGAACAAGCTCGGAATATGAGTTCCAAAAATCATCTTGGATATGAATCTGTTTTTTTCGCATAGATATCCACCTCGAAATTATAAAATTTGACTCTCTATAGCATCGAGTATATGCTTTTTATAACTGTCATAATAGAAACGGATTGACCTTTTTTCTATAAAAAATAACACAGAATGATGAGGATAAGCATTTGAATGACGAGTTCATGGTTTCGCTGCAAACCCCACCCCTTCCTTATTATTGGGAAGCTGGCCGCTCGGACTTCCGCACAGGGGATCGCCATCCGAATCGAAAGCATTTTAGGCTTTTCGATCTGCTGATCGTGGTTAATGGAGTCCTGCACATTGGTGAAAATGGGATCGAATGGTCGCTTGGAGCAGGAGATGCGTTATTGCTGCTGCCAGAAGGGGAGCATTATTCGGTCAAGCCTTGCACGCAGGAAACGTCTTTTTACTGGGTTCATTTCGAGCATGAGCTCTGGCGTCAAGATCCCCTGATTGCCCAGCCAGAAGCAACAGCCCCGTCTTCACCATTCGATAATCCAAAATTAATACGTATCCCTAAGCAAACAGCGCTGCCTAATCCCCAAATCGCGTTTGATCTGATGAGACAGCTTCTAGAGCTGCGGGTCGGCGAAGCCTTCTGGGAGAAGCAGCACTTGCTGTTCCAACTGCTCGCTTTGCTGGAAAACGGAAGCTCGGGTATAGCTAGCACACCGGCAACACGTCTGGCCGAGAAGGCTGCTGCTTACCTGCAGCGCAACTACCAAGAGGAAATCACCAATGAAACGCTGGCATTGGAGCTGCATTTTCACCCTAACTACATCGTTCGTTGCATGAAAATGAAATACGGTGTCACGCCCGTTCATTACTTGCTGCAATTCCGGATGGAGCGGGCGAAGCAGCTTCTCATCTCGACGGAATGGTCCATCGATCGCATAGCTGAGGAGGTTGGGTTTCGATATGCACCTTACTTCTCCACCTGCTTCAAGCGCAGCGTTGGAATGACTCCACTCCACTTTCGCAAGAAAGAGTAGACGAAAAACACCAACCGATCATCATGGATGACCGATTGGTGTTTGGTAAAGCAGCAGCATTTCCTGCCTGTCAGACCATTCATTTCGGATAATCGCTTACACCTAGTAGAGCACTTAAACAGCTTATTATACGCTCATGTTCATCGACGTCCGAGGTACCCGTAACTGCAATGGCTCCAATAAAGCCAACTCCCTTAACTACAATCGGGAAGCCCCCTCCTGCCGCTACATAGTCAACAGGGCTTAAATGGAGTGCTTGCTCCAGCGTTACGCCTTGCTCCTTCAGCTTCAATTGAACACCTAATGTACTTTGATTGAGCCTGTACACCGTATTTTTCTTCTTCCTAAGCCATTCATCGTTATCGACAGTCGTCCCCTCTAAGGCAGCGTGGAAAATTTGCTGACCGCATTTAGATATATCCACTGCGATAGACTTCCCATCACTTCTGGCTTTGTTTAACAGCCATAAACCAATTTCTATCCCCAAGTCATGACTAAATGTATCAAATTGAAATAACAATTCTTGTTTGGCAATCATCTCATGATTCATCATTCATTCCTCCATCCCTTTATTTCAAACCCGTCTCGCTCATTAATCTTCAAAAGGATATTTAAGTCCCCATTGACGTCGCAATTCATCACACTGCTTCATAATCGATAGGCTTTGCTCCCATGTCATCATTGGCGATTGCTTTAAATTTCCCCTTATGCATTCATTCACATGGGCAATCTCATATTGAAAGCCATCATCTTGAATGCCTTCAACCTTTTGAGGCGCTTTCTCTTCATAGGTTGTCATCTTGCCATCCTTCATCACATGGATTAAGGTAGGCTTCCAATAGGACGGCACTTCAATATAGCCCTGGGTACCATAGATCATGGCGGTATCGACCATATTTGTTCTCACGCCACTGCTCATGACGACAAGCTCACCTTTATCATACTTGGCAATATAGCTTGCTTGCTCGTCAACCTGAATATGGTATTCATCAGAATTAATAGTAGCGAACCCTGTAAGTGCAACAGGATTTTTCCCTAATACAGCTTCGGCAAAATGAAGATTGTAAATCCCTGTATCCAGCAGGCCCCCACCAGCAAGCTCTGGATTCATCCATCGTTTATCACGAAATTCGCCGGGCATTCTAAAAGAAAATGCGATATTCATCGCTCTAATTTCACCAATGCCCTCGTCATTTAATAATGACCTTATCTTGTTCATCATCGGAAAAAATCTAGTCCACATGCCTTCCATGAAAAATACATTATTTTTCTTGGCACATTCTAATACTTCAATTAATTCGCCTTCATTGACACATGCCGGTTTTTCTACCAATACTGATTTTCCGTGCTCCATCGCCATGATCGCCATTTTTTTATGTGCGGGATGTGGTACGGGAATATAGACAACATCAATATCTGTTCTTTCTAACAAAGCTTCATACTCTAGCGCTAAGGGAATATCGTGCTTTAGAGCCATCTTCTGCGCGCTTTCTATTGTTCTAGAGGAGACAGCGACAATTTCCACATCATTCAGCTGTTTGGCACCACAAATCCATCTGTCTACAATACTTCCTGACCCTAATAAGCCCCATCTTATTTTTCTTTCCATTGTTATACTCCTCCCTTTCATTTCGCCCGTCCTGATTCCCCAATCAATGTTACCGCTTTCATTCTACCTTTTAGTATACATGATAGAACGACAGATTCAGATTGTCCAAACCGAGGGATTTTTACCCAAAACAGAGGCGATGCGGATAGATGTGTTATTAAAAATCGACTTTATAAAAAAAGCCCCATCCAATCAAGGGTTTGATAGAATGGGGTTTTGATTTCAATCTCTATACGCTTCCAAAAAGTCAGGACAGCCCCGTTCGATCGCGATATTCCTGAGGGGTCATATTCGAAAATGCTCTAAACAGCTTAATGAAATGCGGCACTGCCTGATAACCAATGATTCGAGCGATTTCATAAATTTTCTTGTCGCTGCTGCGCAGCAAATACGCCGCCAATTCCATCCGGTATCGTAAAATATATTCACTCAAATTGTTTCCCGTCTCTGCCCGGTATGCTCTGGACAAGTAGGCGGGATGCAGACCGATTTGCGCCGCAAGCGTCTGCAGCGATAAATTGTCGTTCATGTTTTGCTCAACGAATTTATGGACTTTGTCAACTAACCCTGCCTGCTTCACAGATGAATTTTCCAATTGCTCTCTCAGGCAGCGGAATATGAAAAATGCCCACTTCTCCAGCTGCTTAAGAGATGGAGCGGCTGGCATGAGACCGAAGGAGGACGATCCGAACTCGCTTAGCAGCTTTCCTTTTTTGTGCGCCATATACTGATAGGCGTTAGCAATGGCGAAATACGCTTCATTGGCATGCTCGGGAGGATAGTCGACGCTTTTCAGTTCATCGAATATCTCGATTAACTTTTCCTCCGCATGCAGCCAGTTCCCCGTATCGAGCAAATGAATGAGGAGAGGAGGTCGATAGAGCGACGTCAGCGTTCCGATCCGAACCTGATCGAGTGTGCCCGTGATTCGCAGAAATAGGCCTTGCCGCCCCTCTTCTACCCGCCTCATGCCATCAATTACTGATCGATATAGTCCAGGAACGCCTTCGGGAAAAGACATCCCGTTAACGGCAAGCGCGATAGAAACGCTGCCATTTAAGAGGGTTTCCGCCTTTTTCTTCAGCATAGCCACCCGGACGTCCATCGTAATTCGATCGATTGTCGTCGTTTCTTGGGTCTGTCCGTTCGTTTCGGCTTTCCCTTTGGCTGATACAACAAAGACGAGATATTCATTATGATCGCGGCAGAACCACAAGTGAAAGACATCCCTAAACAATTCCTCCGCCATATTAGTGACCGCATATTCGATAAGCTCTCTATCCATGCTTTCATATGCTTGCAGCCTGCCCTCCAGCCGCACAATAAACAAGCCTACTTCCTGATTCAGGGAGAAAGGCAAGTCAAGCAGGAAAAGCTTCCGTTCCAGTTCCGTGTACGGGATGCCGTTATCATGCAGCAGACGATTCAGCAGCTCGCTCTTCAACCTAGGCAAATTCTCCCGGAAAGCGTATACGTCGCGCTGCTGCTGCTGTTGCTGCTTCGTCTCGCAGGTGATTTCTTCGGATAATCTGCCTAGCATTTCCCGAAGCTGTTCAGGGTTTACCGGCTTCATTAAGTAGCCGGACGTGTTATATGGCACAACGCCTTGGGCATACTCGAAATCAGCATACCCCGAAATCACGATGATTTTGACTTTGCGGCCCATTTCGCGGATCTCACGAATGAGCTCAATTCCGTTCATCTCCGGCATCCGTATATCCGTAATGACGATATGAATGTTTTGTTCCCGATAAAGCTTTAAAGCCTCCTCACCTGTAAAAGCTTTATGAATATGCCCAATTCTAAGTTCGTCCTTCGGAATGGTAGCAGCTATACTGTCAACCTGAGAGGGAATATCATCTACGATCAGAACTTCAAATATCGGAATCGCCTCCGTTCTTAATCATCAAGCCCACGCGAAGCCCGCCTAAAGATGAATGATCGATCAGAAGCCCTGAGGATTGTCCGAAGTAATGCCTTAGACGTTGATGAACGTTCCTTAGCCCAAGGCTGTGATCCGCGCTCGATTTCAATTGCAGGGAATGCCTTAAAGCATCCAATTCAGCTTGCTGCATTCCTACCCCGTTGTCTTCTACGATGAGCTCCCAGCCTTCCTCGGTCTGTTTGCCGGTTATGACGATTTCGAATTTCCCCTTCTTGCCTTCCATTCCATGCACAATCGCATTCTCGACAAGCGGCTGGAACAGCAATCGGGGCATCAGCAAAGAAAACATGCCTGCTTCAATTTGCTCGTGAAATTGCAGGCGCTCGGACTGCATTCGATGAATTTCCAAATAATTGCGAATTAATTCCATCTCTTCGGTCAAAGAAGTCAATTGCTGCTCTGTCCTTGTCGTATAACGGTAATACTGGCTCAAGTGTTGGGTGAAGGCGATGATCGCGTTCGTCCGTTCAAGCTGCGCCATGCTTTGAATATATGCGAAGTTATTATACAGAAAGTGTGGATTGATTTGTGCCTGCAAATGCTTGAGGGATGACTCTTTAGCCTGAAGCTGCTCCGTGTATACTTTGTCGATTAGCGTTTGAATATCGTGGGACATCAGGTTAAACTGCTCGATCAAAAAATAAAACTCATTGTTGGATACATGCTTGACCCGATGACCATACTCGCCCCGCCGGAGCAATTTCACCGCCCGGATTAAATCGTAGATCGGCTTCTGCACGTTGCGGTACAGCAGCGCCGCGGAGGCGACACCCAGAACCAGCAATAGCAAGCCTGCGGCATAAAACATTTTTTTACTATGATCGATGGGTTCCAGCACTTTTTGCATGGGCTGGAAATCGATCAAATACCATCCGAGCGAGGCTGATGCCACATAATTTACAAGGTAAGGTTCGTTGTGAAAAGTTAATTTGACTGACCCTTCACTCGGGTTTTGTGCTTTGATTTTATCGAATTGCTGGGCCATGGCATGGATCAGTTCGGGCTCCGACTCCCCTGGCATAATGGGTTCGAAGCCTGGACTATAGAGAAATGGCTCTCCAACGCTGCCCTGCTTAAAACGATCTAGCATTTTCACTAGATTTTCCGACGAGAACGAAACTTCGACGTACAAATTTGGATTTTCTGGTTTGGCGTTCGATTCGAAAGGCGTTATTAAATCCCGCACAAATGCGTTCTCCGGTCCCCGCTCCGTAACAATCATGCGATAATCCCAACGCTGCTGGCTCGAATTCCTGAAATAATCCGCATCGTGCTGCTGCAAATAATTCGTAGAAACCATTACGTCCGAAACCGGGGAATACACGGTGAAATCGTTTACCCATTGGAAGGTGGTAGACTGCATATCCAGCTTCTGCAGCAGAAGCGTCTTCGATTGCAGCATGGAATAGGAGGGTTCGGAAGAAGAACGGAGCTGCAGCTGCAGCGCATCCGGGTCGGATGCAACGACGAAGGCAGCTCGCCATAAACGATCTGCTTCGACGTCCATCTGCTCCACAAAAAAACGGATTCGATTCATGTTGACTTGAAGCAGCTCCTGCTCAACAACGCCGGTACTGATCTTATTCGACGAATTATACATCATAACGACAGGGATGAGCATGAGTACGATCACGATCATGACTTTCGTGAATATATTCATTCTGCCTCCCATAACGCTTCTGTTGTATAACATAGGTCTCCTCCAATTCAATTCCATCTTCTCTGCTGGGCAGATTTAACCTAGGATTTAACCTAGGACTTCACCGAGCCCAGCACAATTCCTTTAACAAAATACTTTTGCAAAAATGGATATACGAGTAAAATCGGCAACGCGCCGATAAAAATTTGCGCTGTTTTAATTGTGCGGTTGGAGAAATTTGCTACACTTTCCGATGTTACACCAATTCGAGACATATTGTCACTAACAATCATGGAATGCAAATAAGTGGCGAGCGGATACCCATCCGGATTGGTCATATAGATGACGCCGTCAAACCATGAATTCCAATGAGATACCATTGAAAATAAAGATAATGTCGCAATGGACGGCATCGATACAGGTAAATAAACGCTCCAAAGCACTCTCAGATGGCCCGCTCCATCGATATGGGCAGCCTCTTCCAGCTCCTGCGGAATCGTTCGAAAGAAATTGAGCATTAAAATCATATTCCATACGCTGACGGCCGAAGGCAATATCAACGCCCAAATTGTATCAATCAGATGCAGCTTGCTGACCAATATATATGAGGGGATTAGACCACCAGAGAACAGCATCGTGAAAACGAATATCCAAATGTAAATTTGACGCCCCGGGAATTTGTAGCTGGATTTCGATAAGCTGTAGGAAGCCATCGTGACTACGACCATTGAAAGTATCGTGCCTAACACGGTTCGCTCTACGCCGATCCACATGGCTTTCAGAAATTTCCCGTTGGCCAGCGTCTTGACATAGGCGTCCGTCGTAAAGCCGACCGGCCAAAAATTGACGATATTCGCTGTTGCCGCAGCCCGTGAGCTGAAGGACACCGCAAGCACATGAATAAGTGGAAGAATACAAATGAGCGCCAGCAGGCAGAGAAAGACGGTATTTAAAATCGTAAATACGGTGTAGCTTCTAGAGCGGTAGTACATGGTGGGCCTCCTCAAGCGTAAACGACTGAAGCCGTCCTTTGGCGGCATAGCAACCGTTTCGCGATGAAATATAAGTCTATTTATAAGAGTGAGGCTTATAAATTCTTATATTTTAAAAAATCCGGTAGTTAGCTAGCTTATACGCCAATCTGTAGCTGATGACGATTAAGATGAAGCCGATAAACGACTTGAATAGCCCAACCGCCGTTCCGAAGCTGAACTGTCCGTTGTTCAGTCCTTCCCGGTAAACGAAGGTATCAATGATATCTCCGTGTGAATACACGAGCGGATTGTACAAGTTCAGAATTTGATCGAAGCCGGCATCCAAAATCCGACCGAGCGATAGCGTCGCTACTACGATCACGATTGGCAAAATGAGCGGAATGGATATGGATTTGACTTGCTGCCAGCGGGTAGCCCCGTCGATTTCGGCCGCCTCGTATAAAGCCGGATTGATGCCTATTAGAGTAGCCAAGAAAATAATGGCGGAGAAACCAAACTCCTTCCACACGTCGCTAAGGATGACTGTAAATCGGAACCATGGGCCATTGCCTAAGAAAAAGATGCTGTTTATGCCGAATGATTCAAGGACGCGATTGACGATCCCGCCCTCCGTCGATAGAATATCGAGCATAATGCCGCCTAGGATAACCCATGACAAAAAGTGCGGCAAATAGACGAGTGTCTGTACAACCCTCTTAAAAAACATCTTCCTGACTTCATTGAGCAAAAGAGCGAAAATAATGGGAATAAATAAATTCATGATCACCTTAAATGCGGCGATAATTAGCGTGTTCCAGATGACCTGCTTGCCGTCCGGATACGTGAACAGATACCGGAAATGATCCAAGCCTACCCAAGTCGACCCCTTGATGCCAAGCCATGGCTGATAGTCTTGAAAGGCAATGACAACTCCAAACAAAGGGATATATTGAAACACGATGCATAATAATAAGGCCGGCAACAAAAGCATGTGGAACGGCCATGTTTTTCTCCAGTACATTGCCAATTCGTACCCTTCCTTTCATCGAAAAAACGGAAAGGAGACCGGCAGCGAATGCTGCCCTCTCCTCCGCCCTTCATTGCTGTTGTCAGCGCGCGTTACTGGTTTTCTGCATACCACGCGTTGACTTCATCCGTAATTTTCTGGCCGCCGTTATCCAGCCATTCTTTGACGAATTCATCGAAATACTCGATCGGCTGATCGCCGTAAATGATTTTGAGGTAGCTTTCAGTAGCAAGCTTCTTCAGCAATTCGCCTTTGGATTTCATCGTCGGTGTCATTGGGCCGGTAAAATAGTTTTTCCCCTCTGTAATGCCTTGGTTAATCCGGACGCCCTGAGCATCAATTTGTTTCTTCTTCATTTGTTTAACATCAAATTCTTTGGAGGTTATAGGCTCAGCGGTCGGATCGGCCAAAAACTTCTTCACTGGAGCCTCGTTGGAGTACGGAATCGTCACGCTGGAGCCGAGAATATTCGTCATCATGAATCTCATATCCATGCTTCTTCCATCTTTAAGCGGCCATTGGTCTGCTGGAACGCCCGCCGCTTCGTATTCGCCCTTGATGAGCTTACCGTTGTATTTCACAAAATCGTATCCTTCGTAATAACCGTCTTTCCAACGTGGATCGAAGTACGGATCGCCTTCTTGCTCCAATTGCTTCGCGAACATTTTGTTGAAATAAGCGAACCATACCTCGATATCCTTAAAGTCTTTATTAAACACGGTAAAGCCCGAAACCAGCATCTTCTCCGCACGACCTACCAGACCATCCGGACCGGCTGGAAGTGGATAAGGCTCAAAGTTGGCTTTGGGATCGTTATTGGTCGCGTCACTCAGCGGCCAGTCACCCATCCAGGCCGGACCAAACATAATGCCGGCTTTGCCGCTGGCAACCAATTCGGAGGATTTTGACGGATCCTTGATTCCGGCTTCCTTGTCCATATAACCTTTGCTCATCCAATCCTTCATCGTTTGCAGATACAGTTTGGCGTCTGGGTTAATCGCGCCATAGCTAAGCTTGCCGTCTTCTCCCTTGTTCCAGAAGCTGCGGATGTCGGAGGTATTGATCATTTGGGTGGTGAGGGCTGCAACAATGGCGTCCGTCTGACCCATCCAAGTCCATGGTCCTTCTTTAAGCGGAACGGCCAGACCGATCGTATCGTTCTTTCCGTTTTTATCAGGGTCATTCTCCGTAAATTGCTGGAGTACGTTCTCGAACTCGGCCAGCGTCTTAGGCGGCTGAAGACCTAGATTATCAAGCCAGTCTTTGCGAACCCACATCACGGTGCCTTCGTCACCCATGAAGAAGGATGGCAAACCATAAATTTTGCCGTCTTTTTTGACTTCCCCCAGGGTATATCCATAGTTTTCTAATAATTCCTTGTATCCTGGATGCGCATATTTTTCAATTGCTTCGTCTAGAGACATTAGCTTATTGGCTGCAAGCAAGCTTTGAAGCGGCTCGCCCTGGGCTCTGAAAGCATCAGGAAGCTTGGCGCCGCTGGAGAGCAGGAGGCGAAGCTTCGTATCGTAATCTTCCGGTTTCGTTACAATAAAATCGAATTTCACGTTGATGCCCATATTGTCCTTCATCCAGCGTATATTCATGTTGTCTTCCATCGACTCGCCGGGCTTGAACGCATTGCCCCTCGAAGCGCCATCATCGACAATGGCAGTCGTAATCGTAACCGGAGGGTCAAACTTCTGTTCCCACGTACCCGCCCCAGCCGAAGAGCTTTCAGCTGTGGTTGCCGGGCTGCCCGATGGCTGTTGATTATTATTGCCCGAACATGCGGCTAAAGTCGGCAATACTCCAACCGCAATAGAAAGCGCTAACAACTTTGCGAACTTAACATAATGACCCATGTTTTACCCCATTTCTATACTTTGATGGTACAAAGCTAATTATAGGGTCATAGAGCAGCTGTTTATATATTCGGTTTTTAACCTCATATCGAAAATCGTACATTCCTCTTTTCGGTCAGGCTTTTTTTGTTGGAATCTAAACAGGCACCTACTATAGTTCAAACAAAAGCTCAACCTATTCTATATATAACTAATAGGTTGAGCCTTTTGATTTATTAGATTCTTTATACTTGAGCATGCATGGCTAGATGAAATCCCATTCTGTACTGTTTTATGGTCCATGATGATCGCCTGGAAGATGAGGCGTTTCGGATTACATTTGTCCCGCCAATGGGAATCCGGCTATTCATCTGCCCATATTAAGACTATTCCATAAAATATCATTTAAACAAAAAACTAGACATATTGTAAAAATTTACTTATATTGTGATAGGAGGTATTCCAGGCTTCTGTTAGATGCATCTGTCGATTTAATCTATCTATGAATCTGGTGCGATTATCAACAGAATATTCCTCATATCAATGAAAGGGAGGGACGACCTTTATGAATCTATAAAAAAAACGATTTTATGATCAACAAAAAAAATTTAAAGGAGGAATATTTATGAAGCATAGTTTCAAGTTTATGTTCACATCCATTTTTTCTTTGATTTGTGTTTTGTGCATTCATACGAGCGTTTTTGCTGCACCAGCATACAATGGGGTTGTCGAAATGGAGCAACCGTCAGGCGAGTCGTTTCAAGCTACGATGCATGGAGATGAATGGTTCCATTGGGCAAGTACAAACGATGGCGACATACTTATACAAGATCAGCAGGGGTATTGGAATTACGCTGAACTTACATCAAACGACCTGAAATCGACGGGAGAAAAATATAAAATTGACAAGAAGCCTGCAAAAGCGGTAGATGAGAACCATTTAACCACATGGGTAAACAAATACAATCCTCAAGCTCAGAAAAAACAGGAGCTGATAAATGAGCTGCAAAAGGAATCCTCATCTTCTCTTGAACGTTCAGAATCGAAAGAGTTTACGGGATCACTACAAAATATTGATGGAACTGTCACTTCAGTTTCAGGAACCAAAAAATTACTAGTTTTGTTAATTGAGTTTACAAATATTGATATCGCATATAGCGACAACGATTGGAGCAACAAATTCTTTTCAGCAAATCAAAAGTCAATTAAAGATTACTATAATGAAGTGAGTAATGGAAAAGTGCAGCTCACTCCAGCGTCCGAATTATATGGCACGCAAAATGATGGGGTAGTAAAGGTAAAACTAGACTACGATCATCCGGATACATCGGGAAAAAGCATGGGAACAGTTATAACAGATGCACTGACTAAAGCTGATCTTGCAGTGAATTATGCTAGTTTCGATACCAATAATGATCAGGTCATCGATTCTAAAGATGGTTTCTACATTGTAACTATTCTTGCTGGTAATGAAGAGGCTAGTGGTGGTCCAGCACCAAATGTTTGGGCACATCAGTCGTTTGCTCCCGACACCAATCACGATGGTGTTACAGTATCAGGTATGTATACGGCACAGGGCGAAAAACAATATGGTCATATGGCAACGATTGGTCTCCTTGCTCATGAATTAGGCCATTCCTTTGGTCTTCCAGATCTCTATGGTTCTAATAATCATGTGGGTGAGCTAAGTATAATGGCTAATGGATCCTGGAATAGTCTTCAAGGAGAAGATTATGGAGCTACACCCACTCATATGGATGCCTGGTCAAAAGTAAAATTAGGATTTGTAACACCTGTTGTAGTAAATACAACAAACAATGTTACTCTGCATAGCATCCTTAATAACTATAATGTTATAAAGATTCCTTTAGCGGATAATTCTTATTTTTTAGTTGAGAATCGCCAAAAAGTTGGATATGATGCAAGCTTGCCAACCGTTTCTGGCGGCATCGCGATTTGGCATATTGATGAATCCATGAATAATATCCAAAATGATCCTCACCCTTTCATCGATATTGAGCAATCCGTTAGTGAATACCAGGACTCGTTCTATTACACGAATAATAATCATGCTGCTTCCTTTGGTCCAGGTACCAATCCAAACAGTAATACCTACACTGGAAATAATTCAGGAGTTACAATTACGACGACAAGTACAAGTAATTCCGCTATGAATACGACAGTAACAGTAGGAGGAGCCAATCTGATTCCGCAAACGAATTGGACGCTAAAATATGTAGACAGCGATGAATTGTACAATGAAGCCCTGAAAGCCTTTGATGGAAACAACAGCACGTTGTGGCACACGAAATGGTCCCCAGTAGCTCCAATGCCGCACGAGATTCAAATTGATCTGGGTGCATCCTATACTCTCTCCAAATTCAGCTATCTGCCAAGACAAGATGGCCAAGTGAACGGAACGATCAAGGACTATGAGTTCTACGTCAGCACTGATGGGGTAAACTGGGGAACATCTGTAGCCTCAGGTGCCTTTACAAATGATACCACTTTGAAAGAAGTCAGCTTTGCAGCCAAGACAGGTCGATATATTAGACTGCGAGCCTTAAGTGAGGTAAACAATAACCCATGGACAAGTATGGCTGAACTTAATGTATTTGGAGTGACGCAATAATGTATTTGTGAGGGCAGCTATTGAAATGATTGTACGCTAATGCTACCCGAAAGGTTATCATCTGCTGAGAGGTTCGTTCAGCATTTGATAACCTTTTTAAAACAGCATATATCGAATGGGACCAGCCTACTCAAATCCCGTTTCTTAACAGAATTGTCAATCCGGAAGGCGACTATACATCAGCCCTTAAAATTCGAAGTACCGGGCATCTTAATGCGATTTTTGAGTTTCTTCCGCCACCTTATGGCACACTAGAGATTTTCTTTCTTTAGCCAGTTGAGCTGCCAAGCGTACAAAGAGGCCAACCTATTATACAAAACTAATAGGTTGGCCTCTTTGATTTTTTAGATTTATCAGGCTCTCGTTAACCAACCGAACCGCTTTATTGGTTCCAGAGACCGCCTGAGGTTCCGCCCTTTTTATCAACCGAATACTGACACATTGGCGGCATTACGATGCGATTTTTCAATTCCAAACCTTTAAATGTATAGGGACTAAATAAAACTTTCATGAGAAAGACTCCTCTCTTTATTTAACTACATAGAGAAATTCAAATCCTCGCTTTCGCAAAATCCGCGCAGCTTTTTTTGATTTAAATGCCCTAGTAGACAATATGATGACATTATCCTCACGGATAAGATGCTTTTTCCATACGTAAGGAAGGCGGCCTAGCGAGATATTGATCGTCCCAGCTGTAGGATCGGACAAATACTCGAGTGAATCTCGAATATCAATCACTTTATATTCACGAAATTCATCCCGCCGTTTCAAAAAATCTTGATAATCGATATGTTTAAGGTTTGGCATGGGCCATAACTGACGTATAACAACGAACATTGTGATTATAACGGCTAAAAAAATCAACCAAAACATCCCGAATCCCTCACTTATCTCATTCGGATTTTAACTGCAGTTACCAATAAAAGCATGCGCATGCATTTAATTTAACGCAAAAAGCAAATGGTGTCAAGCCTAGCGTGTCCCTTTCATGGACATTTTCTACAGACTATGCTTGACTCCTCCGCTCTTTATAAATTTATCCGTTCGCGAAGCTCCCGTTTACGATATTGACTAGGTGACTCAGTCATTAGTCGTGTAAATAAAATAGTAAAATAATTTGCATTTTCATAACCAAGCAAATGGGCGATCACTGAAATTTTCAGCTTGGTTGAAACAAGCATTTGTCTAGCTTCAGCCATGCGACGATTTAAAATATAATTGATCGGCGAGTCGTTATACTTTCGATGAAACACATGAGAAATATAATAGGGACTCAAATGAAACTCGGTAGCAATCTCTTGCAGCGTAAGATGGCGCAAATAGTGAATATCCAAATATTCTTTAATTCCAATCGCCAAGGATTCTGCATCCCGAACTTTATTCAAGGTCGTATTTTCTTTATTCAACCGATGTACCCAAACGACCAATACCGTCAATAATTGCTGGGCGGCCTGCTGGTACTGATCCCGTTTATGCTGCGCCTCTTCAAATAACAAATCAAATAACGATTGAATCGTATTTTTATGTTCTTTTGTTTTCATGACAGGACAGCATTCGAGCGGTATTAACATCTCCATATCCGGATGTAAAATGCCGCTATAGTAAAGCGCTAGCGGATTATTCTCGCTGGAATACTCTTCATGAATTACGCCTTTATTGTATACTAACAGGTCTCCCGCCTGCACCGCGTAACGCTCCCCCGCAATCGTCACAACGCCTTCGCCCTTCGTTACAAAAATCAGCTCGCTGAAATGCTGATGCCGATGCGTCGGGAAGCTCCAATCCGGATGCTCCAACACTTTTCCAATATATTGTAAGGTTAAATTCATAGATGTCCTCGTCCTCATATCCCAAGTTGGCTGCTCTAACATCATTATCATTTATACAGGCTGCAAATAGCAAGATCTATCACATTTTGATAAAGGAAGCCAAGATGTTGCATTGTAAATCCATTGATCAGAAACTATGATTATAACTTGTATATTAGATAGAGAAACAGACAGGATAGGAGAATTTTCAATGTTAAATTCACAATCGCTTGCGGGTGTTCAGTCGCAGCGCAAGGAGAAAATGCCAGCCTCGCTTATGTGGTTAACGATGGGAGCCTTCGCCATTGGCATGACCGAATTTTTAGTCATGGGATTGCTGCCAAACGTGGCATCCGATCTTAACGTGACCATACCTCAAGCGGGTCAAATCATTACGAGCTATGCCCTAGGTGTTGCAATCGGTGCACCCCTATTGACCATTATGACGCATTCCGTAGCTAAGAAACGGCTGCTGCTGCTGCTTATACTCATTTTCATTCTGGGTAATGCCTTTTCCATGCTTGCTCCCACGTATCCCTTGCTCATCTTTGCAAGAATCGTGACGGCGCTGGCGCATGGCACTTTTCTTGGCGCTGGCACTTTAATCGCGACACATCTCGTTCCTCCCCACAGAAAGGGAAGTGCAGTAGCACTTGTATTAGCTGGACTTACGATTGCCAACATTGTTGGCGTACCCTTTGGCACCTTTATCGGTCAGGAATTCGGATGGAGAGCTTCTTTTGGCGTCATCACTGTTTTGGGCATTGTTTCACTTGCAGGAATATGGAAATACATCCCTATTATTTCCGAAAGCCACAATGCGAGCGTTTGGCAGGAAATTAAGGCTGTTGTTAAACCTCAGGTTTTGCTAATGCTTATAGCTGGCTTATTTGGCTGCGCAAGCTTGTTCGCCTTATTCACCTACATCTCGCCCGTGCTTCAGGAGATGAGTGGATTTAAGGAGCACAACGTCACCTGGATTCTTGTCATTTTCGGCATATCCGTTACCATCGGCAATTTAATTGGAGGCAAGCTGGCGGATTGGAAGCTGCTCCCTGCTCTTATGGTTAATTTTGCATTTTTAAGCATCGTGTTAGCCGCTTTGTCGGTTACCTTGTACAATCCTATTTTGGCCATAGCCACTTTATTTATTTGGGGAATTGCCGCCTTCAGCATTATGCCGGGCATTCAGCTCCGTACCATGACTTTGGCGAGTGAGGCTCCCATGCTTGTCGCGACGTCCAATCACTCTTTCCTCAATATGGGAAATGCCTTAGGCGCCTACATTGGCGGCTTCGTCATAACGCATTCTGGTCTAGGCGGCTTGCCATGGCTGGCAGCGGGCCTGGCCTTGATCGGTTTCTTGCTGGTCATCGTCATCCTATTAACTGATAGAACGACTGTTCGTATCTAGGCAGCTAAATAAATAGAAATAACTTTGCAGCCCTTCATTCCTAGCAGTGAATACTGGGCGAAACGCAAACAGAAGAAGACCGTTTTTCACGGTCTTCTTCTGTTTTAAAGACTTGTTTACTTGATAGGCTTCACTTCAATCATTTTTTCTATTCCTTTACGTTCATCTGCATCAAATTCATCGTGAATTTCCCCTACAATTACTTCGAGAATGTCCTCTATGGTTACAAGTCCAGACGTTCCGCCATATTCGTCTATGAGAACAGCAAGATGAACTCGCTCCTGCTGCATACGTTTAAGCAATACTTTCAAAGGTGTCGCTTCGGAAACAGTCACAACAGGATGAAGGAGCTTTTTCACATCCAATTCGCTGTCAATCTTATCATGTTGTAAAAATAATTGCTTCGTATTAATCATCCCTACTATATGATCTTTATGATCTGTCGCTACTGGAAATCGTGTATATTGCTCCTTCTGAATAATCTCCATGTTCTCGGATATAGATAAGTTCGTAAATAAACAAACCATATCGGTTCTTGGAACCATGACATCCTTCGCAACCATATCATCGAAAGCAAAAATACGATTCATATACCCATATTCTGTATTGTTAATTTTACCACTTTGAAGGCTATCGTTTAATATGATTTGAATCTCTTCTTCAGAATGCGCTTCTTCATGCTCTTTAGCGGCCTTTAAGCCGAAAAAACGAACCAAAGCATTTGCTGAACCATTTAAAAGCCAGATGAATGGATACATAACCTTATAGAAAAAGATAATCGGTTTGGCTACAGCAAAACTAACGAATTCCGGCTTTTGAATAGCCCACGTTTTCGGAGCAAGCTCACCCACAACGACGTGAAGAAAGGTTACGAGCGAGAAAGCCAATATAAAAGATAAGATGAGACTAATATCGGTGTTCAAGTTCATGCTTTCAAATACAGGGAGAAGAAGCTTCTCCACGGCTGGTTTGCCCAACCATCCTAGACCTAATGCAGTAATGGTTATACCCAATTGACATGCAGACAAATACCCATCCAAATTTCGAGTTACGTGTAGTACAGCACTAGCATTTTTCCGCCCCTCTAAGACCAATTGGTCTACACGACTGGAGCGAAGTTTAATGATGGCGAATTCAGTAGCTACAAAAAATGCGGTCAGTAAAATTAGCACAGCAATCAAGAACAAACTTAAACCCGTACTCATTTGAGTCTCATCACAATCCTTCTTTGTATTTTGAGTTCATATGAACTATTATATTGAACTATTCAATGAACCTCAAAATGCCCCAAAGATCAGGAATGGCTGCTTTTAATCAAATAAGCTCGTTTTCACGATAAAATAATCACTTCTTCACGTTTCTCTATAGCTCATGTAGTTTTGCTGGTCCTTACAGAAAATGTGTCAATCTGAGAAACATTTGTTAAGGCAAATAACTAGCTCTAATACAAGCAAGGAACGTCAAAGAGACTGTACCTCCGCAAAGGTTCGGGGGGATATCTCATCAAATATAGCTAAAGAATGTTCTTACTTGAGCTCATAATAAACATCCGGTACGGGCGTTTGTTTGAAAATGGATTGTTTCCTCAAGTAGGCTTTACCATTTACCTGAACTTCAAGCTCATTGAAGCTTTCAATGAGACCCCAACCAACCATTTTATCTTCATTAAAAACAATGACGAAATAACCCATAAAAATCGCATTATCAAACTCAAAATCAGAGCTAAGTGTTGTATTTACACTCATAATTTTGTACTCCTCTCTTTTTTAACCTTTCTGCTTCTCTTACTAGAACCTCGTCCGCTTCAGTCACTTTACAAAAGGATCGAAATCATAATAAAAGACGGGATACAACAAGGTATTCCCGTCTTTTCGTAATATTTTGCTTAGCTTTGTAAAACCTTTGCTTCAACAAAAATGTATTTTGATGTGCGCTCCTTAATGAGCCACTTTTCATTTTGACGTACATATACATCATGATATTGAACACTATAATCAGTGAGGACTTCTGTGCCCTCCTCACCGTCACGCAACATTTTTATATGAGAAAATACGACTCCCGATGCCGTATCTCCATCCACGTTTACAACATGCTGCCCGTTCAGAGTGAAGTATCGTTTCACAAGTGAAACGTGACCGTTGAACTCCTCCTCCAGTTGTGCGGTGCCAGAAACATTAGACAGCAATTGGTCACTCATATATATTTTAAATTGGGTATCTGGTGTAAATAATAGCATTTGATCTGAAATTCTTTTCTCATCCGTTAAAGTTGCATAAGCATCCACAAGTTCTCTTAATTCAAGTTTTGCTTGGAGCGTTTCTAGTGACATGATGTTATCCTCCTGGTAATTTGGATTAGAGCAAGTAATCCAACACTTGTTGAACAACTTATTCTTATTGCTTATTATATAAGGTATAGCGATTCGTTCAATTGTTAATCATTCGGTTTTTGTTCGATATTCAACAGAAAACCGTGTTTTGTTGTATTTTTTCAGGGAGGTTATGAAATTGGAAGGTAAAGTTGACAGAAGAATTACAAGAACAAAAGAGGCTATTTTGCAATCCTTTATTACTTTGGTCTCTGAGAAGGACTTTGAAAGCATTACGATCAACGATATTGCAGATCGGGCTAATATCAATAGAGGCACCGTGTATTTTCATTTTGATGATAAATACGACCTTTTGAACAAATGCATAGACGAAAATCTCAATAAAATGATCTCGGCTACGACTGAAACAAATGCAAGCGGGGAGACTGTCGATTTGATAAAATCCTCCTTTTTGCCCGTTATGAATTATTTTGCAGAGAACCATCGATTTTATGTATCTATGCTTGCGAATAAAGGAATACCTGTATTTCGTGAACGAATGCTAGAGCTCGTTACGAGTCACATCAAGCTCCACATTGATATGGGTGGCAATAATCAGAATTACAACAAGGAGCTAGTGACTCAATTTATGGGCTCAGCATTTGTAGGGGTAATCGAATGGTGGATTCTCAATAACATGCCACAATCTCCTATTGAGGTCGCTGATCAGTTATGGGGTTTGTTGACACGGAATCAAGTCATCAATTAATCAACTTGAAGTCATGCTGCTCATGGCATGACTTCATTTCCCAAAATTTCTGAGTAACTACTATCAAATGATACACAAACAAAAAAGCTCCCGATACGAATCGGCAGCCTCTTTGTTTATTTCACAAATCTAGTCCGCTAACGGTAAACCAGCCAAATTCAGCCCAACCAGGTGATGACTGTTCCTTAATAGCGCTTGTCGTCTGATCTTTAACAACATCCGATTTAGCATATACGCCTATTTTAGCTCCTACCCATTTGCTGACCGTTGCTTGAAATAAAGGTGCATTCAGAGCCTCGAAGTGCTCCCCATCTAAACTATATCCAAAGGAGCAGCGGGCTCCAGGGTAAACGTCTGCCCGCAACACAACTTGATCTGCTTCAATAGGCGCTTCCCAAATCACCGTTTCCTGATCCTCGTTTCCATGTACCAGTTGCAATTTTCTTGTATTCATAGATTTGCTGCAGCAAACACGAAAAGCAGCATACTGGTATCCAAACACAATTAACCCAGCCTCCATTCCCACTGGAGCAGCCGAGATGTCCAATAAGGTAGCGGCACTGAAAGAAGGAGCCGGAAACTTCTGCAATAAAAGATGCGGGGCTTGAAACAAAGTATCTTCCCTATTCAACCGCGGCTGGGCAAACAATCTTAGCCAACCCGGCCGCTGCGACAGAGAGTACCAGGTGTCAGACGGATTAGCCTGCCACTGCCACTCCACGCCAAGAGCAGATGCTGCAAAATGATCAGATGAAGTTGGTACCTCGCACGGATACTCCCTTCCTACATCAGGTTTGCGGTACCATTCGAGCGGTTCTCCCACACCATTACCATCCACAGCATTCCCCATAACCGGCCAGCCATCGACCCATGCAACGGGCTGCATATGCACAATTCTGCCGTAAGCACCTTTATCCTGAAAATGCAGAAACCATGATTCCCCGGATTCTAATTCTACCCATCCCCCCTGATGAGGGCCATTTACCTGTGATGCTCCCTGAATGAGCACAACACGCTCTTCATACGGACCGTAAGGACTGGTAGCCCGAAATACCGCTTGCCAGCCGTTCTCCACACCACCTGCAGGAGCAAACACATAATAGTACCCTTGTCGCTTGTACATTTTGGGACCTTCCAGTGTGGGATGTCGCTCGGAATCGTGGAAAATAATCTGGCCCTCACCCAACAGTCTTTTTCCATCAGGCGACATGGGGCGCAGACACAAGCGATGCTTAAGGCCGCTGCGGCTTTTGGCAAATGCGTGGATCAAATAGGCTTGTCCATCTTCATCCCAGAAAGGGCAAGTATCAATGAGGCCTTTACCCGCGTGTACAAGATGCAGCTCCGACCATTCTCCTGCTGGGTCCTCGGCGGTCGTCATAAAAATCCCTACATCAGGATCACCATAAAAAATCCAATACCGGTTGTCATGATAGCGGAGGCTCGGTGCCCATACACCATTCCCATGCTGAGGTCTGTCGTAACCTTCCAGTGGCATACGCTTCAGGGCATGATTGATAAGACGCCAATTTACCAGATCCTTTGAATGCAAAATCGGAAGTCCTGGAATATGTCCAAAGCTGGAGGCTGTCATGTAGAAATCTTCACCTACCCGAATGACATCAGGATCTGAATAGTCGGCGTGCAGTATAGGATTTCTGTAAGTCCCGTCCCCCAGGTCAGCAGTCCATGGTTCTAAGCCATATTTCGGTTTAATAGGTTCCTTCATCATTCTAGTTTCCTCCTATTGTTCAGCTATTTTTGTTTGAACTCGCTTGGGCTCATGCCCGTGTACTTTTTAAATACTTTAGAGAAATACGCACGGTCTGAGTATCCCAGCATATAAGCTACATTCTCTGCCGTTTCATTTTGTCCGCTGAGCAAACGTTTGGCTTCCTCCATTTTCAGAAGATGCACATGATCTGTAAAATTCAAACCGGCCAGTTTCTTGAAATACCGTGAGAAATAGTTTGGGTTAAGATGCAGATATTGCGCAATATCAATAGAAGTCACATTTTTGTAGATATACTGATAAATAAAAGCGTTTATTACCTTAAGATCAGGATTTGTGTTCTGATTGTCTGTGTAAGCCGAGCGCTTCTGCTCCATAAAATCGTCTGAAAAAACACTCATAATTACAAGGGCCTCTCCTAAATTCAACGCTTGCTTTATTTCCTGTTGAAGCCGCTCATCCATTGTCCCCTTCAACTGATAGACCGCCTGCTGCAGCATGCGGATCAGCAGATCCTGAACTTGTTTAGCTTGCGGTCTCTTCTCGCGAATAAGCTTTTCAATAGTGCTTGCATATATGAGGACAAGGGATCTGTTAAACTCGCTTAATGCGGCTGCCCATTTTTGACAATAGGGCTCAATAGCAGTTAAATCTATATCGTCTCTTGTTTCAGCTTGGCTTTCAGGCCCGTCAATTGTAATCAACCACGCAGATTCGTAATACGAGCTTTGCTGTTTCCTGATCATCTCATCAACCTTCGATTTCAACTGAACCAGTGAAACAGGCTGAAAGGAGATTAAGAAACAGCAATTGATTTTTAGAAATTCCGAAATCTTCTCATGAATGTGGTTGAGATGCCCACGGACAGCTAATGGTTCATCTGAGTTGCCGGAGAGGTTAGCAATGAACCATAACTGAAGCCCTTCGGCTTGAATGGGGGTAATCCCTGTTCCTTCCGTCAGTTCTTTGGCTATGTTGTACGCTGCATATTTGACCAACTCCAGGCTGTTCCGATTATAAACGTTCAACATGGAGCCTATATCCAGATGGCATAAAATAACCATATAATTAGGAAATACCCACTCGATCCCCAGTCTTTCTCCCTGCTTTAATAATGACTCCGGCTCAGAGGCTTTAAGAATTTCAAGAAAGAACCGCTGGATTAATAGATCCTTGTTCCGCTCAACATCGCTTTTATAGGCTATCTTCTCCAGTTCGGTTTGGGCAGATTTCATTTTTGCAACCGCTTTTTCGACACTTTGAATAATTTTATCAGGGCTTAATTCGTCCTTGACGATATAATCATCCGCTTCTATACTCATAGCTTCTTTAAGATAATGAAAATCCTCATGACAAGTTAAAAAAATAATCCGCAGCTCGGGATATAAAGAGCGGAAATAATGAGCGAGCTCTATTCCGTTTCCATCAGGTAATCCAATATCCGTAAGCAGGATGTCCGGATACTCTTTCATAAATAATTCCTTGGCTTCACTAACTGAAAAAGCTGCAGCACAGACCGACAGATCATGACTTTCCCAAGGAACAAGCCTTTGCAAATATTCAACAACAGGCACATCATCGTCAATTAACATCACTTTGGCCATGTTACATTTCCTTTCCAACTATTCATTCCGGGTATCCGTAAAATACATACAAAACCCTTGGGGTAATTTGGCGTAACCGTAAAAGATGTTCCCTCACCATAACTGAGAATTAAACGCCTTTTTACATTGTGAAGACCTACGCCTTTTTCATCTGTCGACTGCTCTCCTGAAAGCAGCTTTCCACTCAGCTCCTGTAGTTCCTCTTCACTGATCCCGCTGCCGTTGTCCTCCACCCGGATTTCTATCATGTGATTAACCGCCTCGACAATAACACGAATGCAGGGATTTGAATGATTTCGTTTTATTCCATGAACGATACTGTTTTCTACCAGAGGCTGAAGCAGTAGTCTTGGTACAACTAATTGACGGTATTGTTCAGGCAACACGATATCGAGCTTAATGTTCATCCGGTTTCGCAGGCGCATGATGGACATATATTCTGTTAACAGATTACATTCCTCATATAAAAACAAAGGCTCATTTACACGCAAATGGGCCCGCAATAAAATCATTAGGGAATCAATGTTCTCGCTATTAGAGAAATCTCCCTCCAAAGCCAAATTGCACTTTATGGAATTTAAGGTGTTAAGCAAAAAATGCGGCTGAATTTGAGAAAAAAGAGCATACAATTCGATCGTTCGCTTCTCTTCTTGTTCCTCCTCAATTTTCCTCATTAAGGAATGAATATTATTCAGCATATGATTAACCGCGCTGCCGAGCTGAGCGATTTCATCTTGCCCCTTCACACTGTAGCGAACCGAAGTATTCCCTTCTCCATATTGCTTAACCACGCGCATCAGCTTTCCTATTGGACGATTAAGCCCCCTGGCAATTACAAAAGATATAAAGAGAAATATAAATAAAACAATCAGTATTCCCATCAGTAAGAAGGAGAAGCGCTGTGTAATCTCGCCTGTAACCTCTTTTATATCCACTTCAAAGGTCAGCTTCCATGGCGTTCCTGCTACCTCTGTCTGCTCCAGCATCCAGCCTTTTTGCGCAGCAGCAGGCAAATGCGGGGCACTCCCATCCATCCCAGCTATGAGCAGATTCTCCTCGCTATACAACGAGAATTTCCCATTTGTTGTATTTTCAAATAATTGGATGAAATAAGACTCGGGAATCCCGATAAATAAGGTGCCCAATATTCGGTTTTGTACAGGATCGTAAACGGACTTTTTGCAATAATAATAGTATTGTTCCGATGCCCTTTTCTGCATTATCTCAGGCAACTCTGACCGGAACCATTGTACGACTCCGGAAGCTGCCTCGGATGTGGTCATGTGCTCGAACTGCCTATCCAATCTTAGCAGCTTAATATCTTCAGTTGTTAGCGAACCGACAAGTGGATAGTCCGCTTCATTAATAAAAAAAGTATCAACATGCAATAGCGAGAGTTTACCCACCAGAATGGTCATGCTCTCATTTAAATCCGTATAATTTTGATAATCCTCAAAATGATCAAAGTGCCGCAGCTGATGAAGCTTTCTTAAATCGTAAAATATACCGTTAGCCTGAGGTGTCGTAAATTGATTTACCGTATACAAAATATCATTTGCAGTTTTAGATAGATCATTTGCCATTATGCCCGTGATCCCCTTCATATTTGCATGTGCATTAACTTCGCTGGACTGTTTGTTAGCAAAATAGGAGAACCCTGAAATGAATAGCAACGGGATAATCAAAAACAGCAGCAATGCTGCCTGAATCCTCTGGTAAAACGATATTCGATACAACCACCTCATGCTGTATTCCCCCAAAGTCTGCTTTCTTCTGATACTACACGAGGACTATCTAAAGAAAAATAGGGGAATCGAAATAAATTCGATCTCCCCTTTCGTTATGGTTATGGATTAGCGGCAATTATTTTTTGACCCTCATCCATCATGTATTTCTTAGCTTGCTCATAAGTGGAGTTATCAAGTAAAAATTTATTGATTCCTGCTTCAGCCACTTTCTTTAATTGCTGCTGGTAAGATACACTCACAGATGAAGAGCCTGCCGTATGCACACGTTCATCGAACAGTATATTTGAAAGCACCTGCTTATCCACCAAATCTGATTTTTCACCAATAATCTTCTCCAGCACTGCTTTTCCATCTGCCTTCTTCCAGCCTGGAATTCTTCCCGACAATTCAGCCCCTTCCATCGTTGCAAATTTTATAAACTCAAATGCGGCTTCTTTGTGCTCGGAGTTTTTATGCATAGTCAGAAAGCTTCCGCTTATGCTCGTCAACCCGGATTCTGCAGACGCCGAGGATCGCGGCAATGGTGCAAAGGTGATTTTAAAATCTCTAGGATAGCTTTCTGTATTTAAAAAAGCCTCATCCAATGCGTAGCCTGCAATAGGAAGCATGCTGGTCGTACCGTTCATAAAATCAGTAGCCCAGTGCTGCTTTGCAGCAAGTACATCAGCAAGAGGTTTTACCGACTTGTCTTCTAGCTCCATCGCCCGGCGTAAATTAAACCAATATTCAAAGGAAGGATCATCGAAGAGCAGGGTTCCGTCTTCTTTCAACTGAGGATTTTTGAAATCCGTGTAAGCAATCAGATTAGCGTATTCTCCAAAGGTATGAAAGTAAGTACCGTAGCGGTTTTCGCCGCTCGCTGTAAGCTTTTTGGAATATTCTCTGAAGTCATCCCACGTCCAGTCAAAACCGGGAACCTCAAGGCCCGCTTCCTTCAGATGTGTTTCATTCAAGGCAACAAACCAGAAGCTGGCATCTGTCATTGCAGCATAGTGCTTGCCTTCAAAAATCGGGTTGCGGTAATATTCATTGTCCGGATTAATATTGCTTGCTGTAAAGAATTCATCTAAAGGATATAACATCCCATTACCCGCACGCTCTAGCACAAAACCTTCGTTGTTGAGCAGAACGACATCCACCTCTTCACCTGATGCTGAGAGAACATCAAGCTTTTGCAGCATTTCTCTGGAGTCATTATTTTGTACAAGTGCCACATGCTCTACATTAATATGATCATTCTGTTCATTAAAAGCGGCCACCAGCTTCATCATCGGTTCTCCCGGGTCGCCTTTAGCATTGGTATACAATTTAACCGTAACCTTTTCAGCTGACGAATTTTCTCCGGCTTGATTTTCCGGCTTACTAGTATCGCTTTCGTTCTTCCCGGCATTATTGCCGCAAGCGGCCAAAATCAACATTAAACTCATGAATAGAAAGATAGATGCCTTCTTCATGCGCTGTATCCCCTTTTTGTTATATAGAATGTGCTGCATCTTTATCATACTCATTTGTAAGCGTTTTACCGTGTAACCTGATGCGCTCTTTTTCGTGTATAATTCCATTACATCCTGTTCTGCTATCCTTTTACACCGCCGACTGTAATGCCGTTAATCACTTGTTTTTGCAGGGCAATAAACACTATAATCAGCGGAATAATCGCCGAAACTGCGGCCATCATCATTAGTGAAACGTTGTTTGAATATTCCTGACGGAAGAACTGTATCCCGAGCGGCAGCGGATATAGCTCCTTCGTAAACAGAAAGATGAGCGGGTTCTGATAATCATTCCAGGTCCAGATAAACTTAATAATTCCTGCTGTGGCCAATATAGGTTTGCTAAGAGGCAATAAAATTTGGGCATAAATCCGAACATAGCCTGCACCGTCAATTTTGGCGGATTCAATAAATTCATTGTGAACACCTACCATAAACTGCCGCATTAAGAACGTAAAGTACATGGAAAACATCAGCATGACGATAATGCCTGTATGCGTATTATATAAACCCATCCATTTTATCATAATAAATCTGGGGACCAGTGTCGCTTGTTCAGGAATAATCATAAAGGACATCATCATTCCAAACATCAGGCCTTTCCCGGGTGCTCTTAATTTGGCAAAAGAGAAAGCGGCCATGGACGAAAAAAGTAGGGTAAATACGGTAGCAATAACAGAAAGCTTCAGGGAATTCCAATAAAACAGACCGAATGGCACATTCTCAAGCCACACCTTATGAAAATTACTGAACCAATTCCAGTCCGTTGGAATCCATTGAATAGGGTATATCATGACATCACGTTCAAATTTGGCGGAGGCAGAGAGCATCCATACCAGCGGAACAATAAAGAAGATAGACAAACCGCCAAGCACAACAGTTACGATTATACGGCTCCAATCCCATTTCCTAGCCTTCATTCGTTCACCCCCTCTTTTAAGATTTTTTTTCTTTCGCTTGAAAAATCCATGTTACGGAAGTCACCAAAATCACGAGTAAAAAAAGAATCCATGACATGGCTGAAGCATATCCCATATTAAAGTTAATGAAACCTTCTTCATAGATCCGGTATACAATTACAGTTGATGCATCGTTTGGTCCACCATCGGTTAAAAACTTAATCAGATCAAACACTTTAAAGGAGCTTATTATCGTTGTAATGGTCAGGAATAACGTGGTTGGCGCTAATAGAGGCATCGTAATAAACCAAAATTTCTGGACTCCGTTTGCTCCGTCTATGTCGGCTGCTTCATATAGATCCTCCGAAATTTGAGTCAAGCCCGCCATAAAAATAATCATCTGGTATCCGAGTGCCTGCCAGATCGCAATGACCATAATGGCTATAATCGCGTAATGGGAGTCCACCAGCCATTTCGGCGGATGCTCCAGGCCTATTTGCATCAAAAAGCGATTGATCGGCCCGCTTGACGGATGGTACAAGGCTGCCCACACGGCGGCAACCGCTACGGTAGAGCAGATATAAGGAATAAAAAACAACACTTTAAACAAATCCTTGGCATAGACCTTGGTATGAATAATAACAGCCATAATCATTGCTGCTATTAGACCAACGGGAACTGTTATAGCCGTAAAAAAGATATTATTCTGAAGCGCCTTTATAAATTTAGAATCCTCTGCCAATCGTGTGAAATTATCAAACCCGACCCATTTCATCCCCTCAAATCCGCTCACCAGATTCCAGTCAGTAAAGCTTAGAAATAACGAAAAGATAAGCGGGAAGATAGCCAAAATAATAATGCCTATTGCTTCCGGTGCTAGAAAGATCCACCCAATAACGCCCTCTTTCCGGCGCTGATTCCACCATTTCCTCTGAGGTCGATCTGTATTTCGTTTGATCGCCATGGACATCTTGATCCTACCTCCTGATTGTTGTTATTAGCCTAGGATCATTATAGGAATATATAGCGCGGGTGACTGCTTGTAATTTACACCTTTTTGCCGTGTATAATTTCTTATCCCACATAGATCCCATGCATACAAAAAAGCCAAACAACGCTTCCCTCCTACACAAGCGTAAACGGCAGTCGCCGTCCTCTGACGGCAAAGCTACCGTTTCGCGTAGAAATATAGAGAAAGGATCGAAAAGTCACATCCTTTCTCTATATTTGAGAAATCGCTGTTTGGCTTACTGATTATAAAAGTTTGAGGTTATATATATCTATAAATTAATTTCCTCATCCGAGGAGAAGGAATAGGTCTGTCCTGCTTCAGCCATAAATTCCACCCTTGCGAGGCCCGGCCCGCTTATTTTGCATAGTCCAGCTGTTGCACACTCTACCCTTGCCTCTACTATCTTCAATTCCGACCACTGCAAGCTTACAGTAAATCCTCCACGCGCTCTAAGACCGCGGACGAATCCACTATCCCAGGCTGCCGGCAGTGCTGGCAGGAGCAGAATTTCTTCCGTATGACTTTGCAAAAGCATCTCGGCGATACCTGCAGCTCCACCAAAATTACCGTCTATTTGAAACGGCGGATGATTGTCGAACAAATTAGGCAATGTCGAATGATCTAATAACGCTAACACATTGGAGAAGGCTTTCTCCCCATCCTGAAGACGTGCCCAGAAATTAATGATCCAGGCACGGCTCCATCCCGTATGCCCTCCTCCAGCGCTTAGCCTGCGCTCCAGTGTTACACGGGATGCAGCCGCAAGCTCTGGCGTCTGCTCCAGGTTAAACTCGTCGCCAGGATAGAGGGCAAACAGATGGGAAATATGTCGGTGACCCGGTTCTGGCTCCTCATAATCCTCCATCCACTCCTGAACCTGTCCATATTGGCCGATCTGTGGCTTCGGCAGCCGTTCCAGCGTCTCGGCAAGCTCTTCAGCGAACGGCTGATCCCGGTTCAGAATTTCACAGCTTGTTATGCAAGCGCCGAACAACGCTCTAATGATTTGAAAATCCATAGAGGCACCTACACAGAGTACACCGCTCTCCCCTCCGGGAAGAGTATAACGGTTCTCAGGAGATACAGAAGGACAGGTGACCAGTCTTCCTTCTGTATCTTCTATTAAATAATCCAGTAAAAACTCTGCCGCCTCCTTCATGGTCTCATAAGCCTGTTCCAGAAAGAGCCGGTCCTTTCCAAAACGATAATGCTCCCAGAGATGCAGGCAGAGCCATGCTGCGCCCATCGGCCAGAAGGAAGCCGGTAAATAAGTATCCTGCGGGGCAGTATCCGCCCAAATGTCTGTATTATGATGAGCTGTAAAGCCACGGCAGTCATACATGACTCTAGCTGTGCGGCGGCCAGGCTCTCTCATCCGCTCAATCAGCTCAAATAATGGCTCGTGACAATCCGCTAAATTACAATTTTCCGCCAGCCAGTAGTTCATCTGAGTGTTAATGTTGATCGTAAATTTACTGTCCCATGGCGGAAGAAAGCTATCATTCCAGATGCCCTGCAAATTGGCCGGCAAAGAACCCGGACGACTGGAGGAAATGAGCAGATAGCGCCCATACTGAAAGTACAGGGCGACTAAACCATTGTCCTGCTTCCCTTCTTTGATCCTGCTTAGCCTTTCATCAGTTGGCAACTGCTCCATTGCCCCATCATTACCCGGGAGCTTTAGCTCCACCCGATTGTATAGGGCTCTGTAATCCTGAGTGTGCCGCACGAGTAATTCATTATAGGACAGCTTCTCCAATGTGCTCAGCTGTGATTTGCAATGTGTCTCGGGGTCGTTGTAACGAAAGGTAGTCGCTGCCATCAGCAAGAGAGTTACACTGTCCGCCTTCTCGATAAGGAGATGTTCCCCAACCGTCCGGCAGCTTCCCCCTTCAAGGACAGCCTTGAGCACCACTCGGAACTGACTTCCCCCTTCACCTCCGCACTCGCCTCTCATGACCAGTCCGTCATGACCCCATTTTTCTGTCTTCTCCATATACTTCCACCGATTGCGGTTGAATCGGGCCTTCAATGATATAGCTCCTGGTTTATCGGCCGTATACCGCAGCACAATCGTCTGGTCGGGATGGCTGGCGAACAGCTCCCGGGTGCAGCTTATATCACCTAAACGATAACTGACGCGGGCCACTCCGTCAGACAGATCCAGCTCCCGGCGGTAATCCGCAGCATTCTGGTCATGCGGAGCCATAGTAAGGAGCAAGTCACCGAGCGGCAAATAATGCCGCTGGGCTTCCGGCAGACCCGGCATGGTCAGTGCTGCAAGCTCCTCGGCTTCCTTCAGCCGTCCTTGCATCAGCAGCTCACGCAGCTGCGGCAAATGAGGAAGAGCATCTTCATTATTTCTATCCCGCGGTCCGCCGTACCATACCGTATCCTCATTTAGCTGAAGCTTCTCTTCATATATGCCGCCGAAGATCATCGCACCCAATCGACCATTACCAATAGGAAGTGCCTCATTCCACTCTGAGGCTGGCTCTTTATACCACAATTTATTCTTTTGTTCGTTATTCAACAAAATCCCTCCCTTGTCATTGTCATTGTCTCTGGTCATGTATGTAAACATTATAAAGATAAACCGTATAGAAATAAGCTTGTAATTTACACTTGTTACCGTGTATTAATCTCTCTTTTCCGAAATGTACAGCCTATTCAATCCTTAAATGAGTGTGCTATATGGTGTGGTGCTCCCAATGTTTAACCCCCATTAATAAGACTCTTTCATTCTAAGTTAAGATTCGTAAACAAAGAATGTAGAAAATTAACTTATGCATGAACAATTCTATCCTCTTGTATGCTGCACTGAGCCTAAACGCGAAAAACCCTGATCGATCATCGTTCTTGATCGAATCAGGGCATATTTAAGTATCATCTATGTTTATTTGCAAATTAGTGGTACGAAACGAAAACGCAGTCTATAACAGGAAAATGAAAAATAATAATTTCAAAGATGCCGCTGCCGAAACTCCACTGGTGTACAACCTGTTTCACGCTTGAAAAATTTGCTAAAGTGGGTGACTTCCTTAAAGTTAAGCTTTTCTGCAATGTCACTAATTGAATAATCAGTATGCACCAATATTCGTTTCGCTTCAAGATTAATTCTGGCAGAGATAAATGCTTTGGCACTTTTTCCGACTGCTGCCATCGTTGCTCGAGTCAGCGTTTTTTCCGAACAGTTTAGACGAATAGCGTACTCACTGACATGGCTCAACTCTGAAAAGTGTTTTTCAACAAGTTTCTGAAAGCTTATAAAACGCAGAGAAGCTCGAGAATGGATTGTGTCATGCATTTTTTCACGTTTATGAAGAACATTGAGCCAGGTCACAAATGCATAAAGCTGGTAACGTAATAACATGTGAATGTCTTCTTCCGTACCTTCAATTATAGAGTCTTCAACCATGCGTTCAATGGAATCGATTCCACGGCACAAATCGTCATTATTTAAATTAAGTTTTTTCGGTATTTTTTCTAAGTCGAAAGCTAGTTTAAGCTCATTTAATGTTGATGCGGTAGGTATGAGAAACTCCGAACGAAACAGAATAATCCATCCATCCCAATTATTAAAGTCTCCAAAATTATGAACTTGGCTAGGGGATATGACTAGTAAGGTTCCTGTACTACAAGAAATCGGCTCAAAATCGACTAATTGAATACAGTTACCTTGAGTAACACATATCAACATATAGAATTCATATCGATAAGTTATATGCATTCTTTCTATCGGTGTTCGCTGTTTAAGATTAGAGACACGAAATATCTCTAAATCGTAAGTATAGGGTAATACAGGTTGGTATTTAAGGCGTTCTATATTTATTTTCTGCTTAGACATGCGAATCACTAGGTTAAGCCCCTCTATTCTAAATTTACAAAATGTCCGAAAATTATCATTTTAAGTCCTGATTTAGCCTTTATCATTTATTCTTAATGACCTAAAATGATCATATCATTTCAATCTGTTAATTGAAAAGGAGCAAAAATATGAGCTTAAATATCAAAGAAATAGCTGAAACTGTATTAAACATAGAACGTGCTAATAACGAACGGTGGAATCAAGGAGACTGCCATGGCTACCTAGATAGTTACAGTGATGACATTACTTACTTCGATCCTGCGACTGATAAACTTGTTGTTGGTAATGCAGCAGTAAGAGAACATATTTTATCACTCTATAAAAATCCTAACATTATCCGGAGTGAGTATCTTAATCCAAACGTCGCTGTCAGTGGCTCCGGCGATTTGGCTGTATTGAGTTACAATTTACGCAATTTTGTAGAAGGAGAAAATAGAGAAGAACAACTTCACACTTTCTGGAATTCGACTGCAGTTTTTCGTCTGATTGACGGTGAATGGCGTACAGTAAATGCTCATTGGTCTTTTGTCCGCCATCCTGCAATTATATCGGGTCCTAACGCGTTCTAAATTGATTAACATAACAATCCTATTGCTTCTAGACGGGCAGGTTATGTTTAGAGTCGTTGCTTTTTACTTCTTAACGGTACTGGATTTCAAACTCTGTGCCTTCATTATCCAAGGGGCGGTTTTCTCCGTCACTTTCCTGCCTTGCTTATGAAGCATCTGCGTAACCTTCGGGCCTTACGTGTGGTCCATTTTTAGAATATCGTTTTCCTCTTGCAAGTCACGGATTTGCTTTTGTAACGACTTGACGGCTTTGTCCTTTGCTTTCAGTTGTCCACTGCCAGGAAAGGCTTGTCCGCCATCTAGTTTGATTTCGGATACTCACCGATACACAGTATTGACATGCAGCTCTAATTCCACCGTAACCTGAGGAACGGTTTTCCCCTCTTCTTGAACCATCAGTACGACTTGTCTTTTAAACGCTTGATCGTAATTTTTCTTTGTCACTTCGTTCACCTTGAATTTGGATAGGTTTATTTTATCCAATTCTCGATTCTCGGTTCTCCATATCTACTTTTTAATCTAACAACAAAACTCCCTTTATCAGTTGAACTGATGGAGGGAGTTTCATTGATTGTAATTTTATTTATATAAATACCTAGAATAAGGAGGATCCGACATGCAAATTAATGATATAATGGCAAAAAAAATTTTGAGTGCAACCAAAGGAGAATCTACTGTTGGATTTACTCACTCTTTGAATCCTTACAGTGGCTGCGCTTTCGGATGTTCGTATTGTTATGTTAGGGAAATGCCCCTTCAAAAATACAATGATCTTCCCTGGGGAGAATGGATTAATATTAAACTTAACGCAGTTGAAAACTATAACAATGAAATTAAGAGCCTACGTAGAAATAAGAAATCAATCAACATTTTTATGTCTACAGCAACAGACCCATACCAACCTGTTGAACGTAATGTCAAAATAACAAGAAAAATATTAACTGAAATGATTGAGTCTCCACCGGATTTCCTTCAAATCCAAACAAGAAGTCCTCTAGTGGTTAGAGACCTTGATATCCTTTTAGAATTGCAACAACGTTGTGAGGTTTTAGTTTCTATGACTATTGAAACAGACCGAGAAGACATAAAACGACTTTTTGCGCCTTTAGCTCCTGGTATTAGCTTGCGCTTAAAAGCCCTCGAAAATATCCATACTGCTGGAATTGCTACTCAGGCATCCATTTCTCCTCTTTTACCATTCACTCCTGATTTTCCAAAAAGACTACAGGGGATTGTTGATCGAATTTATATTGATTCACTGAATGTTGGAGATGGTTTGAAAGGGATACGATCCAAACGTTTGGGTATGCCTTTATTATTTCAGAAAAATGGGTTTTCTAGATGGTATCAGCCTGATATTCATTTGAAAACGTATAATTACTTTAATAAGTTTTATAATGAAAGGACTGTATTCTTGTCTTCTAATAAAGACTATCCTCTGAAGGGCAAGATAGGCATATTAAATTAAACAGAGACTTGAAGAAATTTCAGCTTGGTATACGCGTAGCAAGAACCAAGAATAACAGCACGGATGGGAGAAGATCAAAATGAAATTAGAGGAAATCGTCGGCTACTGTTTGACTTATCCAAGCTCGTATGAAAATCATCCCTTCGGAGAAGGATGGACGGCAATACGTCATAAAGGAAACAAGAAACTATTTGCTTTGATATTCATTAAAGATGAACATCTTTGTATCAATCTTAAATGTGATCCCGACAGGTCGGATTTTTTGCGCAATGCCTATATAGAGGTAAAGCCTGGTTATCATATGAACAAAGAACATTGGAACACCATTATTTTAGATGGGGAACTTCCAGAAGATGCCCTACATGATATGGTAAAACACAGTTTTGAATTAACAAAACCTAAACAGGAAAGGAAATCAGCTAATTAGACGGAACTGTTTCGACTTAATTGTCGTTCTTTGTGTAAAACGAAACTAGTTATTCGCAGCTTCACATCTTAAGCAGGGATTCATCGGTGCCATCCTCTCAAACCAGCCTTTCTTCTATTGTAATAGGGTTTGAGAGTTTACACAGAATATTTTACAGACTCTGATAATGCCTTGATTTTAATTGGGGCATTATTTTATTGAAACTATGACAAGTTCATATCTAATATAAACTCTGCTTGTTTATTCATAACGCTTGGGGGATACGGCATCTTATTCAGAAACCACCATTCCACAAGTCCTACGTATGCTGGCGCGAAAAAGTTCACCAAAATGTCCTCATTTAATCCCTTCGTTTTCCCTTCGACCAACTCCCACCCATTTCTGAGATCTTCAATAACAAATTCAAGGAATCTGCTGCGGAAGAACGGAGCTCCTTTACCCGACAGAACAGCCGAAAAGAAGCAATAGTTTCTTTCAAAATACTCAAACCAGGTTATTTGGGTTTCATCTGAGGTTTCTGATTCTGGATAACAAATTATTCGGAGTGCTTGGATGTGTCCTTCAATGAGATTATCCAATAAGTCGTATTTATCCTTGTAATGTAGATAGATCGTTTTTCGGTTAACGTTTGCTCTGTCTGAAATTTCTTGCATTGTAATATCATCAAAATCTTTTTCAAGCAGCAATTCAACAACAGCTTTTTTAATCGCTCCTTGTGATTTTGATATACGTCGATCCACTTTAGACATACGTAGCCCCTCTCTTTTTGATAAATAAACCCCAAAACCTTTATATTTGTTACTTATTACTCAAAAACTACTCGTCTGGTTATTGCAATGAAGCTTTCTTTTATATAATAATACACAAATGATGATTATTCCATACGTGAGTAATAAAAAAGAGGGGGGCCGATACACACAAATATAAAAGCGTTGAGATCCAATTCTCGGCTTTGGCGTCTTAAGTGAGGGTGCGAACATTGTGATCATATAGTAGTCAGGATATCGTTTAATGGAAATTACCTTTTTTACTAATGTATTTAGAACAAAAATGAAATGGAATAGGAGTAATACAATGATATCAAATACATGGAAAATTTATATGCTCGCCGTTGTTAGCTTCCTCGTCGGTACATCGGAGCTTATTATTGCGGGGATTCTGGATAAAGTAGCGGCATCGATAGGAGTCCCTGTATCCGTGGCTGGGCAGCTAATTACTGTTTTTTCATTGGCGTACGCTTTTGGGACGCCTGTTCTAATGGCTTTAACGTCACGAATGGATCGGAGAAAACTACTCATTTATTCTCTTGTCGCATTTGTCATTGGCAATGCCCTGACAGCCGTTTTGCCGGGATTTCTCTTTCTATTCATCTCGAGAATCATTCTGGCGCTTAGTACCGGCGTATTTATTGTTACCGCATTGATGGTAGCATCCAAACTCGCTCCGCCCGATAAACAGGGCAGCGGTATCGCTACAGTCGTGATGGGCTTTTCGACCGCGCTGGTTGTCGGCGTTCCACTAGGTAGAGTGGCAGCTTCTTTCTACGATTGGAAGATAATCTTTGCAGGCCTCGGGGTACTTGGTCTGCTGGCCATAGTCGGGATGTACTTCCTGATTCCAAAGTCGGAAGGGGAAGAGCCGGTGCCGATCGGCAAGCAGCTGGCCTTGTTGAAGGAGCCTAGAATCGCCATGGCGTTGCTCATTACTTTCTTCTGGATCGCCGGATATTCGATTGTTTATACGTACATTTCTCCGTTCCTGCTCTCTGTTTCGGGAATGAGCGAGCAAATCGTAAGTATCGGGCTGTTTGCTTTCGGCATTGCCAGCCTGTTAGGATCCAAGTTCGGGGGCTACAGCTCGGATAAATGGGGTGTACCCCGCACGCTCATCGGCAGTTTGCTGGTTCATGCGCTGGCTCTGATCCTTATCTCTCTCGGGGCCATGTCGCCAATCGTCATGTTCCCACTGCTCATGCTGTGGTCCTTCTCCGCCTGGACTTCGGGCCCGACTACGCAGTACAATTTGGTCCAGCAGGCACCGGAAGCATCAGGTATTATGCTAAGCTTGAACAACTCTGTGGTGCAGCTCGCCATGGCTGTCGGTGCAGGCCTCGGTGGAGTTGTCGTGGAGCAAATGTCACTCACGTCCATCAGTTGGATCGGGGCTGTTATTGTGTTCCTCGGAGCTGTAACTACAGCTGCATCCTTACGATTATCGCGTTCAGGAACCCTCCACAAGGGCTAAATTTGCTGCAGCATCATAGAACTGCATTCCAGCACTCCGGAGTCGTCCTTTAGCTCACCGTTTATTGATAATGATTAAAAAAGGTAGTTTTACAAAGAAGGCGGGAATGTTACAGAACTGCACCGCTTTTTATGACTCTCAAGATCAAGAAACCACACATAAGTTCTTCGAGGTAAATGGTTTTGGAGTTTAGTGTGGAATGAAGCAACTCATTAGGGCATTATCAGTGGCCATTCCTTTATAGGATGTGATTATGGTAATGCCCTTATCCTATACTGCAGCTTGATAAGCCTGAGACGTATACTCTCTTTCCTGCTCGCTATGGGCAATAATTTGTCCGCTCTGGAAGTTAGTCGAGCCTATTCTTAACCAATTTACTAGATAGATCAATAAAAAAGGAGCAGCCTGTACACTCCAGAGGGGACCGAGCGCATCATTTACTGGGGACATAAAAATGACAGTTGTGACCCAAGCTAATTGGTTTAATGAGGACGCAAAGGGGCTCCACTAAATTATTTATTGATAGGCACCATATGAAAAAAAGTTTCAGCTTGATGTTAAGGCTCAGGCTGTAGAGAAACCCCCATTTTTTCAAAAAAATCCGGGTTTCTTGTTTTGTGTTTCGGTTCTACTTCAGAGTTCTGGAGGACAGTTTTAAATCAATAAGGCTCACAAGACACCACATATTATGGAAGTGATTACGTTCTTCCATGGGAGCTTAATGAGGCAGTGTCAGTCTGATACTTTGTTTTTCAAATCTGCAACTTTATTTTCTGAGCCTGACACTATTTTTTTAATACCGACTCAATTTAAATTCAACGTATTCCAATAACCCCTTTTGATCTTCTTCATTCAATTTATTAATTAATTTAAACAGTTGCTTTTCTTGAACCGAAAAATCTAAGGACATTTTTTGCACAGCGACTGCACTATTCTTTTCACCTTTTAACAGCCAGTCCAAGTCGACATCAAATCGTCTATGTATGGAAAGGGCAGTATCTACTGATGGATTACAATTACCTTGTTCGATATCGCTTAAAGTCCCTTGTGAAATACCGATCTGTTTGGCGAATTCGATTTGAGTTAAACCTTCCGTTTTCCTTAGCTTACGAATATTCTCCCCGATAATAAACAATGGCCATCCCCATTCAACTATTTATGGAGAGTGACAATTTATGTTCACGCATTAATTGTTTGATCACGATAATCTGGCATATTCCTATGCCTATCAATTTATACAATTAAAAAAAGTAACCCCCCGTAAATACAGGCTTTCTGTACGATCACGGGGGGCATTTTAGTGGTAACTCCTCGTATTTCTTATGACATTAGTATGTCCAACGTGTGACAATAGTAGGTGTTACCCACACTTATAAACAACCTTTTAAACCTTATAAGCCCGCATCGCCTTCCGCAGCTCTTTAAACGTCGGCCGCTTGCCATACATCAGGACGCCAGTGCGATAAATTTTCGCTCCCAGCCAGCCGAAGATGTAAATCGATACGAACAAAATACCCAAGGATAGCAGCACCTGCCATACTGGCGGGTTCGTCAGTCCAATTCGCAGCATCATGACGAATGGCGAGAAAAACGGCACAAAGGAAGCGACTTTCACCAGCATGGTGTCCGGATTTGAAATGCTGAACGTGCTAATGTAGAAGCCTGCCAGCGATAAAATCGTAATCGGCATAACCGCCTGGGCCAAATCCTCCGTCCGGCTCACAATGGAGCCAATCGCCGCATACAGCATGGCATAAAGGAAATAGCCTGCCAAGTAGTAGATGACCGCATACACGATCAGCGATGGATTAATTTGATTGAAATCAATATTCCAATTCATAAACGCATTTTTATTTTGCGGCATCGATAAATTAATGATCATCACGGCTCCATACAGCACCAGTTGGAACAAGCCGACGAGGAACATTCCGAACACCTTTCCGAACATTTGCGTCAGCGGCGATACGCTAGTAATGAGAATTTCCATAACCCGCGAGCCTTTTTCCGATGTAATTTCTGTCGCAATGAGCTGCCCCGTCACCATAATAACAAAGAACAGCATAATGACAATAATCGATACAAGTCCCATATTGACCGCCTGCTGCTCAGGCGACAGCCCTTCGTTATTGGACCCTGTTCCCGCTTCAGCAGCAATTTGCATTGTCTCAATCGAAACCGGCGCGAACAGCTGCACCTTCTGCTCCTCGCTCAGCCCGGCTTCCTTGAAAATCATTTCGGTGCGTATGTTTTGCAGCGCCCCCTGCAGCGAACGAGTTGTGGATTCATCCAGCAGCTTCTCGGACTTATAGGTTACAGCTGGCAAGCCGTTTGCCTGAACGTCGCCAAAGGTCAAATACCCTTTAATTTTCTGATCGATAATGCCCTGCTTAAGTGCTTGCTCATTGCCCGCATCACTACCCGTATCAGCAAAATCAACCAGTATCACATTCGGCTGCTCCTGCTGCGTGTAGTAGACTTTGAGCTGCTCGGCAAGCTTAGTTCCCTCGGCCGCGCTGCCCGCTTCCGATTGAATATAGCCGATGGAGGCCGTTTTTACACTGTCATTGTTAAACAGAGAAATCAGATAAGGCAAATTAGTACCAATCGTAATAATGATTGCGAAAATCAATGTCATAACTAGAAAGGATTTTGTCCGAAACTTATTGCGAACGGTAAAGCTGACGACTGTCCAAAAATTACTCATGCTTTTCACCCACCAATTTTATAAAGATTTCGTTTAAGGTTGGCTCCATAATCTCAAAGCGCCGAACTTCCGTCTGCTCCATCGCATGGCGTAAAATAAGCCCGCCCGCCGCTTCGTTCTCAATTCGGAGCTCGTAACCTGATTCATTGCGCTGCACATTCGTTACGCCTTCCAGCGTCTCCAGCCCCTTCACGGTGCGCTCGGTTCCCAGCATGACGCGCTCGCGTGGATACTGCCCCTTGAGTTCCTTAAGATTGCCTTGCAGTACCGCGTTCGAGCGGTGCATGATCGTAATATTGCGGCACAGCTCCTCCACATGCTCCATGCGGTGTGTCGAGAACAGCATAGTCGTTCCTTCTTCACGCAGCTCCTTCACCGCCGCCTTCAGCAGCTCCACGTTCACGGGATCAAGCCCGCTAAAGGCTTCATCCAAAATGACGATTTTCGGCTTATGGATGACCGAAGCAATGAACTGAATTTTTTGCTGGTTGCCCTTTGACAGCTCCTCCAGCTTCTTATTGTAATATTCCGGCACGCCGAATTTTTCCAACCAATACTTTAGGCTTTGATCGGCATCCCGCTTCGACATCCCCCGCAGCTTCGCCAAATACAGCAGCTGGTCACTTACACGAACACGCGGATACATGCCCCGCTCCTCCGGCAAATAACCGAGCATTTGCAGCTGATTATGGCTGTAAGGCTTGCCGTTATATAAGATTTGGCCCCCATCGGGAAAAATAAGTCCCAGCACCATTCGCATCGTCGTCGTTTTGCCTGCGCCATTCGCACCTAGCAGGCCGTAGATTTCGCCTTCTCCTACTTCTAGACTAATGCCATTTACGGCTGTTTTATCGCCATATTGCTTATAAATTTGTTCGATTTTTAATGGGTTCATCGTCGTATCCTCCTCGTTATTATGCTCTAATATGCTGTCTGTCCTGTTCAATTAATACGGCCAAAATATCATCAAGGTCGAGCGTCTGCCGCCCCATGATCTCGATGCTCGCCTGCTCAAGCCAGCGCTCGGTTTCCAGTGCCTGCCGCGTAATGATTCGCATATTTCCGCCGCCTGCATCCTCCATTATGCAATCGCCGGGGATACTCTTGACATCAATACCATCAAGCTCGCTGCCACTCACATAAAACATATGCCAGCTGCTGAGCAGCTCATCCTTCTCGTACATGCCCAGTATGCGGCCCTGCGACATAAAGACGATATAATCCGCGAGACGCTTTACCTCATCCACAATGTGGGAGGCCATAAGAATCGTTCGCTCTCCATCATTCATATAATTGTGCAAAAAGCTCATCATGCTGCGCCAAGCCAGCGGATCGAAGCCAGAGGATGGCTCGTCAAGGAGCAGCAGCTCGGGGCGATGGGCAAGCACAAGCGCGAATTCATATTTGCGCCTCGTTCCTTTGGACATTTTGCCAAGCTTAATGCTGTCATCAACCTCGAAAATCCGTAAAATTTCACGATACAGGTTCACATCCCAATTCGGATACCATTTTCGCACAAAGTCCGTCTTGTCCGAGGCTCTCAGCCTATTCTCATGGCTGCCAAACAGCTCAGGCACATAGCCGATTTTTTTCTTCCAGCCAGTATCTTTATGGTCTGCGATGGAATGGCCAAGCATGCTAAGCTCGCCTTTATCCGGCTTGATCAGACCCAGCAGCATTCGGAAGGTCGAGCTTTTGCCCGAGCCATTCGGACCGACAATTGCGGTGACGCAGCCCTTCGGCACTTCCAATGAATAAGGTCCCAGCTGGAACCGCTCATGCCGCAGCTCTACTTCGTGTATTCGAATAGCAATATCGTTGCTCATGACTTGCCCTCCCTCTAAGCATGATCCTTAAAATGCTTGTCCAGCTGCTCGCGAAAAATCCGTTCCAGTTCCTCGCGAGAGCACTTCACTCGCTGTCCCGCTGTAATGGCCGTCTCGAATGCTTCAACTACAGCATTTAGCCGATAGCGGTCACGATCACCCTGCTCAACCGCAGCAACGTAGGTTCCCGTTCCCTGTCTCGTTCGCAGCAGCCCTTCCGACTCCAGATCCTGATAAACCCGACGAACGGTAATGACGCTGCATTTCAACGATTGCGCGAACTCCCGAATAGACGGAAGCAGCGTTCCTTCGGCTACTTGTCCACTAACAATCAGCGCTTTCAGCTGTACTTCTATTTGGTAATAAAGCGGTTCTGCGCTTTGCTCATTAATTTGAATCGGCAGCCACACGGCTTCACCTTCTTTGCTTGATTACTGAATGTCTTGCTTTAAAAGCTTCGTGTTTCCAAGCGGCGTTTAAGACTCATATAGCTGACGGCAATTCCAACGATACTTATCAAAAGTCCGATTAACAAATACCACCACTCGCCATTTTCCATTCCTCTTAACAAGCTTTGGACAATCGAAATATCATTGACACTAAGCAATAAGGTAAGCAGCAGATAAAAAATGCAGTATAAGAAACAAACGATCATATACGTTTTTCCGCTGTAGCCGTATTCCCAAATGGCATAGGTTGCTGCCATGCCAAGTGAATATAGAAACCAGAATAGTCCGAATAAAAGATAAGCGCCTGGAGAAATCGTCTCTTTCATCCCATCGACCAAAAAATACTGAAGGAGGAAAAAAATAATCTGCATAGGAAGCAGTATAACAACGATTTGCATCAGCCTTCCCCAAATCAACTGAGGCAGCGGTATCGGCAATATGCGCCATTCAGCTAGCTTCCCGCTAAAGGTATCATTACGCCAATAGAACATATTCGTATGGCTTAGCACAAAGCCTAGACAAGGAAGCGTCGTGAGAAAAACAAAATCAATGGCCCAATACTCGGCTGCCAAAACCAGCGTCTCATCTAGCCGGAAGAGCATACCCCCGATAATTGCCATATATAAAGCTAAAAAGAGCGAGCCTAGAAAACCCCAACGAGTCTTCCGCAATTCGTAGATTAAAATATGACATGCCCCTTGCCACATACTCACAAGTTTTCCTCCTGTCACTCTGTATACTGTATATATCTTTATACACAGTATAAACACACCTCTTTTCGTTGTCAATCCATCGCCAGCAAATTTTTATAAAGCTGCTTCTCCCACACCATCCAGCAGGGGCAAAACATTAAAAAGCCTTGTCCATGAGCTTATTAGGCTCTGGCCAAGGCTTTGCTTCTTTCGAATTGTATATTGATGTATATTGCTGATTTAGAAACGTGCTGCCGCTGCTTTTGCTTCTTCAATTGCATGCGCAACAATCGCTTCCGCTTCATTTGGCATCTGGTTGTGACCTTCTGCAATAACGATTTCGAAATTCGTTACGCCGAAAAACTGCATAATATTGCGGACATAATTAAGGGACATTTCAGCTGCCGCTGCTGGACCTTCGGAGTACACGCCGCCTCTTGCATTAAGCAGAGCAACCTTTTTATCAGGAATAAGACCAACTGGACCTTGCTCGGTATATTTAAATGTTTTGCCTGCTTGGTAAATGTAGTCAATATAAGTGTGCAGCACAGCAGGAATTGTCAAATTCCACAGTGGAAAACCGAAAACAACTTTGTCCGCCGCAAGAAATTGATCGATATATTTACCGGAAACGTCAACCGCTGCTTGCTCTTCTGGTGTCAGCTCATAGCCGCGTGGCGCTTTGAAATTGCCGTTAATCATATTGGCATTCATATACGGAAGCTCTTCTTGGAACAAATCCAGCTCCGTAACGACATCATTCGGATGTGTTTCTTTATAAGAATCGAGAAAAGCTTGATAAAGCTTTACGCTAACCGCTTGGTCTAATCCACGATCATTTGCTTTTACAAAAAGTACAGTGCTCATAATAAATATTCCCTCCGTAAAAAAGCGCTCTATGCGGGCAGCTTCTCTATTGTGTATTTGTGATAAGCTTTATTTTACAAGCCTTCTGCTCACAAAACATCGGCCAATAGCATGAAAGTCGCCAGCTTGGAGGCGCGGAGGGCTTAGGTCTAGCCTTACGCCTCTGGGCCCAAATAATGAATGCCGCGCAGCGCAGCTTGTGTTCGATCGCTTACATCAAGCTTGCTAAGAATGCTGCTGACATGAGTTTTCACTGTTTTCTCAGCAACGACTAATGCCCGGGCAATATCTTTATTGCTGTTCCCTCTCATCAATTGCCTAAGCACCTCCATTTCACGGGGTGTCAGCGAAGCGAAAGCTATTTGATCTGACTTGGAGCGTGATGAATCGCGTTCCGACTCTGCTTGCGGGGGCGAATGAAATAAGCGATCCTCTGTCCCATCGAACCGGGAAGAGGCTGCTCCCGTACCGATTAAAACGCTGGTAATATCGGGATGCAGCTGAATATTGCCTTTATAAGCGCTGCGTATCGCCTCCGCCAGTTGATCCGGTGCGACATCCTTCAGCATGTAGCCAATCGCCCCCGTCTGCAGAGCAGGTACAATATGGCTGCGGTCTGCGAAGCTGGTCAGCACCAGCACCTTTATCGCTGGATGCTGCTCGGCAATGATTCGGCTTGCCTCTATGCCGTCCATGACAGGCATTTGCAAATCCATCAAGATCATATCCGGCTGCAGCTCGGCCGCTTTCTCCACCGCTTCCTGTCCATTGGCTGCCTCCCCGACAATTTCGAAATCCGGCTGCAAACTCAGAAAAAAAGCAATGCCCTTCAAAACAATTTGATGATCGTCAACGAGTAAAAGCTTAATTTTCACCGCTTACCCTCCCTCCTCTACTGCCAGCGGTATGCTTGCCCGAATAATGGTTCGCTGCCCCCGCTCGCTATGAATAATAAATTCGCCGCCGAGCGCCTCTGCTCTTTCCCGCATAGACAGCATTCCCATCGTCTGTCCGTGCAGTTGTTTAGGCGAAAAACCTCGCCCATGATCCTCGATCTCCAGCGATACTGCCCGCTCCGATTTCACCAGTCGAATATAGGCCTCATTCACGCCGGCATGCTTTCGAATGTTGTTGAGCCCTTCCTGGCCAATTCGCCACAGCCCTTCCTCCAGCGTTCGGGGCAGCTCCTTCAGCCCTTCTGCCTTCGTATGTACGGTAAGCTCCATCCTTTCGCCGTATTGCTTAAGCGCAGGCAGCAGCCCATTCTCTAGGCCAGCGGGATGCAGCTGCCAAATAAGGGTACGCATCTCGCCTAGCGTCTCCTGCGATAAGCTGGCAATTTCCTGAAGCGAGCGCTCCACAATCGGCTCTTTCCCGCCAAGAATCTTTTCTGCCCCTTTGGCGATAAAAGACATTGAAAATATTTTCTGCATCACCGAATCATGCAAATCCCGTGCCATTCGGATTCGCTCCTCCATGCGGGCAAGCTCCCTACGCTGCTCAATTACTCTCAAATTATCAATGCTGAGCGTCAAATGCTCGCCGAGCGCATACATAAACTCCTCATGATAATGATCGAAATGCCCATTATCCATACTGCTAATGAACAGAACACCATACGGGCAGCTTCCCCTTCGCAGCGGAATCGCCACGGCCGATGAGAATGCCTTTAGACCCGTAGCTGTTAGCGGCACAACCGCTTCCTCCTTGCTATCCGTAACAACGACGAGACGATTATGGTGAAACGCTTCGGCAACAAGCCCTCCATTTCCACAATCGAGCTGCTGCCAGCCTTCCCTCGTCTGCCGGCCATCGTAATTGGCACGAAGCGAGAGCTTGTCCTGCTCATAGACGAATAACGCAATTTGCGGCCAGTCGAACGCTTCAGCGATATGTTCTACGGCTTTAAGCGGAAGCTCGCTAATGTCCTGCACGGCATGGATTCGGGTAATGACGTCGCCAAGCTTCGCATAGAGCAGCGCACTTCGCTCCTGTGCCTGAAATAGGCGGATACGCTTAATCGCTGTTCCTATCTGGTAGGCAACCGCCTGCAGTAGGGCCAGCTCCTCATTCGAAAAAAACTCCTTGCCCGCCTGCGCTGCATTCAGCAGTCCAAAGCTCTCCGTGCCTGCTTTCAGCGGCACCGTCGCATGATGCGTCAAGCCGCCTTTATCGCCGGCGTTGTATTCCGCAGCATATACGATTCGTGAGCATTCAATAATGTTGACCGCGCGATTCAGCTTGTTCTGGCGATAGCTTTCGGTGCACCAGCAGCCTTCTCCGCACATCGCTGCATTATCGTTTGCCGCAAGGGTTGAGGGGAGATTTTGCGCGGCCGCACATATGCTGTCTGAATGCTCATCGAGCAAGAAAATCCAGCCTGTTGTAAAGCTCGTGACCTCAAGAAGCTTCACCAGTACCGCATTCAGCATGACCTTCATATCATTCATCGAATTGAGCATTTCGGCAATTTCCTTGAGCGACGCCAGCTCATCTGCGTGAATCTCTCTAGGCAAAGCAAGACCCCCTTAATACAGCAAAGCCGCGAATCAGCTTCGCGGCTTCCTTGTCGTGATTTTAACCTTATAGACCAAATATAGCATCAATCATCGGCTTCGTATGGCCGCCCGGATACAATAAATAAAGCAGCACATAAACAATAACTCCCGTAATCGCTGTGAAAAACCAAATGATCGACGTTACGCGTCCCCATTTGCGATGCTTGGCATACTTCTCTTTAAATCCGAGCACCAGCGTCGTAATTCCAAATACCGCTGCAACCGTTGCGAGCGTAATATGGAAAATTAGAAAAATAACATAATAGAGATGCATGCTTTCGGGTCCGCCCCATGTCGTATTGCCGACAACTATTGTTCGTGAGGAGTAAATAATAAAGAAGATGATGGCTGCAATTGCAGCTGCAATCATCACTTTCTTATGCGCCTCAACCTTCCGCTTAATAATCAGTCCCCAACCAATCGCAACCAGTATCGCACTAATAACGATAAACGATGTGCTTATTGTAGGGAGAATAAAATACCAATCCAATGTCGATCCCACCTATATCGGTAAAATAGTAAATCCGCATGACTATTACAGAAGTTGAACTAATGAATCGCATGGTAGCAAAGGTCGTCACTGCGAGAAAGTTTGGACCTCCGGCCGCTGTTATTTTCTGATTTCTTGAATTTGTTCCTCTTTAAGGATGAAATCCGAAAACAAAGGCGGACGCTATCGCTCTCTCCGTTTCTCCCCTGCTCCATAACACTTAGGTTCAGCTTATATAAGCTTATGCCGTACCTGTATTGGTATTAGGCAAATCGTCTTCTTTATGCTCACGCTTGTACCATTGCTTGAATATATACGCCAGTATAATGCCATACATTACTTCTTGCAATAGCTTCATGACGATGCCGCCCAACTGCTGGTCCTCTACCACTTCCATCAAATTGAAAAATTGAGGACCGTCGAACATCGTAAGCAGCCTTGTCGGATCGCCCGAAACACAATAACCCATCGCCAGAACCCAGACGTTCGGATCATTATATACCGCATATAAGGGAGAGCTTGCAAATATAATTAAGGCGCACGCGGGAGTCAGCAAAATGCCATTCGCGAAAACATACGCCATCTTCTTCAAATCTGTCAGGCGATTCCATTCCGGCACGGGACATGCAATCTGCCACCACATCATAATCGCAGCAATTAGCATAACAAAATAATAGATACGGTGAATCGTATAGTGCGTCATGACAAAGTCATGTATGACTGGAACATGGTAAAAAGAAAACAATAGATTAAACAGCAGCAGCGATAAAATAGGATTCATTAGAAAATGGAGCGAACGCCATTTTGTCGAAGCAAACAGCTTGCGCCACATAAATGCAGGGATTGATAAAATAAGCATTGGCGGCACAATGAGATACGAAATCGACATATTGAACATATGGAAGGTGAACATTAAATGTCCCAGGAAATTAAGCGGCCCGCCATTGCACAAATAATAGAGAATAGCTGAAACAACAAACATAAACCGCTGCTTGCCTGTTGCAGACGCCTCAAGCGGTGCGTGCTTCTCCCGCCATGGTCCGTTCATATAAAAATACAAAATAATAACTGCAATTGTACCGAACATATACCATGGGGTCCACAACTCTTCAAAACTGAAATATTCCAGGCCAAGCATGGCTGCAACCTCCCTTTATCTTCTGCAAAAGAGGAGGGAACCCACCCGGGAACCCTCCTCTGTGCAATTGTAAATCTGTATTACCACCAAACCCAATATTCCGCCATAATGATACACGTGAATGCAATGAATACGCCCATAAGAATGCCGACCGTAGCGAAAACATGGCCGCGGTCTTTCATATGCATCCAGAATGCCATTTGTACGAATACTTGGAGCATAGCGCAACCCATGATAATGATATAGATGAAGCTTTTATTGATTTCGCCAGCCGCTACCGCAGCGAATGCCACGAGTGTTAGCAATATGGAGAAAATGAAAGCAATAATGTGCTTCTTCGGTCCTTCTGAGTTGTGGCGAACTGGACGCTGGTCTTCAGCTGTCGAGTGATTGCTTGCCATTTGGCTAGACCACCTTTCCCATCAAATAAACGACGGTGAAGATAAATACCCAAACTACGTCGATAAAGTGCCAGTACATACCTGCAACGTACACTTTAGGAGCTGTAACAACCGTAAGGCCCTTTTTCATCAACTGTCCGATAATGCTGGAAATCCAGAAAATACCGAACGCAACGTGAGCACCGTGGAAACCTACTAGCGTATAGAAGGAAGAACTGAACGCACTTGTCGTAAAGCCATGTCCTTCATGCACGTAGTGGTAAAACTCATAAATTTCGAGTCCAAGGAATCCAAGTCCGAGCACTACGGTTACGATCAACCAGTTGATTAACGCTTTTACATTATGATTATGCAGCGCTTGGATAGCAAATACGCTAGTCAAGCTTGATGTAAGCAAAATAGCAGTTGCTGCTGCAACGAGCGAAAGCTTAAACAGCTCGCTCGGCTGCGGTCCATCCAGCACTTGATGGCGAAGGGCAAGGAACGCCGAGAACAGCGTACCGAACAAGACCGTTTCACCACCAAGAAATAGCCAGAAGCCTAATACTTTATTGCGACCCTCAAGAGTGGCTTTCTCGGGCTCATGAGGAAGCTGCCCCTCTGCATGTGAATGTGTACTCATGCTTTAACCCCCTTGTCTTCCAACTCTTCCGGCTCAATGTGGAAACCATGATCATCATATACCGAGCGAAGGAACATGCTTCCGAACGTAATCAACAGGCCGAGACCGGCAACATAGAAGCCGATATGCTCTGTAATAAACGTCCAATCCCTCGAATACATCAGGCCAAAGCCTGTAATGAACAAGCCAAGCGACATTGTGAACGGCAGAATAGAAGGAGATGGCATATGGATCGAGCCAATTGGCTCAGCAGGTGTCATGCCTTTGTGTCCATCCATTTTTTCTTTCCAGTAAGCATCGTAGCCGCGAACAAGCGGAGTTTGCTTAAAGTTATATTCCGGAGGCGGCGATGGAATTGTCCATTCCAGCGTACGGCCATCCTCCCAAGGATCATCCGCTGCATTTTGTGGTTTTGCATTCGTAATAACTACGTTCAGAATGAACATAATCGTACCAACACCCATCATAATCGCACCGATTGTACTAATCAGGTTCATTTCATTAAATCCAAGGCCGTCCAGGTACGTCCAAATACGACGCGGCATACCGAGCAAACCGAGGAAATGCTGAATAAAGAATGTCAGATGGAAGCCGATGTAGAATATCCAGAACGTCCATTTTCCAAGCGTTTCATTCAGAATGCGACCGAACATTTTAGGCCACCAGTAGTGAAGACCGGAGAAAATACCTAAAATCAGACCGCCGACGATAACGTAGTGGAAATGGGCAACTACGAAATACGTATCGTGATACTGGAAATCCGCTGGCGCAGCTGCAAGCATAACACCTGTAACGCCACCCATAACGAAGGTTGGAATGAATCCAACAGCATACAAGTTAGCGCTCGTAAACTTGATCGAGCCGCCCCACATTGTAAAGATCCAGTTAAAGATTTTGATACCTGTTGGTACCGCAATCAGCATCGTTGCTATTGAGAACAAGGCGTTTGCAACAGGGCCTAGACCCGTCGTAAACATGTGATGCGCCCAAACCATGAAGCCCAAAAAGCCAATCAGAATGGTCGCGAACACCATCGAGCTGTAACCGAACAGGCGTTTACGCGAGAACGTACTGATTACCTCGGAAATAACACCGAAGGCAGGCAGGATGAGGATATATACCTCAGGATGTCCGAAAATCCAGAAGATATGCTCCCAAAGTACAGCGTTACCGCCATTGTTAGGGTCGAAGAAGTTGGCATCGAAAATCCTGTCGAACATAAGCGCTGCCAAGCCTACAGCAAGTGCAGGGAAAGCGAACAAGATAAGCGCCGACGTAATGAACGAAGCCCATGTAAACATCGGCATCCGCATGAAGGTCATGCCTGGCGCACGCATATTAATAATGGTTACCAGGAAGTTAATGCCTCCGATTAGCGTACCAATACCGGCTATCTGGAGACCCAGGACATAATAATCCATCCCATGGCCAGTACTGAACGCCGGCCCCGAAAGTGGTGCATAGGCCGTCCAGCCTGCTGCTGGCGCACCTGTGCTCGTGAACCAGCTGACATTCAATAATACCGCTCCGAAGAAAAACGTCCAGAAGCCTAGTGCATTTACAAACGGAAAGGCAACGTCGCGTGCGCCGATTTGCAGCGGAACGACCGCATTCATTAATGCAAACAGCATCGGCATCGCAGCCAAGAAAATCATCGTCGTACCGTGCATCGTAATCAGCTCATTGTATGTATCCGCACTAACGAAATCATTTAGCGGCTTCCAAAGCTGAATCCGAATAAGAAGTGCTTCCAAACCACCGACCAGAAAGAAAAAACCGCCGGCGATCAAATATAAAATACCGATTTTTTTGTGGTCAACCGTTGTTAACCAGTCCATCAGACCAGAGTAACGCTTAACCGCGTGTCCTTGAGCCAAGTTGGTACCTCCTTTTCATCACCGATGATCTATTTTTCGTAGTCCAATGTTAATTCCGATAAGTATTTCGCAATACCATCAAGCTCTTGCTGCGTCAGATCGATCTTATCCATTAGATTGCCTGGTTTAATTTCATTTGGATTTTCGATCCAACGATGAAGATTGTCATAAGTGGAACCTTCATTGGAGTACTTAGGATCATCTGTATTAATCAGGATACCACCAACGGAATCACGGCTTCCGATACCGGTAAGGTTCGGGTACAATGGTCCGCCTTTGTCGCCAACAGCGTGGCAAACGAGACATTTGCTTTCGAAAGCAGCAGCAACTACCGGATCGCTTGGCATTGCTACTGGTTCTTGAAGCGCGGCTGCCCAACGGTCGAACGATGCATCATCAACCGATTTCACCTTAAAGTCCATCAAGCCATGGGAAGGTCCGCAAAGCTCGGCGCATTTGCCCAAGTAAACGCCTTCTTTTGGTGCCGAGAAGAACATTTTATTTGTAGAACCACCAGGATTAGTGTCGATTTTACCTGCAAGAGAAGGAACCCAGAACGAGTGAAGCACGTCTGCTGTCTTCGCTTCAATTGTAATGATCTTGCCTTTAGGAATAACCAGTTCCTGCGCGGTCTTAATGCCCAGCTCCGGATATTCGAATTCCCACCAATACTGGTGTGAAGTTACGATTACTTTAACCGCATCTGGATCGTTTGAATAATCCTTTGACAGGTTAAACACGGACTGTACAGTAGGTACACCCAAAATAATCAAGAGAATAATAGGAATTACGGTCCAAATAATCTCTAGCTTGTGGCTACCTTCGACCTGCTTGGGAATCGACTTATCCCCCTTGCGTCTGCGAAAACGAACAATGACAAACAAACAAAGCGCGAAGACAATCACAACTACACCGATCATGATTGAAAATGCGAGCTTCATCAATCCGAATTGCTCTTGCGCTACGGGCCCCTGGGGATTCAGCGCGGATAGATCTGCTCGTCCGCATGCTGACAGCACCAATACCATCAAGGCCAGAAGCGGCGTAAGCCGTTTTAAAAACTGCCACCGATTCATCAATAATCAACCCCACTTTTGACGTTTTTGCAGCTGTAAACACCCCGAAATTGTGGCAAACTGCTTGTTTTTAAGCTAATAAAAAATGACAACTTCTGCGACCTTAATACCTTATTAAATATAAAGTTGAAGCCCTTATTTGTCAATGTTCCACAGAGAGTTCACAAATTGTTCGCAAAGCTGTCAAATTCGTTATTTTAAAGCGCTTTTTTCGAGAATCGCGGGCTTTCCGTTCACAAAGTCAAATCTGTATAGCTTTTCCTGTGTATATTTAATCGTTCCCTACAAACCCTATTCTTATTACAGCAGGAATGGAGGACATCCAAATGCCTAAAAATCGAATGCTTAATGCGTTATTATGCGCCGCCCTCCTCGTTAGCTCATCCACTGCCTGCAACTACGAGCAGCGGGTACAAAACAGCGACTACGATTATGGCAGCAGGAAAGCCGGCGATCCAAAAATGCTGGGCAGCAAAATGTATGGAACGACGACGAACAACCCGCATCAGCATGACAATGCTTTTTTTGAATACAGCAATACCCTCTCGAAAAAGGTGACGGATTTAAATGGCGTCGCCTCGGCGAACGTCATGCTGACGGACAAAAACGCTTATGTCGGCATCGTGCTTGATTGGACCGCTGTTGGCACAAGAGGTGCTGGCGGCAATCGGGAGCAACTGAACGGCGGACAGCCGGAGGACGCCTACAACACGAGCCGTGTCAGCCCGCTTGAGGACAATCGGCTGCTCGTCAGGCCCTATCAGTCGTATTTTTCAGTCAACGACCACAATGAGCTGTCTCCTGAGCTTAAACAGACTATCGCCAAACGTATTCGCGAGCTTGCCCCTATGGTGCAGGAGGTGCACATATCCGCCAATATGGATTTTGTGAACCAAATGAATGATTATGCGGTGGAGTCTTGGGGCGGACGGCCGCTGACCCCGCATGTCGATGCTTTTAATACTTTGGTGAAATATCAATTTATCGGCGGCAAGCAAATGCCTAAGCCTATTCAATCCAAAAAGACACCATAAAGTCGCGCCTCGCCATTGTGTATCAAAAAAACTCTTCTATTATATATGCTGATGCAACGCAACAATGAAGAAAGGGGACCTTTATGCAGGGTCCCCTTTCTTCTGTTTCAGCATGATGAACAGACATAGCAGCATGGCAGCAAGCGACCAGAACGCCATTGCCCCGTAAAGCTTCGCCCCGCCGTACTGATCAATGAACCATCCTCCGACGGTTGCCGATACTATGCTGGATACCCCAAACAGCAATACCGCCAGCACCGTCTGCCCCGTTGCCTTCCATTCCTCAGGAATAATCGCATACAAATACTGAATCGAAGCCGCATAAAAAAGCACAAAGGAGACTCCTTGCAGCAGTTGCAGCCACATGAGCGCAGCAGGATCCGTGACGACAGCAGACAGCGCAAAGCGCAGCGCATAGAAACTAGCGGCAGCAGCGATAACAGCCAGCTCTTTTCCCGGTTTAATAAAATAATGGCTAATGGCAAAAAAGACAACTTCAATAATCGTCATAACGGTCCAGGCTTGCCCGACCAGTTGGACATCACCGCCTAAACTTTTGATGTAGAGGCCGATATAATTATCATTCATCCGGTGCGGCACGGCGAGAAACAGCACAAGCCCGAGAAACCATAGCGTCTGCTTGTCTTTGAAAAACATGCCGATATCCCTGATTGCAATCGGTTTGGAGGCTGCCGGCACTTCTGCAAGCAGACTGCACAGCAGCAAGGTAATGACCCCATAAACGAGGAATAATACCGCCAAGCTTCCGATGCCATAGTGCTTGCCCGCATAGCCAATGATGGAAGAGGCCATCGCAAAACCAAGCGCCCCATACATCCGAATCGAGCCAAAATTGACCTTGTATTGACGGGACACGCGATAATTGAAGCTTTCAACAAGAGGGTCGGTCGGCATGAAGAAAAAATACATCAAGCTTATCCCTACAAACAACGGCACCAGCTCTGTTGAGCGATAGAGCAGTCCGCCGATTACAACGGATATCGCAATTAGCAGCAGTAAAACCTTTTTGACTACTTTATATTTGTCGCTAATCATTCCCCAGAGCGGCTGAGATACGACGCCTATGAGACTGCCCAGCCCCAGCATTAACCCAATATTCGTCGCACTAATATCGCGTTCAGCCAAATAAATCGGCAGAAAGGAGAGAAATAATGCAAACAGCGAGAAATAGAAGTAATTGTATGCGCGCAAAAATAAAACCTGTCTCATAGCTCGCCCCTTATCGTTATGTATATCCACCTCCGTATATTTTAAAATACATCGTCTGCGTTGAACAGCCGATTTTACAGCATTTATGACACAGCGCCAGTGGCTGCCCGGCCTATTTTTTATTAATTAGCGCTTGCAGCTTGTTTATCGCACTTTGATAATCGGATCTGTCCTTCTCATCGAGAAACAGCTGATCTTGAAGCTGCAGTTGAACCTCAAATTGCTTCATTATCTGAAGAAGCTGCGTTTTGGGGTTTTTAGGCTTTGCTCGCTCAATGGATTTACTGCTTGTCTGAAGCATGAGTCCTCCCTGATCATCCACCTGTCCCAAAAAAATGTCCTTAAGTTTCATTTGCTGCTCACGCAGCTTTTTGTTCAGCCAATTTTCATCAAGGCCTGCCGCTTTCAGCTCCGGCAGGAGCACCTTTCCATCCATGATAATAGTCTTGGCTTCTGCCTGCTCCGGAACCTGGATGCCTAGCATTTCGGCGGTCAGCGGGTGCTGCTCCTTCTTCAATAGAACGTTGATCTCGCCGCTCTGCTCCATGATCGCAAATTCCACATCCGCTACTTGAAAAACATCCTTTTTGCGCAGCTGCTCCAGCAGCTCATCCAAAGTCAAACGCTCCTTGCTTAAATTTCTCTCCAGCAGCTTTCCTTTTTTAATAAGCACCGTTCCTCTTCCATCTATAAAGTCGCGCAGCTTTTTGCTTTTCATCGTCGCGAACTCAAACCCTACAGACACAATCACCCACACCGACAAAGCGACAATACCTAAATACCAGTCATTATCGAGGTCAAGCGAAATATACGAAGCAATGTTCCCCATTGTAATCCCCGTAATATACTCAAATAACGACAGCTGCGAAATTTGCCGTTTGCCCAGCAGCTTGGTCATGACAAACAATATAACGACCGAGGACAACGTTCGCAGCGTAATTTCCAACCAATCCTGCATAAAAGGATACGCCTCCTGCATTTGTTTGCTCTTACCCGGGTAAGCGGAACAACGCCGCGTGCCGCCAGAGGACGGCGACAGCTGTTTCACCTTAAAATAGCGTATCCAGATAGGCAAAAGTCATGCATATTGAGGCATCTTTTTGCCTCCCCTTGCAATTGTTCTATATATGGGCTATAATAGACTTTGATGTGTTATATTTAACCCCCAAATATCCCTCCTAGAGATTCAATTTTTCCCACAGATTTTAATCTTCTTTTCTGGATTTTCTTTTCTGTTATTTCTGAATTCTCACGTTCGTGCTGTACGAGCTTTGATTCACACTGGCGCGGTCTAGGAGCCGCAAGGATGGAAGAGAGGTAGGGCTTCCGTTGTTTTGGAGTTAGGTTACGAGGCAAGATTATGCTGTCTTGCAAGATTAACAAGGGATATAACGGCCGACTTGTTGCAGAAGGCCCGGTTAAATATACGATACACAAACAGCGGCACCCATTATTAGGGTGCCGCTATCCAATTTTATAGAGGTATTTTAGCTATTTGATCTGTTTTCCCCAGACAGCAAGCCCTTTGTCGTCCATGCCGGTAAATACGAGCGTAGGCTCGTTCAGCTCCCAGTCCCATGCTGGCAGTACCAGCACCGTTTCGACCGCCGCCTCCGTCTGATCCTCTTCTTGAAAGTACAAGCGCAGCGTATGCTCGCCGTCAAACTCCCAATAGTCTACAACATCTTTTGCGTCTTTGGCGCCAATCTTACCGTCTTTTCTCAGCTCGACCCTTTCCGAATCAATAGGCCCGTCTATATATTTCTCGTGTACAATGCGCTCCCATGTTCCCACAAGCGCAGCCTTAGGTAGCGTCTGCACCTGTTCCCCCGCGAATCGTTCCGGCGACACCACCGGCCAGCCGTCGCCAGTCCAAAGCAGCTTGCGCACATGCAGGTACATCCAGTTTGAGTCCTGCTCGGGGCGAGCATGATGAACGATATAATCGCTATCGCCATCCTGCAAAATTGAATTATGGCCGGGAGCGATCCAGCCCTCTCCTTCAGCAAATCGGTAGCCGCCCATAAGCTTGTTACCGACATCGAAGGTCGGATCATAGGCGGTATCGAGCAGATCCCGCCCGAGAGAATCTAGAAAAGGCCCTGTTATCGACGCCGAGCGTCCTACTCGCACATTATAATCCTGGCTGAGCGAATCATAGGAAACGAACAAATAATATTGCTTCTGCTCAGCATTATAAATCATATAAGGGCCTTCCACGGCACCCGATTCCGAGGCAGCGCGAGCCGCGATTTTCGTCCCGTAGCCCTGCTCCTTAAGCTTGCCCGTAGCCGGATCAAGCGGAGATACATAGATGCCTCCGAAAAAAGAACCATACACAAACCAAGGCTTGCCTTCGGCATCCTTTACGATGTTAGGGTCAATGGCATTCGGTTCATCACCAGGTCCCGTCTTGACGACTTCCCCCTGATCCATCCACGGTCCTTCAAGCGAATCGCTTGTTGCGACGCCAATAAACGAGCGATTCGAGCCGAAGGTTGACGCGGAATAATACAAATAGAAGCGATCGTTAAGCTTCGCAACCTCTGGCGCCCACATGCCCGTTGCCCCCGTCCAAGCCTCTGCTTCCGCAGGAACACCATCGAGCGCATAGCCTACCCATTCCCAGTTCATTAGATCCTTCGATTTTCTGACCATGAGCCCCGGCTTTGCTACTCCGCCAACCTTAACATCCGTGGAGAAAATATAATAAGCATCCCCTTCCTTAATAATAGAAGGATCATGTACATTGCTTATATTCCAGCCCTGCTCATTGTCTATCGTTGAAGTATCGTACATCGGGTAGCTAGGCGGCGCCTGCGGATAAATCACTTTCTCGCCAGAGCAGCCAGACAGCCATACCGTTGCAACTGCCGTAATCGTTAACAAATATCGTTTCATAGGCGCCTCTAACCTTTCACGCCAGAAATGGCAACCGATTCAATAATTTGCTTCTGGAACACGAGAAAAATAATAAGCATCGGCAGCAGCGCAATGAAAGAGGCCGCCATAATAAGCGCATAATCGGTCTGAATCGCATAAGTCGCGTTAAAATTCGCAATAACGAGCTGAAGCGTCTGCTTCTCCGGCGAATTCAAATAAATAATCGGCGCCAAATAATCATTCCATACCGCCATAAACCATAAAATAAGCTGCGCCGCCACAGCTGGACGGATAAGCGGGAAAATGATTTTGGAGAAAATGCCGAAATACGAGCTGCCATCAATTTTTGCCGCTTCAATAATCGCTCCAGGAACGCTGGTCAAATACTGCCGCAGGAAAAAAATCATCATAATATTGCCGAATAGTCCCGGCACGATCAGCGGCTTGAGCGTATCGACCCAGCCAAATTCAGAGAACAGAATAAACTGCGGAATCATAACCGCCGGGTAAGGAATCATTAGGGCGGAAAGCAGCAGCAGGAAAATCATATTTTTGAAAGGAAACCGCAGCTTGGCGAAGGCGAAAGCCGCCAGACTAGAGGTGAATGTGCCGATAATCGTCACGCACACCGTAATGATCAGGCTGTTCTGAATGCCGCTGAGCAGCGGGCCCTTTTCCCAAATTTCGATATACTTCTCAAAATGGAACGTTTCCGGTATCCATACCGGAGGCAGCGCAAAAACCTCCGCCTTCGACTTAAAGGAGGTAGACAACGTCCACAGCAGCGGGGCAATCATGAATACGGCACCGATACTGATGACGATAAAAGCGAGCACATCGGTCAGATTGAATCTTTTTAACGATAGCATAAGTCAGGCTTCACTCCTTTCCTGCCGGCAAGTTTATTCCATATCCTTCGAGGAACGTTCATTCATGCGGAACTGCACGAGTGTAATGACGAAAATAAATAGTCCCAGCAGCATCGCCATCCCCGAGGCATAGCCCATCTGCAGGTTCTCGAATGCTTTCTTCCATACGTAGAAAACGACCGTTGCCGAGCTGTATTCCGGCCCGCCCGTCGGCGTCATAATGTTAACCTCAGTGAAAATTTGCGCTCCCCCGATAATTTTCGTGACGACGATAAAGAACGTTACAGGCTTCACCATCGGGAACGTAATGTTCCAGAAAATGTTCCAGCTATTTGCGCCGTCCAGCTGCGCCGCTTCATAATAATCCTTCGGCACGCTTTGCAGAGCAGCCAAATAAAGCAGCATGGAATATCCAATATTTTTCCAAATCATCATGAGAATAAGAGCGGGCTTTACGGTGTACTTATCCGTGAGCCAGTTCGGCCCCTCAAAACCAAACAGCGCTAGAAACTGGTTCACCAGACCATAGTCGCCGTTATAGGCCCACTGCCACAAAATTGATACAGCCGCGAGTGAAGAAATAACCGGCACATAATAGATGACCCGGAACGTCGTCGTACCGAACATTTTTCGATTCAGGCCCATCGCCAGCAGCAGCGCTAATGTAATTTCAATCGGAATACCAATCATCATAAAAATCGTATTAAAGCTCGCTTTATAAAAAAGCTCATCCGCGAGAATATCTTTGAAATTGTCCAGCCCGATAAACGTCATCTGCCCGAGCCCATCCCAATCGGTAAAAGAACCATATAGGGAGTACAGCAGCGGATACATCGTAAACAAGAGATAGCCAACAACGGGGGCCAGCACGAATAAATACCCGTAGTAGCTTTCCTTCCGGTAGAGATTCGATCTTACTTTCATGTTTCACCCCTCAAAATGACCGGAGGCCAGAGGAACAGACGCTCTTTGCAGCTGCCCCTTGAAAGCCAAGGAGCCGCAGCTTCGCCTGCCCTCTGCACTGCCGGTACTGAGATTACCTCTGAGATTACCTCTAAGATTAGCTGCTGCTTTCAACCTTTATTTCTTGGATTTCGCTTCCTGCTCAATCGCTTTATCAAGCAGCTTCTGCATCTTCGGCTGCTCTGCCTTCACATAGTCGGCAGCCGTCATCTTGCCATCAAGTACAGGCTGAATGTCGGTGAAAAATAGCTGATACCATTCCGAGTTGTACGTCAGCGTATTAGGCATTGGCTTGCCGTAATCCTCGACGATACGGAGAAACTCTGCTTTATTTTCAGGCTTCGTCGTCGTGTCTGCTGCCCATTTTTCCGCCATATCAACCAGATTCGGAATTTGCACCTTGGCATCAACGAGCTGCTGCATGCCTTCCGGCGATGCGGTGAGATACGTTACGAGCTGCGCCGCTTCTTCCGGATTTTTCGAGCTGCTGGATACGCCGATGCCAAGCGAGCCAAGGAATGTCGCCGATTTGCCCGTCGAGCCAGCGGGGTAAGGAATCAAATCATAATCGAAAGGCAGCGTCTCATACGTCGCAAGATCCCACGGACCTACCGGGAAGAAAGCAAGCTCGCCCTTCATCCAGCGCTGATACGTATCCAGCGTCGCCGCATCCTCAATGGAAGGCGTGATTTTATGTACATTTTGCATATCGGCAAAATATTGCAGCGCCTCCGCGAACTTCGGATCGTCAATCGTCACCTTCGTATTCGTTGCGTCCAGCCAGTCCGCGCCATTGCTCCAGACGAAGGCCTGCAGCGCCCAGTTGACATTAAAGCCCGTTCCGTACTGGTCGATTTTTCCATCGCCATTCGTATCCTTCACCAATTGCTGATTGACCTTGATGAATTCGTCCCATGTATACGGCTTTTCCTTATCCGGCAATGGGATTCCCGCCGCTGTGAACATGTCTTTATTGTAGCCGAGCGCAAATGGGCCAACGTCCTTCGGCAGACCATAAATGCTGCCTTGGCCTACGTTATTGCCATCATAACGGTAAATATCGACGCCGCGCTTCCATAGGTTATCGAAGTCGACATCCTTCACATATTCGGTAATATCTTTGAGCACTCCCGCATTCACATAAGCTCTTAAATCGCCTGGGTCAAAATAAAAGACATCCGGCACACTTTTGCCCGTAATCGCTGCTTTCAGTTTCGTCGCGTATTGGTCGCCCGTCGTCGTAATGATTTTCACCTTTACATCAGGATGATCGGCCTCAAATTTCTTGACCGTCGCCTCATACGCCTTCTGCTCCTCCGGTCCGCCGCGGAACATAAAGCTAATTTGCTTCGTGCCACCCTGCCCAGCCTCGGTGCTTCCTTCTGTTTGCGAGTTGCTGCTGCAGCCCGCGATAACGCCCCCCAGCACAATCGTCGCTGCCATTGTTGCAAGTAAACTTTTTTTCATCCTCAAGCCCTCCTCCATAAAATGAAACCGCATACACAATTTGAAAATGTTGATGTGCATCATGATGGTATAAGTGCTGGCTTACGCGACACACCCGTTTGCAAGCCAAATGGCCTTTCAACCGTTGTATCGCGCCTTATGATTCCATATTGCTTAGCAAACATTAATAACAAATTTATTAATTATTAATGTTTTTATTATTTATGATAATAGTTCAAAGCGCTTACATTGTCAACTATATTTGTTTAATTATCGGAGACCCGTTGTGCTGCTGCCAGCCTCCTGCCTACTTGCCGTCTCGCACCGGAACACCAAAGCTAGGCCTGCCATCCGCTGTCCAGCCGAATACTTGCGCTCTTGTGTGGCGGTTCGGATCATACAGCGGATCTCCTGTAATTTCCTTGTAATTGCGAGCATGGTAAATCAAAATATCCTGCTTGCCATCCGGTGACACCGTAAAGCTGTTATGTCCAGGGCCATATTGTCCGTTCTCTTCACTCGTTGAAAAGACAGGCTCAGGTGCTTTGCTCCATGAGGCCGGATCCAGCAAATCGCTGTCCTCCGACGCGCTCAGGAGTCCCATGCAATAATGATGATTCGTTGCGCTCGCCGAATAACTAATAAATATCGTTCCGCCACGCTTCAACACCGCAGCTCCTTCGTTGACGTAAAAACCGATTTTCTCCCATTCGTATTCGGGCTTGGAAATCAAAATCTGCTTGCCGCTCATCGTCCAAGGATTGCTCATTGCCGCTATATACAAGTTGGAGTTGCCCGCTATCTCCAAATCCTTCTGTGCCCATACAAGATATTGCGTCCCCTTATGCTCGAAGCTTGTCGCATCCAGCGCAAACGATTCCCAATTGGCGACAAGCTGCCCTTTTTCCACCCATTGCCCTTCAAGCGGATTAGCTGATTCATTCTCCAATACAAACATGCGATGGTCAAACAATCCTTCTACCGTCTCCGTCGTCCGAGCGGCCGCGAAGTAGATATACCATTTGCCCTGAACAAAGTGCAGCTCCGGCGCCCAAATGTTAGCGCTCATCGGTCCTTCCGCATATTTTCGCCAGACGACAACGGGTTCTGCTTCCCCAAGCTGCTGAATCGTGCGCGCTCTTCTAAGCTCAATACGGTCGTATTCCGGAACGGACCCTGTGAAATAGTAGTAGCCGTCGGAATGGAGATATACCCACGGGTCCGCACGCTGCGGTATAATAGGATTGACGAAAGCTTGCTCGACTTGAATCTGCTGCTCCAGCATAATCAAAACCCCTTTATTAATTATTCACAAATATATTACTTACTATCTTCGATGTTAATATATCAACAGTTTTATGTGAATGTCAACCGGATTATGCCTGTTTGAAGGCGTTTCCTTGTCTGTTTTGAGCAAATCATGTATCATTAGTGTCAATCAGTGTTATTCACATATTTATTAATATTTCAATTTCCGGAGGACGCCACGTTGAAAATAGAACTTTCCGAACAATATTTGCCTGTATTCGAGGCTATGTCCAGCAACGTCCGCATCCAAATCATTCACCTGCTGTCGCAAAAATCGATGAATATCCGCGAGCTCGCCGAAGCGCTTGGACTTAGCAGCGCCATTATGACGATGCACGTCAAGAAGCTGGAGAAAGCAAACATCATCCACTCGGAAATGACGCCCGGCAAAGGCGGAGCAGCCCAGAAGGTTTGCTCGCTCAGCATCGATAATTTGGAGATCATGTTTCCGATCAAAGATGTGATTCCGCGCGAGGTACGCCGGACCGATATTTCGATTGGCCATTTTACCGATTTGGACATTACGCCAACCTGCGGCATTTGTACGCGGGATTCCATCATTGGCATATTCGACGATCCGAGGCATTTTCTTGATCCCGAGCGGCTGAACGCGAAGATTTTGTGGTTTGGGCAAGGGTATATTGAATACAAGATGCCTAATTACATGCTGGGGAGCGAAAATCCGGAGCAGCTCGAAATTTCGATGGAAATTTCCTCGGAGGCCCCTTTTACGAACAACAATTGGCCATCGGACATCAGCTTCTTTTTCAACGGCATGAAGGTGGGCATGTGGACGAGTCCCGGCGACTTTGGCGGCAAAGGCAAGCTTAATCCGCCATGGTGGTTCGAAAGCGTCAATCAGCATGGGCTGCTCAAGCATTTGATCGTGAAGAAGGAAGGCACCTTCATGGATGGCATCAAGCTGTCCGATGTGACGATTGACGATATTGATATTCGCAGCAACCAGTGGACCTTCCGTATCGCCGTAGAGGAAAATGCCGAGCATATTGGCGGCGTCACGCTGTTCGGCTCCGGCTTCGGCAATCATAATCAGGACCTGGTGTTCCGCCTGTATTATACGAAGCAGCCGCAGGAGAAGAATGGGGAGAGCGACAGCTAGTTTCTGTAAGCTAGCGTATAGCTAGTTTCTGTAAGCTAGCTTATAGTGTGTGCAAGGCACACACTAATGAGGCAGCAGCAGAAGCAAGGGCAGCAGCACTTGCAAACGCCGACGCTGTCCCAAAGCTAAAGCCGGATGCGTCATGATCGTTTTGGCGGACACAGCAGGCGCTATTTTAGTAGAATCACGGGTTTAGGCAGTGGCTGCGGACTCAGGAGACACTATTACTCTGAAAATATCCATTTTGTCGGGATAATGAGGGTGATAGCGGCTTTCCTGTCCGCTTACCGCCTGAAATCGATCCGAAAGCCAGAATAGCGGAACCTCAGTCCTCGAAAAAGGCGTGTGCATCCCGAGCTGCGAGGTCTGGGCTAATGGATAATCGCAGGCTGCGGTTTGCATACCACCCTATTACAACTGCACGTAACACGTAAAAAAGCTGCATCCTTAGAAGGAGGCAGCTTTTTCGTATGGACAGGAATGGCTATGATTTAATGATTTCAGTGAGTATCAGGGGCATGAAAAGCATTCATATTCACATACTGATTAACCGGCTTGCGGTAGCCGCGCGGGCGCTCTTTATTTGGATCGCTTTTGCCCAGCGTTATCAGCATAACCGGCACATAACGCTCGGGGATTTCGAACAGCTCCTGCACTTTATCCGCGTCAAAACCGATCATAGGGCATGTGTCCCAGCCCATATCCTTCGCGATCAGCATGAGCTGCATGGCCGACAGGCTCGCATTGCGAATCGCATCGTCCCGCTGGAACTGCTCGCCGCGCGATTCGTAAAACTGAATCACATTTTCATTTTCCTGATCGTAATCGAGCTTGCTCATCATGCCCAGCGCGAGCATGCCTGCGTTCAGCTCTCCAACATTCAAATGCGCCTTCGTGTCCCCAAGTACAACAATCGCCGCTGAGGCAGTTTTTACTTTATATTGTTTGGAAGCCGCATAGATTTTTTCTTTGCTTTCCTCGGATGTCGCCACGATGTAGTGGCTGTGCTGCAAATTAAAGGCTGAAGGAACGAAGCGGTTTAATGAAAAAAGCTGCTGAAGCTCCTCCTCCGAAATCGCTACATTTTCCACAAAATTCACTGCCGAACGACGTTTTTCGATAATCGTTTTAAGTTCTCCCATGTTCAAACGCTCCCTTTAAAAAATCGTTTTATGTAAAGTGGCTTAAAAGCTTGCTTCTATGTTGTAATTATAATATATTTACTTTAATTTTGTAAGTAGTTTTCAAAAAATATTTTTGTTATTATTTTTACGGATACGATAACGCGCCTAGGTAATAAATTTCTTCGCTTTTATGGTGCGAATGTGAAGCTCCCATAAAATCCCTAGGGGATTCGCACCTCAGATTTTGTCGAACCGTGACGAAAACGAGCTAATCCGCAAAAAGTCAAGCTTACTCTTATCTTTTTTCGATATTATTTCGTTGAAAATAGCGCCAATTAATGCCATGATGGGATTAATTAGTACTGTTTTTGCTGTCGCACTCCGTATGGGGTGTGTGGATTGAAACCAAACTACCTAGTGCTGCAGCTGAAGTCTTGTTGTCGCACTCCGTATGGGGTGTGTGGATTGAAACTGGAGACGGCGACGCTCGGCGCGCAGCAGCTGCGGTCGCACTCCGTATGGGGTGTGTGGATTGAAACAATGGACCAGCCATCATGCTTCATCCCTAAAGCGTCGCACTCCGTATGGGGTGTGTGGATTGAAACGACTTGTAACTGCTTTGCCTTGGGGGATAACAAACGTCGCACTCCGTATGGGGTGTGTGGATTGAAACTGGCTGTATTATAACACAGCAGCAAATCATTCTGGTCGCACTCCGTATGGGGTGCGTGGATTGAAACCTGCCGGAATGGACACAGCAGATATTTGCGGCGCGGTCGCACTCCGTATGGGGTGCGTGGATTGAAACCAAAAGCTCCATAACATTCTCGATGCTCAGGTCATCGTCGCACTCCGTATGGGGTGCGTGGATTGAAACGATGACGGCACATACAACATTAGGACTAGGCAGCAGGTCGCACTCCGTATGGGGTGCGTGGATTGAAACTGTGTCCTGAGACATTTTACAGGCGGTCTCCATCTTGTCACACTCCGTATGGAGTGCAACAGTAGCAGACATTGAAACTGATACATCAATTTCGTATTATGCAAAAGCTTGTAGGCAAATGGTACTAGGGAACTGAAAATATCAGTTCATAGACTCTGCCGAAATCGTCTCGCAGCCGTTGAATAATGCAAAATTTTGAAAACAATTGTTTAAGGCTGTTCGTAATTGCTTTGTTGGCTTTATGCCGTTCTCGTACCAAATATTTTTAACAACGAGCGTCCCGGATTTTCGCTCCGCGATTACCTCAGCTCGTCCGATGAGGCTTTCTCCGTATAATAAAGGCAACACATAATAACCGAATTTCCGTTTGATTGCAGGCGTGTAAATCTCCCAGGTGTAATCAAATCCAAACAATTCGTTGATCAGTTTTCTGTCCCATAAGAAATTATCTAGTGGGGCAATCAGCTCGCAGCGCAATTTCGGTGCTGGATTTTGCAGGACGGCTTCAATAAGCGGCAAGTCCTCCGCGCGGCAGTACAGTATATCCTTCATCTGTTCCACGACAACAGCAATAATGCGAGCTTCGTGCAACAGATGGCGGAAAACCTCGTTGCGCTGCTCCGCTTTCAATCCCCATATGTTCAGCCAGGCATCGGATGCTCGGTTCCATAAAAGTCCAACAGCGCCGATTCGACGCAGTACCCGCCACTTATAATGCTCAAGCTCGCCTTCTAGCGGCTCTGGCGCATTCAGCAAATTTGGCTGTATGTACTTCTCCGCGCTATCGTAATACTTACGCGTTCCTTTTTTATGATGGATAATCAACTCTCCTGTCGAGTACATCTGCTCCAGCACCGACCGCGATGCATTGTTTCCGCTGCTCCAGTGGATCACCGATTGCCAAGAGAAATTCCCATCCAATTTTAGATCATTCGAACTTAGCGCACCGTGATTTTGGATGTAACCCCTTACTTGCTCTGTCAACGCTTCCATTTCGGGATAGCGCTTGGCATGCTGTCGGGCAGCATTCCTGTACCGTTCAAAATACGACCAGTCCTCAACAGGGATAATAGCCAGATTCTTGTCGGGATAATCGATCAGGAGTCTATCTTTATACAACAACTCGTCGAGCATGTTCTTGGTAAATTCTTTGATTCGCGACTGCAGCACCAGTTCGGCGTTTTTTCCACAAACATCGATGGGATCATATTGAATACAGCTGACCTGACGCACAAAATCCAATACGCCCTGCTTTCCGGTAAATTGATATTCGCCCAACAGCCCGTGCTTCAGTAACAGAAATTGCCGTGCCTGACGGTTTGTCAATTGGATCATGTACGCGTCAGCTCCTTAACGAAACAAACGGGATCCGCTTGCACATGATGATGGATGGCGAGCTTGCTTATCTCAATAAAGTTACTATTTGCTTCTTGCCATAATGATGGTATCCATTGGGGCGCTTCATTAGCAAGCCCCGTTCCTAATTTTCTAATAATCGAAAATTGCTCTTTTTCAACGATTTCAACCATGCCTAATCCCCCTATCCACTGAAAAACAAAAAAAAGAAAACGTATGTTCTCATTCAATTTTACCATTGTCTCAAGTATGAAAACAAGAGCTATTGAGAAACAATGACACACGAGGCTTTACTGCGGAATGATTCAAGATTACACTCATGCAGCACATGAACGCCCCCTATTCTCTTTGCTATCAAAAGAGCTTTCCCATATATGACCATAGCCCAAACCAATGATTATGAATTCTTTTGTTAGGCTGAAGCTTGATTAAACAATCTATGCTTATTAAGTTACTTTAGTTAGGCTAATAAAACAGCCCGAACTCAAGAGAATTCGGGCTGTCTGGTTTCTCAATTAGGTAAATGTGGCTTGCAAGCACTTATCCCTCATATTCCCCAAGAACCACAAATCTTTATTCCGCTTCCGCCTCGCTCAACTCCTGTTCAATCACAGCCTGAATGGCCTCGTAATCGAACGGATTCCCTATTCTCTTGTTGTTAATCATAATAGTTGGAGTCTGCAAAATATTAAAATCCTTCACGAGCTGCTGATCTTGATCGACCCGCCCCTGCACTTCCTCCGAGCTCAGCAGGGCCTTGAACTGGTCTTTATCCAGCCCTGGAACGGACGCCTCAGCCACCTGCATCAGCTTCTCTACCGTAATCCAAAGTCCGTCATGGTCTGCATCCGGCTGCTCCGCAAACAAAGCTTCATGGAAATGCCAGAAATCGTCCGGATTTGATTCAAGCACCGCTTCCCCAGCCAAAGCGCCTAATGCTGATTCTGCCCCATGAAATAGAACGTTCACATACGAGAAAGAGGCTTGATTCGTATCAACATAATCTTTCTTTAATTGCGGCCAAATCTGCGAGCTCCATGCTTTGCAGGACGGGCACTTGTAATCTCCGAACTCTACGATAGAAACCTTGGCTGCCTTGTCTCCCCATGTAGGCTGGCTGGAAATGGGCGGAGCCTCTGCTGTTTCCTGCTCGATGCCCGTCCGGCTTTTGGAAATCTCGTTAATGGCGAACAGCGCAATAAAAACAACGACAATGATTACGGTGTACCAAACTAATGTCCTTGATTTCACGTTTTTCTTTTTCATTCTGCTTCTGCCCCCTGTACTATTCATAAAAATTGCAGCGCTTCACACAAAAGCTTCTATTCCCCATCTAAGAGAAGAAATCTCACTTCACCTTAACATATGAGCAATTATTCATCAATCGTCTAACCCTTCCCTACCGACGTAAAAATGCCCCGCGTCTAATTTAGATGCGAGGCATTAATATTCCATCTTTTTTTAAATATAATTTCCCAAATGTGCGGTACTACCGCTTGATCCATCCGTCACCGTTCCTACAAGTTACCCAGCAAATTCGCTCGAATTCCCGCCAGCTCCTGCTCACGCACCAGCTTGCCATTTTCAAAAATCGGCTTCATTACGTCCTCCTGCTTCCTTGCCTCATACTCTTGAACGCTTAAATCGTCCGTGAGTGTCAGCACGTCGTCCTGCTCGGTTACGAGTACGAGTCCGGTTTGCGATTTTTTGACTTTGCCGATATCGGTTGCCGGGTCTTTGAAAATTTTGCGTTCCTCGCCGTTAATGATCGTAAACGTCGATTTCAGCGCAAAGCCGAATGTATCGCGTGTATTGTACTGGTAGGTGAACGAGCCGATGCCGAATACCATATTCGTCGAAGCAAAGCCCTTCGCCGCCAGCTTCTCGCAAATTTCACGGCAGCGGCTAATCGTAATGGCATCCCCATAAATCGCGCCAATGTGGCTGTCGAGCTGCTTATAGCCCTTCTCGGTCACAGTACCACCGAAAATATCCCACAAAATTTCAATAACGCCTTTGCGCGCCAGCGGATGCTCCGAATCGGGATCGCCGCAAATGATATTGACCGGATCGCCACTGTCCGGACGAATGACGACCTTGCCATCACGGGCAAGAATATCCTCTTTAAGCCCTCTGACCACCACATCGAGCACGCTCCACAAATCCCATGTATCCGAAACAATCGAGACGAACCCTTTCGGATATACCTCATTAATCAGGTAGCGGTACGACGCCATTTCATCGGTGCCATGGGCGCACATGACGCTGTGCTCCGTTGCTGGAATCGAAGTGCCAACCAGCTCTTTTTCCATATCCGCGCCATAAAATTGCTCCAGATACAAAATCGCCGGAACCGTATCCGTTCCTGTGAACGATAGCAAATGCCCGGCGCCGCTGCCTTTCGCCGCTTCCAGCGAGCTCATGCCCCGCATCGAAAAATCATGCCCCTGAAAAGGTACGCCCGACGTATCGCCGCTTGTCAGCAAAGCGTATTGCTCCAAAATTTTACGGTATTCAAAAGCAATCGTCGCGCTCGTTGTCGGCATCCATAGCTGGCACGACATGAGCGTCTCCAAATAATTGGTCACCCAGAAAAATTCGGGATGCGTATTTTCAATCGTCAGCATCGGTACTTTAACCGGAACGATCAAGCCTTCCTCCACAGCCTTGATGCGAATGGGCAAGTAGCCGAGCTCATGCAGCGCAGCGATGTGCGAAGCATCCGGATTAGCGTCCCCCAGTGCAAATTTAAGCACGCGGCAGTACTCCTCCACAACTGCTTCCTTCGTTCTTGCGAAAAAATGCTCATTGAAATAGTCGATCAAATATTCCTTAATAAAGGCTTGAAAACCAAAGGCGACCACTTCCTCTACGCCTTCCAGCCGGCTAGTACGGGCGGTCCAGGTCGAGTAGACGAATTCCGTCCCTTTCGGATACTGGTTTTTGTGGCTGATTTTATAAAAATCGCATAGCAGTGTCGCAGGGTAAGCTGTCTTCGTCGTCATTTTAAACCTCTCCCCATTCAAAAAGTTGGATTTTCTCATGTCCCGCTTCATTCAGCATCGTATTGGTCGTAAACACTTTATCGATAAGCGGCGAATCAAGTAGCTTGCCCTTATGAATCGAAGGCTCACAATGCCCTACCAGTAAATAAATTTCCGCCGCGCCCAAGCCTTTGAGCTTCTCCGCACTGCGCATAAACGTTCCCCCGTAGGAGCAAAGATCATCGACGATAATTGCCTTAAAGCCCTCGCTTGCCACTTGCCCAACCACATCTAGCCGTTCAATTTCACCCGTTTGAAAATTCCGCGCCTTAAAGCCGACCAGCTCGTTATAGCCGCGAACTTTGCTGTAGCGCTTCTGCGCCCCGGCATCGGGGAAAAATAAATAATCCGCCGCACGGTCAAAGCCCGTTGCCTCAACCACAAGGTCCAGCAGCTCAATCGTCGGATACCGTGCCGAGCAATTGTTAAGCAGCGCGAGCGTCACATCCGAATGTGGCTCCAGCACCGTCACCTGTCCAAATGCCAAGGAGTTGATCAGGCTGCATACATATTTCAAAGTAAAAACAGAGGCTCCCTCGATCCGGTCCATCCGGCTATAGGGCATATAAGCAATCGTCAAGTCGGCGTGCACCTTACGGCTGTCCAAATATTGCTTCACGAACATCAGCTTAATCAAGTCGCTGTCATTCTCATATTTAAAAGCAAGCGTATTCTGCTCGGCCATAAGCGTTGTAATCGCGTCACCATCCACAAGCGTTTCTCCGTTGGGAAAAGTTTTGAATACCAGCTCCGTGCCATTGAGCTTGATCATCTTGCTCACTCTCCTCGCTGCTACGTAGTTACTATTTAAATCTGCCATTCCGCTCTGACACACTCTGATATGCTCTGTTTCCCTTACTCTGGGAGCTATCCATAAATCGACAGCTGCGGTTCATGTCCCGTAAACCGATACAGCTGAGCCGGGCGCTGGGAATACAAATTCGATGACTTCGGCTCCCCCGCCGCGTCCACGGCTTTCTCAATAATGCCGCTGCGGCTTTGCGTCGATGTAATTTTCCGAATAAAGTTTTGTTCCGCAAAATCCGGCACGACCGCTTGAATGACCTGATACAGCTCGGCAATCGTAAATTCATCCGGTAAAAAAGCTTTCGCTATCGTCGTCGTCAGCATCTTCCGCTGAATTTGGAGCAGCGCATCCTCGATCAGAGTCCGATGGTCGAAGGCGAGCGGGAGCTTCAACGCCTCCGCTACCGGGAACAGCTGTACTTCCGATGCATCGACCGCCGCCTGCCGATTCGCAAGCTGCTGCTCACCCACGAGTGCCAGAAACGCATGTGAAATCATCCAGCCCCGCGGATCACGTCCGGGCGCACTATATACATTAAAATACTCGAGATGAACCTCGCTAACCTGCGTCTCCTCGAGCAGCTCACGTCTGGCGCATTCCTGCACCGTCTCGGTTTCCAATGTGAAACCGCCTGGCAGCGCCCATTGCCCTTCGAAAGGCCAAATGTTACGCTTGATGAGCAGTACCTGCAGCTCATGATGCGGCAAAGCTTTCTTAACCTTGCTGCGCTCGGTTGAAACAATCGTAAAGATCACGATGTCCGTCGGCGCTCCGTCCGGCGTTCGGTAATGATCGGGCGAATAATTGGATTCATTTTCGATCAAGTGCTTCACTTCCTGTTACGTTGTATCTTCCTTTTCATATTGTCATTATGACATTATTAAACCATTTGTCAACCCTTTAAATATCGAACAGCCCATTATCAAGTTACACAAAATATTTCATAGACTCTAGATCTCCTGCGAAGGAACAAAAAGAGGTTGATTTTCTCCAGAAACAAGGAGACGATTGAATAGGAAAAGATTGTGAGGGAAGCCTATTTGGTTTTGAGACATCTATTAAAGAAATATTTACCATAAAAAGTCCCCTTTTCCCTCTTTGCACACATATATATATGTGTAAAGAGGTGATGCAAATAAGATAATAAAATGCAAGTGAATTCTGATTGGGTTAATGATACTTAACAAATACTAATGATATGGAGGCTAGATGTATGAAAAAATTTAAAATCCGCACATTTACGTTGTTGGTGGCTTTAGGGTTACTAGGAAACACAGTGACTGCTTTTGCCGCACCCACTGTCTCAGGGCCATCTTCTGGTGGATCATCAGGAATAGCTAACTCCTCTGGTAGAATAACACTCTCGCAAGGTGGATTATTTAGTAATGACTCAGCTACAGCTTATACAACTTCTGACGCGACCGGTACCTACGGAGTTGCAGCAGTTGTTTGGTATAACGATGGGACAAGTGAGAAGTCCAAATACGAAGACAAAATTGTTAACAATTCTACAGCTGAGATATCTGTTACTAGTACAGCACCAAACGATAATGGTAACCGTGGGACTGGAGGTCACACATATTCCTCCAATATTCGCGGATCTTGGAGTGGAGGCACTTCAGCAGACTACTCTTAATTACTGACCACCCGTTGAACGGGGCACTGCCCACGTTCAACGAATGGTTTGGGGCTTCGACCCAAAAAGGTCGGAAAACATACCATTCTTGCGGCACTCCTTTTCAATTCTCCCTTACACAATATAGGGGCTTAAATTGGAGTTATCGGAGCATGGAATCCCCATGCTCCGATAACTATTTAAGGCTGTATTTTATGGAAAGCAAGCACGCAGTTGCTAAAAAATTATTATTTACATAATAGGGGGATGAAAATGAAATGCAGAGTCCATATTCTCTTTGTGGCTACAATAAGTTTAATTTTTTTCACAAGTTGCAGCACCCGTGAAGATACGCTTAATTTAGACGAGTATAAAAATAAATTTAGTTATGGAATCCAAGTATTTGACAGGTCTATGGAGATGTTGCCCAATGCCATTGACGAGTTTTCACCAAATAAGGATCGGATAATTAAATTCTATAACCTGACAGATCATAAAACTGATTATACCTTTTTTGTGACGTTAAACGGTACTTTGTGCCCTATTAAGGTAGATGGTCAACAGGCTGATATCATCTACAACAACAGCACTGAAGCAGATTCCGTTACAGAAATGGAAGTTAATATACAATTAACAGAAGAGCAACTCCTGCCCGAATCAAACTACCTTGTTTTTACAGTAATTACAGAAAATCAGATCGCTAATGTTCAGAATACTGATTTGATCTTTAACAAAGTATCTTTTGCTAACAAAATAAATGTTCCCGATGCTATTCAAGTCGAAATCCCCAAAATTGCAATCAATGAAAACGATTATTACCTCAAGAGTGATGAAATTATTGAAAGGTACAGAAATTATCAATTTGCTACATTACAAGATATCGAAACAAGTCGATACCAAATGATAAGCAATAGGAGTCTTAAACTCAATTCTGATAAACGAAAAGGAATAAGAATAGAGACGGTTGGAGATAAAGGAGTATACTCTCTCCTGTTATTCTGCAATAATAAACCCATACGTTTTTCAAATAATGAAAGCAACTATATATTTATGTTAAATGGAGACGACATGCTTTCAAAGGAAATAGAAATATCAGTCGAAGATACTGATGGAAGTTTATATGCTCTGATATTCCCACTGGATAATGAAAACTATATGCCATTTCTGACTAATAAAGCTACCTTTGAAACAGAATTAGAAGTCCGGTGAAAGGCGGCTGAATAGGCGGAAAACAACCTTGAGAAGTGTTAGCGTTCGCCTTTATATTCCGAAATTCACAAATACAGGTACCTAAATTCAAAAATTCAGGGGCACAACAGTGATCGATAGGTGTTTCAACATGCGTATCCCAAGCGTAAACGGCTTTCGCCGTCCTTTGGCGGCAAAGCTTCCATTTCGCGATGAAATATAAGCCGGATTATAAGAGTGAAACTTATAATTTCTTATATTTCAAGGTGAAACGGCTGTCACCGTCCTCTGACCGCGCGCGGCGTTTCAGTCCGAGAAATATAGAGAAAGTATGGCGAAATCATATACTTTCCTATCTTTCAAGAAAATCACCGAATCCTTAGAGGAGGGAATAATAAATGCTGGAGCTTCGGAACTTAAGCAAGAAATATCGCGATAACAATGTAATCTTAAATTTTACAACCGTTTTTGACACTGGAATTACATCAATACTCGGTGCAAATGGGGTAGGTAAATCAACTCTACTTAATATCATAGCTACTTCGCTTGATTTTGATAGTGGTCAGATATTGTATAAAAATAATAAAATTCAGAAGTCAATAGTTGAATATCGAAATTGTTTGGGGTTTGTGCCCCAGTCACCTCCCTATTATCCGTTCTACACCGGACATGAGTTTCTTGAATATATATGTTTATTAAAGCAGATACCCGTTAAACATATTCAATGTGAAATAGAAAGAGTCTTAAGCATCGTTAGAATGACTGAATATGCAAAGAAGAAAATCAAAAACTATTCTGGTGGTATGAAGCAGCGAATTTCTATAGCGCAGGCATTATTAGGCGACCCAGAGATTCTCATTTTGGATGAACCGACAGTCGGACTTGACCCGAAAGAGCGAATGATCTTCATAGAATATCTAAAAGAAGCATCTAGTACTAAAACGATATTATTCTCAACTCACGTTGTATCCGATGTAGAGGACATATCAAACAAAATTTTGTTGCTAAAGGGCTCTTCAATACTCTATGAAGGCACTGTTTCCGAAATAATAGACGAACATAAAAAAAGATTTCCTGACACGAAGACGCTTTCAGAAATCTTTCTCCACATATATGATTGAGGTGTATTAACATGAATATTCAGTTAACACATTATTATTTAAAAGATCTATTCAATAAATTCAAGTATGTGTATATTGCAGTTATATTGATTTCAACGGTAATAATCGCCCTTCAATACTCGCCTGCAAGAGAGTTTGGAAAAACGTATACTCGTTTAAGCGAACAATTTTCGGGACCTATTTCCGTTGAAAAAGATAAGAAGATGGAAGAACTGATCTATAAGCACGCTCAAATGTCTTCCACAGCTTATGATGACTTACAAAATAGTTGGTTAGAACAATTCACTAATAATAGCAAAAAAAATTCAACGGTCAATATTGAATCGGAATTATGGGAAAAATCTCAAAAATTTCTTAATGGAAAAGGCGAGTATGGAAATACCGTATATGATGACATGCTGATACTTTCGACCCTAATTAGCTCTTATCGCGAATTAAGTCAGGTGGAAGATAAAAATGTTCAGATGCGGGGAAATATTGCCCGAAATATGGAAAGGTCGAACAGTAACACGGAGTACTGGAGTCTCTTAATGGAAAAAAGTGAAAACCTGCAAAAAGTAGAGTTCTATGATATGCGTGCTGTAAATTCTTTTTTGGAAAGTTACGCAACAGATTGGATGTTTCTCTTCACAATTATAATGGTACTTTCAACCGTATTTTGTAGTGACTACGAGCAAAGCAGGCATTTGTTGTTATTCAGCATGCCTATCAGCCATATTAGAATCGGTATACATAAGATTCTTTGTTCCTTCTTTGTTGCGTTGCTGTGTTCGGCTATCTCAATATTAATCAACTTATCTATGCTAATTGCTCATACAACAAATTTTCACTCATTATTGCAGCCGGTTCAAGCAATTGGAAATATGAGTAATTCATTGTTTAATGGAACAGTCATAGATTATATATTGTTACTAATAACTTATAAAACTGTTTTTTATGTTTTTATTGCTGTGATTGTTACATTTATATCCTTGCTTTGCCGAAAAATGGCCTATTCCATGATCGCTTCGATATCTTTGGTGGGATTATCTGTTTTGATAAGTGAACTTGTGCAAATTACGTACCCTTACAATATCTTTTTTCAATACAATCTACTAAATCTTTATTCACACAATACCTTCGTTGCGCTGGATGAGTATTCTGTAGTTTTTTCTAAACTTATTAATAACACAACCATTTTATTCACCTGTATTTTATTATTCTCTCTTTTTATTTCTACTATTATTATTACTTCTAATCGTCGTATCTCGCGAATGGTAGTTTCTTCTTAACAAAAGAATGCGACCATCTGCACGCCTTACTATACGAGGGGGTATGATCATGACCAAATTGCTGCTTTTTGAGCTTAGAAAAATTCCACTTGTATTTTTGTTGCTTAGTTTGCTTATTATGTTGATGTTCAAGGGAGTAGTAGCCACTGCATATTACAATGATCATGATAAAGAATGGAGACAAACTTACTCCAACTATCTTACTTACGCGCTAGAGCACGACATTAATATTGTAGAAAAAGAACTAAGTGCAGTTAGAGGGAATTTCAGCCAATATAGTGCTGAAGTAGAAGCAATTGATACTGTGTTGGAGCAATTAAAAGAACGAGAATACTACGAGATTGTACAAAAAGTGGCTCAAACAGAATCTAGTTACGTCTTTAACATGCCTCCTGATTTCAATAAACTCAGATCGGTCTACGCTTCAAATAATTTACCTGATATAGTGAATGTATTAGGTTATCAGCTTTTCGTTAAACTGAACGAAGTGAACTTTATACCGATTATTATTATTCTAGTTTTCTCCTCGATCTTTAGTATAGAACGCGAAACAGGCATGCAGTCTATAATTAGAGCTACAGGGATGGGATGGGGTAAAATCTTTAAAAACAAACTGGCTTTGACAATAGGAGTCAGTACGTTAATATTCAACATTGGTTATATTTGCGATCTATTAATAACTTTTACCTTATCCGATTTTGGATCAGTAAGCAGTCCCTACCGGAGCATCATCAGTGCGGTGTTGACAAATGATAGCATAGGCATGTTTCTAATCAAGTTTTATATAATTGGTATGCTAAATACTGTATTTATGTCTTGTCTAGTGCTATTGTTGTCCTCACTTTCTAAAAACAGTAGATTAGCGTATTCTATCAATGGCTTAACTTTTGTGGCATTTACGGTTATTGCAACCACGCTAGATAAGCTTGACAAGGCGGCAACTTTGATTTCTGGAAATTTTATAAAATTGTATACTGAAACATCGTTATTAATTGTTTCGAACAGTTCATTAATCGTTGAACAATACACTATAATACTGTTAATCTACATCACGCTTATCCCATTACTCATATATTTTTTGCATAAGACATCTTAAACAAATGATATATATTGCACTAAAACAAAATAATAGATAAGGAGAGGATACTTTGAAAAAAATAATGTGTATAATTTTGGTCATCGTTGCATCTTTTTCATTATTAGGGTGCCAGAAGTCTGATTTCTACACGGAAGATTTTACAGCAATGTTCGGCAATACTTCTGACAATGTAAACCAAGGAGGTCTAATGGCAAGCACAGACGAGTACATATATATTCCTTTAGAGAATGATGTCATAGAAATACGCAAACAAACCGGAAATTCTATAGTACTACAGGATATTGTTGCCGAGTTTGGATATGTCAACGTAGTCAATGGATACTTGTATTATAATGCATTCAATAGCAAAGAAAACAAAAGAGGACTTGTTGTCCGCTCATTGGACGGTAAGTTCTTGAGACAGATATCAAAGATGAGTTACTACCCCTTTGTTGTTTTCGAAGATTGGATATATGCCACCAATCTACGTGGAGGAAATCTTTATAAAATTAACATTAAAAATTCAGAACTTAAGATGCTTGCTGAAGAACCAGTAGAGGAATTCACCTTACATGACAATGGCATATTTTACAGTGACGGTAATAACCTTTATTCAATCAATCTTGATGGGAAAAACAAACAAAAGCTACTTTCCGACATACAGTTAAATTCTTTAACATACAGAAAAAAAGATAATGCCCTTATATTCATAAATTCTTCTGAAGACAATCGAATTTATTTATATAATATAAATACTAAAAAACTTTCTGTCTTAAAAGATGGTGACTATTCGTTTGTCCAAGTATTTGGAAATAACGAAATCGTAACGTTGAATAGATCTGGATTATTACAGTCTTTTTCATTTCCTGACGGACATCTTAATATAGAAATACCGGGAGTCACCAATTTCCAAGTCTTTAACAATACTTTATACTATTTTGATCAATTTAAATCCTTATACAGCATAACTGAACAAAAACATGAACCCACTAAGGTTTATCCATTAGAGTAAGCCACTAGCTAATCAGTAAAACTAAACATGTACTTCGTCCATTTGAAAACACAATCTACTGATACTATCAAGAGCCATTGTTTAACACCATAAAGCACTACTTTGGTAGCGTATTCTTTTAATGATTTTGAATACTTACTTTCGAAATTTAGGATAAAATTAAGCCTCATTTTCAAGCAGCTTTTTCAGCTTATTTTTAGCTCTTTGAACTCGTTTTTTACAAGCCTCTACCGATATGCCAAGCTCCTGTGCCGCCTCAAACATAGTATATTTCTCTATGACTACCTTTTTCAGCAAATTATAATCATCGGCATCCATTAGTTCTGAGTATAACAGATCGACATTATGCGAATTTTTATCTCCCAAGAAGATGTTTTCGTAAACCAAAGATGATACTACTAGGCTGCTTAAAGAGGCTCGGCTTCGAATCATATTCTTTATAACATATTTCAGTGTATTTAATAACCAGCCTCTTGGATTGGGGCTGGTTATTATATGGCCAACTTTATTACATGCTATTCTAAATGTATCCTGTACAGATTCTTCAGCTAACCTTCGGTCCTTCAATGCGCTTTGCGCATATGCTAACAAAGAATTGAACATCTCGAAGTATAGTTCTTCAAAGACTCGTTTCTGAAGATCATTCAAACCCATCTCATTACCATCCCCCAGTAGAGATCAATCGTATTTATTTTCTGTTACACAATGAGTTGGTACATAATCTAATTCTGTTGTTTTTGGTCTAATAGGTTTTGAGAATTCACCGCTTATAATTTTATGGTGGCTATGTTCTCTTATTTCGCCATACGCAAGTATCCTAGCTACGCGGAGCCTTGGTCCCTCCCGCGGCTCGACTGTCATGACATCGTTTCTCCTACCGATGAATTAGACCCGCAGCTTTGCGTCCTCGACTTTCGTAAAGATTTACTTTTTATTCTAACCAAGATTCCTATCCTATTTTCTCATTTTCATCCCTATAGTCTTATATCGGATACAACCCTTTCATTTATTTGAAATTTAAGTTAAATAATTAACTTTTTATAAAAACAGTTCATTAAAACCAATTAAGAAAAAATGAAGACTCCCTCATGTTTGATGTGTCTCACCCGTACCTATTCCTCAGAAAACGAACCTATCGTCACCTGATTGTTTATTTTTCTGCCCAATAAACACAACCTATAGCATTCCGCACAAAAAAAGCGGGGCTGTCCAGAAAGTCAGTGAAAAGTGATTTCTGGCCCCCCATTTTCGTGACATATAAAAAATAAGCACAAAAAAATCGCCAAATCTTGTAGAATGGGAGTTACCACACAACCACTACAGAAAGGGCGATTTTTTGCGTAATCTGATGACTACTACCGAACAGTATACCATGCAGCTTTCACTTCCTCTAGAGGATATTGAAGAAAAAGGGGTGTCGAAACGAAAGCTGGCCCCTACCTTCAAGCCCTACGACAACAAGCAGGCTCAGATGATCTTGGATCTGGAGTTATTTATCCCTGCCCACCATGTGGCTCGTGTCATTGATGAGATGATCGAAGCGCTCCCGGACGAGCAGTTGTTTACTCACTATGTTGGTGGGGGCTGCAGCTCTTACCATCCTAAAATGATGCTTAAGGCGATCCTCTACGGCTACTCGCAAAAGATTTACTCCTGCCGAGGGATTGAGAAGCTGCTGCGCGAAAACCTCCCAGCGATGTGGCTGTCGGCGATGCAGCAGCCGGACTTCCGCACCTTGAATGAATTTCGCGGCGTGCGTATGAAAGCATGCATGGACGAGTTGTTTGAAACGATGATTCAAAAGCTCATCGAAGGCAACTACATTACGATGGAGCAGTACTTTTTAGATGGCACGAAGATCGAAGCCGATGCTAACAAGTATTCGTTCGTGTGGAAAAAATCCACACTGCCCTTTGAAGCAAAGCTGAAAGAGAAGGTGCAGGAGACCCTTGCCCATATTCATACCCTCACGCAGCAAGAAGCTCGCGAGTACGTAGCAGCGAATCCAGATGGGCTTACGGGTCAGCTCGAAGAAGCAGCTGTCGTACTGGAAGAAAAAGTGGCAAACGTAACCGAACAGATCGCTGGGGCAAACGACAGCGAAGGAAGGAAAGCCTTACGTAAAGCGCTTCGTGCCTGAAAGCAGCCACTGAAGCAGATTCGGGAGGATTTTCTTCCTAGGCTCGCGAGGTATGAGCAGCAGAAAGCCTGCCTTGGCGAGCGCAATAGCTACTCCAAAACCGATCCGGACGCCACATTTATGCGGATGAAGGAAGATCACATGAAAAATGGCCAACTGAAACCGGGCTACAATGTGCAAATGGCCACGGAAAACCAATTCGTTTTGTTTTACAGTCTTCATCAGCGACCTACGGATACGCGCTGCTTCATTCCACATATGGAAAAGTTGGCGGCGTCTTCTTTGCCTATGCCCAAAACCGTGATTGCCGATGCAGGCTATGGCAGTGAAGCGAACTACTTGTATGCGATGGGCCAGGAAAAAGAGCCGAGCTTTGATTTTCTCATCCCTTATGGCAACTATATGAAAGAAAAAACGCGTCGTTACCAAAAGGACATCCGGCACGCCTCGAACTGGGCATACGAGGAACACGATGACCGCTTTGTATGCCCGAATGGACGCTACGTTCGCTTTAAGAAATACCAAACGAAAAAGAATGATTCCGGTTTGGAACAAAGCTTCAAGCTGTATGAATGTGAAGATTGCAGGAACTGCTCCTTCAAGCCCGTATGCAGCAAAGCAAAGGGAAATCGCCAGGTTCACTGGAATACGATTTGGGAAGAGTTAAAAGCAAAGGCCAAACAAGCCCTTGAGGATGACGATAAATCCGCCATTTATGCTCGGCGTAAGGTCGAGGTAGAGAGCGTATTTGGTCACATCAAGGGCAACCGGTCGTTCCGCCGGTTCTCCCTGCGAGGGCTGGACAAGGTTCACACGGAGTTTGGGATTGTGGCGTTGGCTCACAATCTCTTGAAGGTGGCAGGCATTCGCCTTGCTACCTTCTGCAAAAGCATGGGCACAAAAAAAGTTGGACGGAAAACATTGCATTTTTTCCGTCCAACTTTTTATTTTAGGGACTTATTGGACAGCCCCGTTTTTATAACCATCTTCCCTTCATCCTCTAAAGCCGCGGATCAACCGAATCCGACTCCATGGATAAAGCGGCAAGCACACATTCATGAATCCGCTCCACCGATTCCTTGCGAATAAACCGTTCCACCGACTCCAGTCCCAACGCAAATTCCTTGAGCGCATAACGCTCCTTTTTGCTTGTTTTGCGCTGCTTCAGCCTTTGCAGATTTTCGGGCAGCAAATAATCCATGCCATAAATAATATGCAGATAGCTGCGGCCTCTGACTTTAATGGCCGGCTGGATCAGTCTTCCTTTATGTCTGGCGACAAAATACTCTGGCTTAATGACAGCTCCCTCATGCCCCTGCTCCGTCATTTCCTCCCACCACTGAATCGCCGAAAGCTCACTGGCCTCATCCGTTACAACCTTATATTCCGTTTCCATGAACAGCTCCGAGCAAGCAGCCAGCTCGCGCGCATGCTCCATATGCCAGCTGTGCTGTTCGCTTTGGTAGCTTGCTGTACTATGCGCCAGCGTGTGGAAAGGCGCAATTCGAATGCCTTCCAATCCATTCGTATCCCAGCAATATTGCTGGAATGCCCGCTCGAACGTTTCGGCATTGCCCAGCTTGATTTCCAGCTCATCAATCCAGTGCTGCACAGCTTTGCCCGCGCCGTTCGCCTCCCGCAGCTTGGCGATTTTGGCCCGTCTGTCCATCAGCGAAACCTCTGCCACATGGGCATATTGCGAAGCAATCAGCTCCCGAGCCTTTAAATTCCACGGGACAATTTCCGTATCCAGCAGCACTAAATCCGTACCGTAACGTTCAAAATAATTCGCCTTCGTCAAATCGCTATTCAGCTTCCGCAGCACTTGCTCCTCAAGCATAGGCTCGAAGAACCGCCTGCCTGTTCGAGTATAAATGACGCCTAGTGTCTGCCGGCCGACATACGAGGCAGCTGCGGCTTCGTTTCGAAACAGCAGCACGATGGCTCTGCTGCCCATATGCTTTTTCTCCATGATCATCTTCTCTACGCCTTGCGAACGATAATAGACGAAGGCTTCGGCCGGATGCTCCAAATACCGCTCATCCTCAGCCGTCTGTGGCGGCGGACTCATCGTCGGCGGAATATACACCAGCTCCTCCAGCGGCACCGTATAATGCGATACGGTATCAATCGCCGCTTTAACGAATTCGCCCCGGGCCGTTATATCGCCATAAGCGGCGGTCAGCACCGAGTACCCTTCAATATATTTTCGCAAATTTGGCTGCCTGAACCGATTCAATTGTCCCTCCAGCAAAGGATTGCGACCTTCCCCGGCATAATTCTCATACGCCTTCACTTGTACGAACTGCTTCTCCGGGTAACGGTATGCGGTCAAATACCCGCCAAATACGGCGCCTTGATCAATATTAATCGTTTGGTTCATGATCGTCGGCTCGACTCGCGGATCATGTCCCCAGACGATAAGCTCGCCAGACTCATGATCGTTATACCATTCCTTGCGCAGCGGCTTGCCCTCTGCATCGGTACCACCCTGCTCCCCATAGCGGCAGTAGTCCTGAATTTTAGTGGATTGCTTGCCAATATAGCTGTCGCGAATGCCCGCATGCACAACAACGAGCTGTCTCACGCCATTGCGGCAAAAGACAAGCTGCGGGGGCGCTTGCAGTAAAAATATCCGAAGCCGCTCCTTCAGCATACGTGCCGCTTCTTCACCATGCTCCCGCTCAAATTGCCCAAGCTCCGCTGCGGTTTTCTCATCGCCATGGCTAAGCTCAACCTGCCTGCCGTCTAGCAATCTCGCTATCTTCCAGCCATGATTGCTGTCCGTCATGTAGGCAAGCCCTGCTTCCACATGCTTGCGCCACCATTCCATCGCCGCTAACGATTCCGGCCCACGGCTCATCACATCCCCGACCGATACGGGCAATCTGCCTTCCGGATGGCGGTAAAACCCTGCCTCATCCGGTGCATAACCAAGCTTGCCAAGCAGCTCCAGTTGCTCCTGAAAGCAGCCATGAACGTCGCCAATCATGTCGATTCCTTGCCCCACCTCATGAACGAGCGGGTTAATCTTGCGCTCGAATGCAATATCCATAAGCTGTGCGGCTTTCACGACATAACTGGCGTCAAAGCCTTCCAGCCTCAAGCTGCGCAGCGAGCGCTTGAACAAATGCGCTTGCTTCTTCACCCGCTGCTTGCCCCTAGGAAACTCACGCTTGCCATCCCGGCGAAGCAGCTCCTCTTCAGGCGTATCCAGCACCAGCGCAACAATCGGAACATGCTGCTTCCGTGCAAGCTCCACATAACGCTTGCGGTCTTCCTCATATAAATGCGTAGCGTCAATCAGCGTTAGTTTATCCAAGCGGCAGCGCATGGCGATCATGCCCTCCATCGCTTCGAACGCTTTTGCCGAAATATGCTGATACTGCTTGTAAATAATATCGGATTCCAGCTTGCTGCGACTGGTCCAATCCATAAATTCCACATCGCCAACGAGCATCCGGAACTGGTCTGAAGACACAACCTCAGTCGCCTTGATCGTACCCGCTGCGATCAGCGTATCCAGCAGCGTCGTTTTGCCGCTGTTCGATGGGCCAACCAATAACACAATACCGGCATGGGGGAGCCGAATGACCCTTTTATCCTGTTCGCTCATGATCGACCATCCCCCTCTAATCTTGTAAATACAGCCATCTGTGTAGGCTGTCCGTACTGTCTATCCGCATCGCCAACTCCGCATATACGGACTGCATAGCCAAATGGCTCGCCCCATTTTTCACACCATTCACGGAATTGCTCCCGCGTCCATTCGAAGCGATGATCGTTATGCCTCATTTCATAGTCGTCCAGCTCATACAGCGTGTTATATTCCTTATTCGGCGTCGTAACGATCCAGCTCTGCGGCTTGTAGCGCGAAACAATCATTTCAATCGCCTGATCCAGCCGGAAGGCATCAATATGCTCAATGACCTCGCACAATACCAGCACATCTTTGCCACACAGCCATTCATCATAATAAAAAAGCGAGCCAATAACGGCCTGCGGCACTACCGTGCCCTGCCTGCCCTCAAGCTTTGCAAAACGTTCCAAGGCGCGAATTTGCGAGCGGCCCGAAGGCTCTACCGCCATAATCGTCTTCACGCCCGTTACGGCTCCGAGCATCGCCGACAGCTTGCCTTCCCCTGAGCCCATGTCTACGATAAACGCATGCTGAGGAAGCGCCCCCACCACTTCAGCTATCGCTTCATAACGAAGCTCGTTCAGCCTTGCTTTGCGCGGCGGCTCCACTTCTATTTCTACTCCGGCTACTATGCCCTGCTCTACCTGCTGCGCCTCCGGCTGCCGCTGCGTTTGCTGCGCAAACTCGCGATTAAACTTCGCAATCAGCGGGCTGAAGCGCAGCGTGCGCCTAATAATAAGCTCGCGCTGCGGATGCCCAGCTAGCCAGCCTTCTCCATACCGATGCAGCTTGCCCACTTCATCCTCGCCAATAAAATAATGCTTATAATCGTCCAGCATTGGCAGCATAATGAACAGCTGGCGCAAGGCGAGCTGAAGCGTCTGCTTGCCGGCAAGCCGAATCGTCCGCGCCGAGCTGCGGCTTTTCAATTGAAACGGATAGGCGATGTCCGCCCTTTCAATCTCGACCTCATAGCCGAGCGCGCCGAACAGCTCTTCAATCGTCCGGTCCGGCAAATTCGAGGCGAGCGGTCCGAAGGACAGCTCCAGCTGGAAAGCATGCTGCACCCACTCGGCATAAGCCTCCTTCGGCTTGCCATTCAAGGCTGTCCCGAGGGCGGATCGCATGTAGGTACAGAACAAGCTGCTCACCGCAAATTCGCGGTCATTAATATAATGCGTAATATCATAATGCTCCGGGCTTCCTTTGTACAAATCTATGGGATCGGGCTCTGCAAACAGCAGAACCTCCGTTTCTTCTGGCGAGCTTATCGTATAAACGAGGCACACGCGCGCCTCTTTTTCCCTGCGTTCATATAAATGATCCGGATGCTTGGATAGTAAAAAAGAAAGCTTATCCGCATGCTCGCCCAGCGCTTTTATCGTTAAAAACATGTTATCCCCCCTGGCTACTTCCTTCATTTTCCACGAAGCAAGCCTTTATGAACATGGCGGAAGTATTACGAAGCATGATTTTTTTGATAGGAAGACAACGACAAAGAAGCATGTGTTGAAATCACACATGCTTACTTAGACCTATTATTAAGGCATGGCGGCCTGTTCATTTTCCTATTCACGCTATTGACGCTGGCGCTTCCTAATTTCATTCACGCCCATAATAACGGCAATCAGCTCATAATCTCCAAGCAGGCGGGTTTCATTCCATAAGCAATAAGCGCCGCTTTGCATCCAGCCGCTCGTCTGCGCGAAGCTCGCTATCGACTCCTCGCGGCGGTTCATAATCATATACTCCTTGGAAAAAGCCGGCGACTCAATCAAATAAAAGCCTCGCTCGCCCGCATCATAATCGAACCGTTTGTTCATGAAGCTCATCCGAGGGCGCAGCGTGCCAAGCGGAGTGCCCTGACTGTCGCTGACCTCCCATTTCATCGAGAAAAATCGAAATCTCGCCTCGCACATTTTCGTATCATTGGCATCATAAACTTCAAGCGAAGTACTGAACGCACTTTTCAGATTAACCCACCCCGCAGACTGCCCCGTCTCATTCATAATGCTTGTACTGCCGGAATTGAAGAAGTTGTCTCTGAAATATAAGGACATGCAGCCTCACTCCCCTTCTACGATGTCATCACCATATACGAAGTGCTCCAGCAGCAACAGCTTTGCCTCATTCAGCTCGCCTGAATTATCAAAATCAAGCACCGAAGACGCTGGAATCGGCCAATTCAGCTTGCGCGGCCCTAGTGAGCGGCTGAAGGCTTCCCAATTGCCAAGCTTCCATTCATCAAGCTCTAGGCCCCGTTCCTCTATCCGGCTGCGATGCAGCTCCTGATCCCGCAAGGAGACAAGAACGACCCGCACAGCCACATCACGCAGGCTTGCACCGATTGCCGACAGCTCCTGCTCAATCCATAGCGGATCAGCGGTTTCCTTCGTGAAAGGACCGATGACGAGCGCGTCCGTGCCAATCGCTACATTTTCCAAAGCCGCATCCATCGTAATCCGATAGCCGAGATCCCGGCAGCGCACCTTATACAGCTCCGAATCGCGGTCCTTCGGATCGAGCCCCGACGCCGTCATAATCGCTTCGGCAGCCGGACGCAGCAGCGTATCCATATCAAAAATCGCAGCGCCCTTGCGCCGTGCGAGCGCCTTGGCCAGCGTCGTCTTGCCCGCTCCCGCCCCGCCTAGAAAAAATACTAATTTACGCATATGACTCGCCCCCACACTCTAATGCTAATTACCCGCAAACATGAACGAATGAACACTTATCAACTCTACCTCTCTACTATAAACCATTTTCTAGCTTGCCTGTCAAAAATAAACCGCTCAGCAGCTGTTATTCCCAACCACCCTCATACGCAAAAAACCTCCAAAGCTGCGCGAATAGGCAGCCTTGAAGGTTTTTGTGCTTGGAATCTCGTTTACTTCGAATTTCCGAGGTCAATGAGTTCAGCCTTAATCAGCATGCGCTGAACGATAACTGCCGTTTCTGCTCTAGTTATGTTGCTTGTTGGCTTCAAACCAGCATCTCTGCCTTGAACCAAGCCGCTGTTTATTGTCGCAGCGACAGCCTGCTTCGCCCAAGCATCTACAGCCGCGCCATCTGCAAACGAAGCAAGTGCAGACGCTGCCTCAGCTTCGCTCACCGTTGTGTTCAAGCCCGTAAGCTTCATCGCCCTCTCAAGCATAACCATCGCTTCTTGGCGTGTAATCGTTTTGTTCGGACGGAATGCGCCGTCTTCATAGCCTTTAATAATACCGTATTCCTGCGCTTTAGCTACTGCGCCCATGAACCAGTCGCTGGACTTCACATCATGGAAGGTCGTTGTTTTTCCGTTTTCGGCCAGTCCCAGCGCCCGAACGATAATCGCCGAGAACTCCGAGCGCGTAATGGCTGCATTCGGATTAAAATGCGTCTCGTCGATGCCTTTCACAATAATACGCGACCCCATATCGTTTACCGCATCTTTTGACCAATGCCCTTCCACATCCGCGAACGTAATGGGATTCCAGATCAAAGTATACGTGCTGTTCGTCAGACTGCTAACGACCGCAAAATAATTTTTATCGTGCTGTGTAACGTACGTCGGCACATGATAAACCGTTCCGTCCTCCAGAAGCACGGTTGCCGTTGTAATTTTGCTCAGGTCTATTCCAGCCGGAAGCGGGATTTCCCGTTGAACATATGAGCTAAACTTGTCTACGACTACAGTTTTGCCATTGTATGAAGCGGTAACCGTAAAATCAACTGGCGGCAGCACCACGCTAAACCCGTCTTTACCCGCCGTATTTTTAACCAACTCGACGCTTGCATCATTGCTCTTCGCTATGTCCACTTGCACGACGATATCCGTCAGCTTCACTTGAACGCCCAGCAATGATGACAGGCTATCGATTGCAATTTCTGACGCAGGCAGCTTGTAGTTCCCGTTAATCGTCCGAACTTCCAGAATAGCCTCGTTGTTTTCCATCGCTTTCACTGCATCCCCAGTCAATACCGTGGATACTTTATCCGCGCTCACGCTCGCAACAGGAATAATGATGGTCGAATTACCGCCCTCTTTGGCGAGCTGTGCTGTCAGCTTGTTCGTATCCACCGTTGCGGTCAGAGTACTTTTACCGTCTTGTTTCGTCGTGTTCCCTGTAGCAATCTGATCGTACTCCTTGCCGTTCACGATTACTCGGAAACCTTCCAGCGCCACTTGTCCGCCAGTTGCGGAAGAACCAGAAGTGCCATTGCCACCGCTGGAGGAATCACCGCCCGAGCCTTGGGAGCCTGCTCTCGGCGTTGCACTCGCTTCATTGGAATAGCTGCCTACTCCTTCTTCGTCATTCGCTTTAACCTTAAAGTAATAAGTTGTTCCATTGGTTAGTCCCGTTACAGTGAAATTCTCACTGCTTACAACTGCAATTGGAACGGACCCGTAATCACCAGCCGTCGTTGACTGATATACACTGTAAGAAACCGATCCCTGTACGCCAGTCCAGTTCAGCGTCACCGTTCCATTGCCGGCTGTCGCTGTAAGTGCGGTTGGCGCAGAGGTTCCGGGCGCATTCACCGTCACGGTGCTTGTTGCCGCCTTGCCTCCGTCTTCCGTTGTCCCTGTAATCGTCACTATTCCTGCTCTCAGCGGTGTGACCACTCCGTCTTCGTCCACCGTCGCTACCGACGGATCGCTGCTCGTCCACGTTACTTTCGTATTCGTCGCATTGCTTGGCGATACGCCCGCCGTCACCGTTCCCGTGCCGCCTCCAGCCGTAAGGGTCAGCGTGCCCGGGCTCACCGTCACTCCCGTCACCGCCACGTCTGTCTCATTCACCGTCACCGTGCTCGTTGACGTCTTGCCTCCATCTTCCGTTGTCCCTGTAATCGTCACCGTTCCTGCTCTCAGCGGTGTGATTACTCCATCTTCATCCACTGTCGCTACCGATGGATCGCTGCTCGTCCACGTTACCTTCTTGTTCGTCGCGTTGCTCGGCGATACGCCCGCCGTCACCGTTCCCGGGCTGCCTCCAGCCGTAAGAGTCAGCGTTCCCGGACTCACCGTCACTCCTGTCACAAGCACGTCCGCTTCATTTATCGTCACTGTGCTCGTTGCTGTCTTGCTTCCATCTTCCGTCGTTCCGATTATGGTTACTATTCCCGCTGTCAGCGGTGTGACCACTCCATCTTCATCAACTGTCGCTATCAATGGATTGCTGCTTGTCCACGTTACTTTCTTATTCGTTGCATTGCTTGGCGATACATTAGCTGTCAACGTTCCTGTACTGCCTCCAGCTGTAAGGGTCAGCGTTTCAGGGCTCACCGTTACTTCCGTCACAAGCACGTCCGCTTCATTTATCGTCACCATGCTCGTTCCCGTTTGGCCTCCATCTTCCGTCGTCGCCGTAATGGTCACGTTTCCCGCTGTCAGCGGTGTGACCACTCCGTCTTCGTCTACTGTCGCTACCAACGGATTATTGCTTGTCCACGTTACTTTTTTATTCGTTGCATTGCTTGGCGATACATTAGCTGTCAACGTTCCTGTACTGCCTCCAGCTGTAAGGGTCAGCGTTTCAGGGCTCACCGTCACCCCCGTCACGGGTACCGTCGCTCCACCAAGCTTGACCACTTGATTAGCTGTCCCAGGCGTCATCCAGATGCTCTCGCCATCAAAAACACCACTATAAAAAGGAGCCATGCCTATCGTTGTCGTACTCGGCCAATTGTTGAAAGCCGTCATTCCCCCCGTGTCTGTGTCAATCTTTACAAGCTGATCCGTAAACAAACCAGGCATCAGCCAGATGCTCCTACCGTCAAAGACACCGCTGAAATATTTGCCGCCAGCGGGCAGACTACTCGGCCAATTGTTGTACCCCGTCATCACGCCGGTGTCTTTATCGATTTTGATGACCCGGTCTGCTCCGTTAGGAACTAGCCAAATGTTCTGACCATCGAAGATACCGCCGTTAAAGCCTTGAGAAGAAGAGAAATCTTTCGTAAAGCCGCTTGGCCAATCGCTGTAGCTCGTCATCGCGCCAGTGTCTTTGTCAATTTTGACTACCCGGTCTGCTCCGTTAGGAACCATCCAGATGCTCTGACCGTCAAAGATGCCGCCATTGAAGTTCGTATTAATAAGAAAAGCTCCCTCAGGTGTTAGCACACCTTGGCTTGGCAGCTGAACATCGCTTGGCCAGTTATTATAGCCGATCATCGCTCCCGTATCTTTGTTGATTTTAATAACATAATTGGCACCGGCAGGAACCATCCAAATATTTTGGCCGTCAAAGACACCGCCAGAGAAGTTTGGCTGTGGTCTAATCATAGGATTTGGATTTGTCGTAGTGCTAGGCAATACGAAACCGCTTGGCCAGTTGTTATAACCGGTCATCACTCCTGTATCCTTGTCCACCTTGATCACTCGATCCGCCCCATAAGGAATCATCCAGATGCTCTGGCCGTCGAAGACACCGCTAGTGAAATCCGGCTTTGAGCTTCCTCTCGCAAACCCGCTAGGCCATGCCGTGTAGCCATTCATTGCTCCTGTATCTTTGTTAATCTTGATCAAGCCTTCAGCACCTTGAGGAAGCATCCAAATGCTCTCTCCATCAAAAATACCGCCCGAAAAGCTGTTGTTTTGTGTAAATCCAGCAGGCCAGTCGCTATACCCAGTCATCTCAATCGTATCGCCGATCGGGGATGCGGAGATTGTCCCGCTGTAGCCTAAGCCGCTTTGATTATAAATAGGTGCGGGCCCGGCAAATGCCGTTATTGAAAATAAGTTGGAGATAATCAATAACCATGATGTCCATATCAATAGCATTTTTTTCTTTTTTCGTGTGTTCACTCGTGTATTCATCCTCTCACATTTTAACTTCAAATTATGCCTTATTTCGACATTATACTTTATCGTTGTTGAACCGAATTTGAACAAAACAAAACGGCCCCCACCGTCCTTAGGACAGGGAAGCCGCTCGTAATCGCCGATTATAAAGGTGAAGCTTATAAATGCTTATATTTTAAAAAACAGACGTGGGATTTAGAGCAAGCACCCTTGTATCTATATCCGGTAAAGCGCCTAATTCGCCGGCAAACAAGTCCCGCAGCTTTCTCTCTTGCGCCGCGGCTGCTTCCTTGTTGCTCATCAGCAAGTGCAAAGCGATTATTTTAGCGTGAATGCGCTCTGCAAACGGCTGCTGTTTTTCCCATCTTTGCAAATACAGCAAAGCAAACTCGTAGCGCTGCTGCCGTACTTCCACATCGACTGCCCATTCCAGCAGCTCGATATATCTGAGTTCAAGCTCCGTCCGTCTCGTCTCCGCCCATTCGTACCCATTGTCCGTTAAATAGCCGTTTCGGTACAGCTCCAACGCCCTTTGCACTTCATCCATGCTGCCGCCGTTTTTGAAGCGCCGATAGCTGCTTTCGAACTCATCGCAATCCCAGCTTTTCGGTTCCCATAACAAGCGGTAGCGTCCCCCTCCGGCGCGGGTCTGCTCAATGACATCCATCAGACCGAGCGCTTCCAGTTCTTTGCGCAGCTGATATACTGTCGTATACAGCATTGCCTGCGCCCGCTCCGCATCCCGGTCCCCCCATAATGCATCCATAATGGTCTCCATCCCAACAGGCTGGTCCCGGTGGTGGAGAAAGAAGGCAAGCAGCTCTTCCGTTTTGGTTCTGCGCATCTTGAGCGTGTTCCCCTGGCTCGTTTCCAAGGAAAATTGCCCAAAGCTGCGGACAAGGATGTCCATTGGCTTCGCGCTTTGCCTTGTCCCTCTCTTCTTTGTGAATCGTTCCAGCGTCTTGCTGATCCGCTGCGCCGTCATGGGCTTCATCACATAATCGAACGCTTCCGATTCAAAAACGTCAACCGCATAATAGTCATAGGCCGTTACGAAAGCGATTCCTACATCGGGTCTGTGCCTCTGAATCTGCTCAGCCAGCTCCAACCCATTCATGCTCGGCATTTTCATATCGACAAAAATCAAGTCAACCTCTATCGTATGTAAGCACGCCACTAGCTCCTCAGCGTCGTCAAAAAGCCCACAAATTTTCACATCGCCCAACGTCCGCAGCACACTCTCAGCCATTTTTAAAGCCGGAAGCTCGTCATCAACCACGACTACTTTAATCATCCAGGTAGTCTCCCTTCGGAATACTAATCTTTATTGCTGTACCCCCATCCTTCTTGCTTGCAAAATCCAAACGCCGACCGTATATCCGAAATAGACGCTGCTGGATGTTTTTCAGAGCCACGCCGCTGCTCTGCGCCCCGCCATCCCCGATTCGTGTTGCATAATAGGAATCTTGAAAACCTATGCCATCGTCCTCTACCGTAATGACGACATCATGCTCCTCCTCGCAAACGGAAATCTTAACGCTCCCCCCTTGCTTGCGGCTCGCCAAACCATGCTGCACCGCATTTTCCACCAAGGGCTGAATGACAAGCGGCGGCAGAAGGCAATCTACATCACCGTCTATCTCATACCTAATCTGCAATCGCTCCCCAAAGCGGGCTTTTTCAATAGATAGATAAGCCTCCACCAGCTCTAGCTCCTTATGCAGCGGAACAAGTTCTTCCAAGTTTCTGAAATCGAAGCTGCCACGCAAATAGTCGCTTAGCGCGGCCAGCAAATCCCGTGCAGCCTGAGGATCATCCAGTGAGTAAGCCGAGATTGTGTTAAGCGCATTGTAGAGAAAATGTGGCTTGATCTGCGCTTGCAGAAAGGCCATCTCGGCAAGTGCCGATTCGCTCGCGGACTTTTTCATTTCCAGCAGTGTGCGAATGCGCGATTTCAACTCGCCAGCCTCGACCGGTTTTCCGAGAAAGTCATTCACTCCCGCGTCGAACGCCGCCAGCATTTCTTCTGGCCGATTTCTTGCCGTAAGCAGCAGCACCGGGAGCTCGGATAGCGAATATTTTTTGCGAATGCTCTGGCACAGCTCGTATCCTGACATTTCCGGCATGATCAAATCAATAACCGCCAAATCAATTCGGCGTTCTTGCTCCAGCTGCCGCATCGCCTCCTTGCCGCTAGATACGGCAATAACCGAATATTTTTCTACGGACAAAAGATTGAGCAGCACCTGCCGATTGGCGGCATCATCATCCACAACGAGAATCGTAACCGCCCCGAAGCTTTCCAGTTTAATCGTCTCTGCCGGGTAGCTTCGCTGAGCTGTACTCCCCAGCCTTGCATGGATTCTATCTACTCCTGCCTCAGCAGGCTCCACGTCCATGCCATTTGCGAGCGGAATAGTAAATGTGAATACCGAGCCTTTACCTAGCTCCGATTCGGCCCAAATGCTTCCGCCATGCAGCTCTACAAGCCGCTTGACGATACTGAGCCCCAGTCCCGTTCCTCCTCGTTCCTTCGCCAGTGCTCCCCCAACCTGCTCGAAGGATTCAAAAATAACTTCCAGCTTATCATTAGGTATGCCAATGCCCGTGTCCGAGACAGACACCACGAGCCAGCCGTTTTCCTCACGCGCTGCAACGGCAATATCCCCTGAAGCTGTAAATTTGAGCGCATTGCCGATTAGATTGTTCATAATTTGCGTAAGCCTGTCTTCATCGGCATAAACATAGTGCTGATCACTCAAACGGTCTGTGAAGCGTATCGGCTTTGCACCGGCGAAATGGCGAAACATCTCGAATATAATGCGCACAAGCGGACGCAGAGCAACAGCCTGCTGATGCAGAACAAGCTCACCATTTTTCAATTTCGAGAAATCGAGCAGATCACCGACCAGATTGCTCATTTTTTTGCCGATGCCTACAATCATCGCCATGTTTTCCTCCTGCTGCGGTGTCATCCGGCCTGCCGCGCCCTCAAGCAGCGATTGCGAAATGTTGATAATGCCATGCAGCGGCGTTTTCATCTCATGGGAGGTGTTCGCCAGAAATTCATCCTTCAGCCGGTCCATCGAGCCGAGCCGCTGTGACAGCTTCTGAACCGAATCAAACGCATTTACAAATCTTCGGGATAATAGCAAGCCCTGTGCCATGAAAAAACACAGCCAAGCAGCCATTTGCAACGATACGTATGACCGTACGCCTAGAAACTCCATCAAGGAGGCAACTGTCATAACCAGCTGCGATACGACGCTGACCAGCATATACACCGAGCCCTCCATCCTCCTCACGACAGCAACGAGCATGACGTAAATGACGTAGAGAACGGCAACAAGCGCCAAGGCGAAATTTACGAGTGTAAAGCGTGTAAAGACGGAGGCCGGAGTCGCCACAGTAAGGAGTACGGTGAACGCTATCAGCAATCCGGACGTTTGCAGCGCGATTTTATGGAACAGATGGGGCAAGGAATACCTCGTATATAGCAGTAAAAACAGCACCGCAAGCACACCGGAAAGATCCTGAATTTTCGTAAACAGCTCATAGGGAATTCCCGGGAACGGCATTAAAAGCATTTTTTCGCCATGTGTCATAGAATACAAGCAGATCGCTATACAGCACAGGCCAAAATAGAGCCATGATCGGTCATGCCCTCGCATTTGAAACAATATGATGAAATAGATGCCCATTAACAGAAAGGTCGTTGCAGCAAACCAGTCCTTGGCCACCGCAAACTCCCGTACAGACAAGATGTCCTCCTGATATCCCAAAAGGATGGAATGGGTAATACCTCCTTGCGAATAACGATAATTGGCAACCTGCACAACAATATCCGCTTCGCCGCCCTCCACCGTAAAAAAACGGACATATGGCGCATTCACGGAAACGGTATCCTCCTTACTCATTCCCGGAATCCCGCGGCCGCCAATCTCCCGACCGTTCACGAACAGCTTATGGGCTGTTTTAATATTCGTCTGCCTGATGCCGAAAACATGCTCTCCTGCTTCCGGAAGCTTTACACGCAAGCGGAAGGTTCCATAGCCGTAGGGGGAAGGTTCATCTGCCGCCACTGCATATTGCTCCCATCTATCCGGTACATGGACGTAGCCCGTTCTCTCAAGCCCTTGTCTGTCCCGCTTCTCCAGCTTAAAATCAGCCGGGGCCAGTAGCCGGTTCTGGTAAAATTCCCACTCCCCGTCCAGGCGGGCAATACCGTTTTCGGAGAAAGCCCATTTTGTCAAATCCAGCTCCCCGTTTACAGCTTCTGGAACGTCGCTGGCAATCGTCGCAAAGGGGAACGCCATAATGACCATCCATATCCCACAAAAAATCGTGATGGCAATCGCCACTTTTTTCCGCATCTTTCTTCCCCTCTTATGTTAGCAGTTGATTTCTACTCTACTATAAACGATTTAGCAGCATCTTTTCAGACTCATCGCAAAAAAACCTTCAAGACCGCGCTAAAACGCAGCCTTGAAGGTTTTCCGGTGCTCTGCAGCGGTATGCGCATTTGCGCTAGCCGCCACAAGCCATATAAACGGGCCTACTCTATCCTTTATACCATTAGTGAACTTTAATATTCAGCACATCGCCTGCAAGCTGCGTATTCACGCCTGCTCCGTCCGTGCCGATCAGCTTGGTTACCGCAAGCGCGGTCACATCAGCTGGCGCATCCGCTTTTATGCGGAAGGTCAGCTTGAACAAATTGCCCAGCGGATTATTCAGTCCGTCGCCCGCATGACTGCCCTTCAAGCTGATAACGCCTGCAGCGTCCACATGCTCATTGATTACAAATCTGCCTGTATCCAGCGATTCCGGTATTCTTACAAGCTCCAATACAGTCGGATCATATTCGATTCGAATGCTTTGCTCCGCAATGCCTCTTGGCACATTTTGCAGGGCATAAACGACATCGAAGCTTTGTCCCTTCGCCATTGCATGAGGTCCAATGAGCGTTGCGCCGATGGAGCTTCGATCATCCACAACGGGTGTCCAATAATTCGGAATCGGTACACCTGCAAAATTCGTGTCCGATGCAAAATAGAAGCTTGTGTACGTTGGCTGGTTATACGTCGTATTTTGCCAAGCTACGCCTGTACGGTACTGCGGATCATGCATCAGCGTATACAGCTTGCGATCTGTCAGCTCCGTGCTCGTATAGATGCGGATAGCCGAGCTGTCCACGGTGCGCACAAGCATTTCCTCCCGCCAGTCTCCGAAAATATCCGCTACGAGCGAAGGCGTTCCCTTCGTATGATTATTCGTGCGGGTTCCATTTGCCGTTAGCAATCTGCCGCGTTTCCAATCATCAATCGTCGGCGTGTTTTCCAAGGAACCATTCACAATTTGCGTCGTCATATTGCCCGCCCATTTGATGTTCATGTTCGTTCCTGGCGAGGTAGTGCTGATCTGAGTCCCGCTTGCTGTCCATGTGCCAACCGCCCATGTCTCCAGCCCTCTGTGATTCGGGTCGATATCGCCTACCATGCCGCGTCCGGTATCCTTGCCGGTGTAGCCGCCATAAATGACTTCGCCTGTCGCAGCATCGCGCAGCGAGTAGCCATAAGGGGCATACGGCCCACCCTCATGCACCATAAAAATTTCTAAGCCCGGACGGTCAGGATCAATATCTGCGACATGAAGCGCATCGCCATGTCCAAGACCTGCATACGTCCCCGGATTTGCGCTGCCCGGCGGCAAAATATCGCCCGAGCTGTAGAGCAGTGTACCGTCATGGTCAATCGTCGAGGAGCCATAAATAATTTCCTGCTTGCCATCGCCATCTACATCCGCCGTGCTTAGCGAATGCGCACCCTGCGTCGTAAGCGTTGCAAAGGCCGGATTCAGTCCCGGTCTGCCATGCGGCCCATCGTTGAAAGGATTCGTCATCGGCACCCAGCCGCTGTCGACAAACCAGTGCTCGCGCAAATGCTTGCCGTCCCATTCATAGGAAACGAGCGTCGAGCGCGTATAGTAGCCGCGGGCAAATACGGCATAAGGCTTCGTGCCATCCAAATAAGCTACGCCTGCAAGGAAACGGTCTACACGGTTGCCCGGCTCAATCCGGCCCATCGCATAGTCGCCCCACATGAGGCCATCGTCATGCCGGCCCGGCTTGTAGGGGATCGTCTCCAGCTCCTTGCCTGTCGCTCCTTCAAACACGGTCAAATATTCTGGCCCGCTCAAAATAAAGCCTTCAAAATCACGCAGCTTGTTGTTGCCGCTGCGCGCTGGCGCATATACATCCATAAAATAATCCGTCAGCGCTTCCGCATCCTCGCGGGACAGAGGATAGGCATATTTCGGCGCAATACCGAAGCTTTCTTCCAGCGTTGCCGGCCAATTGCCGTTTACGACCTCCTCATGCTTGTCCCAGTTCATGAACATATTTACGACATGCTCGTAATAGCCCTGCTTGCTCACGCGATAATCGTCGTTATTGCTGTAGCCTGCTGCAATATCCTCTTGAGGCATCGTAATATAATTTTCGGACGCGATTCCTCCGCTGCCGTCGTATTTCGTTATTTTGGTACCCGGCGCTGTCTTGAACATCATTTCCGCCTTGCCGTCACCGTCAAAGTCATACACCATAAATTCGGTATAATGCGCGCCGGCGCGAATATTCGGCCCTAGCTCAATGCGATACAGCTGCGTGCCATCAAGCTCGTAGGCATCAATAATAACCTCGCCGGTGTAGCCCTTCTGCGACACATCCTTGGCGTTCGACGGGTCCCATTTGACGATATATTCATATTGCCCGTCGCCATCCACATCGCCGACGCTCATGTCGGCAGCCGAATATGTGAAAGCCTCGCCCACAGGGGTAACCCCGTCAGCCGGCTTATTAAGCGGCAAATCATAATAGCCATTTCCCCACGGTATAGCTTCACTGCTGCGTGCCAGCTCTTCCCCATTCACCACAGCCGCTACCTGGTAACGCGATGAAGCGCTGCCCTGCGGATCCAAGTAGTTCGTGCTGTCCGTCACCGTTGCAATGAGCGTACCATCCCGATAAACGTTGAAATTCGCTCCGGTCATTCCACCCTCGGAATAGCCCGTCACCTCATTGCCTAGCAGCCGCCAGCTGAGAAATACGTTTCCCGAAGAAGCTACAGCTACAAGTCCTCTATCCAAATATTCCAGCTGTACTTTGCTCAAAGCTGTCCCTGCTTGCCCTGAGGCTGTCGTTTCCGCAGCAGTTGCGCCTGCGGCGCTGCCGCATAGCAGCGTAAGCCCCGTTAGCGTGGCAGCCGTCCTTTTAAGCCAGTTGGAGTGGTTGCTGAACATGAATCAATCGCATCCTTTCGATTTGAAGATCAGTTGGTTGCGCTTACAAAATACAGGTTGAACGATCTAGCCTCCTTTTTCCGACAGCTATTTAGCGCAGTAAATCCCTTTTTAGTATATAGATTCCTATTTGGCGACACTAGGAAAAAAACAGAGTATTTCCATTAAATAACCGTCTTTTCCTATCGTTAGAAGATACTCCCTTGCCCCTCTCCTTTCGTAAGTTCAAAGGATATCGTGAATATAAGTTGAACTAGTGAATGGAAGAAAGAGCAGCCATCGAACTGGAGTCCTGACTGACTAACTTCCTGTCAGTCTTGTCTAAAGGGAATCGGAGGGTGAGAGGACCGAGAGGCCGTTAAAACTGAACATTTCCCCTTTTTATCCGGTTCGCGGACTCAGAAGCCGCTATTGTCTCCAAAAACCGTGAAATGCCACCAGAAATCGGATGATAGCGGCCCCACAGTCCGCCAATAGGAATATATGATCTCAATTCAAAAAATAAGGTCTGTGCAGTCCGATAGGACACGGCTATCAGCAGCCATTTTCAAGTAAAGCTTGGAGTTGGGGTAGAGCCTCCTTGTCTAAGCAGCTTCAAGCATGATTCATCACTGGTGTTATATTCGATAGACCAAGCTAAATCGCTTGTGTCAAACGAAAAAAAGAGAACCCCAATTTCGAGTTCTCACTGTTCCATGTTTTCTTGTTTCTTGTTTCTTGTTTCTTGCTTCTGTTCCCTTGAATCTCACACTTTAAAGCTTATTTTTTCGAATATTTGACGCTATTATTGTTTATTCATGCTTTGATGCAGCACAGCTAGCATCTTCGCCGCTTCGGCTCTTGTTGCGCCGCCTTTCGGATCAAAGGCATTGCCGCCCTTGCCGGAGATAATTTCGGCCTGCTGCAACGAAACGATTGCATCTGTTGCCCACGAGCTAATGCTGCTTTGATCAGCAAAAGTAACTCCGCTAGCCGACTTAGGCAGCGTGAAGCCAGCCTGATCCGTAAATCGCTTCAGCATAACCGCCATTTCCTCACGGCTAATCGGCTCATTTGGCTTGAATGTGCTGCTCGATGATCCTTGGACAATCGCATGCTCTGCTGCCCAAGCTACATAAGGCAGGTACCAATCTCCGGCTTTGACATCTCCGAATGCGGAGGTCGTATTTCCAGACACATCTGCGCCTGCAATACCCGCCAGTATTTTAGCAAATTCTGCTCTCGTAATGTTCTTATCCGGTGCAAACTGGTTGCCGCCGCTGCCTTCAATCATATCACGGGCAGCTAAATAGGAGATGAATGAAGCTCCCCAATGGCTGTTTGTATCGCTAAAGCTGATCTTATTGTAGCCAACAGCATAATGACTGAGGTGATTCGTTACGAAAGTAACCTTGCCATTGCCGTAGCTGGAATTGCTCATGATGCTAGGCTTCCCGTCATTGTCGATATAATAAGCAACAATGGCGCTTGTATCCTCGCCCTGTGCAGGCGTATAAGGAATATCAATTTGAATGCTGCTGCCACCAAAGGTAGAAAGACTCGTATTTCCGGATTCAATCGCTATATCCAGCACTGGTCTTGCGCCAACTACATTTTTGGCTTCCGGTGTAAGCGTGTCTGCTCCGCTTTGTGTTACCTTGACATGAATGTTATTGCCTGCAGCCTTCTCAATTGCATTCAGCGTAGTTGAATGAATGGTAAGGGTGCCGAATGGAGTCACCACGACCACTTTATCCACTTTGCCAGCAGACAGGTTGGCAACAGCAGCTTTGGATAGCGAGATGCCGACTGATTTGGCGTTATCTGCCGATTCAACGGTCAGCGTGACGATTCGTGCTCCCGCTTCTTTCACCTGAGCCTGCTCCACTACGGTTTTAATCTGAGCATCGTCAATGACAGCCTCTGCATTTCCATTAGCGTCAGCCTTTGCTGTCACCGTTACACCAGAATTCTGATCTACAGGGTTAGCTGGAGTAGGCGTTGGAGCAGGTGTTGGTGAAGGCGTTGACGTATTACCCGAGCCTCCAGAACCACCAGAGCCTCCAGAACTCGATTTATTCGTAATTTCAAGCGTTATTTTATCGGCTTGATAAACGACCTGAGCATTATACTGGCTCGGCACCCCGCTGATCTCGACCGATGAGAACTGTCCGCTTTGCTGATTAGCACCGTAGCTCACAAGTGTGACAGAGCCATTGCTTGGCACGTAGCTGCTTGGAAAATTCACCTGCAATTTTCCGTTCGCATTTACCGCGCCTTTAATTTCAAGCACATCACTAGCGCTCGCAACGTTAAGCTCAAGCTTACCGCTCGCAGCTTGCGTGAAATCCCCGTCAATCGTCATTTTTCCAGCTACATTCTCCGTAAGCGTACCGCCGTTATTCACGACATCGCCGTTTCCAAGAGCTGTTGCCGAACCGCTCTCCAGCGTACCCGCGTTAATCTGAGTACCACCGGAATACGTGTTGGTACCGAGCAGCTTCAAGGCGCCGGTTCCTTCCTTCGTCAGCTTGCCAACGCCAGAAATATCATTCTTCCAGCTGTCCACTGCATGGAAGCCGCCCTTGCTGGCATCCATCGACACCGTTGCGTCACTGTCAAAAGCGCCATATCCGTCTGCTGCTGCAAAGAGATTCAGACGTCCCCAGCCTTCTGGGTCATCGAGCACCGGATAGCCGGAAGAAATGCCGGTAGTAGCCAATACCGCACGGCGCTGCTCGCCCGTCAAATAAGGCTGGCGCGTTTCCAGCAGCACTTCTGCCCCTTTAGGTACAACCATCGGCTCGGTTGTCGAATGGATCTGATCGAAGCCGTAGGTCAAACGCTCGGTAAATTGCACTTTATTTTTCTCATAGTCAGTGAAACGGTCTTCCGCTGTACCTGTTTCGGTCAACAGAAGGGCATGCGCCTGATTATAAGCCTCCTGCTTGAGTGCCGCATGGTCCGGGTCAGACAAGGTAGCAGCCGCTAGCGCCGTTGCCATAACACGTCCCCCTATAACATCTAGCGGTGAATGCATGCCTGCAATAATCCGGCTGTTCCCCATTTCCGAAGCACGGGTCAGCAGCTCTTGGAAGCGCTCAGGCACAGCATAAGCCAGTGCATAAGAAGCAAGATACGAAGCATTTGTATGACCGCTTGGGAAGCCGCCATCCGTAGCCGGCGTTGTGCTGATTGCAGGAACCAGCGTCGGCACAATCATATTTGTATCATTAGCCCAGCGGTATGGACGCATATAGCTGTAGAAGTTTTTAGAAGGATTGCTGGATGCGTAATTGCCTCGCAGCGTCCCGATCAAGTCTACCATTTTGCCAAGCTCGGAATTCGAGTCGCCCGCTTTATTGGAGCCATTGCCGTCGTTGTATTTGACCGTAGTGGCATCATCAGGGATGCTCGTAATCGTCGTGAAGGTTCCTGTTTTGTCGCGATACACATCTGCCAGAGCGCCAAGACCTTCAGTCGCTCCATACGATTGATTTGTCCGGTCAACGAAATAAGCCAATTGTTCATCTTCCGCCGTACGAGTGGCAGCAATGTTTGCTACATATTGAATGTTGTAGTCCAGCACGCTACTGTTGCGCTTTGTGCCATTGTTCCACGAAGTACCAGGCTCCCAGAGCTCCTGAAACCCGGAAAGCACGCCGATGACCGGATTGGAATATACCGACTGATTAGCAGAAATACTGTTTTTGTAGTTGTCTACAAAATGTCCCCATGCCGGAGCTGGCGGCAGTTCAATTGAAGCTCCGTTTGATGCTGCGGTTGCAGCATTCCCCACTACGGAATTGGAAAGCAGTAAGAGGCCCAATGCAACAGATATAACCTTTTTGGTAGAATTCTTTTTCAAGTTGAGTCTACTCCCATCGTTTCGTTTTTTTGTTTTCCGAATCGATTTCGAGCGTAACATTTGGCCCTGCTGCTCCTCAATATAACAATTTCTGAAATGTATAAAAATCGTATCCTATCCTCTCAAATTCATGCTTTCCCCCCTGTTCTGGCTGGAGAAAGGATGAGAAATAGGTTCTATGCTATAGAGTCTTTTGCTGCATATCTTCCTCAAGCCGAATAATGTTAAGATTTGATTAATGGGTATAAGTTCGTCCATCCGGTGGTGTATAATCGAGGCGGTGAGGAGGCGTAGACCGTGAAAAAGTGGAACTCTGTATTTGCTAATCTGGCTGTATCTTATATTTCCATCGTGCTGGTCATTGTTCTCTTGCTCTGCTCCGTCTTCTATATTTATTTCTCAAAAAGCTATGAAGAGGAGCTGCACTCCAAAAATCAGCTGATCATAGACAACACAGCCCAAACGATTGAAGCTACGGTGCTTCAGAGCGTGCAGCAAATCTATCTGAATCTATCTCTCGATAAAACCGCAGATATTCGTTTATTTGCCGATTCCTCCTATAAAAACAACCTTAGCAAAGCCATTGATCTGCAGGAATTGCTCCAGTCACAAGTAGCTGCCCATTCAGACCTCATCTATGCGGCGCATTTGTATTATCCGGAGCAAAATGTCATGCTCTCCTCCAATTATGGGCTGAAATTCAATGCCGACCAAGGCAGCAGCGCCGTATTTTTTGCCGATTGGATGAATGGGATGCGAGGTAATAAGCAAAACCAGCTCTGGACAACAACCCGATTGATTCCACAAGATATTTATTCCAGCCTGCCGAATAGCAAAAGCGAAGCCTTGATTACCTACACGCATAGCTATCCCTTTCAAGCCTCTGGCGAAAACAGTGATCTGCTGATTGCGATTGACTTGAAGGAAAGTGCGATTAGCGGGGTTATTCGGAATATGATGCCCGCGCAATATGAAAGCACGTTTATATTAGATCGTTCCGGGAGCCTGATCACGGGTTCAGACTATGAAAGCCTAGGTTTGCACAACGCTACCGACTCCAGCATCACCGAGACCTTGCAGTCCAAGGCGGAGTCTGGCCGCTTTAAAGACACGATTAATGATGCCCCTTATGCGGTTTCCTACCAAACGCTGCCATCGACCGGCTGGAAAATATACAGCGCCATGCCTGCCAGCTTCTTCTATCAAAAGTTGATTTTCGTGCAAAAGCTTGTACTTGTCATCTGTGTAGCTGCCCTATTGATAGGAATCGTATTATCCGGGATTTTTGCTAGAGTAAGTTACAGCCCAATTAAGCGATTGGCGGGAAGAATAAAGGACTTATCCGGGCATGCGCCTGAAAATGTGACGAATGAATTCAAGCTTATTGATACCGCTTTCATTAGGCTGAACGATAAGGTCAGCAATCTGGAAGAGACGCTTCAGGCCAATAGCTCGGTTATCAGGCATAATGTATTGCTGAACCTGCTCCACAATAGCAATACAAGAGAAAAATTGGCGGAAGAGCTCCCCTTTCTCGGCATCTCTCAGGCCTACAGTCATTATTGCAGCATGATTGTAAATACGGGCCAAGCCTATGCCCATTTAAGCTCCAGAGATATGCAGTATGTCGTGTACCGAATGATCAGCCAGTTGGAGGGGGCCTCTGTGCCGGAGGCACATATCATTGCCGAGGAGCTGCCGGACAAGACGATCGTTATCCTTGTTTGCGCGAGCGAAACCTGCGACGTATTTTTAGAGCAGCTGTCCCGTTTTGTATTAGCGGAAGCCAAGCAGCAGTTTCAGCTGGATTTTCAAATTTCACAGGGGTGCTGGGTAGAGGATATCATTGAGGTTCACCAAAGCTATATGGAAGCCCAAAGCTTAATAAAATACGGCTATTTCCTGCCGGATAGATCCATTTTGAATGATCGTACTCTACTCGATCGCGAGCATAGCCTTGAAGAAATCCCGCAAGCGATGCTTATGAGGTTCAGAGATAAATTGCATGCCCGTCAAGCCCCCGAAATTGCGGCAGCGGTTGAGCAATTGGTTGTGACGATGCGGGAAGGCATGTACTCTGCCGATTATTGCCGCTTTGTTTTGGCGAACACCGTATACGTCTACTCCGATTATTTGAAAAGCGTTCGATACCAGCAGCACGATCAAGGCCATCTGGATTTATACAATCAGTTTAACGAGACACGTAATATCTATCATTTTCAGGAATGGCTGGTTAGCTCCCTATCGACATGCCTTGAGCAAATGGAAAAACGGAATAACGATCGAGCTGTCTCCAGCATTGACGCTGCCAAGCAATATATTCGCAACCATTTATCGGAGGATCTGTCGCTTGAGACGGTGGCTGCCCAGGTGTTTATTAGTCCCAAGTATTTGAGCAAGCTCTTTAAGGAAGAGAGCGGCATCACCTATACCGACTATGTCACCAGCCAGCGAATGGAAAAAGCGACCGCTTTAATCGTGAACAATAATATGTCTGTTGAGCAAATTGCCAGTACAGTCGGCTATAGGACTGCGGCTTATTTTATTAAGAAATTTAAGGAACGGCATGGGTGTACGCCGGGCAATTATTTGCGCCATACCGTTAAGCAAGCGTAAACGGCTGTCGCCGTCCTTTGGCGGCAAAGCTGCCGCTTCAGCCATAGCGTGCATGCAGAAATACGATTCAAGGAAGGTTTCATCATGAAAATGAAGGAAATACAGCGTATCGCCGCCCTAATAGCCGTCGCATGTCTAAGCTTGGTCAGCGGGTGCGAAACAAGCTCTGTGCACCTGTCTGCTGCCAAGGATTTGCAAACCCCGATAGCTTCTGACAGCCCGCAGCACAGCATTTCCTGGACGATGCATCTCAATCTGCCTGTTCCAGAAAATGCGGAGATGGTGCGCCTCCTTGAAAATAAATTCAATGTCAATTTGGACGTCTGGAATTTAGAAAATAACAAATATGAAGCGCTTCTGGATATGATGCTGGCGCAGGGCGAAATTCCCGATTTATTCAGAATCAGACAGACTCAGGATCTCCTGAAATATCAACAGCAAGGCTTGCTGGCCGAAATTCCCGAGGAAATGCTTAATCAGTACGCTCCAAACATTATGAAGGCCATTCGAGAAAATGCGCCCGCCTATCAGGATTATGGCAAAATCGACGGCAAATATTATGGCATTCCTGTCGTCAATCCCACAAACATTTATCGCATACCTGTTATATATAGAGAGGATTGGCTCGATAAGCTAGGTCTGACGGTGCCTGAGACGCTAGCTGATTTTGAGAAGGTCATCTATGCATTTGCGAATGAAGATCCGGATGGCAATGGCAAGAAAGATACGTACGGCTTGTCCAGAGAAGGAATGAATGTTGTTTTCGGCGCTTTCGGGCAAATCGTCTTCGCGGACCAGCTTTACTTCGGGGTGAAAAATGAAAAGCTCATCATCGGCGCATTGGAGCCGGAAATGCAGGAGGCGCTGCACTATCTTCGTAAGTGGTACGCTGATGGCATCATCGATCCCGAGTTTATTACCGGCGAAAATAAAGGCGGCTACAAGCATCTGTCCCATGCCTTTATCAATGGAAAAATCGGCATGACCTCCATGGGCAATTACTATCACTGGATTCAAGCTGGCGATTATTTAGCCTTAGAGGATGAGGGCGGCGCGAATGGCGCGGAGATTCCGGTAGAAGCTACATTTAACGCAAAGGAACTAACGGCGGGCAATCCTCAGGCCCGAATTGTGTTCGGCCAGCCCTTTCGTGGGCCGGAAGGAAAACGGGGCTCCAAAGCCTATGATATGCTGATGAGCTTCACCGCTATCGGAGCTGACGCAGCCGTTGATCCAGGCAAGATGGAGACGATCCTCCAAATACTTGACTATGTGAGCGCGAGTCCCGACCCGGATGAATATGCCTCAATGAAATATGGGATCAAGGGCACACACTGGACATGGGCAGGAAACGTGAAGGAGGATGTCATTGTGCTGCCTCCTTATGACACCATGTTCAACTATCAAAATACAATCGGCGCCAATCTAGGCATGACGGTACCCTTGGTCCCTAAAGAACGAAGAGAGCGATGGGCCTCAACCTTAAACCTTGATCAAGATGGCATCTACAACGCTTTGGAGGTTGCGACTCCCTCCTTAATCCATAACGGAGCTGAATTAATCAAGTTAAAAAACAAAGCCTATGTCGCCTTTATTACCGGCGAGAAGCCGCTAGAAGACTTTGATCGTTTCGTCCATGAGTTTATGAAGGCGGGCGGAACGGAGGTACTACAGGAAGCAAATGACTGGTATCGCCAGCATGCTGTAAAATGACGGAAAACCATGTATAACCTCTGCACGTTTATTCCACAATAAGAACGTTTTGTTATAGGCGCATGCCGCGCCATTACAAGGAGGTTATAGGATGAGTCCATCTACAACACAAGCGCCAGCCCAGACGCTGCCGCCCCAGCATCAGGATCAGCAGCCTGGACTGGAATCCGTTATGCATCCGCAGCCTGTCTATAAATCCGCAACTTATAAGGCTGCTGGAAAGCTGATGGGCAAAGCGGCGATTATTACCGGAGGGGACAGCGGAATTGGACGTGCCGCAGCGATCGCTTTTGCAATGGAGGGCTGCGATGTCAGCATCGTTTATTTGGAAGAGGACTCCGACGCGAAGGTTGTAAAACAGGAGATTGAGCAGCTTGGCAGATGCTGCCTGCTGATTTCTGGCGATATCGGCGATGAAGCCTTCTGTCAACAAGCGGTCGAGCAGACGGTTCAGGCATTCGGCAAGCTCGACATCATCGTCAATAACGCTGCAGAGCAGCATGTGCAGCAGCGCCTTGAGGATATTACGGCGGAGCAGCTTACCGCTACGTTCCGCACCAACGTATTCGCGATGTTTTATTTGACGAAAGCGGCGCTCGCCCATTTGAAGCAAGGCGCATCCATTATTAATACGGCATCGATTACCGCCTATCGCGGCAATGAGACGCTGATCGACTATTCGGCCACCAAAGGCGCGATCGTCTCCTTCACCCGCGCCCTATCCGCCAATTTGGCAGGCCAAGGCATTCGGGTCAATGGCGTCGCGCCGGGCCCCATCTGGACGCCGCTTATTCCGTCCAGCTTCGACGCACAGAAGGTCGCCACCTTCGGAGGTGATACGCCGATGAAACGTCCCGGTCAGCCTGCCGAGCTTGCCGCCGCCTACGTCTATCTCGCATCGGATGACTCCAGCTATGTCACCGGACAGATGATGCACGTCAACGGCGGGGAAATTATTAACGGGTAACAAAAAAATAAAAGTGCAACTCCCAGAATGATTTTGGATTAGCGCCAGCTTACGCGGGCTTTTCCAATACCTAATTCTGAGAAGTGCACTTTTCATTTACCTGCAGCCTGCCCACTTGAGAACCGCAGCATCCGAGCCTTGCTGAAGAAATACAGCTCGCGACGCTCCCTCTTTTTTCGACGGACTGAGGTTCCGCTATTCTGGCTTTTAATCCAAATTCCGGCCGTAGGCGGACAGGAAAGCCGTTATCACCCTCATTTACCCGTCAAAATGGCTAACAGCAGCGCATTAGCGGCTTCTGGGTCCGGAGCCTGTTCCTTATCTCGTAATTCCGTTGAAATAGCGGCTGCTGGGTCCGCCAAATAATAGGATCATGAGCTGGCTCGCTTACATTTGCATGCTATTTGCATACATTTGCGTACATGCCCTAGAATGCGCTGGTCTTACTCCTCTTCCGGACCCAAATGCACTTTATCCTCTTCATTATCGCGAACCGTTTTCTGAAGCACGAGGCAAGCTACAATCAGGAAAGCTCCGGCGATTGCATAGTAGCCTTTTACATAGAATGGCTCCTCCAGCGTGTACAAGCCGATGTATTGCGCAAGCACAGCAATGATAAAGCCGATCCAAGCCATGAATGTAAAGGCTGGCGTGTTGCGATTGCGATAGGAAGGATTTTGTTCCTTCAGAAATTTATCCTCATCATTGTCGCGGGCAAGCTTCTGGAGCGTAAAAGAAGTAATGACGAGCAAAATTCCTGTTACGGCGTAGTAGCCCTGAACCGAAAGCGGCTGATTGAGCGTATAAATGCCGATAAATTCAAAGGCGAATGCGAGTACAAAAGCTCCCCAAGCCATAAACGTATAAGTTGGTGTATTCCGGCGACGGTAAAAGTTCATTGATTTGCGAACAGGCATTTGATTTTCCATGATAGGCGTCCTCCCGTATAACCTTGCGGTTATTTGTTTGATAGCCTTATCTTACCTGTTTTCGCTGGAATAAATAGTACCATCTTCTCTTAGTACCAGCTGCTAATACGATGCAATCAGCTTACACAGCGCTTCCTTCCCGCTCGCTCCCCGCCAATCCGCTACCCTCTGCATGAAAAGCTTGAACGGCACTGTCCAGCCGCTCCACTAATTCGCCAAGCTGCTCGGCAGCAGCGGTCACCTGCTCGAAGCCGTCCGTCTGCTCCTCCACCGCCTCGGCCACCTGATTGGACAAATCGCTGCTCTGCGCCGCAATAACCGCAAGGCTGCCGAGCTGCTCATGCACTTGGCCGACACCGATGCTAAGCTTAGCAATATGCTCGCTGCTCTCCTTGATTTGGCGCGTGCTGCCTGATACTGAAAGGGAGATGTCGCGCAGCGCTTCATCCATCTGCTTCACTACCTCGGATTGCCTGCTGCTTTGCTCCCTCACCTCCGCCATAGAGACGACGGTTTTCCCGATATCCTGCTGTACACCTGAAATGAGCGCCACCGTTTCTTCCGTCGCCTCGCGCGACTGCTGGGCAAGCTTGCGCACTTCCTCCGCTACGACAGCGAAGCTGCGACCCGACTCTCCCGCTCTGGAAGCTTCAATCGAAGCGTTCAGCGCCAAAATGCCTGTCTGCTTGGCAATGCCGCTAATCGTCGTCAAAATTTGATTCACGCTTTCCGCCTTGCTCCGCAAATCGCTAATGATTTCGCCGATTTGCTGCGTCGCCTCATTGCTGCTGTCATTGCGCCTTGCCAGCTCCTGCATCAAGGCAAGCCCCTGCTCATTGCCCTCATTCATCTGCACGATGCCCTGCCATACCTCCTCCGTCTGCTCGCGCAGCGCGGAAGCTTTATCCGCAAGCTCTGTGGCGGTATCCGCACAGGCAGCCAGCATCGCCGATTGCGACCGATTGCCCTCGGCAATTTCGGCCACCGATGCGGTCATTTCCTGCGCTGCAGCCGTCGTCTGCTGCGATACGGCCAGCAGCGTATGCGACGACTGGCCGATTTCCACGGTCGTTTCTTTAATGCTGCCCGTCAAGCGGCGCAGCTGCTGCACCATATGATTGAACCCGCTGCCAATTCGTCCAATCTCATCCTTTCCTGTATAGCGAGACTGCACATCCAGCTGTCCGGCGCTGACCAGCTCCATATCCGCCACAATTCGTTTCAGCGGACGCACCATGCGCGTGCCTACGATGAGCGCGGTCAACACAGCCAGCACAATGACGCCCAGCAGCAAATAAAGAATGAGCCACGTCTGATGGTTAACCTCCTGATAAATATCATGGGTGGGAGATGCCACAATTAACGTATAGTCATTCGACAAATTCGCATAGGCAACGAGCGTCTCTTCTCCGCCCCACTGTGTAAGCATGACACCTCTGGGCTCCTGCCCTACCTTTTGCGAAAAGGCCTCATCCACATCTTTCAGCACAGCAGCCTCTGTATGGACAGGATCAATAAGCAGCTTCTGGCTGGCATTAACCAGAACCGCATAGGTATCATCAAACGTACGAATGTCGCCTAGAAAGCTTTGAAAAAGGTCAAAACGAATATCCATCCCCACAATGCCGACGGATTCTCCATTTTTAAACAATGGCACCGTATAGCTAATCATATCGACGCCAATATTCTCATTGCGGTATGGGTCAAGCCACATCGCCTTGCCCGACTGGACAGGGAGATAATACCAGCCTACATGGGCGGTATCGCTAGGATCGTATTGGCTGAAATCGGTTGGCGTCAGCTGCTGCATCTTGCCGCTGTCATCCGAGTCCGCATGAAAAATGCCGGAGGTCGGAGCAGTAAACGCAGGATTAAATCGAATATAGAAGGACATTGCTCCTTCCGTCTCTTCCGCAAACTGTGCAGCAATCGGGCGCAGCGTCTCCTCATACTCTGTAACGTACTCGCCATCTGTCTTGAAGCGCTCCAAATCATTCAGCAGGGATACAGCGGTTATCGCCAAGCCATCGACTGAATTTTGAATGGCATTGATTTTGGAATCCAGCTCGCCAGCGGCGCTGTCGACCGTCAGCTCTGCATTATCTCGCGAGTAGCGCTCCAGAATATTATTGCTAGTATACAAACCCGTAAACCCTACAATCGTTCCAGACAACACTGCAAAAATAATAATTGCCAGCATGATGCGAATACGAATGCTACTCATCCTACTCCTGCCTCCTATGAAATCCTTTCATTTTCCTTCTTCTTCCTTTATCGGCTGTAAAACCTTTGAAATGAATATAAAAAAGGACAAAGACTTAGTTCATATGAACTAAGTCTTTGTCCTTAGGTTGCAGCAGTCCGTTGACCGCTGTTTATATCGTATAGCTGACCTTCTTCTGCAGCGGTATTTCCTCTTTGCCAAGCACCTTATTTAGAATAAGGTTTTCAAAATATATAAATCCGCTGTCCCGGTTGCGCGGCCGGTCTAGCGTAATTCGCTTGTCGAGGGAGATGATGCCTTCCTCAATCAAAATAACCCTGTCTGCCAGCGCAACGGCCTCGCTCACATCATGCGTGACGAGAACGACCGTGAAGCCCTGCTCCAGCCACAGCCGTTCAATCAGCTGCTGCATTTCAATGCGCGTCAACGCATCGAGCGCGCCCAGCGGCTCATCCAGCAGCAGCAGGCGAGGCTTGCTTGCCAGCCCCCGGGCCAGCGCAACCCGCTGCTTCTGCCCGCCGGAAAGCACATGCGGCCATTCGCCTGCGCGGTCCGCAAGCCCAACTTGCGCCAGCGCTTCCGTTGCCTTCGCCTTATCCTTGCCGGGCGTGCCGATCCGCACATTGTCCAGCACACTCTTCCAGGGCAGCAAGCGCGCCTCCTGAAACAGTACGCGAATATCTGTCCCTACGCTTTGCTGTTCGCCGCTACCGAGCAGCAGCGTGCCCTCCGTCGGCAAATCCAGCCCGGCGATCAGCCGCAACAGCGTGCTTTTGCCACAGCCGCTGCGGCCGACGATGGCGACAAATTCGCCACGGTCTATTTTCAGATCAACGCCCTTTAGCACCTCCTTGCCCGCAAACTCCTTGCGTACCCGGCTTAACTGGAGCTGTGCCCCTTTGCGGCTATCGGTCATGTCATCCCCTCCTATGCTTTCGCACGGCTGTAATTCGGATTCCACTGGAGCAGCCGCCTCTCAAGTATTTTCGCAATGCTGTCGGACAGCTTGCCAAGCAGCGCATAAATGATGATGCTCAGCACCGTCACATCCAGCTGCATAAACTCGCGGGCATTCATCGCCATGTAGCCGATGCCGGAATTCGCTGCTACCGTCTCCGCTACGATGAGCGTCAGCCACATAATGCCGAGCGAATAACGGACGCCGACCAGTACCGAAGGCAGCGCTCCCGGCAAAATCACTTCTTTATACAAGTCGAAGCCCCGCAGCCCATACACCTTCGCCATCTCAATCAGACCGCGGTCAATCGAGCGAATGCCATGAAAGGTGTTGAGATAGATGGGGAAAAAGACGCCCAGCGCGACCAGCAGCAGCTTCACCTCTTCGCCAATGCCGAACCAAATAATAACGAGCGGAATGAGTGCCAAATGCGGCACATTACGCAGCATTTGAATCGACGAATCCATCACGATTTCCGCTCTTGAGGAAAAACCGTTAATAAGGCCCAGCAGGAAACCGATTCCGCCGCCAATGAGAAAGCCCAGTATGGCACGACGGGCGCTGATTGCAATATTTTCAGCCAACTGGCCGCTCTTGATGGAAGTGATCAGCTCCTCAATGACCTGCAGCGGCTGCGGCAAAACGTTAGCGGCGATAATGCCCGTAACCGTCAGCACATGCCAGGCGATTAGCAGCAGAATCGGCAGCAGCCATGGCGTGAAGGAGGATGTCCAGAAGCTGTAGGATGGTTTTCGCAAAATATAGCTCTCCTTTCAGGACCCGAATTATTTCAGTGCGTCCGCAAAAGCGTCGCTCCAGATCGTCTTCACATCAACCGGATTTTTAAGCAAATCGACCTTTTGCAGCGTATCGGCAATGTCCTGCTGGGAAGCAATCGCTTCATCCGATGGCGGCAAAATCGTCGTCGGCTGCTGCGCTTCTCCGTCCTTCAGCGTTTGGAGCGCCTGCTCCACAGGCTGCTTTGTATTTTCAGCTACAATGCCTGCCCATTTCTCCTGATTCGCACGAATCCATTCATTGTACTGATTGAGCCTGTTCAGGAAATCCGCAATCGCTGCATGCTTGCCCGGATCTTCAATCGCTGCCGGATTTGCTTCAATCGGGAAGTTGCCGGATAAAATATTCTGGGCAGACGCCAGCGTCGTTGCGCCATTTTGGCGTGCCGATATGACCGCGTTGCCGTAGCTAGCCAATGCATCCACGCTGCCGCCGATCAATGCGCTGAGCCCATCGGAGGTCGACAGCGCTACAGGCTCAATGTCCGTCCAGCTAAGCCCCGCTTCTTCAAGCATTTTAAGCAGAAAATAATGCGCGGTTGTGCTGCTGACGTAAGCTACCTTTTTGCCCTTCAAATCGGCTACGGATTTCACCGTCGAGCCTTTTGGAATAAGCAGCTCCTGCTGGAGCGTGCTGGATTTTTGAATGGCAATAATTTTAAAATTGCCGCCGTTTGCGGCCTGTGCTGCAAACAAGGGCGGGATTTCGCTCGTCAAGGCGACATCCAAATGTCCGCCTGCCATGGCCTCCAGCTGCAAATTGCCGCCTTGGAAGACGCTGAATTCGATTTTGTAAGGCGTAGCATCGAGTCCAGCTTCCTTGAAGCCAATCTTTAGATTTTCCCAGCCCGTCTGACCGATGTTCAGCGTGACTTTGCTCAAATCCGGCCCGCCTTCCGCTGCCGGGCTGCTGCTTTCAGAAGCTGCTGCTGGGCTCGCCGATGCTGCTCCTGTGTTCGTCGTCCCCCCTGTATTGCCGCATGCTGCGAGCAGGCTCGCTAAGATGATTGCTATGCTTAAGCCTAGCCACTGTCTCTTTCTGTTCTTCACGGTTGTTTCCGCCTCTCTAGATCTCGTGTGTAAGGTTTCCCCTTATTGCGTGCCTTTTATTGCGAAGCAGCAGCTGCCTTGCTTCTAATGCGCTGCCCCAGCTGGTCCGCTGCAATAATCGCCTCAGCGATTGCCGCCGGATGAACGGCGAAAGGCAACTCGGCAGCTTTCGCTCCAGCAAGCGGCACTTTACCTGCAATGTCATAAGCGATTTTATCCGCGTTTTCTTCAAATCCGAGCTGCGCCAGCGTAACCGGCAGGCCGAGCGCATCCAGCTTCGCAGCAAGCCGCTCCGTCTCCGCGGCCGTTTGCCCTTGCAGCAGCGTGTGGGCAACGAGCCCAAACGCGACCTTCTCGCCATGCAGCGAGCCATGCGTTTGCGCAAACTGCGTCAGGCTGTCGTGGATGGCATGGGCCAAAGCGCCGCGTGCGCCTCCTGCCGATACGGTGTTCACTTGTCCGGCCAGCCAGACAATCGCGTGACTCACCTCATGGAATGCGGGTGTCACGATGCCGTCGCCCGCGTTCGCATACGCCTGCTGCGCATAGCGGTCCAGCACCTCAACCGCAAGCTCCGACGTTTTGACGCCAAGCCGTACATCAAGGTCGGCCGGAACCTTTTTCACATTGACGACCGTCTCGTTCCATTTCACATACGTATCGCCTATGCCCGAAGCGAGGTAGCGCTTAGGTGCAGCAGCAAGCGCCGCCGTATCCGCAAGCACCAGCTGCGGGGATTGCTTCAGCGGCAAGTAGCCTGCCGAGCGCCCCTCCTCGTCGTACAATACGGTGAGCGCTGACCATGCCGCGCAGGTTGCCGCAATCGTCGGCACCGTCACGCTCGGCACATTAATCCGCTGCGCAACCGCCTTCGTCAAATCCAGCACCCGACCGCCGCCAATTCCAACCAGCACGTTGATATCCTGGCTCGCTGCCAGCTCCGAGTAGGCTGCGATCTGCTCCGTTGTTACCTGGCCGGAAAAACGATGCACCTGATAAGTGACATCGACCGCATTTAGACTGGCAAGCAGCGGAGCCGCTGCTTCAAGCGCTTTTTCCCCGCCGATTATAAAGAGCTTGCTGCCGATTTCTGCAATTTTCGCTCCACCTTCTGCCCATGCATTCGGCTCGTTTACATATTGATTTGGTGCTTTTACTTGTACCATTTGTTTGCGGGCCCCCTTGTTTGTAATCAGCTGCACACACACACACACAGCACTTTATACTCATTATTCATAGTTGTTTACTTGTATTTAGGCAAGTATAGGTTACCCCTAGCTAATCGTCAATCGGCATCAGCCCAGAAATAATCTATTAGTCGATTATAAAAATCTATAATCGCGCGAACGCTTTTGCCAGCGAAAAAAAATGCAGAACGGACATCGTTGCTGCTTTAGCAACGGCCTGTTCTGCATCTTTTCCCCTTTACGGCTCATTCGTTTCTATACGATCTGTCTAGAATGCCCCGCGACCATAACGAGCGTCACTTCTCCATCTGCTGCCTTAACTCGGGATACTCCCGTTCGAATGTTTTCACCATTACATACAGCTGGAGCCCCCTTGCCGCCCGCATCGCTTCCTCCGCCAGCTCAATTGCCCTTGGCCGATTGCCCTGTTTATACTCCATGTAAGATAGCAGAGACTGCTTCATCCATGCTTTAGAGATTCGGTTTATATGATTGTGTGCCTCAGCGAACTCTCTTCGCTCGATGTCATAATAAGCTTGATAATAATGCCTATATTCCACCGGCTGAATCCACTCAATTTCGTGTGAAACATTTTGAATATCTTTGTTATAGTGAGCTTGGAGCGTCTTGAACAGCGCCTGTTTATTTTTTTGCTTGTACTGCTTGAGCAGCTTCGCCATCGTCTCTTCAAACTCGTCATCCAAACGATTGGCTACCGTGTAGTTGATATAATAACTGGGTATGCTGCGGTTCGCGAGCAGAAACCTCTCGATTTTCACCAAGTTTCTCGTCCCTAAAATCGTATAAAATAACGGGCCCAGTGTGACAGCCAAAAACGTTAAAAATATAATGACAATCGCTGCTGGCCCATCAAACTTTAAATAATTCAATAGAAAAATGAGCGGAATCGCGACCACTATATAAATCAATGTTCTTTTCACAAATCTCATTGCTTGCTCCCCTTTATGTCCTTTTCAAGGCTGCTCCAATTCTACCATCCTACTCTAGCAAAATACAAAAAAAGGATAATGCTCATACTGTCTGCACAGCCCGAGCATTATCCATGATTCCGCGCTATCCAGCCTTCGTTTGCTGTGTGTCCTCGCTGCTCAGTACGAAATGGCTGAGATCATCCTGCAGCTGCTGGGCCATATCGCGCAGCGCTTCCGCCGATGCTTGAATTTCCTCCATCGACGCAAGCTGCTCCTCCGTAGCTGCGGCCATCGTTTCCGCCTCATCCGACGTTTTATTCGAGATGTTCGCTACCTCGCCAACCGATGCCGTGACCTCTTCCATGCCTGCGGAAATTTCCTCGGCGGCTGCCGACACTTCCTGAATTTGATCGCTCATCGAGCGAACCTCATGCAAAATATCGCCAATCGTCGTATTTGCCTGCTCAATAGAGGCAAGACCAGAAGCCGTCTCCGATTTCATGTCGCTCATCGCCTTCACATTCTCGCTCACCAGCGTCCGAATATCTCTGACCAGCTCAGATATCGTCTGCACCGACTCGCTCGTCTGCTCGGCCAGCTTGCCCACTTCGGAGGCTACGACGCTAAAGCCCCGGCCATGCTCGCCAGCTCTCGCTGCTTCGATATTCGCATTCAGCGACAAAAGCTGCGTCTGCTTGGCTATTGCCATTACCGCTTGCACGATTTGGCCAATTTGCGCCGAATGCTCATCCAGCTTGGAGACGACCTCGCCCGAACGAACAGCCGATGCTTGAATACTGTTCATTTGGCGTACCGTCTGTCCAAGCTGCTCTTCGCCTACTTGAGCGTTGCCCGTCACCTTGACCGCAGCGTCCGCCACTTCTGAAGCTGCTTCGGCGATGCGAGTAATGCCAACCGCCATTTCATTCATCGCTTTCGACGTTTCATCCGCCGATACGCGCTGTACGTCCGTTCCTTCCGATACCCCCTGAATCGACTCGGCAATTTGCTTCATCGCCAGCGTCGATTCATGTGAAATGGCTGTAAGCTCCTCCGACGAAGCCGCTGCCTGCTCAGATACGATCTGGTTTCTCCGCAACAGCCCATTCAAGGAGCGAATCATTTCATTAAATGACAGGCCGACCTGACGCAGCTCATCCCGCGTTTCCAAATTGAGTTCTTTGGAAAAGTCGCCTTTCGCCATTGCATCCGCACGATTACGGAGTGCGGCCACCGTTACCATCACATTACGGTAGAAAGCCACGTAGAAAATAGCCACGAGCAGCAGGGACAGAACCGTCAAGCCAAGCAGCATATTTCGAGTCGCCGTCAGCTCATCGATGCGCTGCTGGAGCACCTGCTCAAGCTCTGTATTCACCTGGACATAAAAGTCGTTTAAAACACCAATCGACGCCGTTCCCGACTTGAAAAACTCCGCCCCATCCATGGTCAAGTTAGAGCCGTTAAGGACACCTGTATTAAGTAGTGCCACAAAGCTTTTGAGCGATGTAGCCGTCATCGCGCCACTTTTCTCCAATGACGGTATCAGTGTCTCGTTCCAGCCTAAAGCGCTGCTCAGCGACTTATTCATATTCGTCAGAGAATAATTAATCATTTCCGCTTCCAAACGAAGCTTGATTTCTTCGTCATCCCCCATTGCTTTGCTGGTAAGCACACCATTGCCTTTGCCGCGAATAATCGCCGCATGCTCCATGAGCGCAGGAATTTGCTGCACGAACATTGAACCCAAATAATAAGAATCCATCTGCGTATCAAGGGACAGGCCCGATTCATCAGAGAGCTTAATCATAATATTAGTTAAATCTAAAACAAGCGTGGAATGGTTGTCAAAACTGTCATCAGCCTTCATCGTAGCGTTGCTCGAATCCAACTGTGTCCACTGCTGCTTCCAGGTCTCCCACAGCTCCTGCGCCCCAGCCATATTTGACGCTTTTATCGCTGGGTCTATCGTTTGAATCAAGCCCGCAATTTCCTGTGATTTGGCATCTACATCTGCCTTGGCATCAGGATTTCCATTCAAAAAGCCGGATGATAGCCCACGGTGCTGCTGCACTTGGAGCATAAGCGGCATTATATCTTTAATATAAGCCACGCCGTCATGTTCTTTTTGAATATACTCAATGTTTCCTTGCTGCTCGCTAACCCATAGAACAAGCAGCAAGACCAGCGGGATCATAAACAGAGCACTAACGACCATGAACTTCTGTGCATACTTCAACTTGGACATAATAGCTGTGAAAGGACTTAATAATTTAAAAAACATGAGACCCACCCGCCTATTTATTTAATTACTATTCATGAATAGAAATATCGGTTATAGACGGTCAAATGTTTAGTAAAACTTAAGGAAAAGTCGCAGTGGGTGGAGATTCCTCCCTCATTTTGACAAATGTTGATGCAAGGCTTACATCAGACAAGGAATCAATGGGATAAAGTGTTAACCTGTGACATCCGATTGTTATGCCTAGCTTTAACTTCCTTAATAAAAAAGGATATCTTAAATAAGAAACGAATAGCCTACGTTAGAGTTTTTAATTTCGAGAGGAGTGATGTGGTATGAACCATAGCCATGTTGCTATTTTTTTAAGGAAGGTTACGAAATAATCGTAGAGGTGGAATTCCTCTGCGGAGTAAAATTTGGGAGGAATTTCGTATGGCAGTTGTATTAAAGCCAGTGTCTATTGAGAATTGGTATGAATGTACCCAGCTTAAAGTTAAGCCAGAGCAGCTTATTGTCTTTCCTGCACCTGTGGTTTATTGGATTGCAGAATCAAAATATGTGGATGATTTTGAATTGCGTGCTATTTACTCAGAAGAAGTCTTAGTCGGATTTCTCGTGTTTTGTACGAAACCAGATAAGGATGATAACTATTGGATTCCTGCCATAATGATTGACGAAACGCATCAAGGCAAAGGTTATGGTAAGGCAGCAATGGAAGCTTTGATTCAATTTATGAGTATTTCACATGGTATAAGAATAATGATTGGACATCGACCAGATAATCGAATTGCGGGAAAGTTATATGAATCTTTAGGGTTTAAAAAAGTTAGTGAAGAAGTAATAGATGGTGAAATAATACGTCTGCTTCAAACGGTTTAACCATTTGCATGGACTGTCGGCAACTGTCGGCAGTCTTTTATGATGACAGAAAAAATTAATTTTTTTAAAACTTAGCTTCTGACATGATGCTAACAGCAGTTGGATGAACGGCTCATCGAAGTGACCGGCACCGCCGTTTATGTGGATGCTTTTGAAGTAAGCCTGAAGTAAATTTGGCATATGCGCTGCCGTTGATTATAATAGTGGGCGAGAGCTGTGAAATAGAGAGGAAGAGATATGTTGAGCCATACCGCACAGGATGTAGCCGATTGGATGCTCGGAGAGCTGAAGTTTGCCGGCATTCTTCATCAGGAGAAGGCCGTTGCCCATATTACAGAGCATTTTGGAGAGCAGTTCATATACGTGAATGAGCAAGGGAATACGTCGATCGACAAGGAAGTAAAAAAAGCGTTCAAAAAAGGCCATGGCGGCAAGGCAGCCTGGGACCGTGAAGGTTTTTTCTGGGGCTGGACTTAGCCGGTAGACGCAGCTAAACAACAGATAGGCAGCAAGTACGTAAAAAAAGCTATGCAACCTTCGGTTTGAACACAACCGGAAGCCGCATAGCTTTTTCTACTATAGGGGAGCTTTCATTGCCCGCTTGCTGCGCTGGTACGCCCAGTGGTTCGTCGGTCCATGCCCGCCGCCAATTTGAATGCCGTCCTCGATGGCTGCTTGAATAAACGCTTTCGCTTGGCGCATCGCCGCTTCCATATCCGCTCCTTCGGCAAGTCCTGCCGCAAGCGCCGCCGAAAAGGTACAGCCCGTGCCATGCGTGCGGGCCGTTGCAACGCGTTTGCCTGCCAGCTCGGTAAAGCCGCTGCCGTCATACAGCAGATCGATAGCTTCCTCGCCCGTATCGTGGCCGCCTTTAATAATAACGTAGCCCGCTCCATATCCAGCGAGCCGTTTCGCCGCTTCCCGCTTATCGTCCGCCGTGACAATCGTAATGCCCGTCAGCTTCTCCGCTTCCGGTATGTTCGGCGTAATCACCGTCGTTACAGGCAGCAGCTTGTCCGTCATCGCCCGGATAGCTTCCTCTTGCAGCAGCGAGGCTCCACCTTTGGCGATCATAACCGGGTCTACGACAACATTTTTCCAGCCAAGCTCGGCAATCGTTGCGGCAACAGCCGTAATGATCTCGCTATTGAACAGCATGCCCGTCTTCAGCGCATCGACGCCAATATCCGAACCGACCGAATGCATTTGCTGCACAACGGCTTCCACGCTGAGCGGAAATACACCCTGCACACCAAGTGTATTTTGCGCAGTAATCGCGGTCACCGCGGACATGCCGAATATGCCAAGCTCCTGAAAGGTTTTCAGATCCGCTTGAATGCCCGCCCCGCCGCCGCTGTCCGAGCCCGCAATCGTCAAAGCAGTCGGGACGCTGCGTGGTGCCTGCCCATTCTCATGTACGCTCATGTTTTGCTCACGTCCCTCTCTTCATCAAATACAGAACCAAGGTGAAACGGCTGTCGCCGCCCTTCGGCGGCGCGGCGCGTTTCACTCCGAGAAATATAAGCCTAATGATAAGTAGGAAACTTATAAATGCTTATATTTTAGATCAAACGCTTGTCCACCGATTCTCGGTTTCGCAGATTTCCACTTCCAGCTCCAGCTCGCTGTACCTATCTCTGCCTAGCTGAAACGCTCAGGAGCGAATGCCCGCATGAAGTCCGGCAGCTTCTTGCCTTCTACGCTATCAGCCACGAGCTGTGCTGTAACCGGACTGAGCAAAATCCCATTGCGGTAATGCCCTACCGCCATCACGACGCGGCCCGATTGCGCGAGCGCACCAAGCAGCGGAAAACCATCCTGCGTGGATGGGCGAAGGCCTGCCCAGGTGTGGAACGGCGTCCACGTTTCGAGAAACGGGAAAGCTTGCTTGTTCCATTTTCGCAGGCGCTCAATACCCTTCTCCGTAACGGTCGTCTCGAATCCAGCTACATCCTCAGAAGCGCCGCATACGAGCGTATTATTTTCCTTCGCTACGAGATAGCCTTGATTGCAAAACACCATATGATGAACGGGCTTTTCCTCCGCCATATAGGCGCAAATTTGTCCGCGAATCGGATAGACCGGAATGCGAAGGCCAAATGCAGCTTCCAGCTGCTGCGCCCAAGCTCCCGAGCATACAACGAGCCGGTCCCCTTCAAAAACACGCCCGTCTGCCGATTCCAGCACGACCGAGCTCTGCCAGTCCTTAATCGCAACCTGCTCCAAATGCTCATGAATGTGAACATCCATCAAGCGGCAGGCATCCTCCAGCGCTTTAACATAATGCGGCGCATACAGATGGCTTTCCTCCGGCGTATACAGCGCTGCCCGCACCTTGCCTGACAGCTTCGGCTCTAGCCGAAATACGTCGCCCCCCTCAAGCAGGCTGCCCGATGAACCATACTCCCGCTGCCAGCGCAGCCTGCCTTCAAGCGCCAAAATATCCGCATCATGGTAAGCGATATACATGCTTCCAGATTCGGTATATTCGAATGGCAGGTCGGAAACCTGCTTCACGCGATCTGTAAAGGAAGGATACAGCCGCAAGCTCTGCGTACATAAGCGAAAAAAATCATCCGGTCCCTCTACATTTTCCGAAAAAGGAGCCAGCATCCCCGCAGCCGCTCCAGAAGCTTGTCCCCCGCAGCTGCCAATTTCCAGCACCGTCACCTGATGGCCGCGGCTGCGCAGCTCGAACGCACAGGATAAGCCAATAATGCCGCCGCCCATGATTACAATTCGTTCTCCCATGTCCTAACCAGCTTTCCTTGTTGAATGATGCTGTTATTTCAGCTTAAACTCCTCGTAACCGCTGCTTGCTGAAGCATAACGCTTCTTCGAAATGCGGCCGGACAAATAAGCCAGACGGCCAGCTTCGATGCCGAGCCTCATGGCCCGCGCCATACCTGCCGGATCCTTCGCCTTCGCAACCGGTGTATTCATCAGCACGCCCGCCACGCCAAGCTCCATCGCCTGGGTCACATCGCTGACCGAGCCAAGCCCGGCATCGACGATAATCGGAACCTTCGCTTCCTCTACAATAAGGCCCAAATTATAAGGGTTCAAAATGCCAAGGCCCGTCCCAATCGGAGCCGCTCCCGGCATAACAGCCGCAGCGCCCGCTTCCTCCAGCCGCTTGCAAATGACAGGATCATCCGACGTATATGGAAGGACGGTGAAGCCCTCTTTTACGAGAATTTCCGTCGCCTTCAGCGTTTCAATCGGATCAGGCAGCAGCGTGCGCTCATTGGCGCTAATTTCGACCTTAATCCAGTCGCTGAGACCCGAAGCCCGCGCAAGACGTGCAATCCGCACCGCTTCCTCCGCCGTGCTTGCCCCTGAAGTATTCGGCAAATATTGATACGACTTTCCTTGCAAATGCTGAAGAATTGAATCGTCCTCGGTCGCCTCCAAGTTAATGCGGCGAATAGCGAACGTCAGCACCTCGGCGCCTGACGCCTCAATCGCCTCCCTCTGTACATAAGGGCTTGGGAAAAGCCCGGTGCCGATAAAAAATCGGGACGTTAGTTCATGGTTGCCAATATGCCATACATCCGGTTTCATTCGCTTTAGCCTCCTCCTACAAAATGTACAAGCTCGATTTTCATGCCTTCGCGAACCTCGGTTGCTCCCCATTGCTCCTGGGTCAGCACCGCTCCGTCAGCTTCAACGACAACCGGCTTGCTCGCGAGGCCAAAATGGGCAATGACCTCTTCAATCGTCTTCGCTGCCAGCTCCTGCTTCACGCCGTTAATGACTAGTTCCATTACGACTCTCCCCATTTATCCAGCTTGTCTAGAAAAGAGCGGCAGGTGCCGGAAATATCGCTGCTGCCAACAATTTCGCTAACCGCACAAATGCGCGTCGCGCCAGCTGCAATCACTTCATCCACATTGCGCAGCTTAATGCCGCCGATTGCGACAAATGGAATTTTCACCTTATCCGCTACCTCGCGCACGTATTCAACCGTTACCGGATCAACAACGTCGACCTTCGTCTTGGTTGGAAATACTGGACCGACGCCGATGTAGTCGGCACCTTGCTCCTCGGCAAGCAGCGCCTCTTCAATGGCGTGCGTGGAAATGCCGATGATTTTATCGCCCACCAGCTTGCGTGCTTCCACGAGCGGCACATCGCCCTGGCCCAAATGAATGCCGTCCGCATCCACTTCCAGCGCAATATCAATGTAGTCATTGACGATAAAGGTTACGCCATGCTTCCGGGTCAGCTCGCGGAGCGCCCGTGCTTTTTCCAAAATGGCAGGCTTGTCGCCCGACTTGTCGCGCAGCTGAATAATATCAACGCCGCCGTAAATCGCTTCCTCCATCACCTCGATCAAATCGCGGCCCGGATGAAATTCCTCGCCTGTAATCGCATATAAACGAAAATCCTTCATATTCACACAATCCCTTCGCTGTTGGCTGTTAGTTTCCGATATAACGGGCATATAAGGTTTTGGCACGGACCATATCTTCCGTCCCCTGCACAAGCACACGCCCATCGGGGAACAGCACGAGCCGCTCACCTTCCGGCAGCTCGGCTTTCAGCAAATAAGCGTTATGCGTAAGCTCCACAGCAATCGGTTCCAGCCTTTGACGCCACTGCTCCAGATTAAGCGGAGCGCCGCCAGAGATTTGCACGGTGCTGCGTCCGCATAGCGAGACTGCCGCGTCCTGCTCTGCCACCTGTAAAGCCGGATACTTCTTCAGCTGGCAGCAAGGGCATTGCTTCGCAGGCTCGCCCAGCTTCATCTCGAACGAATGATTTTGCCATAAGTCAAAGGTCATCAGGCTGTTTCTTCTTTTATCCGCAGCTCCAACCAAATATTTAAGCGCCTCTACCGCTTGGTAGGAAGCGACAATATCCACGACTGGCGAAATAACGCCGATCATATCGCAGGTCTGTCCGCCCGCATCGGCTGATTGAATAAAGCAGCGCAGACACGGCGTAGCGCCCGGCACAAGAATAGCGCTCATGCCCCGCGAGCTGACCGCCCCGCCATAGGTAAACGGAATACCGCTGCGGAAGCAAGCATCATTAAGCAGAAAACGCGTCTGAAAATTATCCGTCCCATCGAGCACGAGGTCGATATCCATCAGCAGCGCGTCGATATTTTGAACGGTGACGTCAGCAACGATCGCTTCGATCTTGATATCGGAATTGATTTTGCGCAGCTTCCTCTCGGCGGCGACCGCCTTCGGATAGCCATGCTCGACATCCTCTTCGTCGTAAAGCATCTGCCGCTGGAGATTGCTGCGCTCCACATAATCACGATCAACGAAACGGACGAGCCCGACCCCCGCTCTGACCATATGATTGGCCAGAACGGTGCCGAGCGCTCCCATTCCTATAATAAGCACAGCGCTCTCGCTTAGCTTGCGCTGCCCTGTTTCACCAATTGGCGTAAACAACATCTGTCTTGAATAGCGTTCGTCCATACGCCGTATTCCCTCCACTATTATAGGTTGCGGAATGCATCCTCAGCCTTGATTTCTTTCGTGAGTTGGCCATGCTCCTGCAACCATGAAATGACATTGCTCCACGACTCCACCGATTGACTTCCAAAAGCTTCGGAGCCGGCATCCATGAGCGGCAGCAGTACCTGCAAGCTTTGCTTCTCTATCTCGGCATCAAGCGGGTAATCTGCATTTTGCTTGTCGAGCAGCACCTGCAAGGCCTCATCCGGATGGCTCGCCGTATATTCCTGACCTTTGGCCGCCGCATCGATAAACTTCTTGAATACTTCGCTTTTGCTGGCAACGCCATCCTCGCTTGCTGTCATCACAAGCTCGTAATAATCCGGTACGCCATAGTCGGCAGGGTTAAGCGCAATCAGCTTCTCGCCTTCCTTCTCCAGCAGCAGCTTCTCGTGGTTCACATAACCTCCGATAATGGCATCGACCTTCTTCGTTGTCATGGCCGGAATCAGGTCCCAGCCCACATCGACGTAGTTCAGCCCTGACGGATCGCCGCCATCGGTTTTCACCATTGTGTTCACGTACGCTTCATCCAGCGGAATCGACGGATAGCCGATTTTTTTGCCGACCAAATCCTTTGGTGTCTTCACGCCCGACGATTCCAGCACGAACAGCTGATTCAGCGGGTGGCGCACAAGCGAAGCAACCGATACAATCGGAATTTCCTCTGCGCGGGCAACGGCTACCTGCATTTGATAGCTGATCGCCAGATCCGCTTTGCCGGTTGCAACCAGCTTAAGCGCATCATTCGTATCCGCCGGCACCTGCAGCTTTACATTGAGGCCCGCTTCCTTGAAGTAGCCCTGCTCCTCCGCCGCATACAAGAAGGTGTGCACCGCATTCGGATACCAATCGAGCAGCACCGTCAGCTCCTGCGTGCCTTCAGCCTCACTCCCCGCTTTCTTGTTATCCGAGGAGCAGCCCGCCATAATAACGAGCGTTAAAGCCAGGCAGGCTGCGATCCATGAGCTGCGTTTCCATTTGGAAGTTTTATTTTTCGTATAATGATGATTTCCTTCATTCTCCTTATACATAGACAACTTACCTCTTTCTTGTTCTATTATAGTATATAAATTGCGATAAAGCTTGAGCGGCACTCCGCCTTGGTGCCCCCTTACTGGCCTACCTTCGATTCTCTCCGATAGGATAAGCAGATTCGCTCAAGCGCCAATACGGCTAAAAATAACATAATGCCCATCGCTGACAGCAGCAGCACCCCGGAAAAAACACTTTCGCCGCGCAGCATATTCGCCGCCCGCTTTGTGTACATGCCCAGGCCCGCTTCGCCGCCTAGCCATTCGCCAAGCGTAGCGCCGCCGACGCTGATCGCCGCTGCCATTTTCAGCCCCGTGAAAAACTCCGGCAGCGCCGAAGGGATTTTCCACTTGAGGAACAGCTCACGCTTGCTTGCTCCCATCGTCCGCAGCAGCTCCCCGATATCCGGGTCCGCCGAGCGGAAGCCGTCCGCCGTATTCATCGCAATGGGGAAAAAGGTGAACAGCATGACAACGGCGATTTTGCTGCCGATTTCATAGCCAAACCACATGACCATAATCGGCGACAGCGCAATAATCGGAATCGTCTGCGAGGCGACAACGAGCGGGTACAGCGTCTTGCGCGCCAATGATGAGCTGTCGATCCAGATCGCCGACAACGTGCCGAGCACGATTGAAATCGCCAGCCCAAGCAGCGCCTCGCCTAACGTGATGACGAAATGCCGCGCCAGCAGCCCGCTGTTCTCCGCCATGGAGACGAGCACATCAGACAGCCGCGGGATAATATAATGGGGAATTTGGAATATTCGCGTTCCCACTTCCCACAATACAGCCAGCAGAAGGATGAACAGCTGGGCAGGCATATGCTTCTTGAAAAAACGCTTCATCGGCTTCCCCCCTCTAGGCTGGCCGCTGTATGTGCATGCCCGAAATGCCCCAGCAGCTGGCGTTTTAACGCCACAAAAGGCTCGCTCAGTATCGTCTCGTAGGTGCGCGGACGCGCAAGTCCCACCGGATATTCCACCAATTCGGCAACCGGCGCCTTTGCAGCAACCAGCACCCGGTCCGATAGAAGCAGCGCTTCATCTATGTCATGGGTAATAAAAACAATCGTTTTGCGATGCTGCTCCCATATTTGCAGCAGCCATTCCTGCATGCTGACTCTCGTCATCGCATCAAGGGCGCTGAACGGCTCATCGAGTAAAAAGAGCTCGCCGCCGCCCAGCAGCGAGCGAAGAAACGATACCCGCTGGCGCATGCCGCCCGACAGCTCATGCGGATATTTCGCCTCGGTTCCGGCGAGGCCGAAATCCGGCAGCAGCTCCCGCACGCGCTGGCGCGCTTCCTTCTTCGGTGTTCCTGCCAGCTCCATGCCGAGCGCGGCATTATCCAGCACTGTCCGCCACGGCATCAGGCAATCCTTCTGCGGCATATAGCCAAGCTTCGCCGCCTGCTGCTGGCGATTAACGCCGCCGATCGTAATCGTGCCGGCTTGCGGCTCCAGCAGTCCGGCCAGCAGCCGAAACAGCGTCGTCTTGCCCATGCCGCTCGCCGCCAGCACACTGACGAACTCGCCCGGCCTAATATGCAGGTCAAGCCCTTCAATCAGCGGCGGCCCGCCGGGAAAAGCATACGTCAGTCCGCTGACGCTAAGGCCTGCTGGCTCGTTGTTTTCGCTATGTGCAGAAGTGGTCGTTGCCGCTGCTTCTGCTGCTGACTTGCTTGCCCCCGCCGCCCGTTCAAGCCCCCGCTCTCCCGGCAGACCTTTATTTATGCTCACACTGGCCACTCCTCCATGCGATATGCCATATCCCAAAATAAATATTCCATCTTCGATGTTATGACAAAATGCTCCTCCAGCTTCGCAAGCTCCCGCTCCGGAAGCCCTTCTGCTAGTTGGTCCATCAGGCCAATGCACCAGTTGGTCAGCTCGCCGAACTCCTCCGAGCTGTACATAAGAATCCATTCCTTATACAGCGGATGATCCAGCGCACCCGGATATTCGGCGAAGGTTACGCCGATTTCGCGGTAGCTCCACATGCACGGCAGCAGCGCTGCTACAACCTCTGCGAGCGAGCCATTCGCCGCGACGTCGAGCATATATTTTGTATAGGCGATATTGCTTGGCGCCGGCTGCGTGCCTTCAAGCTGCTCGCGCGTAACGCCAAAACGGTCGGCATACTGGCGGTGCAGCTCCATTTCCACATGCAGCGTGGAATGATACAGCCCGGCGAATTTGACCATTGTTGCCATATCGCCAGCTTTTATACTGCCGTAGGCGAACAGCTTCGCATAGTCGATTAAATAGACGTAGTCCTGTTTGAGATAATAGATGAAGCGCTGCGAATCCAGCGTTCCTTCGCGCATTTCCACGAGAAACGGATGCTCATGGCTTTTCTGCCATACTTCGCGGCTTGCTTGATATAATCTATCGCTAAATTTGCTCATCGTGTCCTCCGGACGCCGGATGAAAAAGGGCTGGTGCGCTTCTCCAGCTCAAACCTTTCACGCAGCGAAGCCCTTTTTCATCCGGCTTTTTATTTAACAGAGAGTGATTCGCTCTCTCTTATATGCTCAGCTCGTTTATTCAAATACTTCTATGTTTAATAAAAGCTGCTGCTTTAACGCTACTTTAACATTACTCTCATTAATCCGACTTATGTTCGAGGATTGACGTTCCTCTATATCCGCGATTGGTTGATTTGGATGATTTGGTCGATTTGATCGACGATTTGGTCGTGCCAGCGGACAGGAGATCCGCTATTTCAGCGATTTGGCCACTTTAATCGTGTTCGCGGACAGTAAATCCGCTATTCCGTGATTAATGGGGACTTTATAGGCTTTTTGCTGCCAATAACTGCATCTGAGTCCGCGAACAAGGCAAAATCGTTGATTTTCGCAAATTAACGGCTTCTCTGTCCGCTCGACAACCACTCGTTACTCGTTACTCACTACTCGCTATTCACTACTCGTTACTCGTAAATCGCTAATGCCTGAGCCCTGCTCGCCGCCCTCTGCTTCCTCTTTCGGACGGTTGCACCAGTCGGCGATGAAGCCCAGTATAACTTTTATATAATAAATCAGCTCGTTGATGTCGACGCTCTCGTCCACCGCATGGGCATGCTCCAGCTGCCCTGGACCATAAATGACCGTCGGGATGCCTTCCCTGCCAATCCAGCCCGCATCGGTTACGCTTGGGCTCATGCCAACCGCAGGCAGCACGCCAAGCACTTGCTGATGGCTTTGCTCCAACGCCTTCAGCCCCGACCACTCGGGCTGAAGCTCCTGCGAAGGGAAAATCTCGCCTCGCTCCTCAATCATCGAGCGCCCTCCCCAGCGGAAGGTTGGCGGATGCTTGCGCATCCAAGGATCGCCCTGCGCCACGCCAAGCAAATGCTCTTCAATCTCCAAAGCAATCGCTTCATAATCTTCATTCGGGTAAAAATGAACCGTGATCCAAAGCGAGCAGCGGTCTGCGATAAAAGCGGCATGACGCCCGCCCTCAATGACCGCAGGGTTTATCGTATTCGAGCCGGGAGGAAAACCTTGATAAGATTTGCTCACTGCCCAGTGGCGCTCCAAATCTTGAAGCCCGGCGATCAGCTTGGCCATTTTTTCAATTGTGCTGGCTCCTTGAACGCCGCCCCCGGCATGAATCATGCGCGAACGCATGCCATCATGGAACGTCTCCGGGCTTTGCAAAGTGACCCAGCCGGTTATAACCCCGCCCTGTCCTTGAATCGCCAGCCCGCTCGTATCAGCGACGATGGCAAAATCCGCTTCACAGCCGCGCTCCATACAAGCGCGAGTGCCGGCCTCGCCCGCTTCCTCGCCAATAACGGCTTGGAACAGCAAATCCCCTTTCAGCTCCACACCGGCTTCGGTCAGCAGCTTGTTTGCAAAAAGCAATGCCGCAAGCCCGCCTTTCATATCGGCGGTTCCACGTCCATAGGCGCGTCCATCCTCCAGCACCAGCTTGAACGGATCATGCTTCCAGCCACCGCTGTCGCCCACCTCGGCGACATCCATATGCCCATTGAGCAGCAGGCTGCGATAGTGCTTGCTATCGGTGCCCCGTTTTACCGCCGTCACGTTCGGATCACCCGGGTAAACCTCCCACAGCTCCGTTGCAAAACCGCTCGCTTGCAGCTGCTTCTCCAAAAACTGCTGCGCTTCCAGCGTATTGCGTGCTGGAGGGCTGACGGTCGGATAGGCCACTAGCTCGGCTAGCAGCGCAAACAGCTCATCCTGCCGCTCATCCACCTGCTGCTGCAATGCCTCAATCCACGCTTCTGTCATTTACTTTCTCCCCTTTCCTGAAGGAAAGCAATGCTCGCAGCTCATCTAAAATCTCGCCCTAGACAAAACCACTTTTTTAAGCGGAGAAATACAAAAAAACCATTCGAGAATACACGAATGGCTAGGTTTCGTTATGTTCTCTACGCCAGCATTACCTGGATCAGATTAACGGTCAGGAAAACAAGTTCCCTATCTCAGCCAGACTTTATCCAGCACCCGCATTTCGTATGAAATTAGTTTAACTATAACGGAATACTTGAGATTAGGCAACGGTTCTATCAAAAAGAGGGCTTTCTCTAAAGCAGCTTGACGCTGCTCTAGGAAAAGCCCTCTTAAGCATGCTTGTTGCTGTTACACCATGATTTTGCACATTGCGTTCGTAAATTCAACCGGATCCTGAATTGGCAAACCTTCAATGAGCAGCGCTTGGTTGTAAAGCAGGTTCGTGTACAGGCCGAGCTTCTCTTCATCGCTGGCGAAAGCAGTTTTGAGCGACTGCAAAATCTCGTGGTTGACGTTGATTTCGAGCACCTTGTCCGCTTTCACATTTTGGCTGTCCGGCATCGCTTGAAGAATTTTCTCCATCTCGATCGACACTTCTCCTTCGGAGGACAAGCATACCGGATGCGATTTCAAGCGCTTCGAGGCGCGAACACCGGATACTTTGCCCGCGAGGATGCCCTGCATCTTCTCGAACAGCTCCTTGTTGTCAGTCGCTTCCGCCTCTGTCGGCTCCTCGCTCGGGTCCGCTTCAATGCCAAGATCGCCGCTGGACACGGATTTAAACTCTTTATCCTTGTATTTCAAAATCACTTTAATCGCAAATTCGTCGATATCGTCCGTGAAGTACAAGATTTCATACCCTTTGTCCAATACCATTTCCGTTTGCGGCAGCTTCTCAATGCGGTCGATAGATGCGCCCGAAGCATAATAGATGTACTTCTGATCTTCCGGCATGCGCTCTACGTACTCATCGAGCGATACGAGCGTTTTCTCCTTGGAGGAGCTGAACAGCAGCAAGTCCTGCAGCGTATCCTTGTTTGCGCCGTAATCGTTGTAAACGCCAAATTTCAGCTGTCTGCCGAAAGCTTTGTAGAATTTCTCATAGCTGTCGCGCTCGTCTTTGAGCAGGCTGATCAGCTGGCTTTTAATTTTGTTTTTGATGTTTTTGGCAATGAGGCTCAGTTGGCGGTCATGCTGGAGCAGCTCGCGGGAAATGTTCAGCGACAGATCCTCGGAATCAACCATCCCTTTCACGAAGCCAAAATAATCCGGCAGCAGGTCGGAGCACTTGTCCATAATGAGCACGCCATTAGAATACAGCTCAAGGCCTTTTTCAAATTCCTTCGTGTAATAATCGAATGGCGTATGCTCTGGAATGTACAGAATAGCGTTGTACACAACCGCACCATCCGCACTGATATGGATATGCTTAAGCGGCTTGTCGAAGCCATAGCGCTTCTCCATATAGAAGTTGTCGTAGTCTTCCTGCGTCAACTCGTTTTTATTTTTGCGCCAGATCGGCACCATGCTGTTGATCGTCTGCTCTTCGGAATACTCTTCGAATTCGCCTTCGGTGTCCTCTTTCGGACGTTGTCCGGCTACATCCATCTTGATTGGGTAGCGAATGAAATCGGAATATTTCTTAATGATCGCACGCAGGCGATATTGCTCCAGAAACTCGTCGTAGCTGACTTCTTCCGCATTGTCTTTGATTTTCAGCACGATTTCGGTTCCGACAGTATCCTTCGTAGCCGGCACAATGGTGTAGCCATCTGCGCCTTCGGATTTCCATTTGAACGCTTCCTCGCTGCCGAGGGCACGGCTTGTTACCGTTACAACGTCCGCCACCATAAACGCCGCATAAAAACCAACGCCGAACTGGCCGATGATGTTATGGCCGTCCTTCGCTTCATTCTCGTTCTTGAAGGCCAGCGAGCCGCTCTTGGCAATAATGCCGAGATTGTTCTCCAGGTCCTCCTTGGTCATTCCGATACCTGTATCGGCAATCGTCAGCGTGCGCGCTTCTTGATCCGCCGTTACTTTAATATAATAATCCGCCTGATTGAATACCAATTGATCATCGGATAATGCTTTGTAGTAGATTTTATCAATTGCGTCACTAGCATTGGAGATCAGCTCGCGTAAAAAGATTTCCTTCTGCGTATAGATGGAGTTAATCATCATTTCCAGCAATCTCTTCGATTCCGCTTTAAACTGTTTCTTGGCCACGAATAAATCTCCCTTCAATAATCATCATTATTAGGCTGCGTAAGGCTACGTCTAGTTTAGCACTCTTCACGCCTGAGTGCTAATCCTAATTTTTATATACCATATATGAATTTGTAATGTCAACTTATGGTTGGCATTCGCCTCGTTCATTTTCCTCCCACCCATACGTCACCAGCTTGCAGCTTGTATACAGTGTCTGCTTGTCCGCCCCATTGCTGCATCTCCACATCATAAGCTCTGCTCTTGATCCGTTTAACTTCCCGCTCCGTTCGGAATCCTGCTGCCAGATCATCCGCTAGCTCTGATTCATAATGAAACTCCGCATCGATATGAAGCTGCCAAACAAAACGCTCCACGCCTTTGATTTTGTGCAGCAGCGGAAGCTTAGCGAGACGTTCGTCTGCTTTAGCCTGCATCATCGTATTTTGCTCAAACGTATGATCATAAAAATGAAGCTGCTCGCCAATCGCCGCCACCACCTGCGAGGAGATGAAATCCGGCTCAAACAGCCATATTTTCAAATAAAAAGCTTCGTTTCGCTGCTCCAATTGCTGATGCCACGCTTCATAAATATCAATCAGCGCGGCCAGCAGCAGCCGTGAAAACCAGACAGGCGGATTACGGCGAACCAATCTATAGAAAGGGTCGATCCAAAGCTTCACATAATCCCGCTGATGATGGGAGAGATACTCCATATCCAGCCGCACATAGCGCTGCTTCCACTTCTCTATTTGCCGGACTCTGCGCTTCCAGCCTCTTATCTTGTGCTTATTCGATAACGCTTTTCCCATCCTGCTGCCCGCGCCCCTTCGCTCTTTAAGTCTTTCTATTATATCGTTTCTTCCCTTATTTGGAAGCTGATCTTTCGTCGTTTTTACAAAACTAGCTCTGTCCCTTGATCTGCCTTTAACAATCTATTTATATACTTAGAACGATTCTTCATACGATCTTAAAAAAGGATAAAGGGGATTTGCAAGCTTATGAAAACGGTCAAGCAACTTGTTCAAATGATGTCAGTCGCAACGATGCTCGCTGCCGGTACAGGCGCTTTCGCTCCTGCCGCTCTCGCTGCTGATGCGCCTGCTGGCGATTATGTGAAGCTGCGCCAGGCTATCGAAAATATGCAAGGCGAAGTAACATGGAACGCCGCCAGCCGCAGCGCTGAAATTACGGTAAGCGGTTTAAAAGCATCGTTCCCGATCGGCTCTTCGTCCGCTACGATTAACGGTGCTGCAGCCGAGATTGGAAGCCCTTCCCTTTTGACGAAAAGCACAACCTATGTTTCCAAAAAAGCGCTGGACAGCCTGAAAGCGCAGCTCGTCCAGCAGCAAAATAAAAGCGGCTTTGAGCTTGCCGCCTCCTTCCAAATGCCAAGCGAAAAAGCCGAAATCGCCGCTTCCACACCAGACGGCAAACGCCTGCTCGTTACCGAAGCCGACAACGGCAGCATTTCCGTGCTCGACATCGCAGACATCAACAAAGTCAGCGTGCTTAAAACCGTCAGCTTCCACGACCTTTCCCCAGAGGCGGAAGTGACCAGCGTCACCGTATCCAAGGACGGTCGCTACGGGCTTGCGGTCATCCGCGCGGGCGATGATGTGAACAAAGCGAGCAAAGGGCTGCTGGCCGTAGTCGATTTAGCTACCTACCAAACGGTAAAAACGTATGAGCTTGGCATCGGCCCCGACTCCATCGCGCTTTCGCCAGACGGGCTGAATGCTGTGATCGCGATTGAGGATGAGGAGCTGGATAAAGCCGCGGATGAAATCGATTATGCGAACGCGAAGCGTCCTGGCAGCATTATGATCGTTTCTTTTGCAGGCGGTGATCCGCTGAAGGGCGAGGTTGTGGACATTGCTACTCCTTTGGAAGGCGTAGAGGGAGCCATTTATCCGCATGATCCACAGCCAGAATACGTGGCAATCAGCCCAGACAGCGCAACAGCAGCCGTAACGATGCAGGAAAACAACGCCATTGCGCTTGTCGATTTAAAGACGAAGAAGCTCATTCAAATTTTCTCGCTCGGCACGACGCAGCATAAAGCCGATCTGGAGGACGATGGGAATGTGCGATTTACGGAGGATTTGACCGCTCGTTATGAACCGGATGGCATTGCTTTTTCGCCGGATGGCAAATATGTGCTGACCGCCAATGAAGGCGATTTGGGCAAAAATGAATTCAAAGACGGCGTGAAGGCCGGTGGCCGCAACATCGCCGTATGGGATTTGGAGGGCAAGCGGGTATACGACAGCGCGAACCTGATTGACGAGGCGACAGCGAAGGTCGGCTTGTATCCCGATGACCGCAGCCCGAACAAAGGCAGCGAGGTGGAAAATCTGACCGTCGCGACAGTGGACGGAACAGCACTTGCGGCAGTAGCGTCGGAACGCGCGGATGCGATTTTATTTTTCGATGTCGCTAATGCTGCCAGCCCCGTCTACCTCGGCTTGATACCAACAGCTGGAGAATCGCCGGAAGGCATTCACCGCGTACAAGGGCGCAGCTTGTTCGTCAGCGCGGATGAGAGCACGGGAACCGTAAGCTTTTACGCGAAAAAATAAGGCGGCTGCACGCTGACCTTAGCACAGCAGGTCTAGCCCGCTTTAAACGAGAAAATCCCTTGAAGCACTTGTTTGTGCTCAGGGGATTTTTGGCTATTAAAAATCAGTTATTAATCATTAAGAAGTCGTCCATTATCATGCCATTGGCCGTACATTTTATTTTCTTTCGTATTTGTTATAAATTTATTTAATCTCCTGTTAAATATTTCCGGTTGATTTTTATTGCTTTGGATCGTGTCGATCCGAACCCTTCTATAAAGCGCTGGAAATGCCATAAAATTCTCATATACCTGTCTTTCCTCTTGCAACCTCTGTTCTATAACCCTGTCTATTTTAAAAGAATCATCATCCATAGCAGGAAGTACCTTTCTTCCTTCGTCACTCATTAACCCCAGCTTTTCGAGGCGGCGGACACGTTCTTTATTCAATTCCGTCCATGAACTTCTTTTGCTTCTAGGAGACAGTCTCTGCGCCAACTCCGTTTCAGATATTTTCTTTTTGACTCCATCAATCCATCCAAAGCACAAGGCTTCTTCGACCGCGTCCAAATATAACAGCATGTCTGGATTCGGCGTCATACTAACGACTGCCCAACAAGATTTTTTAGTCGCACCATTTTCCTCAAGCCACATTCTCAAATCTTCTCTCGATTTTACTGTAATTAGATTTTCAATTTCCATAGATCAAATACAAGCTCCTTTCTATTTATGGAGAGTCGTTTTTCGTCGAACCAACAATAAAAGGGGAGCTGGCTGTTCGTTTTACTTTACGGCTTCCTGATACCAAAAAAGGAAATAGTCATTCATGGTGGATGCATGGCCAAGCTGACGCAGCATAGTAGAAACATTGCCCCTGTGATAGGTTCCGTGATTAACCAAATGCAGCACAATTTCCGCTAAGCTTGTTTGGCGTATTCCGGCAAATGGATTTTCAAGCAGAATGGTTTGCTCCAAATCAGCTTGGCTTCGGAACCATTCTCTGTATTGCTCCGATAACAGGGCAAAGACATTGGCGTATTCATCTACAGAACTCAGAATCTCTGCATTTAGCAGCATACATGCTTGCAGCGCCTCTGGCATACCTGTGCCTGTCAAAACCATATACCACATCTTATCAACCGCATAGATATGAGTAAGGGCATGGGCGATGGTGGGAAAGGAGCTGTTCACTTCTTGACTCAGCACAGAGGACGGGAGCTCCTTGATTCTCCCCAGGATAGCTTGGCTCGCCCATGTGTGGTATTCAAACATTTGTACCGGATGTTTTGACATTCGTAACGTCTCCTTTTAAATGATCATGAATTTGATTTTGTTACTGTTGTTATTATAAAAAAAGAAGTATGACAATAGTTCGTCATACTTCTTCATAAAGCTGGAGTGTGTTTTGAAGCTGTTCTTTTAGGACGCCTCGCAGGGCAATAGGCTTGAGGACTTCGACGCCGCTGCCAAAACTCAGCAGCATGGCCCAAAGCCATCGTGCTTCTAATGGTTTATAGACTGGAATACGCATCGTCATGCTTCCATCGTCATGAAATTGCTTATCAGCCTGGTGAAACTGATCCATCGCTTCCGCCAAAGCCTTCGGCCCTACTCGAATCACCACATCCTTCAACTGATCGGAGCCTTCCTTGTCTAAGAAAGCAGCCTCTTTCGGCACTATGTGATGCGGCTGAAAGTCTTCCTGTGTCAAAAACAAATTCATCATCCGCGATAGTCGAAACTCCCGATAGTCCCGCCGTGTTCGGCAAAATCCATGCACATACCAATTGCTATATTTGAAATGCAGCCACATCGGTTCTATGTCACGGGTCGTACGTTCATTATTGACATTGATATAATCAAAGCGGACAATCTTTCGCTTCGTAATGCCCATGCGTAAATGACGAAGGGCGTCAGGCTCCATCCTGAGCGTTTCAAAGTCCACGGATAGACTCGGGGTCTGATGCTCGGGTGAGATCGTTTGCAGCCGTTCAATGGTTCCCTGAACACGCTCATCTTTAAACACGGTAGAGAAGCTTCTAAGCACGGTGATCAAGGAAGCGACATCGTAAGAACGGAGCAAGCTTTTATCCATTTTGTACCCGTCCATGATGCCATATCCGCCTTTACTCCCCTGATGCGATATGATCGGGAAGCCCGCAGCACATAGGACATCGATATCCCGATAAATCGTTCTTTGAGAAACTTTGAACTCTTCAGCTAGCATGGAGGCAGACAAAATCTCGTGGTTAAGCAGCTTGTAGATCATAGAGATCAAACGCTCCAATTTCATATATATCCCCGCCCGTTATTCCATTTCGTATTTCACGCTTCTTATTTCTTTCCATTTTCCACAAAATGATCTACCGCTGCCTGCTCAATTGCCAGCCCTTCCATGTAACGCTCCATAAACAAAGCAAAGCCATTCACATCTGCGCTGTCAGGATAAACCTCTTGTCCTTCTGCATCCTTGAACACTTTAGTGGTAAGGTAATCAGCCAAGCCCTCATTCTGCTCCTTATTAACCATATAGGATGCCAAAATGGCCATCCCCCATGCGCCGCCCTCACCAGCCGTAGACATGACCGAAACAGGAACATTTAGTGCTGCGGCACACATCTTTTGACCGACTAGCGGTGTTATGAACAATCCGCCATGCGCCAAAATATGGTCAACCACTATATGCTCCTTCTGTGTCAAAATATCCATCCCGAGCCTTAGGGCAGCAAACGCGCTAAACAGATGTACCCTCATAAAGTTAGCCAGATTGAAGCGGCTTTCTGGAGAACGAACGAACAGCGGACGACCTTTTGCAAGCCCGGTAATGTTCTCTCCTGAATAGTAGCCGTAGCTCAGCAAGCCGCCGCCATCAGCATCTGCTTCCAGCGCTTTGCCCAACAGGACGCTGAATAACTGGTTCATATCGGGCTTCTGCCCCATTGCCTCATAAAATTCACGGAACAAGCCGAGCCATGCATTAATATCGCTGGAGCAGTTGTTGGCAAGAACCATGCCGACAGGACTGCCATTAGGTGTAGTCACGATGTCAATCTCAGGATACACCGTGGATAAACCTTTCTCCAGTACAATCATGGCAAAAATCGACGTACCTACGGAAATGTTGCCGGTACGCTTTTTGACACTATTCGTAGCGACCATGCCTGTTCCGGCATCGCCTTCTGGAGGACATAGCGGAATACCTGCTTGCAGGCTGCCAGTTGGATCTAATAGCCTTGCACCAGCTCCACTTAGATATCCAGCGTGTTCACCTGCAGTATGAACTTTAGGTAAAATATCTTTAAGCTTCCACGGGTAGTCTTTATCGGCAATTAAATCGGCAAACTGCTTCACCATAGCTTCATTATATTGCTTTGCAGATTCATCGATTGGGAACATACCAGAGGCATCCCCGATACCAAGAGCCTTGCTGCCAGTCAACAGCCAATGTATGTAACCCGACAAAGTCGTCATATAAGCTAGGTTAGTGACATGCTCTTCCTCGTTCAAAATCGCTTGATACAAATGTGCGATGCTCCAGCGCTCTGGAATTTTAAACTGGAATTTCTCGGTTAGCTCCGATGCAGCTGTACCCGTTGTGGCATTGCGCCATGTACGAAACGGAACCAATAGCTCCCCTGCGTGATTAAGTGCAATATAGCCCTGCATCATGGCAGAACATCCGATTGATCCGAGTTTTTGCAGGGTTACGCCATAATTATTCTCAACCTCTTGCTTTAACTTGCGATAGGTTTCTTGCAGCCCGTTAATCATTTCATTGAGATCGTAGGTCCAATAACCGTCGATCAATTGATTTTCCCACTCATAGCTGCTGGAACCGATGGTTTGAAAATGGTAATCAACCAGTACAGCCTTGATTCGTGTAGAGCCAAATTCGATGCCAAGCGAGGTTTCCCCCCTGACTATCGCTTGTTTCATATTTTGATCCATAATGGCGCTGCTCCTCTCTGAATTTAATATTGAACCGAATATAGGATGGAAGGTAGTAGCAGAAACAGCCCTGAGCTTGTCTTGCTATGGCCTCCAAATTCGATTGAAGCTGGACGCCGCATCGGTGAAGGATAGCTCGTAAACGTCGGGATTGGACAGGGCTTCCCATTCATGAAATCCGACTGCCTGATCCAGATTCTTGAGCAGCAGCGAAATGAGGTTGCCATGTGAGACGATTACGGTATTTTTCCAGGCGCTATTCAGTGCCTCATTAACGACTTGAACGGCCCGACTGGTAGCGGTATGGCTGGATTCCCCGCCCTCGTAGCATAAATCCATGTCCTCATAGGTTCGGCGAAGCATTTCGCGCCAGTCGGGATGATTTTGACCCGCTAAAATGCGCTCGGTTAACCGCTCATCCCGCTTTATGGGCAGGCCAGTGGCGTCAGCTAATGGAGAGATTGTTCGGTAAGCCCGCTCATATGGGCTCGAAATGATTCCTTCTATTTTCTTGTTCGCCAAAAATACAGCTAATCGCTGCGCTTGCTCTATCCCCGCTTCGGTTAATGGAGCGTCAGGCTCTTGGCCTTCTGCTTGGCAATGACGGACTAGATATATCGTGTTCATGCGCTCACGATCCTTTTTGGGATATTAAATGGGCTCTCTTGGCTATTGGCTTTGCAGTTCGCCTAATACTTCAATCTCTACATCGACAGCGGAAATAATGAACGCTTCTAGTGAATCCAGCAGCACTCTGAGCTCAAAGCCACCGTCAATCGTGTAAATTTCATCGTACAGCCACCACGTATTTTCAGGAAGATCCGGAAGCTCCAACTGCTTGACTCCGTGAAACGTAATTTTAATATCCGTAAAATAAGAATAAGAGCCGCGACAGTCCAAATATAGAATAAACGTTGCTTCATCAGGACGATCATAGGAGGTGAATTTGGCATCGTGAAGGGTATTTTCGAATAGCTTGATCGCATTGGGCGGAAGCTCGTTTTGAATCGATTTATAATAGCCGTTATACGTCTCGGCCACTTTACGCATGCGATTATCATAGTCTTGCTTCCACTGCTTCGCCATTTCCTTCAATTCAGGAGGCGGGTAGATCGTATTCAACGTACCATCGTGTATATAGGGGTGAAAGGCTTCTGGGAGGTATTTTAATAGATGATTTTTCTTTTCTTCTAGCAGTTCGCGCTGCGATTGTAGAGGGTCTTTGCCTTCTGAGCGAAAATAGGCGAGGTACTCCTCCCATTCCTCTTCTGTCTCATATATGCACATTATCCCGGCAATCTGCATTTCTTCATACCATTCTTTTGTGCAAAATTTCATGGATCTCCTCCTTGAATGCTTGTGCTTGTTGTGATTTTGATCCGCTCACTCCACACGCTTACTCTTTGACCAACTGATTTGTTATTCAGCTATCTTTCCCTTTTAGTTCAATCATGCCAATTTATAGGTGCATGCTTATAAATGGATTCAGCAAGAAACTCAACAAACGTATCAAAGATCGTAACTATTCCTTCAGTACTTGAAAAATTCATATCTGTACCTTGAAAATACTAACCTTCTTTCTAGTGGAATAGCTCATTATTTGAGAAGAACTGGTCGCCTTACATCGTCTGGTTGATCATTAGATGGAGTCAAAAAAATAAAAAATCCACAACCTTTTTTAAACAACACCTCCCTTTACTAGACACCATCTAACAAGTGGGATGCAGATTATTTCGGTTGTGGATTCGCATGGTGGAACGTGGCTTTTAGAACAAATTACAGCTATTATTCCGTTCGAACCAAAATCCAATCCTATATAAAATTTAATAGTTTCAGCATACGCGAGAGAAATGTAACCATTTCTGCCCGAGTTGCTTCTGCTTGCGGCTTGAAATTACCTTGCTGATCGCCTTTAATGATACCTAAACTAAGCGCTTGATAAATAGAATCCTCCGCCCAAGATGAAATGGATTCCACATCTTCTAAAGCTAACACCCTATTATCTGTCTGCAAAGAAGGATTAGCATAAGCAATAGCTCGGGTAAGCATAACCGCCAACTCCTCACGTGTCACATGGTTGTTCGGACGGAAAGTCCCGTCACTATATCCCTTGATTAATCCCGCTTGCTCAGCTGCGATAACATCTGCTTCATACCATTTCCCATCCACATCAGAAAAGCTAAATTCAGTGTTATTCAACGGAATCCCTATTGCACGTACAAGTAATGCAGCCGTTTCTGCTCGGGTAAGCATACCATTCGGATCAAAATTCATTTCGCTACGCCCCTGAACGATGAACTTAGCTGCAAGTAACTCTATATCCGACTTTGCCCAATGATTCTGCAAATCTACAAAGCTAACTCGACGATCAATTATGAAAAAGTAGCCGTTCCGCATACTCTTCACAATTGCTGTGACTTTACCATTCTCATTTATGAATTGTGCAGGAACAAAGGTGAACGCTTGCTTCTCTTCATCCCAAAATACGACTGTAGCAAAATCGGACTCTTGGCCATCAAGCTCAATCTTTCTTTCAACATAGGCTGTGAACGCTGAGATCTCAGAGCTTCTACCTTGATCATCTAGTCCATTAATGTTGAACACAACTGGCCCTGCCCAAACATTTGCGCCAAGACTCTTCTTAACTTCAACAAATTCTGTTGTCGTATCTGCTCTGCCTATTTTAATGGTTAGATCATGATTATCCCCTGCAATCGCCATCTCTTGAATGGGTATAGTAATTTCATCTTTTACTGTAATGAATTGCAGTTTCATGGATGGTGAAATGGCCATTAACTGCGTTAATGTCGCTTTACTAATCATAAACTCTGCGACTTCACTATCTGATTTGATTGTAACAAATCCTTTTTTCAAATCATCAAGTTTTAGTTCAACTCGATGTTTTCCATTAGCTGACATAACCTCAATGTAATTGGATACTCCAGAACTAGTGTTACTCCCAGAACTAGAGTTACTTCCAGAACTAGTGTTACTGTTTGCAATAATGATTAGCGGATAAATGGCTTCATAAGTAGCACCATCAGCTGTTATCGTCGCTTTAAGTGTTATGCTCTTATTCCCCTCTGTATAGGACGGACGTTGTACATTACCTGTCGCACCATCTACAAATTGATTATTCGAGGAAAACCATTGAATGCTTCTACCTTCATCATCGGTTGCTGGAAGACTGAGAGGTCCAATAACTGATGAAGCGGTATCGTTAGTAGCATAAGTTAATTTCGGAACATCATACACGTTGAGCTTCGCAGTATTGCTCGTAACTTCATAGTTACCTAAACGTTGATTAGGATCAATGATTTCAGTCTCTATCGTATAATTGCCAACTGGGCTGCTTTGCTCTGCAAGCGTCACATACTTCACGGATATATCATCGTTGTTCAGCACACCTGTTACAACACCGTCTAGGAAGGGATTCGCATTGTTTACCCAACGCGATATGGAGTGAGGCGTTACTGTAATCGGCGCTCTCGTAACGGTTAGACTACCTGCGGTTTTCGTTACTTCGTAATTTCCTAGCTTGTTATTCGGGTCAACCAGTGCTGCTTCGATCGCATAACCCCCTACATCACTTGCCTGATCGGCGCCAGTTGCGTACGTTGCTGTAATTCCATCTGACGATAAACCGCCCACTATCGTTCCTGTGAATACCGGATTGTTCGTACCATATTCACGAGTCGCATCGTCTGCGGTTACTGTAAGTGACGCTTTTGTAACAGATAGACTGCCTGCGGTTTTGGTTACTTCGTAATTTCCGAGCTTATTATTCGGGTCAACCAGTGCTGCTTCGATCGCATAACCCCCTACATCACTTGCCTGATCGGCACTCGTAGCATACGTTGCTGTAATTCCATCTGATGACAAACCGCCAGTTATTGTCCCTGTGAATACCGAATTGTTCGTTCCGTATTCACGAGTCGCATCATCTGCGGTTACTGTAAGTGACGCTTTCGTAACACTCAGACTACCTGCAGCTTTCGTTACTTCGTAATTCCCCAGCTTGTTATTCGGGTCATTCAGTGTTGCTTCAATTGCATAGCTCCCTACATCACTTGCCTGATCGGCACTCGTAGCATACGTTGCTGTAATTCCATCTGATGACAAACCGCCCACTATCGTTCCTGTGAATACCGGATTGCTCATTCCGTATTCACGCGTCGCATCGTCTGCGGTTACCGATAGTGACGCTTTCGTAACACTCAGACTACCCGAGGTTTTGGTTACCTCGTAATTCCCCAGCTTGTTATTCGGGTCATTTAGTGTTGCTTCAATTGCATAGCTCCCTACATCACTTGCCTGATCGGCACTCGTAGCATAAGTTGCTGTAATCCCATCTGACGATAAACCGCCTGAGACCGTTCCTGTGAATACCGGATTGCTCATTCCGTATTCACGCGTCGCATCGTCTGCGGTTACTGCAAGAGGCCTCTTATCCACCCTCATCGTAACAGAATCATTCGAAGTAAGATGGGTAGGGTCTCCTGCGAATTCCGCTGTAAGTGTATGATTACCTATTGCCGTGTTAACCGAATAGCTGAATATTGCTTCACCATTTCCATTCGTATTAGATGAACCAAGAACGTTTCCATCCAGAGAAAATGTGACTCTTTTATTCGGTACTGCCTGATTTTCAACATCCAGCAATGTAGCTCTGATCTCCTCAGTATCACCATAAGTTGTTGTAAGCTGGTCTAACTGCAAAGAAGTCGAATAGTCCCTCTGCTGAGAAGCTACATACGTCCTGAATGCAAAATCAAAATTAAAATTATCCCAAGATTCAAAATAATACGGTGTACCGCCGGTATATGCGCTAGGATTGTATATTCTCCAAGTGACTTGGTTCACTTGACTTGGTTCATTGTTGGTTGTCTCCATCATCATGCTATATTTCTTGTTAGACTCCACAGAAATCCCTTCGTTAAAACTAAACCGAACCCATCCTCCCGGAAAATCAGGTACAATACTACTGCTTACCTTCGCTACGCCTAGTACTGTCCCATTAATATCTACATCTTCATGAATCGTCAAGCTTATCTCTCGCTCAGTAGCTGCCGATTTCCACAAAAATACATCAATATCGTACATCCACCCTGTTTTACCGGCAGTAAAGCTTTGTCCTACTCCCTTTGATCCGCCTTGCGAATTCGGGATCGTATTTGCTGTATCCGATGTTTGATCAATTGGATCAACGGATGACGCTTGGATCGATTCTGATATTGCGAAGGCAATCAATAGAGTACCAATTACGATTAGAACCCCTCTTCTGAAAAGGTTCATATGTCTTGAATGTAACATGGTTGCAACGCTTCCTTCCGTTCTTTATTAGTATGTAATATGAATGCTCTTATCTTGAAAATTAATAAACGCAACTAACTATTAACATTATTATATACCATAGCCTTTTCGCTACTAGGTTTAATCTATAAAAGAAAAATTCAAAATGACCTTAAAAATAGCTGTAATTAACCCTTACCCTTCTTCGGATTGAGAGTATCTTTACCGTTCAATTACCTTATTTAATGTTGAAAAATGGGTACTGTCACTCACACTTGTATCCTCTTGCCCGAATATGATTGTTTAGAAAAGAACCGACAATGTTACGCATCCTTCGAAGGAGATGTGGTCCAGTGACACAATTTGGTGGGGGCTGTTTGACGCTTACGATGAAAACATGATAGTGGATGTGTTCGTTTTTCAATCCACGCACTCCATACGGAGTGCGACGGGCTGCTGTCCAACTTCTTCGCCGCTATTGGGCAGTTTCAATCCACGCACTCCATACGGAGTGCGACTTTTTCAAACAAATACAGGATTCGGTTATCCGACTGTTTCAATCCACACACTCCATACGGAGTGCGACTTTGTTGCACTTTGACAATTACATAGGCCGTGCGTTTCAATTCACACACTCCATACGGACTGCGACCAATAAAATTTAAAGATATCACAAGACAGGGAAGTTTCAATTCACACACTCCATACGGAGTGCGACAGTGAGTGGCGGAGCGCAAAGCAGTGCGCTACTTGTTTCAATTCACGCACTCCATACGGAGTGCGACAAGATATCGCATGCGAGTCAGGCAGCTTTTTAAGGTTTCAATCCACGCACTCCATACGGAGTGCGACTCTCTTGGCACTTGGTATTACTTTGAAAAAGAGGTTTCAATCCACGCACTCCATACGGAGTGCGACAGCGAAAATACATACAATTGATTCCATCATGGCATCAACTGCATATATTTTCAAGATCATCCATATAAACAAAATCTAAATGAAATATTGACTTTTCCCCAAGCTCTTGATTTTCGTCATTATTCGACAAATTTTGAGGTGCGAATCCCCTAGGGTTTTTATGTGAGCTTCCCATTCGCACCTGTATGGGCATAGCCTATTTTCACTCCATAGGACGATGGATCATCAGCCACTGCTTGGCAAAATCGACCGCTTCTTTCAGATCAAAAAGCCGAGACTCGGCGCTGCCTACCGCACCCTTTTGCACAGAGCCCTCATGATCGTAGAACTGCCCAATCCGGCCAAAATCTTCCGAATCATAAGCGAAATCCGTAAACCATTTCCATACTCGCTCGTCCCCTTCATAAATAGCTGTTCCCAGCTGCTTCGTCGGCAGACGCTCACTCATCGCTTCAGCCAGATGAAAGCTTGTACAAGATTCATACCCCGTCCCCAGCATCAGCACCTTGGCGCCCAAACCGTACAGCTTCCCGAGTGGCGACGCCATGCCGAATTGCGGGCTTAGCATATGCTCGGATGTGATAAGCTCCGCATACTTGCCATTGGCGCAAAAAGAAACCTGCGGGTGCGTTGAGCGCACCGTCGCTGGAAACGTTCGGAACAGCTCCGCAATACGACCCATTCCCCGCGTGGGTGATAAAGCTGGATCGAAGGCCGGAAGCTCCCGATAAATTGTCTCATACCACTCCTCTGGAACCGGAGGATTCCCCCACTCGGCGGGATCGCTCCAATCCCCGGTTTGCGCAGGCATAATTAACGTGCCCTCGTCCCCGACCGCTTGCATAAGCGCCTGCACCATAGCCTGCGGCCCGCCGCATACCCAGCCCAAGCGCGACAAGGAGGCGTGCACCAGCACCGCATCGCCCTCTCGAACGCCTAATCTTCGCAAATCCTTTACGATGTCGTTTATCGTAATCGGTCTTTTCTGACTGTTAATCAGCTGCTGTTCTCTCACATTTGTTCCCCCTGCTTCTACCTTTGTGCCTTAATCATAAACCGCTCTGCGAACGCCTTGATGCCTCTTTCCGACTTATTATCCTTAATGAAGGCTTCTAATCGCCCAAAATCTTCCGGCTGCTGCCCAAAATTCGGAATAATCGGCGTATGCTTAAGCAGAAAAATCAAATCCTCCGCTGTCTCATAAAACTCCGCGACATTCCACTCCATAACCTCAATCTTCGTAAAGCCAGCTTCCGTCAGCTCTGCTATATGCCTCTCCTTGAGCGAGCCTGGCTTCTCCCCGTAGGCTTGCCCTCTTCCGAACGCCTGCTTGAGATTCAGCTTATCGTTCTCGCTCACTTGCTGCGTCAGGAAGGTGCCGCCATGCTCCAGCACCCGGGCTACCTCCTGTGCATGGAAGGCCGAGTGCCTGCAGGAAACGATTTGAAAGAAGCGGTCTGGAAAATCCAGCTTGTCCGCATTCATTGGCAGTACGCGAACGTTGCTGCGTTCGGCTATCGTTATATTTTTCATAGCGGTATTGACCATGCTTGTAGATAAATCAATCCCCACCAGCAGCAGGGCACAGTCCGCAATTGATAAAATAGCTTCCCCGCCGCCCGTGCCAATATCGAGCAGAAGATCGGATTTTCGGCTTAGCTTGACGACCTCCTGATACAAGTCCCACTTCGCTTCCTCCGAAATACACTTCAGCCTGCTGAAATCCCAGCCATTGCTTGCTCCAACCTCATTATAAAAAGCCTCGTAGTCGATTTGATTCATTATGATTCAGCCTTTCCTTAAAAATCCAGAATATCCCGTGCGTGCACAATAGTCTAAAAGACAGCTGCTTTGTAAATTGTAACATTTTAGGTGGCATTTTCGTAATAAAGTGTATATAAAATGCTGTTACTCGCTTTTGCAGGGTAATCCTTGTATCGGGGGAATTTGCGATGAGAAACGAAAAATTGGTTCTTGTGCTGTCGCTATTTTTAATTTTTTTCAGCTTAAGCGCCCTTCTTTTTGGTTATTGGGAAGCCTTGCAGCCGAGAACGGGTCCTGTTGGAAACGGAGTTGCATTTCCAACCTTACTTCAAATACTGCCCTCTATTCTAGCCATCGTGACGGGTGTTCTGAATCTAGCCCATTTTGTCTATGTCCGCAGAAAGGCCTATTATAAAAACAAAGACAATCACAATAAATGAGTAGAGAAGATCATTGGAAAATAGGCTGCTTCCCCGTAGATGATACGACGCGGAAGCAGCCTATTTTTTCAAATTAAACAAATGTTCAACTGTCCATTCATAAAACAATTATCTCAGGTGCTGTTAAAGAATTTTCTGAAGTTCAATATTCCCTTCCATTTCCCACTCTCTCAAAGCCTGACGAACCTCTTTATCCCCGATAAGCACTTCATTTAATTTATTACGCCCGATGTCCAACACTTGGTACAGGTCTGGCTTCTCATCCAGCATGCGTCCGAGTCTAATCTGATAGGGGGCAGGCACTAGACTGAAAAAAGCATCTAGGTTGTAATTCAGATTGCTCTGCGGCTTGTTTGATTTAACATAGGTGAACAAATCGTTGTTATTGCTGCGCGATTTCGTATTTGCCCATTCCTTGCTATTGATAAACTTAATAAATTCCCAAGCCTCCTTTTTGTTCTGCGCATTTGCAGCTATTCCCATTGCATTGTTAATTGTAATGCTCCCGCCTATGCCGGGCTGTTCAGCATGGATGGGCAGGGTTACCACATCCCATTCAATCTGTTCCATTCCCTGAATTTGTGGCGCATTCAGATTCGCGTCCATTATCTGATTGACGTAATTGTACGAAGCAATTGTCATAGCCGTTTGTCCCGATAGAAAGTAATCGTTAGAATAGGGATTCATCATGTCATTGCTTGCTTCAGAAGCATTTTTGTTCTCATCATCAGGCAGTGGAAGCTTTGCTTGGCGAGCCAAATTAATAAAGTCCGTCCAGATCCGCTCCCAACTGTCCGTATCAACCGTCATTTTACGTTCCTTTTCGTTAAAAATCATGGTTTGAAGCGGAGACGCATAACTCAACATATCGTAAAACACATCCGAAGAGAAACTGTTGAAAGTAAATCCATGCGATAATTTCCCTTCTCCTAGATGAAGGCGCCCTGCCAACTGAATTAAATCATCCCAGGTCATCCCATCGCGAGGGAATGGAACTTCCTGCCTCTCAAAGATCGTTTTATTATAAAAGAGGGCTGTGGTTGAAAACGTTGGTGAGAGACCATATGTACTGCCATTACCTATCATGGACAACGTATTATTAACTGGCGCGGCTAGCTCACCAGTTTCAATCTGACTTTCTTTTATTAAGGGATCTAGATTCATCAACAGATTCTCATCAATCAGTCTCCACAAGCTTTGGTAATCAACCAGAACAAGATCAGCTTTACTTGAATCCAATAATGTTGTCTTTAATTGCTCCAATGGACTCTGATCCTGCTCACCATCCGTCATAACAGGGATAAATTCTATTGTGACGTTCGGATGAGTAAACTCATAAATCTCGGCGTACTGTTGTCTAAGCAGGTTGTTTTCAGACTCACCGTATGTAGTTGCGATCCGCAGCAATACGCTGTTCGCATCATCGTTTTCGGATGGACTAGAAGTACAACCTACTAAGGTTATCATGAATACCATTATCACAATAGCTGCACTTACTATGTTCTTAACTTTACGTTGCATGCTAGGAGCCTCCAAAAAATTGCACTTATTCGAATTCTTTGTTTGTCTTAAGGAGCGTGAGTATATTCTTCTTTGAATATTGCCGTAGGATCCATAAAATAATGATACGATTAATTGTGAGAAGAATTAAGATTATCAATACTAGAATGGATAATGTGAATAAATATACATTTTCACCAATGAAAATAGCACTTACTAGCACGGTGTATAGCGTTATCCCCACGGCAGTGAAAAAGAAGATTGCATTAATATTCCGTGAGTATATCTGATTAATGGTTGTTTGGTTGTACCCCAGTTGTTTTAAAATTCCCATATCCTTTTGCTGTACTTTAAGATAAGAATTAAACGACAATATCACATGCGCGGCCGTTATCATCAGAATGAGAAACCCTAAGGCCAGGGACAATACTACCGTATTTTTCATGGACACATCAAAATTATCAAATGCTTTAAACGTATAATTTGTATTATATCCTTTATCATTGGCCAGTTCTGCAATTCCTTCCACTTGAGATAATGCGTCGACGTAGACATATATCTTCCTCAAGGATTGAATACCGAACGGATTATGACTATCATATTCCTTGACGAATTGGTCCCATTGAATCAAATAAGTTTTTTCGATCATTTCTTTATATGTTTGGCTACCTATATAAATAGTTTCTAATTGTTCATCGTTATAAAGGGAAAAAGGGTTTTTATCTGATACTCCTAACTGATAGTTCATCGGATAATCGACGATCTCGCTGCTGCTCAGCCCGTCTTCATGGACTTTGACAATTGGGAGTTGCAAGGTTAGCACCGGATCTAAGTCCATCTTTCCGCAAGCTTTTCTTATTTCCAAGTCACAGCTTCCTAAATATTTGCCTCCTGCCTCATCGAGGCCATAAATAAAATGAGTACCTCCCTTTGCATCTTGAATCCCGAAGTTAAACTGATACTCCTTAAAGACCTTATAGCTTGTATCGGGGTACTCTTTTTCAATCTCTTCACGAATGGTCGTTTCATCCTCGTATTTCAGAGATTGAGCATGCATGGCATTGCCTCGCGAGGTCGTAATTTCAATGATATGCGTATTATCATTGGAGAGAAAATCTTTATCTACTTGGAGATATTGATTAATAAAATACACGGCAGAGCTCGCAATCAATACTAGAGAAAAGATGAAAAGCAAAATTGAAATTCGTAGATATGAATTTGATTTTTTAAGAATTAAACGGGATATAACAGGCGTGTTCTTAGCTTTATTCATGATATAATCTCCCGTTCTCCAGTCTCAGGTCCATCCCACCCTTTAATAGAAGGTTGCTTTCATGACTAACCACAATAATCAACTTGTTTTTAAAAACATTTTCAATGGTCTTAATAATCTGTTCTTTGTTTTTTGTGTCAAGTTTTGAGGTCGGCTCGTCCATCAGAACGATATCCGGTTCAGAGATAAGAATGGATGCTAACTGGACACGTTGTTTCTCTCCGCCGGAAAGCATCGATACTTTTCTTTCTTTTAGATCAAGAATATTAAAGTTGCTCAATGTTTCCACGATTAGCGCTTCAAACTGTGAATCAGCATGGTGATTAGGCGAAAAAGAAGCATACTTAATGAATAAATTTTCTCTGACCGTTAAATTTGAGAAGAGCATTTCATCCTGGAATAAATACCCAATATTTAAAGAGCCCTCCCCCTCTACATGACCGCTATCCGGGTTATCATAACCTGCTATTAAATTGAGCAACGTTGTCTTCCCGGAGCCGCTTTGCCCATGAATGATATAACGGTTTGGACTATGAAATTCAAAATCGACACGATTAAGAATATCCTTATCACCGAACCTTTTGGTCAAACCCACCAATTTTAATGTCTTCATGTTCCCCTCTTATCTACTGTTATGGAATATTAATTTGCTTAATGTATGCTTCGCAATAAACAGTAATCACTTGATCATCGACTGAAAAGTCAATGACGCCTGAAACACTTCCTATTTGTTTCTTAGATGCAATATCAATAACATCCAGCACAAGATCTGCTTGTTCGTTAGGATAAATTTGAATAAGAAGTCCATGTTTATCGTCTATGTAATTCAACGTTTTTTTCTCAAATTGTATTCGATCATTAAATATCAATTCATTGCTGGAAGTTAGCAATTCTCCATTTGCACTATATAACTCCCCCGTTTCGAGATTATCCGCTTCAATCCTTGGTGCTGCATCTAAATTGTTCATTAACAAGGATTGTAAATGAAAAGAATTTGAAGCTTCGTCATAAACCGTATAGTAAAGCTTATCTTTAACGATCGCCCCGTATGACACAAGTGCCGATACATTAGGAATATCTTTCGTGCTATCTTGAATTAACTCTGCAATCGTACGTTTCGTTTCCTTCCCACTGTCATCATAATAGGAATGAATAAAAAAATAACGCTCACCATTTGTTGCCAAAGGAAAAATGGCTTCGTTTTTTCTATCTTTCAATAGTACGCTTTCCGTAACGTTATCCTTGTCGATTCTTAATATCGAGAAACCATTTGTAAGGCTGTTTCCAACCGTAAAGTATGGGCTGATGGTATTAAATTCATAGTAAATATAATTTGGAATATCCTGTTGTTCTTCGATGGACTTTGTCTTCTCATTATAAGTGAGTAGCTTTTGAGAATACCGATTGATTAGATACATACATTGGCCCTCTTCACTGCATTTAGGCAGTTCAACATTATTCACCGTCCCACCGCCTGGCTGTACGTCACTTTGCCGACTACAACCTGCTAGCGCGAGTTGAACAATAAGCAACATCAAGACGAATTTCTTCATTTGCCCCCCATATCGATCATGAAAGATAGTAAACGACAGGTAAAGAATCAGCCGCATACACGGTCGATTCTTTACTTGTTATCTTCTTCAGTTTTGCAAATTAAACGCCTGCGCTAATTTCGTAATACTTAGGGTCGCTCGAAAGCTTTACTTTAGCGGTGTTTGTTGTAACAATCGTTCCACTTCTATAGTCGGTGCTCGGTCCGATAACGATGTTTGAACGCCAATCCGACGATTTTGATCCATTGGCATTCTCCCAAAACTTCAGAACCGTTGTCGTACTCGCCCATGCGGAACCGCCCCCAGCGCTTACGCCGTCAGCGGCAACGCCCATGGAAATATTTGCGGAGTTTCTCAAAGAGGCTGTGCTGCTCCATGAAGTCCTAATGGACGATACTGTTTTGGTACCGCTATAAACGGCAGATACCTGCCAATCCCATTGAAGCGTATTTCCGGAGCTTGTCGCGACCGTAGCTCTCCAAACATTAGAGGTTAAAGTACCTTGACTGGATGGTATGGTCAGTTGTTTTGCTTGGGTACTGGCAAATGAAATTCCGGCAAACAAAGAAAGACTTAAAATAGGCACAGATAAAAGAGTTGCACAGGTTTTCTTAAGATTAAATGTCATTACTTAACCTCCATATGAAAATAAGTTTTTATTTGAAAGCTGGCCAGCTCTTCAAAACACCGTTCGCCCATATCTTACACACTTATCTAACACATAGAATGATAGCATATAATTTCCAATTTGATAATACCAATTACAATTTTATCAAAATATTGTAACTATTTAGACATTTTCATTAGCAAGGGATATTTTCTGTAAGAGTGGGACAGCACATCTGGGGACACGTATAGGAGACTAACTTGAACTTCCCTCAAAACCTATGGTATGGTTAATACGCTAAAATGTGGAAGTAGATTGAACTAGAGAGGTGAAGCATGAAATTTTTTGAGAAGGATTATAAATTTCTTATTATTATGATGGTAATGATGCTTACGTTGGTCGCGTGCAATTCAACTAACAAGGTTCCGGATTCTGATGAGGATTTATTTAAGTTTAAGAATACACTTATTGGCAGTAACAGTGCTGTGGGACAAATTGTTCATCAGTTGCCTGCAAACGATAAATTAGACAAGATGATGCTTGAAACTGAACAAGAACCGTATGGCCTTTCCTTAATTTATAAAAATGACAATAATCCGCTCTCCCCTGACGATTTGGAGCAAACGATTGTCTACAATGCCTCTTTTATTTTCGCCCTGATTCCAAATGTAGACCGAATAACGTTTACTGTGGAGGAAAAGACATATGTTATCCACCGTGAGTTTCTCCAGAAATGGTATGATGGTCACGTTCTTGTGGAATTTGAATCTACCAATGATTTAAAGGAATTTATCGGGAAATATATCTCAGACCAACAAAAAATGGATCAGCTATTTAAAGTAGTAGCAAACCGGCAATAAATACTCTAAGTTTATACTTATCTTGCTTCAACTAACCATGTTAGTAAACTTAACTTGACTGAGTTTCTTTGATTTTCTAACTGTACGAATACCTTCCCCCATTGTTGAGATCATCATTTGCCCCCTTAATACAGAAAAGTCCCGATTAAATCCATCGGGACTTTTCTAGTTGAATATTGTACTGATTACTACAGCTAATTATAATATTCAGAAAATAGATTCTATGTTCGAAATTCAAAAGGTCGAACGCCCCTTAAAGATAGCTTTGATCATTTAGTAATTTATGTATAAAAATTCAAATATCATCTGTCTGCCCTTTAGCCTTCTTTCTTATGAAGAGTCCGTGCACTTTCTTCCGACCTACTTATGGCTAGGTAGTCGTTTCATCCGCTCCGTACGGAGTGCGACCTTACTGAGGCTGACCAGGTTATCCTCGTCAGTGTTTCAATCCACGCACTCCGTACGGAGTGCGACCGTGGTGGAGAGCTTGTGGGCAAAGCCGCGAAAGTTTCAATCCACGCACTCCATACGGAGTGCGACTACAGCAGGAGTCTCCCGAGCTTACGCTCTATTGTTTCAATCCACGCACTCCATACGGAGTGCGACCTCGGCATGCTTGGAAACAAGTCTTCTCTAGCCATGTTTCAATCCACGCACTCCATACGGAGTGCGACAAACGGAACTGGCCGTTATCATTGATCAGACTAGGTTTCAATCCACGCACTCCGTACGGAGTGCGACTCCACTCGATAAATTGTGGGAAAACCCGTTAATTGTTTCAATCCACGCACTCCGTACGGAGTGCGACGAGAACTTTTGTTCGTGTTACTTTTGGACCAAGAAGTTTCAATCCACGCACTCCGTACGGAGTGCGACCCTCAATGGTTCCCGCCATCGAAGGGTTTAGGATGTTTCAATCCACGCACTCCGTACGGAGTACGACTTTGAAGCCCTTATCGACTATACAAATGGACTGTATGTTTCAATCCACGCACTCCATACGGAGTGCGACTCAGATGAGCAGTAATCTGGTCTATTACAGCCAAGTTTCAATCCACGCACTCCATACGGAGTGCGACCTGCGACAGCATCCCAAAAGGCTGCTATTACAGCAAACGTTTCAATCCACGCACTCCATACGGAGTGCGACAAGTGCGCTTTAATGTCTTGATTATTACCTTATTTGTTTCAATCCACGCACTCCATACGGAGTGCGACGATCCAGCCTGAGCACGTGGAGAGCATCAACTTCGTTTCAATCCACGCACTCCATACGGAGTGCGACTTCATCGCGATAAAACTTTATTACCTGTGAAGCGGTTTCAATCCACGCACTCCATACGGAGTGCGACGAGGCTAACATAAGCAGTATGCGTATCAATATGGCGTTTCAATCCACGCACTCCATACGGAGTGCGACAAAAACGTTTTAAAAGAAGCTGAGAGCCGAAAAGTTTCAATCCACGCACTCCATACGGAGTGCGACTGCCGGCAGCTGCGCGCCGGGCTTCACCGGCTCCTGTTTCAATCCACGCACTCCATACGGAGTGCGACGGCGAAAAACTAAAGCCGATCTCCCAGAAAAAAGTTTCAATCCACGCACTCCATACGGAGTGCGACAATTTCATTCACCTGCCCCTATATCATCTTAGCAGTTTCAATCCACGCACTCCATACGGAGTGCGACAATTTCATTCACCTGCCCCTATATCATCTTAGCAGTTTCAATCCACGCACTCCATACGGAGTGCGACTACCGCTGGGCAGTTTCGCATTTCTACCCCTTAGTTTCAATCCACGCACTCCATACGGAGTGCGACAGCGAAAATACAAGTGATTGATCCCATCATGGCATCAATCACCCCATTTTTCAATAAATATAAGACTAAAAAAATCTAGATCAAACCTTGACTTTTCTTGAAACAACTCAAATTCGACAAATTTCCACAATTTCTGAGGTGCGAATCCCCTAGGGTTTTTATGGGAGCTTCACATTCGCACCATGAATCCGCAAAAAAATTTTCGTTTATAGAATAAGCGGTGCTTCCATATCATAGGCTTCTTTTGCACCGATGTGCTCTACCTTGCTTTTGTGATTATCACCCAAATTGTAGAAGCGCAGGCTATCCGTCTGCTTATCAATGAGCTCCTCTAATTCATACTTCAATTGGCGAAACTTCGTCGCATCTACAATACATTCAAATACGGAGTTCTGCACCCGCTGGCCGTAATTCAGACAGGTTTTCGCTACTCGGGAGAGCCTTCTGCGCCCTTCCTTGCTTGATGTACTCACATCATACGTTATTAATACGAGCATATGAACACCTACTTCCAGAAAAATGGCGGGTATTCGTCCAAATCACCACGAATATGCCTCGCAAGCAATAAGGCCTGGGCGTAAGGAACAAGCCCCCAAGCTATCTTTTCGTTCAAATAGGGGTGCATAATCTTCTCTTGCTTGCGTTCTTGCCATGCCTTGAGCACCGCTTTCCTAGTGTCATCGTCCATGATGACGGCTCCATTTTCTTTTTTCACGAAGCCGCTGTCGTTAACAACCTTCTTGTTGATTAGATACAGCACCATACGGTCAGCATACACGCTCCGCAGTTCCTCCATCATATCCAGCGCAAGCGAGGCTCGCCCCGGGCGATCCCGATGCAGAAAACCGACGTAAGCGTCCAGTCCCACGGACTCCAGCGCGGCTGTCACATCCTTCGCAAGCAGAGAATAAGTGAAAGAAAGCAACGCATTGACATTATCCAGCGGAGGACGCTTATTTCGCCCATGGAAAAAGAACTGTTCCTTTTGCTGCAAAATCAACTGGTCAAACACCGAGTTGTATTGCACAGCAGCCGACCCTTCCAGCCCGCGCAAAATATCCAGCTGCTCCACGCCGCGAATAAGCTTCATCGTCTCCGATAGCGAAGCACTGACCTGCTTCATTCGCTCGATATCCATACGGAGGGCATGATCCCGCAAGGCTCGTTCAACCACCCACTTGCTGTTATACACTTTTCCCAAAATCATATTTCGGGCAAAAATAGCGCTTCGCCGCTCATCATCGGAAATACGGTACTGCTCCTTGCGGAGCACAACGTTCCCTTTATCCTCACCGACGACCCGTGCCAAAAATCGACCATTGCGAGTCATAAAGGTCAGTCCGATGTTATTTTCTGCGCATTTCCCCATAAGCGCTGGACTGACTCCCGCATAACCAAAGGTACAGACTCCCTCCAAATTATGCAGCGGGTAGCGTCCGGCAATTTCGTCGTCCCGCTTTATAACTATATTTTCGCCATCGAGCGATAAATACGTATCCGGCATCGTCACAAACAGTGTGTTCAGCAGCTTTTTCATTCATATAACCTGCTTTCGATAAAGCTTGAAACGGGTTTTCGCTCCAGCATTTCTGGCAAACAAACGACGTTCAAAGAGCAGCTCTGACAATGCGGTCCCGTCTTCGCCCTTGGCGTATGATTCCGCTCATAGTAGTGGCGCATCTCGTCCAAACTTTGCTTGACCTTGGCTTTGTCCGCTTCGGAGACTGGCACCTCCACCCGATGCTTCGTTTCATCATAATAGAGATAGCCCATCGACAGCTCGCACATTAACATCTCTTCCAAACACATGAGCTGAGCCACTAATTGCGAACGGTCAGAATCATTCCGCTTCGGCTTGCCGCGTTTGTATTCCACGGGATACGGAAGGTATAACCCTTCCTCTCCCGCCAGTGGAACTCCTGAGTTATCTCGTATAAACTCTACGACATCGCATATGCCTGAAATGCCCAGCCGCCGTGATTGTACGGGAAGCGCGCGAACAATGAGCTTGTCCCCGCGTTTCTCCCGCAGCATGGGCTGATCGGCTTTGCGGTGCAAATGCGCCCCTTCAACGGTGCGGACATTTTCTTCCCATTGCTGCTCAATATGGATAAGTGCCCATTGCCTCCGGCAAAAGTTGAAATGCTGAATGCCAGAGAGCATTAGAAAATCTTCTTCGTTATTGTCCCACATATCTTAGGGGCTCCAAGCCCTCAAGCGGCTCAATTGTCCAAGTGTAGTCGTCGATGGATTTCCCTTCGACTACTCCCTCTTTTAATTTAATTTTCAAGGAGCGATGTACCTTCGCTGAGGAATATTGTCCAAGCTTGGACTGGTGCTTCCACCAGAAAAGATTATGAACTTCCATGCTGCCGTCCGGGCGCGCGGATGAGGTGTCATTTTCAAAAAGAGAAATAAGGGCTTGTCTAATCTTCTCCGCATCGTCCTTCGTAAAGCCAGTTTTCTCCGCCAATTGTGTATTGATGCTGCCATAAACAACATACACTCCAAAATCCACCCTATGCTTCATCCCCATCGTATCGGAACCCTTCTTGTTCGGATCCTTACCCGTCACCGAATTGACGCTTTTCGTAATTTGCGTGCTTGTAATGGCAATCGGCTCGACGCTAAGCGCTGTATGAATCGAGACAGGCCCGCGAACGCCCACGGATACACCCGATGACGCATCCGCCCCGCCGCTAAAGGCAAACACCTGGCCGAAGCTGCGCACATCAACCCATGTCTTGCAGGCCGCCTGTGCGTATAGCTCATTGTTTTGCTTTTTTCCCTTAGCATACTCTTGAACATCGGCATTCGCATCTACACGTTCTTTAATGCTGCGGTACCCATCGTCACGGCGCTCATCCGACTGGACGAGAATCGCTTCTCCCATGTCTTGCAGCCTGTTGCGGATTTTGCGCTTTAGGCACACATCAGAAATCTCGCCAAGTCCTTCATAGGTTTGTCTTGGACGATTGCCGTTCAATGGGTCGCCATTCGGATTGGCATTTCGGACGGACAGAATAACGGCAAAATCAATTTTATGGTCAAGTACGCTCATTTAAATCTCTCCCTATATGTTTATTAGTAGACTCGTAGATTGCTAGACTTGGCTATTCCTCTGCATCGTCTTGCTCGCTGTCCTGATCGTTATCTTGCTCGCTGTCTTGCCCCTGCGTTGTGTCGCCTTTATCTTTTTTCGTATACAGGTCATGACGCTGGCTGTAAAAACCAAGCAGATACAGCCCGCTAAGCGGAGCATCCGTAAACTCCTCAGGCTTCAGCATCGAGCCCACCTCATCGAGCAGACCATTGTAATATCTCGCATCCGTCCCCATACGCGCCTGATAGGGCTGTAGATTGGACTGAATAATACTCCATGTACGTCCCGGACGCTGGGCAAAAGCGTTCATATATCGGACTGCATTCGTTGCCCGTTTCTCTTCTCTTCCTAATGCACGTCTCTCCAGCACGTCGGCAATCGCCAGCATTCTGCCGAACAGATAATTTCGATCATCCAATTGTTTATTCAGGCTCACTCGGAAGCCCTCCTTCTCTTTTGTCTTGTTGACCAGCGCACAGGCGATGCTTAGCGTTTTCTCCCATTCCCATGGCTCCATGCCTACCGGATTGGAAGCTCGACTAATCGCACTTCGAACAATATCTATTGGGATTGGACGACCATCTACGATGCAGGGCAGCATTCGCTCCAGCAGCCCTTTCACCACTTTGTCACTTGCCCGCGACCCATAAGCGGCAAAAGCAATATCCTTTGTCGCTGGCGCTCCTGTAAAAGCTCTATATTTCTCCTCTTCGTTTTTGCGGTACCTATGACGCCAAAAGCAGGTTTCATGCCAATACTGCAATTGATTCATGAACAGCTCGCGGTTCATATCTCGGTAATAGACAATCGACAGCCGTCCTGGGGTTGCCGCATCAAGCGTCATAATAACGACATTTGATTTATATTCGCCATCGTAACGGAAGCCGCTGAGCGCCTTTCTTACCTCAAGAGCATGTTCCCGATGCGCCATATCTCCAGCCGACGAATCGTCCTCTTCCTCCTTCAGATAGTCAAACAAATCCTCCGCAGGGTCTGGCACCTCAAGCCGATCTGTTCCCCATACGAGAAACACTTTGCCGTCGAGGGTGAAGGATTGCCGATCAATCAGCCATTTCAGCGCATTATGCGCCTTCTGCGATACCTCGTAGCTGACGGAGGCCGCATCCCGACTCGTCCGAAACCGACCACGAAACGTGAAGCCACTTGAGTCATTGGCTGAAATCAGCTTCGTTTTATCACCAGAGTTACGAATACGCGAAGCATGCTTGTCCGCATAAGGAAGCTGCTCGCCTGTCACATAACATAAGTCCGTCTCTGCAAGCTGCTCATTATAAAAATCAATAAAGGACTGCTGAATTTCCCGATCCCGCCATAGCCTTGGCTCGGTATCTCCCGGAATCTGTACAGCGAATCGCACAAAAGCCGAGCTTTGATCAGAGGCAATCACTTTGAAAATAGCTGGCTTCTCCTTGCTCTCATCGCCTTCCTCCTGCACCCATTTATCCAGCAGCTTGCCTTGCATGTCTGTCCATAGCACCTTATACTCTACTAAATCCGCTATCAGCGTGCCTTTCTGCAAATATTGATAAACACTTTCCACCTTGCGATTGGAATAAGCAGATGTACACCATGCACGCAGCTGTTCCAAATAATCTGCATGTGGCGTATGCTTCTTCACTTCGCCAACATATTGCTCATAGTCGCCAGCAACATACATAAGCTTATCGAACAACGGATAGGGAACGGGTGCGCTTGTCCGGCTTGCCGCAGCCTCGGTGCAAGGAATGATCGTGCTTCCTTCTTCCTTCTCAATCACCTTCGCTCTTAAAAATTCGCCCTTCCCATTCAAAATCACCTCAATATGCGCACTTTGTGTCGTATGTGAAATCGGGATAAGCGCATATTCACGGCCATTTCTTTTCTTCTCAAAATTCCCTATCGCATCCGTATGGTTATCATAGGTTTTGCTCAAATTTGCGAGCCAGCTCATGCCTTCTCCCCCTCTGCAAATAGCTCTTCATGCAGGTGGTCGACAGACTCCATATTTTCGGAGCCGAAAACTTTTGCAACACCTTCGCCTGTTTTGCGAGTCAGTTCGCAAGCTTCTGGACGAATGAAGCGGATAATGCCGTGCTCCATCTTGACTGGCCACAGCCTTGTCTCCCTCTCCGGCCTGCCTGTTTCATCTGGATAGCTGATGCCATGCACCATATGACCAAAGTCTACTTCTGGCACCTCGTCATAAAAGCCCTTGCCTTCGTTAAAATCGCAAGGCTCCACATACCCCTGGCATTCACGCACCCCGAGAAAAATATCCCTGCGCCCTCCCGCCTGAACCGATCGTTTGGCGATATTGTGATGCTTATTTTCGTTGCGGTCATAGACGAGATCCTCCCGATGAGGATTAAAATCGAAATAGGCGCGAACCCGATATTTGACATCCTTCAAGTAAGTATAATAAGCAAGCGTATTGCCGCCATTATACTCAATGGGACGAATACCCTTGGACTCCGTCTGAATGACGTTCATGATACGAACCTCGTGGATGTACCAAATAATTGTAGGCTTCCAGTATATCGATTCCACAATCCCTTTCAGAGCTTGATAAGTAGGAACCTGATAGCTGAACTTCTCTCCTCCGATTTTGGTCAACGGGTCTGTGAAAAGCGCGTAGTTGCCGGATACTTCGAATTCAATTTGGTTACGCATCTTGTACTCTCCTTTCTGATAGCTTTAAAAAAGTTACCAATTATTATATATAGTAAAAAATCTTAGCTTCGTGAAGACCTGTTTCAACCGCCCGCAGCCTTCACGAAGCCTCGAGTTCATTTAATTAATGACAGAAATTCACAAGTTACGCCTTACTACTATTAACAACGCTTACTTAATTTCTTGCCGATAAGCTTTCTCCACAGACTTGTTCGTAGACTTTTCGCCATGCTTTAATCCCGCTAACCCTATATCCAGTTGCAGAACTATAACGGGTAAGCCTGGCATCATTTAAAAATGCTGTCTCCATTACTACGGTAAGTATTTCGCGAAAAATGGAAGTTTCAGCATCAACTAGAGAATTTGATATTAAGACTCCTTCTCTTTGTTGTAGCCCTGGCAGTTCTCTTCTGCGATTATCTGCTATATTTACTCACCTCCTCATTGGACGAAAAGTCGGCTTAAACCATTACCCTTAAACACCTTCTTATGGTTTTATAATTTGAATGGAAAACACACTTAAATATTACCTCAAATTACCATGTTAATCAATATTTTTTCATATGATTGTTTGCAAAAAGTATCCTGTGCTACACTACAATTACATCTTTGAAAATAACCGCTTTAGCAGTTGGAAGTTGTCACTTTTAAAAGTGTGGATTGAAATTTATGTTTTTGTATTTGTATTTGTATTTGAAAACCCACCCGTAGGTGGGTTTTTCACTTTTCATCCAATGATCGCTGACGACCATTCCCCTTCGCCACCCGTCTCCACACCAAACTGCTCAGAATAGGCTGTTTCCCTCAATGCCAGCACCTCGCCATGCAGCAGATATTGAACATCACCATTTTTTTCAAGCTGCCTAAACTCATTCTCATAAATATTGACAACATAAGGCTGAAGCTTACGCAGTAGCACGCCCAGTTCTCCTGCCTTCAGCTCGCCGTTCAAGTCAAGAATCAGCTCTCTGGCTTCTTCGTTATAAGGAACCAGCACCGTTCTTGCCACCTGGCTAATGACTTCAAAATATTGCTCAGCCGTAGCTAGAGCCGAGAAGCTAATCAACTCAGGTAGCTTCCCATGCTTCCCTTTATATCCAGCAGCAAATTTATCGTTTTGCTCCAGCAGCTCAAAAATATTTTCATCAAGCTTCTCTACGTGGTACTGCATCTTATTTTCAATTAAGTCATAGTAGTATTTAAAATAAGCCTGCATCGCCGCCTTCGACAGCAGCTCTCCACCATACTTATTCGGATCTTCCTTCATATCGTCCAATATGCGCTGTGTCTGCTCCGCACCGATGCTAATTTCCTTCAAATGCGTCAGCACCTCATCCGCAGACTTAATAATATACACATTCCGTATGGCATCCTTCCCATGACGATTGCATCTACCCGCTGCTTGTGCAATGGAGTCAAGCCCTGCAAGGGAACGAACGACACATTCAAAGCTAATGTTGACGCCTGCTTCAATAAGCTGCGTGCTGACGCAAATGACCCGTTCCTTTTTTTTCGAAGCGAGTGCTTTCACCAGCTTTTCAAGCACATCCTTGCGATGCGCAGCGCACATATTCGTGCTGAGATGAAACAGCCTGGCATCACAGTCCCCTGACCTCTGACGCTCCTCCAGCTCAGCGAACAGCTTGCGTACTGCCGACTTCGTATTCAAAATCACCAGCGTACTGTCGATCTCATCCATCCTGTCCAGCACAAAATCCGCCAGCTCCTCCGCCTTCCAGCCGCTCGGAGTCGTTCGATCTACAACCTCCACCCGCTTAAAGCTCCGACCTACTTCATCCAGATTTTCGATCATTTCAGCATCTTCTTGCAAATGTAGCCGATGCTTCACTCCATCCAGAGCAGGCTGCGTCGCCGTACAAAGCAGCAGGCTGGAGCGTCCAAATGCATGTAGAAAATTCAATGCCGCGTTAAACAAAGAAATACACTTAATCGGTACAGACTGCACCTCGTCGAAAATAATGACCGCATTCGTAAGGTGATGCAGCCTCCGTACATTCCGCGTGCCCTTCGCATAAAACGTATTCAGAAACTGGACCATCGTTGTAAAAATAATCGGGCGATCCCACGTATCTTTCGCCAGCTTGATTTTCTTGCGCCGGACATCATAGGCCTCGGCTTCAGCTGGATTTTCAGGCGGATCAGGCTCCTCAATGACATTCGAATGATGCTCCAAAATCATATCGTTCTCCTGCAAAATATCCCTAATTTCTTGCGCGTTCTGCTCAATTATGGTCGTGTATGGAACAATATAGATAATTCGCTGCTTCCCTGTCTCGATCGCGTGCTTTAGCGCGTAACGCAGGCTCGCCAGCGTCTTGCCGCCTCCTGTAGGAATCGACAACGTATAAATACCTGACGGGCGCAGCGCAAAAGCATCACATTGCAGCGACATTTCCCGTCTCAGTCGGTTAATCGGATGGTCGGCGTCCTCCGCTTCGTCCATTTCGCCAAGCTTCCTCATTAAAGCGTCGTAGCTTCTCTTAAAAAATGGACCATAATCCTCTGCTTGCTCCGTAGCTTCCTCCTCTTCAAACTGCCGCGAATTGGTCCGGTCCGCCTCAATCAGGCAGCTGAAAATATATTTGATTAGCAGCGAACAGGTAATCCTGGGCAGCTTATATCTCCGCATAACCGCAATGAGCTGTTCAAGCTCGGCAGCAGCCTTGGCAAAATACGAATCCAGTTCAGCCTCGGTGTGCTGCTCGAAAAAAACCGCATTGGCTTGCTCATAGCCCTGCTCGATATCTACTTCCTTCTTCTCATCCACTCTTTTGAGGAATGGAGACGTTTTGCTCGGATCAATAAAATCCCGCAGTCCCTGATGATGGGAAATAATACAGTTGGCGATCCATTCTGCCGCCATTTTATCCGTATTTTTCGTGCTTTTCTTATGGTACCTGCGATAGACCAGTCTTCCGCCCGCAGACGAATGATCGACAGAGCCTCTTTTCGGCGCCCTCGCATCCTCATCCTTCGCCGCCGCTACTGCAAGCTGGATATAATTTTTAAAGGCAGTCGTATTTTTACCTAGGTCATGAAGCCAACCTGCCAGTCCCGCCAGATGACTGGCTCCAATCTTGCCTCCAAGCTGCTCGCAGCCTTCCTTTACTTCCTTCAAATGGTCTTTGACCGTTTGAATTTTGCCGTCTTTTTCACGAATATGTGCAATATAGTCCATAGCGCCTCCCGAACTAGATTTGAATACCCATTCATCACCCAAAATAGGGTAGAAAGTCATAGAACGTACATTCGACAACATCCAACATATTCCTTCATTTCCATTTAAGTTTCGTATAAAATAGATCATTTTCTTTCTTTTTCACGCAAGAAGACCACCCCTAAAGGAGTGGCCTTCTGTTCCAAAAAATATGCAATTTACAAATCCTCATTAAAAATCTAGAGCTTTCGACTATTCAGCGCCGCCAGCATCGTTTCACCCGAATAAGCCAAGGGCAATTTCAACATAGGCACTTTGTTAATTCTGCGGTTCAATTTGTTGAACCACTGGGCAGGTAATTCTCCCGTTTCATCCATTTGATACTGGTGCATATGCTTGATGATCAGGATCATGTCGTTTATTTGACTAATAATGCTGCGGTCACTCGTCTTCGTAAAGCTGAATGCATCAGTACTTTGCATATAGCGTTCTATAACCTGCTTGTCCGCTTTATCAGCAAGCAAATTTTCAGTGATGCTCTCGACTACAAGCTCATGGAATCGTTTGAAATCCTGCTTTTTCAAGCCATGCAGCACAAAGTTATATCGGGTCTCATTATTCATAACCAACACGCATTTCTTGCGATTCAGCAAAAACAGATGAGCATGCCAGCCAAATAGCGGATCTCCCGCCGTCGGCACTGCCACAAAATCCATCATTCCAAGCTCGCTCTCGAGCTTTTTCGTACATTGCAACGTCAGCATTGCTTCATCTCCCTGATACAAATCTTTAAATTCAGCATAGCCCCGCAGCCAAAAAAGCGCAAGCTGCCTCGAAGCTAGTTGAATCTGAAAGTGAAAGCAGGCCGTTCCAGTTGCTGATTTTTTTGAAGGACTGAGGTTCCGCTATGCTGGTTTTTGAGCCCATTTCAGGGCATAAGCGGACAGGAAAGCCGTTATCACCTTCATCCACCTGTCAGAATAGCATTGTGCAGCGCATTAACGTCTCCTGAGTCCGCGGCCAATACGATAACCCATGCTTCGGTTAGACTAGCGGCTCCTGTGTCCGGCAAAATGCCAGGCCCGAAGCTGCCTTTCGGTGCTCAAGTGCCTGCATGACAATCTTATCCGGATGGCTAAACACCAGCCTTGCGCTTAAACAGCAAATACATAAAAAACGGAGCCCCGACTCCTGCCGTGAATACCCCTGCGGGAATATCAAGCGGCATAAACAGCATGCGCCCTGCCAAATCGGCAAGCAGCAAAACAATAGCGCCCAGCAGCGCAGACACCGGGATGACCATTGCATACGAATGCCCCGCAAGTCTCCTAGCCATATGAGGCGCAAGCAGCCCGATAAAAGAGATCGTTCCGGCAATGCCGACAGCCGCCCCGGCCAGAGCCACACTAAAGAACAGCAGCAGCAAGCGGCTTAGCTGAAGCCGGCTTCCCAAGCCGCGCGCGACGTCCTCGCCCAAGGCTTGCACATTCAATTCCTTGGCAAAAAGCAGCGCCAAAGGAATAAACACAACGACCCACGGCCATAGCGCTTTAATATACGACCAGTTCGTCCCGTAAATACTGCCCGTCATCCAGTTCAGCACCTGCGCCGCCAAATAAGCGGGACCGCTAATGAGCAGAAACATCGTAAGAGCGCTCATCGCCGTCGATATGCCGATGCCGATCAGCACGAGCCGCAGCGTGGAGACGCCTTTTTTCCAGGCCAAACCGTAGTTCAGAGCCGCCGCCACAAAAGCGCCCAAAATCGCAATAACCGGAACGAAGTGGATGCTGTAGCCGGTGAACAACGTCATAAAGCCGACCACTGCAACAGAGGCCCCGCCCGTTACGCCAAGCAAATCCGGCGATGCCAGCGAATTGCGAATGACGCCTTGTAGCAAGGAGCCTGCTACCGCTAACGCTGCACCAATGAGCAAGGCGGCTAAAATGCGAGGCAATCGAAACTGCATAATAATTAAATCGCTGTCCTCCGTATTGCGGCCCAGCAGCGACAGCAGCACTTCTTTAACCGGAATAGCGACGCTGCCCAGCGATAAGCATAAAATACTTAAACCAACGAGAATGAGGCTTAACGTAAGCAAAATCAAAATATTTTTCCCTGTGCGCTGCTTAGGCATATTTCTTCCTCCTCGCCACATGAATCAGGAACGGCACGCCAATAAGCGCCGTTGCAACGCCTACTGGAACCTCCTTCGGCAGGAGCACGAATCTGGACAGCAGATCGGCCGCCACCAGCAGCAAAGCCCCGGCGACTGCACAGTAGGGAAGCAGCCAGCGGTGATCATTTCCAACCAGCGCCCGGCATAAATGAGGAATAACCAGACCGATGAAAGCAATCGGCCCCGCAGCAGAAACGGCACTGCCGGCAAGCAGCACGACAGCCACCGTGCACAGAAGGCGGATCAGCATCAGACGCTGCCCGAGCCCCTTCGCATTATCGTCTCCGAGTGCCATCACATTCAAGGAGCCCGAGAGCAGGAACGCGAGCAGCAGCCCGGCGATTATGTACGGTAGCACCATCACAAGATGGTTCAGCTCCCTTCCTGACACCGAGCCGATCATCCAGAACAACGCCGATTCAAGCGACTGCTTATTGATTAAAATAAGGCCCGAGGTAACCGAGCTCGCAAATGCCGCTACACAAGCTCCCGCTAAGGTGAGCCGAATCGGCTCAAAGCCTCCTCTTCCCTGCATGCCAAGCGCATAGACGAACACAGCTGTGACCGCCGCTCCTATAAAAGCAAGTCCAATCATATGGTTCATCGTCAGCGACGAGCCGAACAAGGCAAGCCCAACAACAATAAACAGCACCGCACCGGAATTAATGCCGAAAATCGACGGCGACGCAAGCGGATTGCGCGTCAGCACCTGCATAATAGCGCCAGCCACCGCAAGGCTCGCTCCTACTACCGCCGCAATAAGCGTACGAGGCACGCGGGTATGAGTCAAAATTAGATGCTCGTTCGAGCCATCGAACTGGCTGTAGGCGAGCCACAATTCTTTTAAGCCAAATTGCTGGAGCCCAAACAGTACGCTCGCTAGCATGCAAATAAGCAAAATAACGACTCCTGCTGCGAGAACAGCAAGCTTGCTGCCTGGTCTCTCCATCCACTTAGACATCGCTTTTCCTCCTGTCTTTCCTCAATAAAAGAAGCCGACGCCAATAAAAATGACGTCAGCCTGCTCATTTGTTTCAGTCTCTTTATTGAATGTCGAAATATTTTACAATTTCATCCAGCAGTAGATTAGCCGCCTTGAAGCCTCCGGCTGTATTCCAAATCGCCTCATCTACTTGAACGACTTTGTTATTTTTCACTACATCAAGGTTTTTGAACAGCGGATCATTCATCCACTCTTCCACTACTTTAGCCGCATCCGTCTTTCCTGCCGCTTCTGTTACAAAGTAGAACAATACGTCCCCGTCCATCTTCGGAATGCTTTCTTTGGACATCACTTCAATAAAGGAATCCACATCCTGTGATTCTGGACGAGCAAAGCCGAGCTGTTCAAGAAGCACACCAGAGAACGTCTGCTTCTGGTAAATGCGCACTTGGGAAGCCGAGAAGCGGGCCACGGACACTTTCGTTGCCGCTTTATCGCCAATTTTCGCTTTTACCTCAGCGACGCGCTTATCAAATTCCTCCATCGCTTTGTCGCCTTCATCCTGTTTATTCACCGCTTGAATATACAGCTTGAAGTTAATTTTCCAATCGCCAGCCAGATCCTCGGCAAATACTGTAGGTGCAATCTGGTTCAGCTGCTCATAAATTTTCTCTTGTCTTACCTTGTTCCCGATAATTAAATCCGGCTTCAGGCTGGCAATCAGCTCGATGTTCGGCTGCAATTCATCGCCTACAACCGTCACATCCGCCATTTCATCTTTAATATGCTTGTACCACGGATCGCCGACCCACGATTGAACCGCGCCCACCGGCTTAATGCCTACCGCAAGCAGCGCCTCTGTTCCTTCATTCGTCAAAATAACGACGCGCTCCGGCGTTCCCGTCAAGGTCACTTCGCCCATCGCATGCTTGATGACGCGGGAAGCATCTGCTGTAGCCGTATCGGTAGCGGCTGGCGTCGAAGCTGCCGCATTGCTGCTTGGTGAAGCCGAACTCGTATTTGTCGTCGCGTTCGTGCTGGATGTGCCTGCTCCGCAAGCGCTAAGCAGCAGTGTAAAGCAAATAAGCACCGCTGCCATCATGGATATTTTTGATTCTCTGTACATAAATAAAGGCCCCTCTTCCTTGTAGTGAGAATGATTTTCATAACCATACTCACTATACCGTTTGAGCCTCCGCGGGACAAGGGCATATCTTGAACCGGGTACAGGATTATTTTGAACCTTCGCTTTGTATTGCCCCAGCGACATGCCGGTATGCTTTTTGAAAATGCGATTAAAATAGCTGTCGTCCGGAAAGCCGACGCTTTCGGCTATTTCCTGCAGCGTCGCCTCCGTTCCAAGCAGCAGCTCCTTCGCCTTGCCGATGCGCAGCGCAATCAAATAGTCGATCGGACTTTGTCCAATCGCCTGCTTGAACTTGCGGGACAAATAGCTGACGCTGCAATCCAGCAGCTCAGCAAGCTCATCCAGAGCTATGCGCTTCGCGTAATGCTCCTGCATGTAGCGAATGGCTTGCGAGACGTAGTCCGCTTTTTGCACATGGATGTCTTGATTGGAAAGCTGCTGAAATAATTCATGGATAAATTGGTAAAACAGCGTCTTAATATATAGTTGATCCAGCACGTTCGGATGCTGCCATTCCCGCTCCATGCGTTGTATTTTATCGAGCAAAGCAATGGGCTGACGGGAAACAAAGCTGTATTGCAGCTGAAACGGATTATGCTGCTCCATCAGCTGAACTAGCTCCTGACGGCTCGGCAGCGGCAGAACCGCTTTGTACAAAATCAGGTAATATTCCAACAAATCATCTGGCACAATGTCCAGACACATGCCTTTCCCGCCATGCAGCACATGAAAACGCTCCACCAGCACCGTCTTGCCATCCAGCCGCACTTCAGCATTTCCACGAGTCGTGTACAGAAAAGCGCTCGCCGGAAGACGATAAGAACGCAGCTCCTCTCCTCGCTCCATCATCGTATGCCGCACGTCCATCACGCGAATGGAGGCCTGGTTCCACAGCAATATATGCTCACTCTGATTCACCGTGCCCTATCCTTCCTTTCCTCATGCTGCTAGTATGCACCCATGTCGATCCACATCGATTGTTCTTGTCCTTCTATTATAAGTGATAATGATTCTCATATACAATGGTTGATTGTGAAATCGTACGAATGGCTCATCGGAAGGGAGGAAATCTTAAAGGCTTTCCCGAATGTTAGGTATCAAGGAAAGCCTACATTTTATAAGGAGTGATCTACGTGGAATCATCCAATCTGTTGCCTGATCAAGAGAAGGCAAGCGATTTGCCCAATGTCGGTAAACCTGCAACACGCGCATTCACCGCAGCAGGATACTTGCAGCTGGAGCAATTCACTAAACTTACCGAGGCCGAGGTGCTGAAGCTGCACGGGGTAGGACCTAAAGCAATAAGGATCATCCGGGAAGCTCTCGCCGCCAAAGGACAATCCTTCGCTGAACAAGCGTAAACGGCCGATAGCCGTCCTCTGGCGGTAAAGCTAACGTTTCGCGGTGAAATATAAGCGCAGTATAAGGGGGAAACTTATACTCCGCTTATATTTTAAAAAACTAATAGCTGCTGTTACAGATAGGTTAGGAGCGCTCGTCGATTAGCTTCTCAAGAAACGGGGCGAACGATTGCGCGTAGACTTCGACATCTCCACCGTGGCAGTCCTCGCGCATGACCTCGCCTTCGTTCTCCCCGTCCTAAGCCGTCATATCAAAAAATAAGCTTCACCCGCATCCGGCGCATAAATATAAAGCCTGCCCTGTGGAATCCATTCCTGTTCTCGATTTAATCGGTGGTTATATAGGAGATCGCTATCGGATATATCTTTAAACCTCAAGCTTCAACGCAGCATGAAACATCTCGAAATTTTCACACAAGACGGATAGATTACCTTCCATCACTTCTTCGACCGTTATGTTCTCGCTTTGCGCCTCCGACTCCGCATCCTCTAAACAAAGAGCCATTTCATGATCGATATATAAAAGGGCAGGATTCTCATCGGACTCGCGATAATCAAAAACAAGCCAGTCTCCGCTGCTGATGCTCCAAGCGAATGGAATTAATTTGCGCGGCTGAAGAACAACCTCTGCGATCGCTTCGAGATTTTCAGGATAGGAGGCATCCAGCTTAATAAAACGAATGCCCCAAGCCGTATAGCCGTTAAAATCGACGAGGTCATATTCTGTATTAGGATTAGCGGCTTGCCTCTCATCCGTTGTCAGAAAAGCCTTATACGCTGCTGGAAAAGTAAGCTTTAGCGATTGTTCAATATCATGAATGTCCGATAGCTGCTGTGAAAGATCCATCTCGTTAGTTGCCCCCGATTTTTCGGCGTTCAGCCATTTATTTTTTCTTGCTGTGCTTCTCTTGTGCTTTTTTGATATTCTCAGCCACTCTAAATGCAACGATTCTGCCGATTAGTTCATAAGGAAGTGGCTTGTCCAAAGGAAACTGAACAGAGCCCTTTGCCCCTTTATACACGGACAATTCCTCTTTGAAAGCTTCAATGCCTCTCGGAGCAGGATAAAACCCAATATGGTTTTTGTACGCCGCAAAATGCACCAAATTGCCATGCAGCGCAAACGTCGGCATTTGGTAGCTGATTTTCTCCGTCGCTTCCGGTGCCGCCTCTTTGATGACCTTCCTCATCTCCTGCAGCAGCGCTTGAATTTCTTGCGAATGACCCGCGATATATTCATCGATGGTTTCAAAAGTCGTTTGCTTATCGTCCATAATTAAGCTCCTTTCCATTCATTAATTCAAAAATCCGTTCAATTTACAAGGAAGGTACTAAAGGGATCGCTTTGTTGTTGCAATGGATATACGTATACAATAAATTATACTATTAAAATCATTTTTTTCATCAGCAATTAGACCTTAAACAGGGACATAGGTCCATATGTATGTGAGCTAAATTCATGCTCTTCGTTTCAGGAGGGTGCTCCCTGTACAAGCATATACTTGGTGGACACAGCAACCGTTATTTCGATAGAATCACGGGTTATGGCACAGGCTGCGGACTCAGGAGACGCTAATGCGCTGATATTAGCCATTTTGACAGGTTGAGGAGGACAATAGCGGATTTCCTGTCCGCGTGCGACCTGAAATCCGGGAAAAAGCCTGAATAGCGGAATCTGTGTCCTTCAAAAATAGGAGGGTGCCTTCAGAGCTGCGTGCTTTCAGCCACAGTACTCGCAACAACAGCACGCACAGCAAACGTACTCACAGCAGCCACAGTAAAATTGTTTCCAGTCGCTATCGCATGCTGCGTTTCTCAAACCTCGGATCATTAGACGAGATTGGTCTAGAATAAGCGCTAGGCAATTAGCAGCGATCTGGCTCCGGCTTGCACACAGCCTAGAAAAAAACCGCGATCTCATAAGAGACCACGGGCTTTATTCTTTTCACAAAAACAGCGTAAACAGCTTACAGCGCAGCCGACTCGGTATTTTCAATAATAATCTGTTCTAATTTCATATGAACCGGGTTAGCAATCGTATCCCCTACTGGGCATTTGCTCTCCAAAAATCGAACGAAGGCATCCACCTTCTCCTTAGGCGAATCCGTTTTGATTTTAAACGTATAACGGATGTCGGAATAGCCCGGGCGAACCTCGCTTTTATTGAAAAAACCATCGAGATCCAGGTCGCCTTCAACCTCAACTTGGAAATCGTCAAGCTTTACATCAAACTTGGGAGCATAAACCCGGGCCACAATAGACTGGCATGCGCCTAATGAGGCAAGCAGCGCTTCTACAGGATTCATCCCCGTATCCGTTCCTCCGAGACTCTTCGGCTCATCTATCGTCAATTCGAACTGTCTCGCTGTCGCTTTGACTTTAACCCCATCCTGTAAATGCGCTGTTGCCTTAAACGTTTGAACATTAGCCATCGTTAAGTCTCCTTATGTAGAAAATATTTTCAGTCCATTTTAATTCCGTTCCTCATCCATTCTAAACTCGCACCCAATCTGCTTTTGGAAAATAGCTCCTGCAAGCTAGCATTTCATCATGCAGGCGGTTCAGAACCTCTTGTTCCTGCTCTTTAATCCGGTTCAGATTATTGTTAATGGAATGAATAATATCATGGTTGCTGGTCTGTCTATATTTCATAAAGGCTACCCGCCCAAGATTAACGTCCCGCTCGATTGGCTCATAGCCAGCTAACAGCGTTTCGTCCTTGATGTAGCCTTGAACCAGCATATATTCGATTTTAGCACGCATGCACTTCTTATGCTCCCACAAAATATGCAGCGGCCGGCCATCGGGCGCACGGGTTCCTTCGGTTACCTTTACTTGCTCCTCCGCAATGTATCGGTATACATCCATGCCGAACGCCAGATTGCTTTCGGTGTGGAACATGGTTTTCAGACGATTCGTAGCGCTGAGATAATCTTCAAGAAAATAGATAACGGCGTCTGCCGAGAACACATACTTGTGATCGGTGGCACGGTATAGGCAAATTCGTGTCTTGTATTCTTCGTAATTGCCGTATTCGTCATAAAAGGCCGCATTGTTGAATGCGTTCTCATAATCATCATAGGAAACGGAGAACGTCTGATATTTGCCGTCTACGAAATTAGTCACCAGATAGCTCTGCGCCTCGCTATCGTAACCGCTAATCAACAGATCATGCGTAAAATTCCTCACGCCAAAAAAATCACTGTAGGGCATATAATACTCATTGATGAAAGAGAGAACATGATAGCCTTGTTCAAGACTCGTGTGAATAAAACGGTGGATGTCCGTTAAGGAAATGAGGAGTGAACGGGATATCGCCTGGGTCTCCCGCAGCGGGCAATTGTCCAATTGATAGAAATTCACCGGACAGGCTAGCTCTACGAAATCTTTTGCACAAAATAATTGGGTGTAATAGCTGTGCAGCCACGGTTGGAAGCTTTCGGAATGTCCAATAATACCGAACAAATACGCGTGGTGCAAATAGCCATAAATAGGTGAATCAGCTAGCGGCAGATGAATTTTCATTGAAACATATCTCCCTTATTCACATTGTATAAATCACCCAATATTGGTAGAGTCGAAGCTATTATCCCACTCCTATTTGATGCTGTCAATTGGCAAGATTAATACAACGTTGTTGTTTGAACTTCCGAAAACAAAGTTATCAAACGGGATTAATATGAATTCTATCATTTCCAAGATTTCACTGTCAATATAATTTCTATTATGCTGCCCTTTCCATAAAAAAACATTGGTAGGACAACGCCCTCCAATGCCTTTTTCGCTATATTTATGAATGATTCAATTCCGCCTCAATTTTTCGAAAAACCTCATAGCTCCGCCGCGCAACCTCGGAGATCGCAATCGGATGAAAGCCGCTCAGCTCCGCATACAGCGTATCATTCAGCGGCTCAATCCATGACTTCGGCAGCGCCGCTGCGCCATGCTTTGCGCCCATAATCGAGCCGACCGTCGCACCGTTGCAGTCGGTGTCCATGCCGCCATACACGGCCGTCGTTACAGCCTTCTCGAAATCATCGCCTGCATACACGAGCACCGCAGCTACCAGCGCTGCATTATTATTCGTATGCACAGCATCATAATGGCTGAACGCTTCCCAAATGCGGCTCACCAGCTCGCGGTCGCTGCTTGCCTCCTCGGCAATGGCTACCGCTTTGCGCACATCATAAGCAAGTCTGCTCGTGGCCGGGATTTCGCTGAGTCCAATCTCGACAATACGCTTGTTGTCTTTCTCAACGAAAGCAGCGGCGATCATCGCAGCGACGAACATTTCGCCATAAATGCCGTTCTTCACATGTGAGAAGGAAGCATCGCGCCAGCCAAGCTCTGCCGCGAGCTCCGGCTTTCCGGCTACGCCGTAAGCCAGCCCGTCTGCACGAATTTGTGCGCCGATCCACTCTCTATAAGGATTCATATGCATCCGCACTCGCTCTAGGCGATCAGCCCAATCGTCAGGCTTGTCCCCATTTAGATGAGAGGTCTCATGGGCAAAATTCAAATAAGACTGCGTCTCTGCTGTGCAAACCTGGCTGTAGGTCAGGTTTTTGTGCCAAAGCTTGCCGATGTCCCAAGAGTCGAAAGCCAGACCTTTTTGCTCCAGCAGCAAAAGTCCTAGTACCGTATAGCGAATATCATCATCGCTTTCCATATACTGAATCGTCTCGCTTGTGCTCATAGGCGACCAATCATTCAGCCCCAGCCCATACTGCTCTCTTGCTGTCGATTCGCCCGGCGTATAGCCTTTAATCGGCCAAGCGTCAGCGCCGCGGAACCACAGCTCAATATTTTCCCAGCCCGGACGACCGTCTTTTCCATATAAATAATCCCAAAACTCCACTGGCTTGCCGAGCGCGCAGCCAACACTGCGTCCGAGCCAAGCCCCGTAAAACTTGTCCAGCCACTGCTCATCGGTCAAATTCGATGCCAGCGTTCTTGGCCCTTCGGGGCGCAGCCTACGGATCGCCTCCAAATCGGAGGGCTCCTCATAAGGAAAATCCACGCTCACGTCCAGTGCCGACAGCTCGTTATAAATCTTCATAAGCGCGTCATGGCTTTCACCCGCTGCGGCCAGCTTTTCCGCGAAGCCGTCTACGTTGCAGCCTTCTTCCCCGCGCTGAATAATTTCAAACCGGACAATTTCCTGAAGCTTATCCCAGCCTGCCATAATTAAGCCTGCCCTTTCCGAGCTTTGGCGTTCTCATCATGCACAGCAAGAGCGTCAAAAATCAGCTTAATAAAAGCTTCACGGTCCACATCCATCAGCACCTGCACATTCGCCGTTTCATCCGTTTTTTTACGGCGGTCTGCCACAGTCATGCCTCTCGTCACCCTGCCGTCCGTCTCAATCGAGACGTAATAGCTTTCACTTTGGAACAGCTCAGGGTGAAGCAGCCAAGCAATCGCGCACGGATCATGCAGCGAGCTGCCCTCAAAGCCCAGCTTGCGGCTGTAGATGGAATAGAAGTCCAGCAGCTCGCCCACCATATGGGATACCTCGCCGCGCTGCTTCAGCGCTTCAATATCCTCCTGATAAATAGCTGCCTTATCGGTCACATCCAGTCCGCTCATCGTAATCGGGACGCCCGATTCGAACACGATTCTTGCAGCCTCAGGGTCAACGTAAATGTTGAACTCAGCCGTTGACGTCACATTACCGTAGCTGATACCTCCGCCCATAAGGGAGATCTGCTCGATTTTCTCCCTTACATCGGGGAAACCTTTCAGCAGCAACGCAATATTCGTCAGCGGGCCGATTGGCACGAGCGTGACCTTCTGCTCCGAGGAACGGATCACCTCAACCATCAGCTCAATCGCATGTTTATTGACCGGCTTGAAACGGGAAGGCGGCAAATCTGGGCCGTCCATACCGGAATCGCCATGCGCCTCTTCTCCAGTTACGAGCTTGCCTAGAAGCGGTCCGGGCGCGCCTTTCGCAACCGGAATATCTTTATCTATAAAGCTGAGCAGCTTCAGCGCGTTGTTCGTAATTTTCTCCAGCACTTGATTGCCGCCAACCGTTGTAATCGCTTTTACCTCCAACTGCTGCGGACTCGCAAGCGCGAGCAAAATCGCAATCGCATCATCATGCCCAGGATCACAATCGATAATAATCGGTCTAGCCATCGTATTCATCATCCTTTCACTTTCGTTTAAAATTTTGGTGAAAAAGAGTCTATGTTGCGTATAAAGGACCGTTTCCGATCGCCATTGCCCTTGAATTTCTATGAATTAACCTCTAAGGTAGAATTTCAAGGACAAAAGAAGATGCTTACGATGCTGCTTTCCTACGGAAAGCTTAAGCGAACACTTTCGTTTCTCCAATCGGCCCTTTCTACTCCACTACGACTTTTTCTCCAATCTTTTAAGCTTCCTATTTCTTTTACGGGATTCGCTGACCGCGTATACGACGAGACCGATAACGGTTGTGACGTAAGGGAGTGTGCCGATCAGCTCTGCCGGAATTTTAAGCACCTGAAGCGCATTGGCTAGCGCATCCGCCGCGCCAAACAATAGCGACGTCAGCGTCGTGCCGACCGTTGTGCTGCGCCCCATCGACTCCGCGGCAATCGCAATCCAGCCCCGGCCAGCGGTCATATCCCGCGTGAACAGCGAGAGGTAGCCCATCGACATATAAGCGCCGCCAAGTCCTGCGAAAAAGCCGCTCAGCAGCAGCGCCGTATACTGCACCTTCACTACGCTGACCCCAACGGACTGGGCAGCCTGCGGATTTTCGCCTACTGAACGAATGCGCAGGCCGAGCGGTGTTCTTTTCAGCATGTAATACACAACAAAAACAGCAAGGATCGACATATAGGTCAATACATTATGGCCCGAGAAAATCGGTCCCAGCACCGGAATATCCTTAAGCAGCGGAATGTCCACGCTAGGGAGCACCTTGCTCGGAAGCGAGGTCGAGGAGCCTTTGTCACCGCTGAGCAAATACAAAATAAATACAGTTCCCCCAGAGGCGAACATATTGATCGCTACCCCGCCGAGAATAATATGCGTTTTGAAGTGCAGGGTGAAAAAAGCCAATATGCCAGAAATCAGCGTACCCGCCATTACGGCACCCATCAGCCCAACCCATGAGCTGCCTGTATAAGCGCTGACCACTACGCCTGAAAGGGCGGCCACCAGCATAATGCCCTCAAGCCCGATATTGATAATACCTGCACGGTTGGAAATGAGTGCTCCTAATGCCGCGAACAAAATCGGAGTTGTTACCCGGAGGACAGAAAACGCAAATTCAGTCGTAAAAATGACATCAAACAAACTAGACATTACGCTGTGCCTCCTTGAGCAGCATCCGATTTTTCCAGAACTTCAAAAACTGCTCTGCCGAAATCAGCAAAATAATAATCGCCTGCACAATCGAAATCATTTCCGCAGGCACATCGGAGAAACGCGCCATCTGGTCGGCTCCAATTCGAATATAAGCGAGGAAGAGCGCTGCGCCGATGACCGATAACGGATTGTTTTTCGCCAGCATCGCTACAAGAGCACCATCAAGACCGTAGCCCGGCAGCGACGACCACTGGAAGCGATTGTACATGCCCAGCACCTCGACCGAACCGCCCATGCCCGCAATAAAGCCAGCAATTAAATGTACGATAATGATGACCTTGGCCGTCTTCATGCCGGAGTAGCCCGCAAATTCGCGATTGGCCCCCGTCATTCTCAGCTCATAGCCCCATTTGGTTTTGTACAGAAAATAATGCGCCGCCACGATCAGCATAAGCACGATAATCAGTCCCGTATGAATACGCGTGCCTGGTATCAGCTTGGTAAGCATGGCTGTTTTCTCAAACTTGAAGGATACAGCTGCGAAGGCCTGGGCATCGCGCAGCTTATAGTTCAAAATATAAAGCCCAATGCCAAACAAAATATTGTTGAACATCAGCGAGCTGACGAGCTCATTTACATTCCATTTCGCCTTGAGAATACCCGGAATAGCCGATAACACCGCACCGACGAGCGACCCAGCAAGGATGGCCACAATCGGATGCACAAAGCTGTTTAGACTAAGATGAATCGCCAGCGACGCTGCAACTACCCCGGAAAAATAAAACAGCCCTTCCGCTCCGAGATTGAATAAATTCGCTTTAAACAGCAGCGATACCGCAAGTCCTGTGAACATGAGCGGAATCGCCATTTCAATGATGTTGCCGATATGCCCCTTCGTATTCAGCGGCTCCCATAGGAAGATGCGAATGCTCTCCAGCGGCTGCTCGCTGACAATAGAGATAATAATAAAAGCGAGAACAAGCGCAATCAGAATGACCGCTGTTGTACGGATGACTTCAAAATATTTTACCTTCATGCTTCCACGGCCCTCCTGATTTGCTGCTCGTCCTGGCGCTTAAGGCCCAGCATGTACAGTCCGAGCTCTTCCTCGCTTACCGCTGACGGCTCTTCCAAATAAGCGACAATTTGTCCTTCATACATAACGAGCAGGCTGTCGCTCAGCTCCAATATTTCATTCAAATCTGCGGAAATAAGCAGCACACCGCTGCCGCCATCCCGAAGCTCAATCAGCTTCTGATGAATAAATTGGGCTGCCCCGATATCGACGCCGCGTGTCGGCTGCTCGGCAATGAGCAAATCCGGCGCTGTCGAGCATTCCCGAGCGACGACGACCTTCTGCATATTGCCGCCTGAAAGCATGCCTATCGGCTGATTCGGGCCCGAGCAGCGCACGCGGAACTCTTCAATGAGAGTGGTCGCAAGCTTGGCTATTTTTTTACTTTTCAAAAAGAGGCCATTGTTCATCGCTTTCGTATTGTATTGCGTAGAAATTAAATTATCAGAAATGCTCGCATCCTTGGCTGCGCCTTGACGCATGCGATCCTCCGGAATATAGGAAACGCCGAGCGAGCGAATTTTGCGAATATCATAGCCTTGAATATCCGTGCCCTTAACAGCCACATTTCCGCCGCGCACAGATAAACTGCCCGTTAACGCTTCAACGAGTTGGGTTTGCCCATTGCCCTCGACTCCAGCGATGCCAACGATTTCACCGCCGCGCACCTTGAAGGCTACCTTGTCCAGCAGCGCCTTGCCCGTTTCATCCGCCAATGAAAAATCAGTAACAGACAGAATCGGCGCCCCGTAAGGCTTCTTCTCCTTGTCATACCTCAGCACAACGTCACGGCCGACCATCAGCTTGGAAATTTCCTGCTCAGTAACATCCTTCGTCCAAAAAACACCTTCGCTTTTGCCCGCGCGCATAATCGTAATCCGGTCACAGATCGCTTTAACTTCCTTCAGCTTATGGGAAATAAACACAATCGTATGCCCCTGCTGCTTAAGCTGCGTCAGCTCGCGAAACAGCTCCTCGGTTTCCTGCGGTGTCAATACGGCGGTTGGCTCATCGAGAATAAGAATTTCGGCGCCACGCAGCAGTGCCTTCAAAATTTCGACCTTCTGCTTCATGCCGACGCTGAGGTCCTCGACCTTCGCCTTCGGATTAACGAGCAGATTATACTTTTTACTCATCTCTTCTGTCATCCGCACCGCTTCATTGTAATTAATGCTGACACCTTTCTTCGGCTCCATGCCCAGCACCATATTTTCCGCGACGGTGAACGAAGGCACCAGCATAAAATGCTGATGGACCATGCCGATGCCATGGTCTATCGCATCCTGTGGCGAAGCGAGCAATACCTGCTTGCCTCGAAGAAGGATTTCGCCTTCGCTCGGCTCTTCCATGCCGAACATCATTTTCATCAGCGTGGATTTGCCAGCACCATTTTCACCGACAATCGCGTGAATCTCGCCCTCAGCCAGCGAAAACTGTACGTTCTGGTTGGCGACAACCCCGTTCGGATAAACCTTCGTAATATTTTTCATTTCGAGCAGCTGATTCGGCATCATCGTAAAACCCCTTTACCTTTCGGAGGTCATTATAAAGAGGCAGCTGGCCTTCTTCCTGATGGAAAGAGAAGAATGACCAACTGCACTAAACCTTGCTTATCGTTATTATGGTTTAACGGCATTGCGGATCGCTTCGATTTGCGAAGTTTCCATGCCCATCGCATTGTCTACTTTAATTTCTTGTTTAGCCAGCTTTTGCTTAATGTCTTCCACTTGCTTCTGCATATCCGCTGTGAAGATGGATTTGTATATGTCATTTTCAGCAATGCCTACGCCATCTTGATCAAAGCTGAGCACTTGGCGTTGTCCATATTCGAGCGTGCCATCTTGTGTTTTCTTCACTGCGCCAAGAATAGCGGTGTCGATTTTTTTGATAGCAGACGTTACGATCAGATCCGCTTTTTCTTTATCCGTTTCCTTAAGCAGGGAACCTTGGTCAGAGTCAACACCAATCGCGTAACGCTTCTTGTCTTTCGCTGCATCGAAGATGCCTAGGCCCGTAGCGCCAGCCACGTTGAAAATAACGTCAACACCGGAATTGTACTGGATCAGCGACAGCTCCTTGCCTTTCGCCGGGTTAACGAAATCACCCGCATAGGAAACCGCTACTTTAATGGCAGGATCGACGTATTGTGCGCCTTGGATATAACCAACCAAGAATGCATTAATGCCGGGAATATCCATGCCGCCAACAAAGCCAATCACATTATCCTTGTTCGCATTCGGAATATCGGATTTCGTTGCAATCGCAGCTACTGCGCCAGCAAGGAAGGAAACCTCGTTCGTTGCGTAAGACATCGCATACACGTTAGCTGGTGTTTCTTCAATATCCGTGTCGTAGTTGATGAATTTTTTGTCCGGATACGTTTCTGCGGTTGCATTAAATATCTCGGTAATTTCAGAGCCGCCGGAGATAACAATATCCCAGTCCTGTGCAGCTATATCTTGGTAAGTAGGTTCCCACTTCGTTTTGTCTGTTCCCATTTCAATCACTTTCGTGTCGGCGCCCAATTCGGATTTAACAAGCGTCAATCCCTTGTTCGCTGCATCAAAGAAGGATTTGTCGCCGAGTGTGCCCGGTATGAGCAGAACAACCTTCAGCTTCTTATCCCCGCCTGTATTACCTGAGCCTGCTGAATTGCCGCTGCTTGTACCCGTATTTCCTCCACCACAAGCTGCCAGCACCAATAGAACCGAAACCATGAGTAATGCCATCACATTTTTCTTCATTCTCTGTTCCCCCACTCTCTGTCGATTAAAAGACGTGTTCACTTTGAAACCAGCCGCCCGCGCTTGCTGTCCTGAAAAGAATGCTTACCCCAAGTGTAATGTAGAAAATAAATAGGTTATAATAAAGGTACGCTTTTACGAATAGCTTGTTCGGGATGATACGATCATAACAAATTCGAAATCAAATAATTATCTCGATTCGGTCAACTTTTTATACGATTCGGCTACAAACACGCGAAGGAGGGCTGTTATGAATCGATTATTGTATTTGGCAAATGACATACATGAGAGAAATACTAACATCCCTCCTCATCAGCATGAATGCTATGAGCTTGTTTATTATATTCGCGGTACGGGTCCCGCCGTAATTGCAGGACGGAAATATCGCTTTAAAGACCATACGATTGCCCTCATCGCCCCTCGGCATATTCATAGCGAGATTCATGAGCTGGAGGGTGAGGTGCTGTTTATTGGTTTTAATGCGCCTGAAGCGGAGCTAAAAGGATTAAGCGGCATTTATGACGACGATGCAAACCATACGATTTTAAAGCTTTTATGGCGCATCAAAGAGGAGTTTTTCATCCGCCCGAGAACCGACAGCGAACCGTTGAATGTACTCCTTAATGAGCTGCTTCCACCACTTCAGCAAATTTTTGGAAACCGAAAAACACCCCATCCGTCAGAAGACCGGGTCAAATATGTCCTGCAATATATGGATGATCATTATAAACAGAAGCTCACCGTTGAGCTGCTAGCTGGCATGTCTGGTTACAGCTATGACCGCTTCCGCCATCTTTTTAAGGAACGCTACAACATCGCGCCTCTACAATATATTTTGCTAAAACGTCTAGAATATGCAAAATCGCTGCTCAAAAGCACGCAGATGCACATTTCTGAAATTGCCGCCGATGCAGGCTTTGCCAATGATGCGCAATTTTGCAGCATGTTTAAACGGGAAATTGGCTGTACACCTCGTGCCTACAGAAAGGGCACCATTTCTTGAGGCATTGAAAATACAGGGGATTTAGAGGGGAGTGATGGAATGTGCCTGAGAAAATAAAGCGTTTTATGGATTATCCCATGGTCCAAATACAAGCGGGTGATATCGATTTAAGGGATGATCGAACGAAAAGGGAATGGAAAGCGGAAATAAAACCATTCCTGCTCGCAGCTCATCCTGTAACGGTGGAGCTGTACTGTGAAATAACAGGCAAGTCTTTGCTTGCTATTGACCATGCTCAAAAACCGGTTGTAAGCATTTCCTGGAATGAAACGATTTATATATGTAATTTGCTGTCTCAGCAAGCTGGTCTACAGGAATGTTATTCGATCAGTGAGGATGGCAATGAGGTGAGCTGCGACTGGAATGCCACTGGCTATCGCCTGCCTTCAGAAGCAGAGTGGCAATACGCCTGTAAAGCAGATACTTCGGGCTATAGATATGGAGAGCTCGATCAAATTGCTTGGTATAATGAAAACTCAGATGGTGTCACTCATAGGGTTGGACAGAAGGTACCTAACGCTTGGGGACTTTACGATATGCTCGGAAATACGTGGGAATGGTGCTGGGATTTATATGATGCGAAAGTTTATGGACCGTACCGTATTTTTCGTGGTGGCAGTTGGGCTGAAGAAGCCCGGGGGTGTGGGGCTACGTGCAGGCGTCGCAGTCATCCATCCTTTTGCATCGACGATCTTGGCTTTCGCCTTGCCCGCTCTGTTGCACCATAGCATAGGCCAAATTAATGAGACGAACTCACCAAGCATGGCGTGTGGGTTCATCTCATCTATCCATTAGCAGCCTATTTCATATTGATGCTTATGCCTTGCCTTTGTAAGTTTTCGTGGCTGTATCGAGCATGGATTTCCAATCCGCAAACTCGGTCTCACGTGCAACATGGCGATCAAAAAGCTCATCAGGAATGTTGTCGATCTCCTCATGCGTCTCTGCTTGAAAGTTGCCTTTCTCCAAAAACTGCCCAAAGCTGCTGCTGCTGGAATGCTTGCTCATAAATGCATCATTAAACAACTCCTGTAATGATACCTCGTTCGGATCTTCCTGGTTTGTTTTCTGTCCCTGCAATTCCTTCAACAGGTCGTCAAATGACATTGGTTTTTGCTTTCTCAGATTACCACTCCTTCAATTTGTGCGATCGACTCCAGGCCCATGCAAATTCCTTATACATGGAGTCTGATCTTTTTAAAAACCTTTTAAACATTCAAGCGTAAACGGCTGAAGCCATCCTTTGGCGGCAAGACTTCCGTTTCGCAGGTGGAATATAAGTCCATTTATAAGGGTGAAACCTATAAAGGCTTATATTTTCAAAAAAAACCTTCTGGAAAGCGCTGCTTCATGCTGCCCAAGATTTCAGTTACTTCTATAATATCATTATTCATGCTATGCGTTAATATATGGAACGTTTAAGTTTTTTATTTTTGGACTAAACGCTGGGTTTCTCGCTTTTTTGAGTACCTGAAGCAGCGGCTCCATCCTGATTTTTAGTCCCTTTGCTTTTATAAGGCTTAGGCGCGTTTTTGGCTTTATTGGCACTAGCCTGCCACCGATTCCAGCCCTTCTTGTCCGTTCCCCTGCCTGTTCCACCCTTGCCCTTCGCCTTGCTCAAAAAATCACTCCTTTATGGTTGGCTCAAAATCGAGACCGTTGCTTGCTGTCTAATCCTGCTGAAAATGAAAAAACATCTCCTACGCCTGTATTAATTGACAGACCTGCTGTGCAACCAATGGAATAGACAGATGCAGACTCAGTATAACAATGAAACGCATGATTTGCCAGAGCTAGCCATTAGAAATGATAGCTCTTCATGGCGAAAGCCCGATAAAGAAAGTAAAAAAGCATCTTCAACAACGCCGATTCGCTGTTAAAGATGCCAGATATTATGGTTGATTCAGACAAGGCCTAATCAATCGTCGCTGCTGCTACTGCCTGAGGAGGAGTTGTCATTCGAGTTATCGTAGGATTCGGATCTATCCGAACTGGCAGAACTATCATACGACCTTCTCGGTACCGACTCTTCATAATTACTGCTACTGCTTGAAGATGTATGGTTATCCTCGTATGAGCTCGTATAGGATCTTGGAGTTGTCGGCTCCACATGACTGCTATGGCTGCTGTGGTTGCTGCTTTGGTTACCGTTATGGTTGTTGCCTTGGTTGCTTACAGGGCTTTGATAGCCATATTCAACGTAGATTTCATCTTCCATCTCTTCTGAGCTTGCTTGTCCCTGTTCATCTGAAGAGGAGCTAGTTGGACTGAAGATGCTGTTTCCTATCCGCCCTGCCCCCTTGCAGTTCATACACATTTTTTGGCCGAAAAAGCCTCTTACTTTACCAGTGCCATTGCATTTTGTACAAGTCCTCATCATAGATGGCATCCCCTCTATCTAAATCAAAGATAAAATATCTAATTCTATATAGACGCCTATAGACGCCTTCATACCGTCGGCTTAAGGCTGTTGCGGCAGCTTCACCAGCACTTCGTATTTCGCTCCGGCTTGCACATCCTTAATGACGTCTCCTTCAATTAAGTCACCATTTACATATACCTCTACGCCATTAACGGATGCATCCCGCTTCATGCTTACCTGCAGCTCCGCTCCGCGGAATAACCTCGTCACACTAGCCTCGTTCCAATCGGCAGGCAATTGCGGACGCACCTGAAGCCCTTGCGCGTGGCCTTGTAAGCCGAATAGCCCGTCAATTAAGCAGCGATATACCCACGGAACCGTCCCGGTATTGAACAGATGGCTCGAGCGTCCTGCCGTCCGCGGAAACTGTTTATACGCACCCCGATAATAATTTGGAATGAAGACAGGCAGCTGGCCCCGTCTGAGGATGTCCTCGGAATCGGGTCCAGGAATCATTTTTCGCAGCAGTCGGTAAGCATTCTCTTTCTCCCCCACCAAATACAAAGCGTAGATGTAAAAAGCAGCGGCATGGTTATACACCGCGCCGTTCTCGGCACTGCCCGGATGCTTCTGCGTAACCCGGCCTACATCTTCCCGCATCGCGGTAAAGGACGGTGCCAGCTTCTCCACGCCGTAAGGCGTCTCCAGCTGTTCCTGAACCGACCGAATCAAACGCTCCTGCTTGTCCGCATCAGCAGCTCCGCTCATCAAGGCCCAGCCTTGAGGATTAATAAAAATCCGACCTTCCTGATCTTCGCTGATCCCAAACACGACATTGTCATCTGTAATGCCGCGGGCGTACCAATCGCCATCCCACAAATACTCATTTGCTACAGCGTTCGTCGTATCTGCTGCTTGTCTGAACTCTGCGGCAATGGCGGCATGTCCGCCCTGCTCACAAATGTCGGCCCATACTTTGAACGCATAAGCGGTCGCAATCGTAAGCCACCCCGACACGCCTTTGCCTTTATAGCCTACCATGTTCATCGGGTCACACCAATCTCCTTGATTGATGTAGTTGAGCCCGCGCTCATCCCGGTCATGCATGAGCCACTTCATAGCGCGGTTCATATGCTCCAGCACAGATGCCGTCCTTGCATCGTCTGAGAAAGCAACCTGCTCCTCCAAAATGCTGTAATCATTCGTTTCATCCAGATAAGTGCTCATACATACGGGCAGCCAGACGCAGTGGTCCGTATGCGGCACCTGGTTAATATATTTAAGCTCAGCATCCGGGTGCAAAATAATGCCGTCCGGCATCGCTCCGCTTGCATGCTGCTGCGACAGCGCCGTCAAGAAGGCGTCTCTGGCAATTTGCGGCTGAATATAGCTCATGCCCATATTATCCTGCAAATAATTGCGTGTCTGTGGATCTGTCGTCAGACGGTTCGTTTTGCCGTGATAATACATTTGGCGCGGCAGCCAGTGATTGACGAAGTTGTCCAATCCGGCATCCGGTGTCTGAATTTGAATATTGCCTTGTCCTTCGGCGACATAGGCTGCATACTCCTGTTCAGCGGCGGTGAATCCATCCTGCCCTGCGGCATTGCGCTTTACAAAATAATGCTGGCGGAATTGTTCAATCTCCGCTTCATCAAAAGCCGGGCCAAAAATAAACCGGTAATCCTGCTCAGCCCCTGCTTCCAGCTCCAATCTGTATTGAAGCGCGCACACTGGCGTTTCATAACGCGCATCTCCGCCCGAAAGGGTTTCCCCTTGAAGCGCGGATGGCGAGTGAAGTCCGCCTTCGCCTTCAAAGCTTTCATGATTCACTTCCCAAGCAGCAGGCTTGTGATCAGCAAGCAAAAAGGTCTTGTCTCTGTAGGTTTTTATTTTACTGTAATCCTGATACTTCTGATACGGCGTGACCGCTGAGCAGACAATGCCTTGCAGGTCCTCTACGTAAGCACCAGATTGATTCATCCACGACATATAGCCTACCGTAAAATAAGGGTAGATGCTGATTTTGCGTTGCTTTTGCGACCGATTGGTGACCTTCATGCGCCATAGCTCCAAGGCATCGGCTTTAGGCAGTCGCAGGCTCATCTCAATGGAAAGCTCATCGCTTTCAATGGTCCAGCGAATATCGTGCTTGCCCACTGCAAACGTATAGCTATCCGCTAATTTCCGTACCGGCTCATAGGGAGCAGAGAAAATCTCCCCGCTCTCTTCATCTTTAATATAAACAAAACGTCCAGGGTGATGAGCATAATACGGCTGCTCCGGCTGCATAAACGTTTTCGCCTCCAAATTCGGGGCATACGAATATTTCGCCGGCTCGGGCTGCATAAATTGGGCGACAGCATAACCGCGGCAATTCATATGAATCATCATTTTTTCATTCCAGAGAAATCCCGATGCCTTAGGAAGGCTTGTCGGACTGGTCAGCTCATAATATTCATTGTTATCCGTTGCTCTAATCATTACTGAACCTCTCTTTCAATTGTTGAAATAAAAAGCACGCCTAATTAGAAGATTGTAAATATCTTCTATCATTATAGCATTGGAGCCTCTATAGTCACGGACTTTCCCCGAATTTTATAACGATTATATCATTCCCTATTTTGGAAAAACAAAAAATAGACTGCTCCTTGTGAACAGTCCTTCAACGTTTAATAAAGCAGCTTTGTTTTTCCCTTTATTTGCGCGTATGCTCTAGCCCTTACCGCTTCTGCTGCATGAGTAAGATATACATTTTCGACTCTGCTGCCGAGTGCGCTAACCACTTCATTCGTAATCGTTCCTACTCGCTGGGCGATTTCTCCAGCTGTAATACTCTCATTGCCATCTTGTCCGATCAGGGTTGCCGTATCTCCTTGACGAACCTCAGCAATTGCCGTAACATCGACCATCAGCTGATCCATACAGATCTTCCCTACTATTAAAGCCCGCTGGCCGTGTATGAGTACGCAGCCTCCATTTTGGGACAGCTCTCGCGGGATACCGTCTGCATAGCCAATTGATACCGTTGCAATTTTGCTATCTCGTGATGGCGTATAGCAGCCATTGTATCCGACGGGCTCGCCTGCATGAATGTCCTTTACCAATGTGACGGTCGCTTTTAGAGCTAACACCGGACGCAGCTCGACGTTAGCATGCACATGGTCGTTATCCTGGCTCAGTATGCCATATAGGGCGATGCCCGGCCTTACGCTTCCATAACGCTGTTCCGGATAATTTAAAATGCCGTAGCTGCTCTGGATATGGGTTATCCCGGGCTCGATGCCTTCGGCGGTAAGCTGATCGACCACGCTGTCGAATCGCTCTAGCTGAAGCCTCGTAAAATCCACATCCTCCTTGCGATGGCTTTCCGCAGACGTGAGATGGCTGAATGTGCCCATAACCTGCAAATTTTTATGCTTATACATCGAACGTATACGCTCCATGTCATTGTAATGTTCACCTAGTCGATTCATGCCCGTATTGATTTTAATATGCACCTTGATCTTTTTACCAAACGCTTGAAGGCGCTCCGCATCATCTGCATTAATAACGGTCTGGGCAAGCTTGTAGCGGCGCAGCTCTTGAAGTCGATTTAAGGGCGTATAGCCTAAAATGAGGATGTCGCCTTTGATTCCTTTTTTACGCAAGGCTATGCCTTCATCAATCTCCGCGACTGCGAAGGAACGAACGCCCGCCTCATTAAGCCTCCTTGAGATCGGGACGCTCCCATGACCGTATGCATCTGCTTTGACAACCGCCATTATTTGGGTGCCTGCTCGTGTAATCTTTTTAAATTGCTTGAGATTATGCTCTAAGTGATCCAAATTTATTTCTGCCCATGCTCGATGCATGGCGGGTTTCCGAGTCGCGGCAGCTAGCTTGAAATAGTCCACACCGCCATAGCCAAATTTACTCACAGCTCCCATCGCCTTTCCGATGAAATACCGTCACTACAAAACCGTCCTGATTATTGCCGGATAGTTGATAGCTATCTCCACTTATAATAGGCACCGTTGTTACCTGTTCTTCCGCTTCCACATAATAGATTTGGGCGAAGGCCGAAGGCGCCTCCACATAAAGATGCTCATGGTGATAGGAGAAGCTCTGAATATACGCCGTGTACTCCTCCAAGCACAAATCTAGCTGCTTCATAAGCATGGAATGCGGATAGCCCACGTAACGATAATGCCATGGCTCGCAAGCGATGCCCGTAATCCCTTCCTTGCTTTCCTGATATCTTTGGATAAAACCGTACTCTGCCGCAAGCGCTTTGAATCTGCGGCTGGCGCCATCATCAGGAAACGATGGACGTATATAATCGATATCGCCCTTGCACAGCCCTACGTCTACAGCAAGCCCCGTTTGGTGCTCGCTTGCACCCGGAATGGCCACATAACTTGCTGTAAAAGCAGCCCCACTCTCCTCTAGCGAAGCCGCATATATCTTCGCTTGCGCTTCTCTTGAACGGTAACCGCTAACTGCGGCAATATCGTCCTCCCCCTGGCACGCCTCCAAGAGCGCAGACAATGGCTGAATGCACATTTTATCCAGCATGATCCGCTGCTCCTCCACATGGCTGGCCTGACGTATACCTGCAGGCAACGATCTGAGGCTGGGCACAATCTGTTTCACCGGATTTTCCTGATTCACTAGAATTAAGCTGCCTTTATGCACGTCGTCTCTGCTCACCTGTATACGGCTTTCATGCTGTCTATCCAACTGCCTTTCATGCTTCCACCCACTGGGCTTGCGGTTTATGCTTATTACTTCCATCATAATGCCACCTTTGCTGTCTCCAGCTCAATGAGACGGTCAAGCAGCTCAGGGAAGGAAATGCCCACATACTTCATCATATTCGGGTACCTGCTGTGCGCCGTGAAGCCAGGCAGTGTGTTGACTTCATTAAATAAAAGCCGCCCATCGCTCGTATAAAATAAATCAACTCTTGCGAGTCCTTTGCAGCCCAGCACTTTATAAATCCGCAGCGCCATTTCCTTCACTTTGTCCGCAATATCCTGATGGATGCGGGCAGGCAGATGAATAGCCGCTGTGCCAAGCGAATACTTTTCTTCATGGTCAAAAAACTCGCCCGTCAGCGCAATTTCATCGATTTCGCCGATTATTGGCTGCAGGGCATCGCCAAGTATAGCGCAGCCCACCTCAAAGCCATTCACATGCTGCTCGATTACGATTTTCTCATCATGGGTAAAGGCATCCTCGATGCCGCTTATCAGCTCTTGCTCCGTATAAGCTTTCGTTATCCCGATAGAGGAGCCCGATCTAGAGGGCTTCACATAAAGCGGGAAGCCCATCTTCGCAGACACCCCCACCGCTTCGGCAATGGAATCGCCAGCCAAGACGGTAATCGAAGGTGGAACCTCCATCCCAGCAGCTTGGACTACATTTTTGGCCACCGCTTTATCCATACAGATGGCAGAGGACAATGTTCCGCAGCCTACGAATGGCAAACCCGAAAGCTCCAGCAGCCCCTGCACGGTGCCATCCTCGCCATTTTTACCATGCAAAACCGGGAAGACGACATCTAAAGCTGTGATGTGAAATTCCGTATGAATAAGCTCAATCAGTCCTTTCGTTTCTTTACTCGGTGAAAGAAGGGCCGGGATGCACTTGGCGGTCTGGCCACTCCAGCGATTCTCACGAATATCCTTTATTTCACCGTTATATCTATACCAGCATCCGTCTCTCGTAATACCGATCATGATGACCTCATATTTTTCTTGATTCAAATGCTCCAAGACAGCAGCCGCTGAGGATAACGACACCTCATATTCCGTAGAACAGCCGCCGAACAATACGCCCACTCGTATTTTATTCATCTTCTCATTTATCCCCCTATCAGGTGTATGAACCTATCATAGTGGGCTTCTCTTATGAGCCTATAACCGTAAGCTTAGTAGAATCAAAACATTTGCTTATCATTTCTTAACCTTTCTTAACATTTGTTTAGCAAAAACAAAAAACACAATCCCTCTTGCTTTAGGAAATTGTGTTTTCTTTATTAATATAAAGGGAATCGCGTTTCAAATACCGTCTCGCCTCGCCGACTTTTTACCGCAATTGTTCCATCATGCAGCTCCACTATGCTCTTCGCAATCGAAAGCCCAAGTCCCGTCCCGCCAGTCTGCTGTGATCTGGATTGGTCTCCACGATAGAAGCGTTCAAATAAATAAGGCAAATATTTTTCCGGAATCGCCTCGCCATAATTGACGACCTCCACTACAGCATAACCGTGCTCCTGCCGCAAACGGACATCAACATACCCGCCATCCTGTCCGTATTGAATCGCATTCATGACCAAATTTTCAAACGCTCTGACCAGCCGGTCGCCATCGGCCTTAATTTTGAGCGGAGCAGCGTACGGGAAGACACGCCCCTTCATCCCCGCTGCTTCCAAATTCGGAACGAACTCCTCTAGCAGCTGCTGGATAAAACCGTTCAAATCTAATTCGAGCTTTTCCAAAGGCATGCCGTTATTGACTCGCGTAAATTCGAATAAATCATCAATTAGCTTTTTTAAGCTTAACGACTTTTCGTAAGCAATGCCAATGTAATACCGAAGCTCCACCTCATCTTTATATCGATCATTTTCAATCAGCTCCAAAAAGCCGAGAATGGAGGTCAAGGGCGTGCGCAGATCATGAGATACGCCTGTAATTAAATCATTTTTCGTCTTTTCCGCCCTGCGCTCCTCTTCCATTAACATGTTCAGCTTGTGGCCCATTTGATTGATGTTATAAGCCACTTCCCCCAATTCATCCGAGGATTTCACCGCAATCTCGTAGCTCAGATTCCCATTCGCAATCTGCTGGACACCGAATGTGATTTCCTTTAAATACCGAATGGTTTGATTGCTGATCAGGAAAAACACGACCAAGAAGAGAAAAAAGCAGGTGGCGATAATAAGCGGCAAACGCCCTATCGTTCTAACAATGCCACTTATGAGCTCTCCTAACGGTGCTATATCTGCAAGCAATACGACCACAAAATAAAGTAAAACAAATAAAATAAAGCTGATCACGAGGCTTATTATAAACCCGAATACGAGCTTCCAGCGAATCGTTCGAAACAGCCAGCTTCCCGTTCCAAAGGCTGCAATGCTTCCAAGATAACTAGCCTTTGCCGTATTCGTCTCCCGACTGTAGAAGAAGATTAAACAGAGGCTAAACAAAAGCAAAGCCGCAAATATAACAAGCGGTAACGTCCCTACAATATTTTGCAGCCCTCTTACGGTTTCGCGGAAGGGCCCAAAATTCATGAGCAAATTAGCCGAGAGCCCATAGGCGACAAACAATCCGATTAACGTAATGACGAAGCTGCCCAGTGTAGTAAAGATAAGGCGTTTCATTTGCTCACTGCTCATAGCGCCTCCATTTTGTAGCCGATGCCCCATACCGTTTTAATAAACTTCGGATGCTGTGGATCTTTCTCAATCTTCTCGCGGATTTTACGGATATGCACCATGACCGTATTTTTCGATTCCATGAACGGCTCATTCCAAGCTACCTCGTAAATTCGCTCCGTACTCAGAACAATTCCCCGATTAATAGCTAACAGCTCCAGCACAGCGAATTCACGTGGCGTCAGCTTTACCTCTTGCCGATCAACGGTAACGGTATGGGCATCAATATTAATGATCAGATCGTCGATTACAATTTGCTGGTCGCTGCTCGGCTCCAACTTCTGAGCACTCAACCGATTATAGCGGCGCAAATGGGACTTAATACGTGCGACGAGCACAAGCGGACTGAACGGCTTGGACACATATTCGTCGGCCCCGATGCTAAGACCGGCAATTTTATCGATATCCTGCGTCTTCGCTGACAACATAATAATCGGGATGTTATGATCCTCTCGAATTTTCATGCACGCTTCCAGCCCGTCCATCTTCGGCATCATCACATCAAGAATGATGAGATCAACGCTATTTTTGCTTAGCAGCTCCAGCGCCTCCAATCCGTTCGACGCCTGCAGCAGCTGATAGCCTTCATTCAGCAAATAGATTTCAATCAGCTTCAATATTTCTTTTTCATCATCAACCATTAATATCGTTGCAGCAGCCATTACGTTTCCCCTTTCCTCCAAAAGCACCCTTGCCTCGTTCCCTACAGTTTACCCTCCCTACATTATGAAGGAAACTGTTTAACAACAAGGACCTCAATACTTATGAATGGTTTAATTTTTTCTTAACGATGTGCGGACATCACACTATAAGCTGCCCAAATTAACGAATATTACCTATTCACGCCATTTGAAGGATTCAAATATGCCTTTCATCCAAAAGCTGTTTATCTCAGGCCAAAAAATTGTATGATGTTTAGATATCGTTGTACAATGACGCAAATGGAACTTGGGGAGGTATCCTTTATGTATAGAGTAGCGATTTGTGAGGACGAGGAGCAGCAGAGAGAGCTCGTCCGAAGCATGCTGATTGCTTTGTCGATCAAGTCCAATATCGAATTTGAAATCGTATTATTTGGCTCGGGAGAGCAGCTCCTGTCTCATTATGAGCGGGAAGAAACGCCCTTCCATATTTTAATTCTGGATATTGAAATGAATGGACTGAACGGCATTCAAACCGCTCGAAAAATAAGAGGGCTCAATCGCCTTGATGAGCAAATTGTCTTTCTGACAAGCTACCCGGAATATATGGTCGAAAGCTTTGACGTCATGACCTTTCAATATTTATTAAAGCCGGTAGCCCCTGCGATCCTTGAGGAAAAAATAATAAAGCTATGCCAATACTTTCAAGCGCTTCACAAAAAATTTCTGGTCATCAAGTCAGCCTATGATGAGGTCGTTTTAAAATATGATGACATCATTGGCATCGAGGCGGCCAAAAGCTTAAGCGTAAAGAGCAAGCTGAATTTTATGACCACACATGGAACTTATGAAAGCAAAGGCATTCTTGCCGATTATGCCTCAGCCTTGAAGGACAGCAACTTCTTGCAAATCCATCGATCCATTATTATTAATCTGCTCCATGTGAAGAAGTTTGCGAGCGGGATCGTTCTCATGTCTAGTGGCTTGGAGCTGCCCATCGGACGTTCTAAAATTAAAGAAGTGAAGGATTTTTATACTAAATTTATGATTATGAGGGTTAATGAATATGATTCAAGATAACCTGTTCATTGTATTAAGCATTGCGCTTGTGATGTGCGTCCAAGTCTCTCTTTTCTTCGACTCGGTTTTTGGCAAGTCTACCAGGAAGCCTCGTCGCCTCCTTTATTTCATTGTGTTTATCGTACTGGATTCTCTGTATTTATTTTTTTATATTTCGCCTGTTGTATCCTCGGCTTTTGCGCTGCTTGTCATCTTTAGCTTGGCCCAAGCTTACCAAGTCGAGTTAAAAGCCAAAATCATTTTTACAATCCTTTATAGCGTGTTAATGACCATCGTTAATCCAATCTCGCTTTACATTTTTTATACGCTGGGTTCCTTCGAATTTAGCAGCTTTAATAGCAGCAATGATCAGGATCAGCTTGCTTACACGAAAGCTACTCTACTCACCTGCATCATCATGTTTGCCGTCATTCAAATGATTCGGCTATTCGCCAAGCGCCGAAGCTTCTCCTTGCATTATCGCTACTATTTACTCATTATGAGCATCCCTGTAATCAGCCTATACCAGCTTCATGTGCTGACGAGTTATAGTGAAAAGAACATTCATTATTTCATATCGGTCATCGGGTTTCTTTTCATCAATGTGTTGATCATTTATATTTTTGATATGATTATTGAAAAATTTCAATTTATGCATGAGAATGCCCAATTGCAGCAGCAGATGGACTATCAGGATGCCAATTATGAAAAAACCGTTCATAGCTTCAAATCGATTAAAAGAATCATTCATGATACGAACCAGCAGTTTTTGTACATCGAGGAATGTATTAAACGAAATGAGCTGGCAGCAGCGATAGAGCATATCAAGACAACGTTAAACAAAGTCGAAGACGCCTATCAGCGGGTAAATACCGGGAATCTCGTCATCGATGCACTTGTTACGAATACGCTGACGATTGGCCAGGCGAATGGCATACGAATCGATACGAAGCTTAATCTGAATGCCCAGGAAGTAACGATTGACCGGTATGACCTCTGTGTCGTCCTTGGAAATATGCTGGATAATGCAATCGAAGCTTCAAAACAGGTGCGAATCGCCGAGGATCGCTTCATTCTCATTCACATCCATGCCAATGAATCCGCACTGTTCATCCATATCCTTAATGATATGGAAATGGAGGCCGCCTCGCTGCACAGCCAGAAGCCGAACCCGGAATACCATGGCATTGGCTTAACCAACATCGCTAGAATATGCGATAAATATGGTGGTCATATGACGATTGAGACGAAGCCGAAGCGATTTCATAATATGGTTATGCTGCCCTTTTGAATGAACAATCCTTAAACAATCTTGTTGTTTAGGGATTGTTTTTTTCGTTTCAGGGTCATTCGCTCCATAAGCTCCTCCCTCCTTGTAACATACAAACAGGAAGTAAAATTTGGCAAGGGACTTAAGAGGAGGATTTACAAAATGAAAAAAATGATTGCTGGATTAATGGCTGCTGCGCTGTTCATTATCCCCGTAACCCAGAGCTTTGCTCAGGCAAATAAGGTTGCGGCTCAAGACACGGTTAAGGAAAAGGCGCAGCAGCTCGCTTCGGGGATCGTATCCCATTACGGTGTCAGCGGGCTGCAATATGCGATTCTGGATGAGGGGGCCGTTGCCCTGTCGGGTAGCGCGGGGGTATATGATAAAGCGACCAAGGCGCCCATTACGAAGGACACGATGCTCGGAATAGGCTCGGTTAGCAAAATGTACGTTACGGCGGCAGCGATGATGCTCGCTGATGCTAAGCAAATCGATATCGACAAGCCGCTCACGACATATATTAAGGATTTTAAAATGGCCGATGAGCGCTATAAGCAAATAACACCCCGCATGCTCATGAATCATTCAGCAGGACTATATGGCTCCCACTATGAGAGCAGCATGCTGTTTGATGACAATGATACAAGCAGTCATGATAAATTATTACTCAGATTGCAAACCGAGCGTTTAAAATCTGCTCCCGGCGAATATTCGGTATATAGCAACGATAGTTTTCAGCTGCTTGAGCAGTTGGTTGAACGAGTGAGCGGTTTAAGCTATACCGAATTCGTTGAGCAGCGTATAGCCACGCCTTTGAATTTAAGCGCTACGAAAACACCACTCGATTCCTTCGATCGCACGCGGCTGGCAAAAACATATTTCCCTACGATGGATCAAGCTATGCCCGTCGAGAACGCCAATGTTATTGGGACAGGAGGCATTTACTCAACGGCGGAAGAGTTAAGTAAGTTTGCTGAAGTATTAATCGGCGATCATCCCGATATTTTATCCGCACAGTCGGCCAAAGCCATGCAAAGCCATGAGTATAGAAAAGGCGTCTGGGTAACGGAAGAGTCCAATACCACTAACTATGGGCTAGGCTGGGATGCCGTTAGCTTGGCCCCTTTTGATGAATATGGCATAACAGCCCTTTCTAAAGGCGGAGATACGATGATGTATCACGCTGCTCTTATTGCGCTGCCTGAGCACCATATTTCCATCGCCGTGCTGTCCTCGGGAGGAAGCTCCCTTTTCAATAGCGTTTTTGCAACCAATGTGTTGTTAGAATATTTAAAAGCAGAGAACATCATTCCAGACATCCTGCCAGATAAAACCTTTGAGCCTTCCGTGAAAGTCGATATGCCAGCAGATCTGCTTGCTTATTCTGGATTTTACGGCACAGTGGGATCAACGATGGATATTGCGATTGAGGACGGAGAGCTTGCTTTACCCGATTTATTGGGAGGATTTGTACCTGAACAAAAATACGTATATACAGGCAATGGACAATTTAAAAACAAGAAAGGCAGCATAACGGTAAGCTTTGATGAGCAAAGCAATGGCAAAACCTATTTAAAGCTTAGCTCCTATTTGGAATTCCCTGGCATCGGCCAAACGCTCATGGTTGGTTATAGCTATCAAAAGCTGGACCCTAACCCTCTAACACAGGCAACGAAACAGGCTTGGGAAACTAGAAACGGCAAAAGCTACTACCCTTTGAATGAAAAAATCACTTCTATTTTTTATTTATTGCAGCCGTATTTTGTAAAGAAGATAGCTGTGAATACCGAATATGGATACGCATCAGGCACTAAAATTGTGGATGAAAATACAGCAGTCAACGCTGCTGAAATTCCCGTGATGGACGGAAGAGATGCCTTTGACCTCCATTTCTACACGTTGAAAAAGAAAGAGTATTTGATGATCGACGGCTCCTCCTTTATCCGTGAAGATGCAATCGAGCCTCTTTTCAGCGGAAAATCGTCGGTTAGCACGATACCACCGAGCGGCCATGCCGTATGGTATAAAATTGATAAGAAATCGGCAAATAAACGATTGACCGTTGATGTGCCAGCAGGCGGCGGCTTTGCCGTATATGATGCAGCGGGCATGATCATCAACTTTTCGATTGCCAGCCTTGAAAAATCGGTGACGCTGCCAGCAGACGGACTGATCGTTTTCGGCGGTAAAGCCGGGGATAGCTTTAAAATTGATTTGAAGAAGCAATAAACAGCGCATGCAGTATTGACGTTAAAGCTGCTAATGCATCATAAAGACTATTCCTTAAAGAACAAAAACCGCAAAGCATTTAGCTTTAACGGTTTTTGTTCTTTTCAATAAATTTTTTAGTTGCTATAAACCAAGCGGATTGCTAAAGCCACACATTAGTACTGGCTATATATCCGATACAAGAATACGGCTGCTTCCGCTCGGGTTGTTAGCGCCCGGGGATTAAGCTTATTTCCAGAACCGGAGATTAGACCTTCCTCCACAAGAAGCATGAGGCTCGATTCCGCATAAGCGGCGATATCCTCTTTGTCACTATAGGATTCCAGTGCGGTGAGATTTTGTGCAGCGCCAATTCCTTTGAATTTATCCAGCGCACGGGCCGTCAATACCATCATTTCCTGCCGTGAGATGCTTTCCTTCGGATGGAATTCATTGCTGCCTGTTCCTGTTGCCAGACCTAGCTGCTTGGCAATGCCCAGTGCTTCATAATAGTAGGCATCCGAATCCACATCAGCGAAGTTTTCTTTAAACTCGGCTGTCAGTTCTAATGTCTTCACCAGCAGGACAAGGTAATCGGCACGTGTGATTGGCGCTGTCGGAGAGAAGGATTCCACCGAGCTTCCGCTGATAATCCCTTTGGAGGCCAGCACTTCAATAGCGGGTCTAGCCCATTCTACGCTGCCTAAATCTGTAAAGGTTTTGTGCACGTAAGCCACTGCGTAGGAGCTGAAATGCGACGTTTCAAAGGTCACCGTTCCGCTCACTGTATCATAACGTCCGTTTGGAACAGAGATGACGCTGCCGCTGCCGTCTATATACCAAATGACGATATGCTCTGGATTTTTCAGTTCCTCAGCAGTTGGTACGTAAGGGATAGCGATTTTAACTGGCGCAGCTGGATTGTTCCACGGCGCCGTTACGCCATTCAGTCCCAGTGTAAGCTCAATCAGCGGGCGACCGCCTACTGCTTCAGACGTTTCAGCGGACAGTTCCTTCTTATCGCCTACGCCAATCGTAATGCTTGCGATTTTCCCATTCGTTCCTGCGATGCCATGCAGCATGTTAGCTGGAATGGCTATACGTCCTGCGCGGGTAATGAAAATCAGTTCACTGCTTCCTGACGCCCCAGACAGCGATTCTGCTGGCACTTCAAGCGTGTAGAATTGTATAGCAGGGATATTAGGTACCGTGATAACCGTTGTCTCGCTGCCAGTGAATATTTTTGCCGCCAGCTCGCCAATGGAAATGATTGCGCGCCCCGCTGTTGTATCAACCTTGACCGGCAGCGTTGGAAGCGTCGTTCCCCCGCTTCCTGTAACGGTTACAGAGTATTGCGGTGTAACCGTACTGCTTCCACCACTCCCACTTCCTCCGCTGTTACCATTGCCACTATTACCGCCACCGCCATTGCTTGGTTGGTTTACCGTCAATGTCACGGTGTAAGTGTCCGTTGAGTCTGTAAATCCATCGTTGGCTGTGAAGACCAGTGTCACAGTCCCTGCCAATGTTGGTGTGTACGTGTAATTCTCGGTCGCAGCTACTGCCACCGCACCATCCACCGACACCTTATACGTCAAGCCATCGCCATCTGTATCTTCAAAAATGCTGGCTAGATCAAGTGTATACAGTGTATTCACCGTCACAATGGCGGCTGTCGTTGCATCCACATCTGCCTGGCGGACAGGCACCGTGTTAGCCGTGAGCTTCACCGTGTAGGTGTCTGCCGAATCTATCGTTCCATCGTTCGCTGTAAAGACAAGCGTTGCTTGGCCTGCTGTTGTCGGCATGTACGTATAACTTTCCGTTGCAGCAACAGCGGCTGCCCCATCTATGGAAACCTTGTACGTTAGTCCATCGCCGTCCGCATCTTCGAATATAGCGGCTAGATCGAGCGTATAGGACTCGTTCAGCGTTATAACAGCATTAGACGTCGCTCCTACGTTCGACTGACGTACTGGCATCGTATTAGCTGTAAGCTCCACCGTGTAGGTGTCTACTGAATCTTTCACTCCGTCGTTCGCCGTAAAAACAAGCGTGTATTCGCCCGCCGCTGTAGGCGTGTACGTGTAATTTTCGGTCGCAGCTACTGCTGCCGCACCATCTACCGACACCTTGTACGTCAAGCCATCGCCATCTGCATCTTCAAAAATGCTGGCAAGATCAAGTGTATACGGTGTATTCACCGTCACAATGGCGGCTGTCGTTGCATCCACATCTGCTTGGCGGACAGGCACCGTGTTAGCCGTGAGCTTCACCGTGTAGGTGTCTGCCGAATCTATCGTTCCATCGTTCGCTGTAAAGAGAAGCGTTACTTGGCCTGCTGTTGTCGGCGTGTACGTATAACTTTCCGTTGCAGCAACAGCGGCTGCCCCATCTATGGAAACCTTGTACGTCAAGCCATTTCCGTCTGCATCTGCAAAAATAGTGGCTAGATCCAGCGTATACGGCGTGTTGACCGTCACCGTCGCTTCGACTGTCGCATCCTTATCCGGCTGGCGGACAGGCAGCGTGTTCACCGCAAGCTCTACCGTATACGTGTCCGATGAATCGGTCATTCCATCGTTAGCGGTAAAGACGAACGTTGCATGGCCTGCTGCTGCAGGCGTATACGTATAATTTTCTGAAGCTGCTGCTGCCGCAGCGCCATCTATGGATACCTTGTAGGTTAATGCATCTGCGTCTGCATCTTCAAAAATAGTGGCTAGATCCAGCGTGTACGCTGTGTTTAACGATACAGTCGCAGTTGTCGTTGCAGCTACTGCCGCCTTCCGAACAGGCGTTTGATTCACCGTCAACTCGATCGTATACGAATCGTCCGAAATATCTTCCCCATCACTAGCCGTGAAAACAAGCGTTACTGGAGCTACCGTATTTGGCGTGTAGGAGTAAGCTGTGCTTGCTGCTATTGCTGCTGCGCCGTTCACCGCTACGTTATAGCTTAGCGGGTCGCTGTCCGCATCTTCAAAGATTGTGGAGAGATCAATCGTATAAGGCGTGTTTAGCATTACTTTGGCAGTGTCCGTCGCATTTACATCCGCCTTGCGATTAGGCTTGTTGTTAGGCGCTTCTATAACCGTCAAGTTAAATAGCTTTGTCCGGGTTTGCCCTCCAGATTTGCTGATTGTAGCTGTCAAAGCAACGGCATGATCATCATCAGTTGCCCTTGTCACTTGGCCTGTGCTTGGATTAATGAGTCCGCTCACCGATGCGCTCCATATTATGGTTGAGCCTGCTGCGCCATTTGACGGAAGAATTAGATCCGCCGTTACATCATTTTCTGAGCTGTTCGTTCCCTTGATCGAATCCCAGGTTAAATTCATATAATCCAAAGCTGTAGATTCTTTCGGCGTATAGGACTGCCACTGGAGAGAAGGATACGTGTACCCTTCCACAACTCTCCATACATTGTTAAAGTCCCACGTGGAGTAGGTCGCCTGCTGCATAAGCTCTGCGTCATTTTTAGCTGAGCCTGCGGCCGATGCAGCAGCACTTAAATGATAGTAATAGCTGTTTGTGACATTACCGCTAGGATTGTAGCCAATCAGACCGCCATTGGCATCCCTTCCGCCACTTGCAATACCCGTGCTGTAGCTGTTGCTGACATCTCCCATATTCATCCCAATGAGTCCGCCTACAAAAACAGAGTTATCGCCGCTGGCACTTCCTGTGCTGTAGCTATTGTTAATCGATCCACCTGACTTATAGCCAACCAAACCACCGGCCATTCCATCTGTATCGGCGTCTGTATTGCCTGTACTGTAGCTTTCGTTGATATTGCCTGCATTTCTGCCGACTAGCCCCCCGACAACCGAGCTATTTTTGCCACTGGCATTACCGGAACCAAAGCTGTTATTAATGGTTCCGCTTGATGAATTGGAGCCAATCAGACCGCCCGCTGATGATGCATCTCCCGTCGTCACCGTACTGCTGCTTTCGCTATCGCTAACGGTTCCCTCGTTCATGCCAGCAAGACCGCCAGCATAAACCTGAACATTATTCGTATTTACAGAGCCGCCACTGCTGCTGCCCATGATCGTTCCAGCATTCACACCGACCAGGCCGCCCGCATAAAAGTTATCAGCGCCACTCGTAATTATGCTGTTGCTTGAGCTATTGGTGATCGTCCCTGCGTTATTACCAACCAGCCCCCCTACCGAGGTAGGGTCCGTGAAAGAAATGAGACCGTTGCCCTTGCTATCCGTAACGGTTGCATTCGATGCGGTGTAGCCGACCAAACCTCCGACATGCGCCGTATTTCCTGTAGCCGTAATATTAAAATCAGCCAGCGTCATATTTTTCAGTACAGCCCCGCCACTTAATTCTGAAAACAAGCCCACAAAGTAATCCGCTGAATCCATATTTAGATTATAAATGCCAAAACCATTGCCGTCATAAATACCGCGAAAGGCCCCGAGCGGCGTCCAATTGCCCGTCAAGTGAATATCACCTGTCTGCTGAAAATAAGCTCCCGCTCCCGGAATATTGACGTTGCTTAATTCCACCGCGCTTGATACTTTATAGGGATTCGCAAGCGTACCGTCTCCCCCTGAGAAATTCACCGTATCTTCAGCCGCATGCGCCGCTTGGGGCATCCCCACAGCGAACATGCTTGCAATCATACTGATGACAATAAGCATAGCGGTCGCTCTATTCCACACTTTTTTATCCATTATTTTGGCCCCCCGATTGCTTTCTTTCTCCTGCTTATTAAAGGACGCCAAGGAATCAGCATCTTAATAGCGACGCCTTAGCGTATCAATATGATTATACTAAGATCCAATAAAAGAATAATAAAAGAATTTAGGGATAAAATGCGAAAAACCGCGGAGCACTGGGCTTTCGCGGTTTTTGTTAAAGGAGTAATATTTTATTATTGGCGCTTATCGACTCATTGCACTATTCCTTTACACTGCCTACGTTCAATCCCACCACAAAGTACTTCTGGAGGAACGGATATACAAGGAGAATCGGCACCGCTGCGACCACTGTAACCGCAGCACGAATCGATAATGGCGTTACCATTGAAATCGAATCCTTCGTCGCCCCTGCTCCATTCGCCACGGAAGGGTTGCTATTGGAATTCATCGTCGAGGATAAAAGCTTCATCAGCTCGTATTGCAATGTGCTTAGCTCTTGTCTTGAGGACGTGTATAGAAACGCATCGAACCAGGAATTCCAAGCCCCTACAGCTACAAACAGAGCTATGGTAGCCAAGACTGGCTTACACAGCGGGAAAATAATTTGGATGAAGATTTTGAAATCTCCCGCCCCGTCAATTCGTGCGGACTCTACAAGACTTTCAGGAAGCGTTCCAATGTAAGTTCTTATTACAATCATGTTGAACGCGCTAAGCATCGAAGGAATAATGTAAACCCAGAAGCTGTTCAGCAAATGCAAGTCCTTGATTAGAAAATATCCTGGGATCAAGCCAGCGCTGAAATACATGGTCAAAATAAAGACAAGGGTAATCGGTTTGCGGAAAACAAATTCCCGTCGACTTAACGTATAAGCGAGCATCGTCGTTAGAAAAATGTTCAGTACGGTAGAAAGAACCGTCCTCGCCACCGAAACCCAAAAGGCGTTGTATATCGTCCCCGAAACAAAAACCGCCTTGTAGTTTTGCAAAGTCCATTCCCTCGGCCACAAATAGATACCGCCGCGAATCGTATCATTCCCTACATTTAAGGAAACGGCGATCGTATTCAGAAAAGGATATAACGTAACGACTACCAGAATCAGCATGAAAATGGTATTAAATGTGTTAAAAAGAATCGGTTCCATTCCGGAAGTACCCAAGCCTCTGCTCAGCGATCGGCCTGAAGCTTTTTTTCGACTGATTGGTTGATTTTCCATATCTATAACAGCCTCTCTTCCCCGAGTCGTTTAGCTGTCCAGTTCGCGAGCAGCAGCATCGTTATGCTAACAACTGTTTTGAAAATGCCGCCAGCGGTAGCGAGCGAGTAATTGCCTTGAGCGATCCCGTATTTTAAAACAAAAATATCTATCGTTTCTGACCAGTCGACAACTAGGCCGTTTCCAAGCAAATACTGCACTTCAAATCCGGCATCCATAATATGTCCGATCGACATAATCAACAAAATGACAATGGTCGATTTCATACCCGGCAGGGTCACATTGAGCATCTTCCTGTAGCGGTTTGCGCCATCAATTTCAGCTGCTTCATACAGCGCAGGATCAATTGAAGCCAGAGCGGCCAAATAAATAATCGTGCTCCAGCCGACCTCTTTCCATATATGTGATGCACCAACGACTCCCCAGAAATACTCTCCCTTGCTTAGCCATAGGATCGGCTCATTAATCAAATGCAGCCTCATCAGCACATCATTAATGATCCCGTCGGATGCCAGCGAGGTGGCTACAATCCCGGTCACAATAACCCAAGACAAAAAGTGAGGCAAATAAGAAATCGTCTGGACCATTCTTTTCCACAATACTTTTTTTATTTCGTTTAATAGCAATGCCAATATAATAGCGGTGGCAAAGCCAAGCACCAGGTTAATCAGACTCATCCCGAGCGTATTGCGTAATACGCGCCAAAAACGATCATCGCTAAATAAAAATTCGAAATGCTTAAAGCCAACCCACTTCTGCTGGCTAAAATCACGCGCTGGCTTATAGTCTTGAAAAGCCATCGTCCAACCCCATATGGGAACATAAGAAAACAAAATGATATAAAGCATGAGTGGAACAGACATAAAAATGAGTTGTTTCTGACCTTTAATGACGTTCCAGTTCATTCGTTGTTTTATTCCTTTTTTAGCATTCCGGACGGCTTTCTTCTCCAATAAAGTCTCATCCATTCATTCCCGCTCTCCCCACAAGCCTTAATTTCAGAAAGAGAGGAAGGCATGATTAATGCCTTACCTCTTGCTGATTCTCAAACGAATGTCTTATTTGCTCCAATCCTTAATTCTTTGCTGAATGATTGTATTGATTCGATCTTCATAAGCCTTAACATTGGTGTTACCAATCTCAGCGGTATAATCGTTCCAGACCTGCTCAAAATCGGCCGGTTTTGCCAAAATAGCTTTTGGAAGGAATTTGGAAGATAGTTCATTCAACTTCGTATTTGCGATTTTGGCATCTGAGCCATCCACTAAATCGATGCTCCAAGCCGGATAATAAATCGGGTTTGCTGGCGGCTCGCTGAAGAAGTCCACATAGCTGTTAAAGCCGTAAGCTGCTAGTACCTCTTTGTCGAAGTCCTTCAGACCTGCTTGATATTCCTCAGGCTGAGCTGCCCCATCCGTAGAGTTGCCGTCGCTGAAGCTGCCTTCAGTCTTAGGCAAAAACTTAAATAAGGTATCCGCTTTATTTGCTAATTTCCAAGTTGCATCTGAGAATTTATCACGCTGCTCTTGTGTCTTCATGAATCGACCATTCTCATTGACGATGTAGTCTTCTTCGACAAAGCCCCATGAGAGCGTTTTTTGCCAATCCTCCGTCATAAGAGCATCCAGGAATTTAATAATTCTTTCTGGATTCTTGGCATTAACGGTAATACCGAAGCCATTGTTTAAATTAAGCGGACCAAGGTCACGATAATAATCTTTAATGCTCGCATCGTAAACCAAAGGCAAGCCTACATAAGTTCTATTGTCTTTTCCTTGGGTAGTCAAGGAGTCCTCTGCCGCTTGGAAATTCCAGTGCTGATCAAACATCCCCAGAACCGTGCCGCTTGACAATTTAGCCATGTACTGATCATAGTTTTGTGTGAAAGTCTCTTTATCAAGAAGTCCAAGGCTATTGATTTCATTAAGCTTTTGGTAATACTTTTTGGAAAAATCTTTATTCGAGAATATTTCCGCTACTCCATCCTTTACAACAACTCCGCCATCGTTCGGGTGCCCGATTAAATGCTGCGGAGCGTTGAACAAGCCCCAGTTTCTCCAATCGCTGTTCAAAATCTCGAACCCGATGGTCGGACTGCCGTCAATCGTCGGGTATTTCTCTTTATATTTGGCAATCAAATCGAAATACTCGTCCAGTGTTTTGACCTTCGGATAATTGAATTCCTTCAATACTTCCTTCTGTATCCAGAATGCAGGCCCTGAGTACCATGTACTGTTTACTTTCCCGTTATATACGCCATAGTTCGGCAAAGTATAAATATGTCCGTCGGTAGGATCCTTCATCATGTTCCAGAAATCTGCATAATGCGCCTTAAGATTAGGAGCATGCTGTTCGATGAGATCCTCAAGCGGAATAAGGGCACCTGCCGTAACCAGCTTCGTATTGGAGGTCATTACATCTGGAAAATCTGAGCCTGCAATCATTACGCCGAGTTTTTGCTCACTATCACCAGCGAGAAATTCAAAATTAAGTGTTGCTCCCAATTCATCTTTGATCTTCTTATACACCTTGTTATCAGGTGTCGGCTGCTGGCCGGCTTCCCCGATATAGAAACTAATTTCAAACGGCTCCACTTTTGCCGTTCCATCTCCGCCTGCTGCCGATGTTGAAGAGTTGTTGTTTTTGCCGGTGTTTGTATTATTATTTCCGCTGCATCCCGACAGAACCACGCTAAGCGACAACAGCATAACCATACTGAGCCTAAACAGCGGTTTGGACTTGCCCCCCATGTAAAGCACCTCCATCTAATTTTAGCTACATGAAATACCAATTCTTGCATGTAACCTCTCTACATTATAAAAGCGCTTTCATTATTCAACTATTGCTTAATTATAGTTTTAACCCTAAAAACTTTATAACTTATTGCTTTTATACTTATTCGGAGACATCCCCAGCCTTTTTTCAAACTCCTTCAAAAAATGACTGTAATTGCTGTAACCAACAAGCTCCGCGATTTCGCAGTTTTTCAGCTTATTATGCTCAAGGAGACTTACCGCCTCAGCGATCCGAAGGTCATGGACCGATTCATTAAAGCCAAGTCCATTCTTCTTCATCAGCAGCTGACCCAAATAAACCGGATTCAAATAAAAAACTTCCCCTAGCTTCTTGATTGTAAGATTTTCGCGAAAATGCTCTTGTATATAGCCGTTGATTTTCTGCACAATACCCTGCGATTTTCGCGTCTGCTCCTTTAATAGGAGCTCTATGCTCTCTTCGCCGCATACTAAGAGCCGACTTAAAAGATCATTGAGATGAAGCACAGATCCAGATATTTCCTGAATGCTGTATTTTCCGAGCATGGCTTCGGCTGGAGTATCGATAGTCTCCCGTACATACTCGATTATTCTATACAAGAGGTGAATGACGATTTTTTTTACGATATCGGGAGCAATAAGCCTCTCTCGGAAGCTGCTTGCTGCTGAATGCACAGCTTCCTGAAAGCTTGATTTGTGAAGCAGCTCAATCGCCCCCAGCATACCGTCCATGAGATGAATGTCATAGTGATAATGAAAGGGCTTATCCCGGATATCGCTATAATAAACAACTTCATTGTAGTCCGTTCTGTAAAAGAGATATGCGATCGCTTGCTTCGCTGTTTGCAAGCATCTGCCTATGCTGAGTAAGGACGACTCTTCCATACCGGCTGCCACAAATAAACGCCGGCCCGCATACCGACGCATCAGCTCGTCGATGACAAGGCAAGCTCTGTCCTCATCAACCGTTTCGATTGTATATCCATAAACGATGCCAAAGCTGTTCTCCTCCAAGTCAATCAGAAACATAAACGGCTCTGGGGCCAGCAGCGATACGGCCGTCTCTCTCAATTCAGCGATCATGAAAGCATCAGCTTGAACGAGATAGAAATTCCATTTTTCCCTTTTGACAGATAGCGTTATGAGCGGCATTGACAGGACGGGCTCCTTCGACATCGACTGCTCCGTCAACAATTCTTTGATCAATGCAACCGTTTCTTCGTATGTAGCAATCTGGTCAAAGCTTTGCTTTTCACCCTCCTGCATCAGCTCTCGGTGAATACCTTCAATTTCTATTTCAGCCTCTTCCTGAATGATAGGCTTCAGCAAATAATGATTGATGCCATACCGCATCGCCCGCTGTGCATATTCAAAATCGCTGTACCCGCTCACGATCATAAAACTAACTTTTTTCGAATGGCGCTGCCGCCAGGCGGCGATCATTTCAAGCCCGTCCATTATCGGCATATTGACATCCGTCACGACCAAATCTGGCAGCTGCTCTTGGATTTGCTGTAAGCCTTCTAACCCGTTGCTGCACGTTCCACAAACCTCAAATCCCAGTTTATTCCAATCAATCCACAGCTGCATGCCTTCCAGAGCTCCCGGCTCATCATCAATTAACAGTACTTTATAGGTCATGTGTTATGCTCTTTCCTTCGTCAAAGTTGTCTAGCTGATGGAGCAGCTTTATTGGAATTTCAAAAGATACTTTCGTCTCCTCATTCGGCTCACTCACAATATTGAAAATCACCAGTTCGTTATAATAAAGCTCCAGTCTGCGATACACATTTCGAATGCCGATACTCATATCGGGCGAGCTTTCATTGCGGATAGCTATCATTATTTCCTTTAGCTTGTCAGGCTCAATACCTATTCCATTATCAGTGATCACGACCCGGAGCCGCTGATGATTAACTGAAGCACTGATTTTAACCGTTCCCAGCCCGTATAAGGCTTGTATGCCATGCTTGCAGGCATTTTCAACAAGCGGCTGTATGCTCATCTTTGGAATTTTATAGCGCAGCGCTTCCTTATCGATATCGAATTTGAATTCAAACTTGTCTCTAAAACGAAATTTTTCGATTTTAAGGTACATCTCAATAAACATCATTTCTTCCTGAAGCGAAACGATATCCTCCTTCCAGCTCAATAATCGTCGAAGCAGCTTGGACAAGCTTTTAATAATATCCGTCACGTCTGCGTAGTTGTGCTTGGTGCATGCAACAAGAATAGCGTTTAACGTATTAAAAAGAAAATGAGGATTCATCTGGCTTTGCAAAAAATTCAACTCGGCCTGTACCCGCTCCATCTCCAAGCTTTTTTTCTGAATCTCCAGCTTATACACGTTGTTGATCAGCGAGTTGATTCTAGCTGTCATCAAGTTGAAATTTTGAATCAAGCCGCCGATTTCATCGTGGCCCTCATCCATATGAATGAGTTCAAACTTCTCGTTCGTCACCTTCTGCATATGCCGGGACAGCCGCTTCACCCGGTAATTGTATGATCTGAGCATGACATAGATGAATATGGATGCGATCAAGCTGACCACTGCAGCCGAAATCGCTACAAACAGCCGCATATCCAGCATAGCATTCGAAACCTGAGTCCCTTGTGGAAGCCCGATCAAACGCCATCCCTTCACATATTTGGCCCTGCCGATTGCTATCTCATGGATACTTTCTTGCTTGTATGACTCTGGCAGCTTAAATACAGGATAAGCATCCTCGATATTCCCCCTCTGATAGCCGCTTTGGGCAGACATAATAATTTGATTATGATCATTGACCAAAAACAAATTCAAATAATCTTCTTCCCGCATGATTACATCGTAAATTTTACTAAGGTCGATATCGATTCGAAGCAGCTTGTCATACTTATTGTAGGAATCATAGTAGTTCATACGTTCGATGATGCTGAAATAGGGGACAGTTGAAACCATATCATTCACTCCAGCTGCGCGGTATGCTGAAACGATTACCGGATCGGTCGCCTTCTCCCACTGTTTGTACCATTCGCTTTTCAGCACATTATCATTGATCTTGTGGTAGTTGCCTCCCGACACAACCGATTGATTGTCTGTAAAAATACTGATGCGTGAAATTTGATTATTGACCGGTATATAACTATTCACCCGGTTTCGAAGCTGTTCATCGAACGCTTCATAGAAATCGGCCTGATTTTCATAGGTACGGTCCAGCATTTCATACAACGTCTTATCGGTGTACAAGGCATGGCTGACAGCCACCCCGCCGTTTATATAATCATCAATATCCTTTCTCGCCCGCTCCAGCGATATTTCAACATTCTGCTCATCGCGCGACTTGATCAAGTCAGCCATCCGGTCCATAAACAGCAGATTAATGACGATAATCGGCAGAAGAATGCCTACGAAAAAAATAAGAAGAAACTTGTAATTTAAAGGAATATCGTTCACAATTGTACCGAATCTGAATCTTCTTCCCCTCATTTGTACACCATCCCTGCCGCTAACGCTTCCTGTTTTCGAAATCCGTTTTAAATACCGACGGCAAAACCCCAGTGTGCATTTTAAATTTATTGATAAAATAATCCACCTTTGGATATCCGACCTGCTGCGCCACATCGGATATTTTCATCTGGGTTCGCTTTAATAGCCGCATAGCTTCCTCAATCCGCTTCTCATTCAAATACACGTTGAACGATTTCCCCGTATGCTTTTTGAACAATTGCCCTAAGTACGCTGAATTCATATGAAAATGCTTTGCCAAATCATGCAGTTGCAGCTTGTTTCGATACTCACGGTCCACATACTGGATCATATGAAATATCGTGTTATTCTCATTTTGCTGGTTTAACGCATGCAGAACGTTAGCAGTCTCCAAGCATAGGCAGCGAACATAGCCCTTCAGAGCGGGATAATCCTCCTTGCCACTCAGGCTGCCGTGTTCTCTTTCCATCCCCATCATAAACGTATCCGGGTTTCCATTTTTTTCGGCCAGAAGCCTGCATATCGTCAATTCCAGATCGGCTGCATAGGCCCTAGCCACCTCGATATCCGGCAGATCGCCAGCAGCAATCGAATCGAATGCCTCTTCTACGCAGCTTTCGATGGCTGCGAAGCTTCCCTCGGCCACAATCTCCGGCAGCTGTCTGAATTTGAGCTTGGACACGACATGCTGCTGGTTTCTCTTCTCAACCTCGTGAAAATAAAACACTCCGCTTTTGCCTTGGGTTCGCTTCTGCTTCCAAACTTGCAGCGCTTGCAAATATAACGCTCGTATTGCCCGGATCCCTTCCCCTCTATCACTGATAGCTATAATGACAGGTTGCCCCAGCTTAATCACCAAATTCGTTTGCAGCAGAAGGGCCTTTTCCTGAAGCTTTCCGTCTGCATTCGAAGAAGATTCAATGAGCAGCCCCGTTCTTCCAATGCTGTCTTGGAAGGAACAAGCGATATCCTGTGAAAAAAAATCTCCCACCTGATGTCTCAAATCGACAGAGAACGAGAGCGTGTCAAACAAGATACACCTTAACTCCCCAGGCTTTTCTTGAAGCTGTAACGAAAGACGAACCTGCTGCTCTAAATCCGTATTATATTCACCTTGAATGAGACGGTTAACCATATGGTTGAAGGCGAAATAATGCTGTTTCATGCGATTTTTCTCATCTGCTTCCTTCTCCTGTAAATGTTGGTTAAGCTTGACCAATAATGTCTCGATCTCCTCATCATCAATTGGTTTAAGCAAATACTCCGCTACCCGTTGACGTGTTGCCGTGAGGGCATATTGAAAATCATCATAGCCGCTTAAAATAATAAATTTAGGAGGATGGGAAAGCATCCGATTCGTCTTCTCAATCAACTCCAAACCGTTGATCACCGGCATCCGGATATCCGTAAAGACCAACTCGGGACGCAGCTCCTTAATAAGCCTCAACGCATCCGGACCGTTTAATGCTTCTCCGCAGACTTGAAAGCCATGGCTTTCCCAATCAATCATCATTTTCAGCCCTTCTAGAACCCCTGGTTCATCATCAACCAAAAGTACGTTCCACATAACCTCACCCCTATCTAAGAGCGCATTTATTCGGTTTGATGTAATCAGAATAAAAGTAAGATATTTCGTCTCCGTTGCATAAAAAAAACCCTCCATTCATTCTTCATCTAGGTTACTATGTTAAGTAAACTAGACTTAGAACTCATTTTAGGGGCTTGAGAGGTATGAAAATATTTATCATCCATGAGCTTCTGATTGCCGCCTCCTTTCTAGATAATTATAAAATGTAAGCGATTACAATACAACATGATAAATTATAGGCTTAATCCCCTATATTATGTATTCTGTATTCATTCCTTCACTCTTCTTGACCTTGGTCGGTATATAGGCCTTCATCCCGCCATTATTAATAGAATTATATTAATATCCAATAAAAGATTAATAAAGGAATTTAGGGAAAAAATTAAAAAAACCGCACAGTACTGAGCCTTCGCGGTTTTTGTTTAATGAGGGATATTTTATGATTGGCGCTTCCCAGGACCTCAAATAATGTCTCTACTCTAACCTCAATATACTCATCTTCTACTGCCCGGCCCTCTGTTCATATCCGCTCCGCCATTTCCCCTTGAGCTGGCGTCCGACTGGGTTATCGCTTGAGCGGTAATGGCCTCACATGAGGCAAGCACCAAGGAGCAGCTGAGCATCACGATAATTAAAATAAAGCCATATCTTTTACTGCGCATCTTTAGCTCACCTCTTTCTTTTCCATACACACTCATAAAAATCCTTAAAGCCCATGTAGGATAACACAATCAGCAATGGATACACCGGGTAGATATAGCGGGACTTGATTTCCCATAGCAGATAAAAGGCGATAAAACCTAAAATGACCAAAATTAAAGAGGTTTCTTCGAATCGTTTGGCTCTAATGCCACTAATTAAACGAATGAGAATGCCGACATACATCAGGAAGCTCATCACATACAGCACCCAGAGCAGTCCGCTTCTATAATTTGAATCGGCCTTGAATAAATCTGTGGCCCACGTTGTATAGCTGTACCGCTCCAGGTTAAAGCTCCTTCTCCCCCCTGTATCGGAGGAGCCATCGTTACCCATGCCGTACCTCTCCACCTGATACGTTCCTTCCGTCCACGTCCAGATGAGCTTTTTAAAATACATTTCCGCTAAATCGCCTGCACTCGCCTCAGACAGCTTATTGCTGATCGACTCCTTAAACAGCTCTACACTGTCCGCCTTATTATAGCCCGCATCTCTTTGATAAATATTGTAGCTTTGCCTGCTGTCCCAAAACCCAAACGTATTCAGGTTGATGCCCATATTCAGCCACATATAGACAGGCGCAGAATTATCATTGACCGATTCCTCTACGACATTCGTGGCCTGCAGAACCTCGTTCTGCGTCCAGCCCGGAACATTAAACAACGCCGCCATTAGGATTAACGAGGCCACGGCCTTTTTCACTCCAATTTTCCTTATATTGAAAATAATGCTGAGCAGCACAGCAATCAGAAAAATGACGCCGATGCTTCTGAAATAGTTGCCGATGGCCAGCAAAATCGCAGCGAGGATCATCATCTTAATCGATCTTGTTCGGATAAACCTCAGAGAGAAATATAAAGCACTGGTCAGAAAAGCGGTAGCAATCACATCGTTATAAATAAAATTGCTCATAAACAGCGCAGGAATATAGGTTGCTCCAAACACTAAAACGCCATAGTCATTTTCCTTGGACTTGCTATTCAGCTCTCTATAGAGCAAATAAATCATTAGTGTAGTAACGAGCGTAAATACAATATTGAAGATTTTGATGACCAAATAATTATCGGGAAATAGCTGCAGCAGCGTTTTTAAGTATAGAACGATGGAAAAGTTAAACGGAAACATATAAAGATATCCGCCCGTGTGGAAGGTGGAATAATCCTTTTGATACAGCATATTCATCGCCAGAGAAAGCACCGTTTCGGAATCATCCGTCGGCAGGCGGGGAAACAGGAAAATAAGCGCGATTTGGAGCGCACACGAGAATAGCAGCGTGGCCGGAATAACGATTTTCCAGCTGTATTTGTTCAGCTTCAAGCAAAGCTTGTATAGAAAGATGCTTAACGCGAGGACTGTCCCTACGATTAAAATAAATAAAACCAGCTGCTGCTTTCCCAAGTGTGGGGTATCGCCGTATTCGTAAAAATGATATTCCGCCCTCACAAAAAATGACGACGCGATGAATAGCCCCATAAAGCCAGCAAGCAACACATACAATATTTTTTGAATGCCCTTAACCATGGACAACCTCCTTACCGCCTCAGTATAGAAGCATTATAAGACCCTAATCTGAAAATCTCATGAATAGGCAAAATAAAGACGCTCTAGGCTGAGGTCCCGGAGCGTCTGGTTTGGTTTCAGTATGGAATTTAAATTGAATACCGAATATAGTCATTAATACGTTTCATAAATAAGCTCGCTGTCCATTTCAAGCTTATGATTAAAAGCCGCGTAAATGTATAGCTGCCCCGCTGGACTGTCGCCAGCATCGTAGCCTAATCGAAAAGTGCGGTCTCCGAAAAACTCCAACCCAGCCAAAACGAGCTCGTTTACATCCTCATCAGGATGTATGCTGTTAATCAGAGTCAGCGCGCTTTCGCATAGCTCGTCAAAGTGCTCCCACATTTTTTTTATAATAGGCGACAGCCGTTTCATATCAGCTTTGGTCGCGACAGCCACACTTGCGGCAAGCTCTTTTTCCCTATATTGAAGCGTGGTGGAGTAGGATGAAAGAGAGACATCGTATACAAAGGTTCCGACCCCTTTGATCGTATGATTAGGCTCGACAATGAGATTGCTCGAATAATCTACCTGCGCAAGCTTTGGATTATGGCTTATGTCCAGCTTAGAAATTTTATTTTCTGAGCAATAAAGCTCTTCTAAAAACACATTATGGCTGATGTCCAGGCCTTTAATATGATTATTGAAGCATCTTAAGCTTTGCAGGGCTGAATTGCGCGTTACGTCCAATTCCGTAAGATGATTGTTGTTGCAGCGAATTTCAAGCAGGCTCAAACATTCCTTTACGTTCAAGGCTATTAAATAATTGTTTCCGCAATCCAGACGGGAAAGCTGTTTATTTTGATCCAAATTTAAATTAAATAGGGCATTGTAGCCGCAGTTGAATTGCTCTAAATTCGTGTTGTGTTCCACTTGCAATTCCGCAAGGATGTTCCAATAGCAGTCCAGCTTGACGAGCATGGCGTTGTGACTGACATCCAGCTTCTGAATTCGGTTGAACCCGCAATCCAGTGCTTCCAGCTTCCTATTGTTCGTCAAATTCAAGGCATGAATCTCGTTTTTGTTGCAGTTAAGCTTTTTCAGGTTTATATTGCGGCTTGTATCTAGCTCCATCAGGTTATTATACGAGCAATCCAGCTCTTCAAGTGACGTAAAATGTTCAATGCCTTTCAAACTTGAATATTTTTGGCTTGCTAGCTGCAACGATACGATTTGTTCCACATCGCTCGTCTGAATCCATTCGCGATTTTCACAATAATTTTCTAAAATATATGTTTTGAATCGTTCATCTCTAAAATCTTCTGTAATATTCATAGCGCTCCTCCTTGGGGCAAGTCCCTAATGAATGTAGACAAACTAAATTTATCATAGCATAAATTTGGATATTTTCATTCCTATCACTCGACAAAACTCGTCATTTGCTCCTTCTTCTCTACCATTTACAACTGTATTTCAATAAGATATATTGAAATGGTTAGAAATGTTAGCGCTAACATTTAGTGAGAAGGGAATGATGCGGCCTGTTTCGAAAGGCTTTTAGTTTGTATTTAGTTTAGCTTTATAAAAATCCATTTTTGAGAGGACGGACTATTTATGAAAAAATTAAGCGCAAAATTATTCGTACTTGTTTTGGCAATGTCTCTTATGTTCAGCATGACGGCATCGGCCAGTGCTCATACAGTAACCTATGGAATTACCTATTCCGATACGCTCACAGCTGGGCAAACCTCCGCCTATTTTCTTTCTAATGCTAAAACGACTGGTACAACCGTTAAGGTTACGGCAAGTGCGGCAAATACCATTCAACTGCATTACTACTGGACCTACAACAATACAACATTGGACCTTGGCACATACGTCGTAAACAGCACAAATTACACTGGCGGTGCGGCCTACTACAGCCCTGGCACTTTGACTACACTAGTAGAGCGTGTTCCAGGATCGACGACTCCTTTACCTTCCGTATCTTACTCCATTACTTTCAGTTAATCGCATAAGTTAACAATCCATTTTTTGAGAGGACGGATCATTTATGAAAAAAAGAAGCGCAAAATTATTCGTACTTGTTTTGGCCATGTCTCTTATGTTCAGCATGACGGCATCGGCCAACCCTACTATTGTAGCCTATGGAATTACCAATTCCTATACGCTCACAGCTGGTCAAAGCTATACCTACATTCTCCCTAATGCTAAAACGTCTGGTTCAAGCGTTAAGGTAACGGCAACGGCAGCAAATGCCATTCAACTGCATTACTACTGGAGCTACAACAATACAATACAGGATCTTGGCACATCCATCGTTAACAGCACAAATTACAATGGCGGCTCGGGCTACTACAGCCCTGGCACTCTGATTACAGTAGTAGAGCGCGTTCCAGGATCGACGACTGCTTTTCCTTCCGTTTATTACTCCATTACTTTCAATTAATAGGATCGGACATCGAATAACCACTCCCACTGATCCAAATCAGCGGTAGTGGTTATTTTTCATAGTGCTTGAAGTTGCTGGCTCAACCTTCCACTGCGCGTATAACGCCACATTTTCCACGCCTAAATTCATAACCGTTAAATACCACAGTAAAGAATCTTATATTCTTCTGCTTCGACCTGTTTCGCGAACTCAATCAACTTACTTAGCGTATCAAGAAGCTCTATTTTGCTAAATGACCATTTATCGTAATAGCCGGATTGTTTCGGGTCTTCATCGTCTGTCCATGTATACCAGCCAGTCAATTCAATTTCATCAGGTGCTTGAGAAAATAGCAAGAGCCATGCTTCCCTATTTAATTAACTACTGCTTGGCAGAACACCCGGATTAACAATCGGTTCCCGGCTGGAATCAGCCTTCCCAACCTCCCTTAGTACTAATAATCCAATTAATAAGGACACCCCTCCAATAATGATGAGCAGAGCCCCCAATTCCTGACTGTAGGCAGTTAGCGTCCCCTCGCGAAAAGCCATCCCGCGAATGAGACGGTTAAGCCAGTTCATAGGCAAGGCCCATGCAAAAATTTGAAAAGGCTCTGGAAACGCAAGCGGAGTCAGTTGGATTCCCGTAGCAAGAAACGATGGGTACAATACGAAGCTCGTTCGTAAGTTGACTTTGGATAGGTCTTTGGCAGAATAGCCGATCAGCATTCCCATAAGGGACAAGGCAAAGGTATAAACAAGCAATGGGATGATAAAAACATAGGGCTCCGCTTCAAACCGCATTGCACCTACCTGCTTTAATAATCCATAGCACAGGAGCAGCGAAAGGGAGCTCAGAACAGCGTAAGGCACACTACGTATCCATAGCTGAAGTGGCGAATTTTCGTGGGTAAATAGCTTCCCCTCCTGACGCAGACGAGGTACAATCGAGCCCGCTGCGCTTGTTGTAATCATCAAAACCACAATATTCACAAAGCCAAGCACCATAAAGCCGACATAACTTGTGGTCGGATTAAACAGCATCCGCTGCTGAAGGGACAACGGTGAAACAAGCCCTTTGGATGCTTCGGCATCTATCCCTTTTTCAAGCAGACGGGTCATGGAAAGGGTCGTATTTTCCGTTACGATAACCTCCTGAATCGCGGTCCGAATGCCTGTCAGTCCCGAGGGCATCGTGTTATCCATTAAAATGCCAATATTCGTTGATAATCCCTGCTGTTGACGTTGCTCCAACTGCTTCGGAAGCATAATAACCGCTACAGCCTGCTCATTTGCTAGCAATGTTTCTGAGGCCATACGGCTGGAATATACGCTTGTGACATTCATGTAAGGGGAAGCATTTATTTTGGAAATTAGCTCCCGGGAATACGAGCTGTGATCCTCATCAATGACAACAACAGGTGATTCGCTAATTTGGTTCTGCGAGAACATCAATCCAAAAAAGATGGCCGCGATAATCGGTCCGATAAAGATCAAGCGAGCATACTTGCTGGCGGCCACATGCTTCCACTCGTCAATCAGCGAATTCATCAAGTCTCACCTCCGCTGTCATGCCAGGAAGCAAATCCGCATTCGATTCCATAGAGATTCGAACAAGGAACATGCTTAAATCGGCTTGCCCTCTCTCACGTGTCATACGTAGGTTGGCAAATTGAGGGGCGGCTGCAATCGAAGTCACAACACCATCAATCTGAACCTCACGAGCCAAATATGGAAAATGAACATCAACCCTTTTATTCACCTCAAGCTTGTCTATTTCACTTTCCTGAATGTAGAAGTCCGTATAGAAGGTTTTCTTTTGCAAAATCGCAATCGGCATTCCTTGCGCCAGCTGTTCCCCCGGCTTTACAGTAATTTTGTTAATCACTCCGTCATCCGGCGCCAGTACATCCATTTCCCCTTCGTCAGCTGATTTAACCTTAAGGAGCACATCTCCCTGTTTCACAGAGTCGCCTGCAGCCGCACTAATCTTTACAATCGTCCCTGGACTCTTCTGATATAAGAGGGTCGTTTGCTCTGCCTCAAGCACACCTTGCTTCCTGCTCTCCGCCTGACTGACAGCATCCTTTCCTTTCATAGCAAGAAGTACACCTCCAGCGATTAGCACAATCGCAATCCCCATATAAAAACCTGCTTTTATCTTCATTGTTCTATCTCTCCCATTTCCATTCTCTATATGCTGTTAAATCTGCTGTTCTTATTTACTTTTCAACATCATTTTTCTGACCGCGTTTTCAGCAGCCTCCATAATGACTTCTCCCAATGTAGGATGGGGATGAATCGTCATCGCCAAGTCTTCTACGGTTGCCCCCATCTCAATTGCAAGGGCAAGCTCCGATATGAGTGTGGATGCCTCCACTCCAACGATTTGTGCACCCATCACGATTCCTGAAATTGGGTCTGCGACAATTTTGACGAAGCCTTCGGTTTCCCTCAATGCCAATGCTCTTCCGTTAATTGCGAATGAGGCTTTCCCGATAACAATCGGGACGGCACTTGCCTTTGCTTCCGTTTCACTTAAGCCAACGCTCACCAGCTCTGGACTTGAAAAAACGACGAGCGGAATCGCTTTATAATCTACCTCGGAGGCATGGCCTGCAATAGCTTCGGCCGCAACTTTGGCTTCATAGGACGCCTTGTGAGCAAGCGCCGGACCAGCTGTAATATCTCCAATTGCAAAAATATGCGGAATAGCTGTTCTGCACTGTGTGTCCGTCTCGATTAGTCCCCTGCTCGATACTTTCAAGCCGATGCGTGCAAGCCCTAACTCGCCGTCTGTATTTGGTTTTCTTCCTACAGTGACTAATGCATATTCGGCCGTAACCTGATGCTGCTCCCCATTTTTAGAATAATGAAGCGTAATGGCATCCGAATGCTGGACCATTTTCCCGGCTGCTGCACCAGTTACAATATCTATCCCATCAGCCCTCAGCTGCTTGACAACAGGAGCTGCTAGCTCCGCCTCGAATCCCGGCAGCACTTGTTCTCCTCCCTCCAGAATCGTCACCTTGGTGCCAAATTTGGCATACATCTGCCCCAGCTCAATACCGATATATCCACCGCCGATGACCACTAGGCTAGCAGGAACCTCTGGGAGGGAAAGAGCCTCTGTGGAAGACAGCATACGCCCGCCGAACGGAAAGGCTTGCAGCTCAATCGGGCGAGATCCTGTTGCCAATATGGCGTATTTGAAGGATATGGTTTGCTCCTGTCCCATTTGTTTGATAATAACAGTATGCTCATCAACCAAACGGGCCTCTCCTTCCAAAATGCTTACACCAGCAGTCTTCAATAAATAATGAACACCGCCCGCCTGCTTATTCACAATTCCCTGCTTGAAAAGCTGAGCATCCTTAAATGACGCTGCCGCATCTGCAGCATAGAACTGTTGGAGCAAATGATAACGATGCGACTCTGCAATCAATGCTTTGGATGGAATGCAGCCAACATGCGTACATACTCCGCCAAGCTGACTGCGTTCGACAATAGCCGTCTTCATACCCAGTTGTGAAGAACGCAGCGCGGCGACATAGCCTCCCGGACCTGATCCAATGACCAACGTTTCTACAGATTCAAGCTTACTCATATCGTAATACCTCCTGTTGAAATCATCCCTCTAAATATGATGAACATAATATATTATAACCATCATATTTTAAAAGCGTCAACAGCCGTGTTTAGCCTTTCTTGAGCTAACCGTTAGCAGATCGCTAAATTGACAGGCTTAATTATGACGATTATAATATTTTGAAAGATGGAATAATAAAGTTAATAAAGAAGGTAAGGGGGTTTCCAGTGCCGTATCCCAAAGGCCATAAGCTTAAAGTACGGAATAAAATCGTTGAAAGTGCTGCCCAGGCTTTTCGCACCAATGGTATCCACGATGTAAGTGTGCCGTTCATTATGAAGGGGGCCGGATTGACCCATGGAGGGTTTTATTCGCATTTTGACAATAAAGAACAGCTGGTCGCCGAAGCCTGCCAGTATGCCACCAGCGATACGATCGCACTCCTGCAGAATATTGCTGATCAGGAGCTTCAAAATCCTAAAATCAATAAAGTCATTGATTATTATTTAAGTCCGTATCATCGTGACAAAACGGAGATGGGCTGTATTCTTCCTGCCCTTTCCAGTGAAATATCCCGTTCTTCTGAAGAGGTTCGGCAAGTATTCACCCATGAACTAGAGCGGATGATTGCTTTTATCTCCAACCTGGCAGAAATTGACCTATCCAAAGGCAGCGCCCTGCTCAGCACCATGGTCGGCTCTCTTGTACTTGCAAGGTCTGTTCATGATCTCAAACTGAGTGACAGCCTTCTATTAGCAGGCAAACAGTATGCTAAAGCTCTGGTTATGACCTAGGCGATTGAATGCAAAAAAACATGCGATTTATGAAGGGCGCTAAAGAACTGGCGTGCCTATCATCACTAGAGGCTAATGGCGTAGCAAAAGGGCACCTGACTCGTATTTCCACGAGCTGGTGCCCTTATTTAGAGCCTCTTCCCTGAGTTCCTCATCAGAAAGACCCGAGAATGCCGCCACATCATTCCCGTGTCTGTTCCCGTTCCCGTTTACTCGGCGCGGCTCACACGAAAGCCTTGATCCGGGCCAAAGCCGCTCGCCTCGAACTTGCCCCTATAAGATATCTCGTTGTTCCTGATGTCGCCAATCCAGCCGCCACCCTTTACAACCCTTAAAGAACCACTATCGCTATCCAAATCTCCGTCTTCATACCAGTTCCAACACCATTCCCTTACATTGCCTGACATATCGTAAAGTCCTAGCTCATTAGGCTTCTGGACACCGACAGTTTTTGTTTTATTTTTGTTGCTTTCTATCATAGTCCAGTTCCATTCTCCTGATAATGGTTTGTCTCCAGCGTTTTTCCAATACCAGGCTACTTCATCTACATTATTGCTTCCGCTGTAGGTGTAGCTATTACTCGCCTGACCTCCGCCTGCAGCGTATTCCCACTCCGCTTCCGTCGGCAATCGATAACCATTCGCTCCCTCATTGATCGTTACGGTCCATTTTAGAGTGTCGTGCTCACTCTTATTACTCGGGTCTTTTTTATTTTTGTCTATCTCGTAATACGGCTTCAGGCCCTCTTTTATACTTCGTTTATTACAGTATTCAACAACATCATACCAGCTAACCATTTCTACTGGTAAATCGTCGCCCTTGAATCCGGAGGGGTTGCTTCCCATAACCTCAACCCACTCTTTTTGAGTTATCTCATATTTGTCGATATAAAAGCTTGATATAGTTGCACTTTCCCCATAAAAGTTGGACTTTGTATTCACAAAGGCCCCACCTTTTACAAAGACAAGGCTATCATTATTTTTATTATTTTCGGTCTTTTCCGTCTTTTCGGTCTTCTCGATCTTCTCGGTCTTTATTGCCTTTTCGGTCTTCTCAGGCATTTGTTGTGAGCAAGCGGTAACAACCAATATGATTACTGGTAAAAGGAAAATAAATCGTTTTCTCATTCATATTTCTCCTTTAAGCGAATAGAAAAAGGATGCAGGCAGCTATCTTTTATTGAAAAATATAAGGCCGCCGGCTGTGAGGCCGGCAGGCCTTAGCGAGCCTTATTCATCATTAAATAACTTTCTCATTATTCCGAAAACGGACTAGCGCCCGTCTGCTACCCTACTTGCAGTTGGCCTGTTACCACAACTCTTACCACACCGTTACGTTGGAGCTGCCGCTGCTTTGATACCCCTCTGTCGCAAACACCTGGTAAGTCCAGCTGCTGCCCAGATTCATTCCTTTACTTTTCCATGCATTAACGTGGTTGCTGAACGTGATCGCGGAGTTGACCCCAGTTGCCCTTTTCGACTGGCGGACACTCCAATACTGAGGGAACGTTTGTGTGCCGTCAATGGATGGCGCGTTGTATCTCATAGTCGTATAAATGTCATATGTGCCTCCATCGCTGGATACGGTTCCTTTAAACGTTCCGGTAGGACGATACGTGCCCCAGCTGTCAACGACGTAATATTCAATAAGTGAGTTTCTTGTCCATCCGTAAAAAGTCAAATATCCATTGCCAGACGGCGCCCAAAGACCGGCATTGTAGTTAACTACCCGGTTTGGCGATCCGAAATTCCAGCCCTTACCAACAACAAAATTCCCGACATTTGACCATGTCACACTATAATTGCCGCCGGACCCATTGACAGCATTTACTGTTCCGCCGCCATCGGTCCAATTTTGCCAATAATCTGTCGCTGCACTTGAGGTTGCTGAGAACATGCCCAAACTCATTGAAGCTGCAAGGCATACCGTCAAAATTTTCTTATTAAGCTTTAATTTAAACATAAAAATACCTCCTAATTTTTTGTCGTTATCTGCCTACCTATATAGTGTGGTTTCTTCTCATTGCCGCACAACACTTATCCTGTGTCATGTCTCACCATCATCTTACTATCACCTCCTTCTTTAGGTAAATTATAACAAGTAAGCGCATACATTAATACATTGTAAATTATAGGTTTTTCATGATGCATCCTCATCCTGATGTCCATTGCCTTGCTCTTCTCAGTCGTCATGGCAATATGCGTTTGGATACAAAAAAAAAGGAGCCGGCACTTTCATGCCCTCCTTTTGCATCCTTATCTTCATGAGATTCTCAGTTGCTCCAGCTCGATAAACGATTCTAAGTTTCCGATTTTTCATTACGTTTCCAGTCCTGATAACGCTGTTCAATCACTGGCTCGATAATGCGATAGCTTTCAATTGAATCTTGTACATGGTAGATGGTCGGCAAACCGTCTGCTAATATATTCGTGAAATCAACAGCCGTATAGATGTCGTTTTGGATATTGAGATATTCACGAGCAAACGCATCTGCCTCATCCGACAATTCGTTTGAGCTTAGCACCCCATCCCAGTTTTTACGATAAAATTGAGCGCCGGTCATTTCGTCTTTTTTGACCAGCTCAATTTCCGCTGCATCCTCTTTGCGGCTTCGTTTGCTGAGTAGATCATTTTTAATCACCCATGCTATGAACATGCCTGACGGAACATATGCTTGGAGGCGATCCAGCTCTTGCGGAAAATCGCCTTCGTAGTGCCACTTCGCTTTGTCGTAGACGTATTTTTCTTTTTCCGCGATCTGAAATAAGATATCTCGCTGTTCTTCCACAAAACCTTTATTTTTCAGTTCATCAGCCAGCTGCTGCAACCGATTGATCGCTTCCTGCTTAACGGCATACGGCTCGTATGTCGGATTCATCGTCTTCTTCTCGGGATATAGTCGGCCTTTAATAACATTAAGGATACAAACCTCTGTTCCTTCCGTAATCACTAAATGCCGATAGTCTTTAAACCTTTTTCCCTGTTTGGTCAATACCAGCTCTATCTTGCTCATTCTATCACCTCGCCATATTGCGAAAAATTTTCCTGCTTGCAAATACTCAACCTTATTTACTCTACTTATATTAATATTAGCAAATGGATCAGTCTATAAATATAGAGAAAAGAACCTCCTATTCAGGAAGTTCCCCGTCTGTAAACATGCTATTTCATTAATTTGAAATCTAATACCAATTCACTCGTGTGACCGAGAAAATGATAGTTATAGCTTCCGATTAATTTTCCCAGCTCTCCTGTACCGTTTATAATTTGAGCGGGGCTATCAAGAGTACCGTTATCAAACATGCCGTTTTCACAAGCTGTAAAAGTTCCATATTTCCCATCGTAGTGACCTTCAAAGTGTAGGAAGCCCGCAATTTTGGATTTGGCCTTTTCAGCATCTTCAATATCACTATCTAAGTAATACAGCAAGTATTCTACAGTTGCTTTCCCTTCCAAAACACCTTTAATTTCATATTCCACTTTTGCAGTATTAATGGGGAAGTTGCTAAGATTATTTTCAATGGGCTGTTCCTCCCACTTTGTCACAGTAAAAATGGCTGTATCCATATCATCACTCAATGGCATTCATTAATTCATAGAAATATTTGGATTCCTGCGTCTTATTTAGACTATACCAGGCATTTAATGTTTCTGATGAAAACACATCTAACGCTTTCAAGACGTGTACAGTAAATTCCAACGGAGCTATACCCGATGCAGTAATCAGTTTTCCATCCGTTACAGCTGGCTCCATTTTGTAATATTTTTCTCCCGTATAAGTGGGACAGACCATTTTAAGGTATTCCAGATCATTGCTTGTATGCTGGCGCGAGTTTAGCAATCCGGTCTGGGCAAGTCCGATTGTAGCCCCACAAATCGCTGCCACTAATGTCCCTTCCTTTAAACACCTTTCCGCCGTTTCTAAAATGGGTTGGTGAATGGCTTCCGTCCATGTATCTCCACCGGGTAAAATCAATGCATCTGTGCTTTCGATGCTGCACTCATCCAGTCTGATGTCCGGTAGTATTTTTAATCCGCCCATTGTCGTTACAGGCGTCTTTTCATTGCCCACGGTAACGATTTTGGCTGGGGCCAGCCCTTTTTTAAAATATCTTCCCGAGTTCAGCTCGGCAGTTAAGTAGCCGATTTCCCAGTCTGACATCGTGTCAAACACATAAAGATATACCGTATTCGTCATTTGCAAGCTCCCCTTATTTTACAAGTCATCAAAGAATACCAACCATCCTTGCATCGGCCATCCATGATTATCTTCATTATAAAATAGCTTCACTGACATCTACTGTCAGTGAAGCTATTAACCCCGATAATATTCCATTAACTCCGATGCAACAGCAACTAATTTTTCCTTCAAGCTCCGCGGTTCGATGACTTGAATAGATTTCGCATAGGGAAGTAGAAAATAAGGAACATGTGTAAGCATAGAGGCTTCCTCAAGTAAAAAAACTACTTGATTGGCTGTCCGCTCTTTCAGATAATGCCCCAAAAACCAATGCAAGCATAAGTCATCCAATGCCTCTGATCTGCCTTCGATCATTAAAGAAATTAACCCAGCCTTGCCCGCTAAATCAGGCAATAGATTTCGCATAAAAAATTCACGGGCCGAAAAAGCTTCAGGACGCTTAAAGAGCCTTGGAGTCCGCTTGATTTGTACAATCCGTTCTACCCGAAAACTTCGGATCTCCTTCCTTAGGTGGCAAAATCCAACCGTATACCATTTATTGTTCCAGTTAACCATGCCATAGGGGTCGATCACCCTGTTCTTGGGTTGTTCTTCATGGCTTGTGCGGTAATCCATTTCTACAGAAAATTCGTTTGCTACAGCCTGCTCCAATTCCGCCAATACTGGCTGAACAGAAGGGTAGCCACTGCGGTTTATCACTTCAAAACCAGCTAAATGACGGCTAAGCACATTTTCCTGCTCCTGATTTGAATACATTTTTAATTTGGATGTGGCACTGTCTAATGCCTCACTCAAAGGGTATCCGGCCTCTTTTGCAAAAGCAGCAGCGTGAAGGAGTGCCTTCTTCTCTTCCATATCAAATAGCAGAGGGGATCTGATAAAATGATTCAGCAAGCGATACCCACCATTATGGCCTGTGTCGGAGATAATTGGCACCCCACTGGCACATAGTGCATCGATATACCGATAAACAGTCCTTATATTTATTTCTAGCTTTTCAGCTATTTGTTTTGCAGTCATTTTCACGCCCGAATTCAGCATCCAGAGAATGGCCAGCATATTATCGTTTTTTGGCATAACAGGTACCCTCAGCTTCTATATAATCCTCAATATAGTTTTACTATGCACCATCTCAGGATATTATTGTATTGTCGTTACCTTCATTATACTGAGAAAATGCTTTTTGTCCTATTAATCTGATGGTAATGTCCCGAAAATTTACAACCAAAATCACTATCATTGCGAGGGAACTTAATCAACCTTCTTCGCTTTACCATATGTTTGTGATACGGTTCTCCGCTCTGCCTCTAACGGCAAGTTTTAGGGCCATCCTTTGTGGGATGGCCCTTTCGCTTTGTTCAACTATCGTATCCTTAGGAAAATCGTTACTTTTTCTTTACTGGTATCCAGATCTCACCCTGTGTATGCCCTGGCATTCCATAATACATTTCGAATTGAGGGCCCTCAACCTGTTCGTATCCAGATATTGGAAACCACTCTGTATATATTCGTTCCCATAGTTTTTGCAAATCACATTGCGGCTCCGGGAAAATAGCCCATGTTAAAGCTGGGACAGAAAGCTTTGTACATCTCTCCGGAATGACTAACAAGACCATAAACGCCGAACATCTCAAAAGCCCCTTTTTGTTCAATCCGGTAATTCATCTCGACATCTCCCTTTATTGAGATATGAAAGGACATTCGAGGATAGGCTTTTAAGGAAACGCCTTTATCGCGCGCAGATCCCAACAAATCCGATGTTATAATAACATTGAGCTTTACTCCCAGTTTAGTTGAACAAAAGCAGCAGACCAATATGATCTGCTGCTTTTGATCTGCTGCTTTCTTTGTATTATTGAGCTATCCTTTCCCGCTAGTTCAACGGGCTATAGGACAAACTCAGCGTATACTTCACCGGAAGGGTGGGTATTCCCTGTCTCAACAAAACCTAGTGAGGAATATAGATTATTCACAATCGCATTTTCAGGGTTATATGTAAGTTCAAGGACCCTAGCTTTCCCATGAGGAGATGCTTTTGAAAATTCTATAGCTTTTATCATTGCTTCTTTGCCATACCCTTTACCTTGGTATCGCCCATCAATCATGATTTTAAAAACTCCATAACTGCTGTATTCGAATTTCCCATTTCCATCGTCATAATACATCATTATAAAGCCAACCATCTTCTCGTCTTTATAAATCGCAAATGTAATAATGACCTGCCCCTCTTTTGACGCAATATAAGCTTCTGCAAGTGCATGCTGATTAGAGGAGATAAAGCGTTTCTGTTCCTCTGTAACTTGTAGCTCCACACATTCAATAAAGTTGTCCCACGTTATTTCTCTAAATTCCACAGACCATCCCTCCAAAAAAAAGTCTCTCCAAATCACAAAAATAAGCATACAGAAATTTGTATGATATTGGAATGGTGTAATTGAGAAAAAAGCATACTGGGAATTAGCACTCATGGTCTATACATCTGTCAAAAAAGATAAGAAGTCCTGCCACTATCCAGCCTCGCGCTGGATAGTGGCAGGACTTTATGGGGTCTGCTGCTTAAATCAAATCCGATTTTTGCAATAATCTCTGTATTATAGTTGCGACCTCGGCTCGGGTCATATTCCCCTTCGGCGCAAGTAAAGCTCCACTTCTGCCAAATACAAGGCCAGCCTGTACATTGTCCGCAACGCTGCTTTGTGCCCATGTGGCCACTTCCGCTGCATCTTCAAACGGACGAAGGGCTGCATCTATCGATTGCTCAAGCAGCTTAGCCTTCAGCCCGGTTATCGCCATCGCTTTGGCTAGAATAATCATTGCTTGTTCTCTTGTAATTTTGTCATTCGGTCGGAACGTGCCATCTTCAAAGCCGTTGATAAGCTGCATGGAATAAGCTGTATTAACCGCCCCGCTAAACCAATCGGTTGATTTCACATCCGAGAATGGCGTTGCTCCATTTTCCAGCTTGAGTCCTAGTCCGCGTACAATGATCGCTGCAAATTCGGCACGGGTAATCTCCAGGTCAGGGCTGAACAGCCCGTTGCCCGTTCCGCCGACAACCATCCGCGACCCCATGTCGTTAACGGCATTTTTCGCCCAATGATTCATCATATCGCTAAATTCGAGCGGATGCCAGACGACCGCATAATCGCTGTTGGTCAAGCTATTGATTTGAGCCTCATATTTCCCGTTAATATTTCGAATTTTAGTCGGTACATGGCGTACGGAGCCATCCGGCTCAACGACTACTCCAGTCGTAATCTTGCCGGGATCAACGCCATCCGGAAGCGCAATCGTTCTTTCCACATAAGCGTCAAAATTCGTTACTTCGATGATCTTATCTCCATATACTGCTCTCACCGTAAAGCTCAGCGGCTGGCCGACAAGCGTGAACTGGCCTTTGGCTGCTGCGTTCTCCACAATCTCCAACGTATTTGTTGTCAGATTGGCAATTTCAATCCTTACTTTAATGTCTTGCAAGGCTATTGATTCCCCAACCTGCTCAGATATAGCACCGATATTGATTTGCCCTGCTGGAAGCGTGTAGGTCGCATTTTCAGTTTTGAACACAAGAACAGCTTGCTTGTTCTCCATGTTTTTCACCATTTGACCGTTCAGCTCGCCAACGAAGATGTCGGATTTTTGGTCAATCGGAATCGTGACTACCGCATGCTGCCCTTCCGCAGCAAGTCTCTCATCCAGTTTTTTCTGATCCACAATCACCGTTATTTCGGTTTGATTGTTTCGTTTTGTAACCGTGGCGGTACCCGCATTCTCAACTTTTCCGTTAACCAGAATATTCACACCGTTGATCACAGTGTTCGTAGTGCCCGATGTGGATGGAACGGAAGGCTGAGATGGTGTATTTGATGCTGCCGGGATGACTGCATTCGATTCCGCAGAAGCAGCACTCCTACCCGTATCATTAATTGCTTTTACCGTAAAGGTGTAGCTTGTTCCATTCGTCAAGCCTGTGAGCGTAATCGGACTTGCTCCTCCGATCACGCTGATGTTACCAGGCGAAGCAGTCACTTCATAGCCTGTAATCGCATTTCCACCGTTATCAGTAGGAGCCGTAAAGGTTACGACAGCTTGTCCGTTGCCCGCCACAGCGGATACGTTAGCTGGCACTCCCGGGATGGTTGATGAAGTCGCGCTTGTGTGGTTAGACGCCCCGCTCAAGCCGCCTACGTTTTCTGATTTTACTACAAAGTAATAGGTGGTGCCGTTGACCAGATTTTGCGCGTTGTAAGTAGGTGATGTGACAATCGCCACTTCAACGAGGTTATTTGGGTCAGCATCTGTTGCCATATAAATGCGATATTGTAGCGCATCCGATACTGTACCCCAGTTCAGCGTAACTTGGCGGTCACCGCCGACAGCCACAAGATTTTGTGGATTTTCGGGAGCATTCGGCAAGTTTACGACTTGCGTGACGATAAATGAGACAGATGTCATATGATCCGCAGATACGGTTACCGTTGCCGTGTATGTGCCTGCTGGCAAACCATCTTTTGCATGAATGTCAAAGCTTGTTGTTGCGCCGCCAGTTAAAGTAGCATCCGGCTGTGTCACTACAAAATCGTTAGCGTTTGCGCCACTAAGCGCAGCCGACAGGTTCAATAAATCTCCAGTTCCAGTATTCATGACTGGAATGGTTTTAGTCTCTTGGGTACCTGATTGGTATCCCTGAACTAGTGCCGTTAACGTTTGATCTGTTATTGCAGCGATCGAATAGGAAGCTGCTGCTGTGACGGTAATCGTCGATGTTCCTGTTTTGCTATTATCTACCGTTGACGTTGCCGTGATTGTGTAATCGCCAGGCGCGGCATCCGCCGCAACGGTTACATTCCCCGTGCTGTCTACCTCCACCTTGTTGCTTCCGTCGTTGCTCGTCCAAGTGACCGTCGTTGCCGCTCCTCCTACTGCATCTACTCTAGCTGTGAGCGGCTCGCTTCCTCCTTGTACGACGCTTGCGCTGCTTGGACTCACGCTTACGCTGTTGACTGCTGGCGCTACTGTGACGGTAATCGTCGCTATACCTGTTTTGCTGCCATCCACCGTTGACGTTGCCGTGATCGTGTAATCGCCTAGCGCGGCGTCCGATGCGACCGTTACATTCCCTGTGCTATCTACTTCCACCTTGTTACTCGCGTCATTGCTTGTCCAGGTGACCGTCGTCGCCGCTCCTCCCACTGCATCTACTGATGCTGTGAGCTGCTTGCTTCCTCCCCGCTCAACGCTAGAGCTATTCGGACTCACGCTTACGCTATTGATGGCTGGCGCTGCCGTGATCGTAATCGTCGACGTGCCTTTTTTGCTGTTATCTACCGTTGACGTTGCCGTGATTATGTAATCACCCGGCGTTGCATCCGCTGCTACGGTTACATTCCCGGTACTGTCTACTTCCACCTTGTTGCTCGCGTCATTGCTTGTCCAAGTGACCGTCGTTGCTGCTCCTCCTACAACATCCACCGTAGCTGTGAGCTGCTCGCTTCCTCCTTGTACAACGCTTGCGCTGCCCGGACTCACGCTTACGCTGTTAACTGCTGGTGCGGCCGTTACGGTTATTGTAGACGTGCCTTTTTTACTGCTATTCACTGTCGACGTTGCCGTTATTGTGTAATCACCCGGTGTTGCATTCGCAGCTACGGTTACATTCCCCGTGCTGTTTACCGTGACCTTGCTCGAGTCGCTGCTCGTCCAAGTCACCGTCGTCGCTGCTCCACCTGCTGCATCCACCGTAGCCGTGAGCTGTCTGCTTCCTCCTTGCTCAACGCTTGCAGTGCTCGGACTCACACTTACGCTGTTGATAGCCGGCGCCACTGTGACGGTAATCGTCGACGTTCCTGTTTTGCTACTATCCACCGTCGACGTTGCTGTGATTGTGTAATCGCCCGGCGCGGCATCCGCTACCACAGTTACATTCCCCGTGCTGTTCACCATGACCTTGCTCGAGTCGCTGCTCGTCCAAGTCACCGTCGTTGCTGCTCCACCTGCTGCATCCACCGCAGCCGTGAGCTGTCTGCTTCCTCCTTGCACAATGCTTGCGGTGCTTGGACTCACAGTTACGCTGTTAATTGTCGGAGGCACAGGTGGCACATAACTGGACGTCCGAATTTGAACAACCGATCCGTTCGTCTCCTGCCACCCAACATATAAAACATTGTTTAACCCTGCTGCTGCAGGAAATTGTGCCAATCTCGAGACATTTGCATTCAGACCGTTTACTCCATTTCCATCTGCGCTCGTCCAACTCGTACCGTCATACTTTTTGACCCGAATTTGAAAAGCCGTTCCATTGTACTCCGACCACGCTGCATATAAAGCGTTATTAAGCGCCGTTAACACAACATAGTTTGCTCTGTAATCAGTCTGCTTGTTTATACCATACATCCCGTTGCCGTCCACACTCGTCCAAGTGCTTCCGTCGTATTTCTTGACTCGAATTTGATTATCATTCGTTTCGGCTATTTCGTCCCACGCCAAATATAAGGCATTGTTGAATACAGCCAATGAAACATTGGCCCCGGTTTTTGCCACATTTACATTCAAACCAGTCGTACCGCCGCCGTCAATCGACGTCCAATTCGCCCCATCATATTTTTTGACCCGAATTTGATTAGCGCTTCCGTTGGTTTCATACCACGCCAAATATAAAAAACCATTGTATTCAGCCATTTTAGGGACAGCTGCTCCCCTTGCAGTATTTGCGTTCAAACCGTTCACACCGCCACCGTCAGCGCTTGTCCAGGCACCGCCGTCAAACTTCTTGACTCGGATTTGATTTGCGTTGCTGTCGTTAACCTCACTCCACGCTACATACAAGTTATTGTCGTGTACAAGCAATGTAGGGTTTGATGCTTCTTTTGAGGCGTCGATGTTTAACCCGTTTGAGCCACCAACCACGCTCGTCCAACTCGTTCCATTATATTCCTTTGCCTTAATTTGGCTTACGCCGGATACTGCGTTTCTTTCAACCCACGCGATATATAAAGCATCCTCAAATACAGTCATCGCAGGGGTAACGGCCGCCCTTGAAGAATTTTCGTTCAAGCCATTTGCCCCGTTACCGTCGACGCTCGTCCAGCTCGTGCCGTTATATTTCTTAACACGTATTTGGTTCGCCGTTCCATTCGTTTCATACCATGCTTCATATAATTCGTTGTTGAATACAGCTAGTGTTGTGTTGTTGCCATCTCTTGCAGCATTTACGTTCAAGCCGTTCACACCGCCGCCATCCACTGACGACCACCCGAGGGCTGCTGCCGAGGCCGTACCTGCGCTTGATAGAAGCGGTATTAAAAGCATAACGGCAAGTAAGATATGTATCGTTTTTCGGATTTTATCGTTATTTCTACGCTTACTCATTAATGGGACCAAACTGCATCTTCCTCTCCGCATTATCATTATGTCATCTAGTCCAAATGATTTAGTTCAGCATACAGGAAGACACCTTAAAAAAACCTTAAAAATCGACAATTTTCTACATAAAAAACAGGCCTCATCGTAAAACGATGTGAGCCTGTTATGAGAACCTATAGCGTTAAGCGGAAGCCGCCTGTTAAACCCGCGAGGCAGGGATGCGTATGGTGACTTTCGTACCGTGCCCTAGTTCGCTTTCTATTTCCAGCGAAATCCCGTATTCATATTTCAAGCGCTTGTTAATATTCCGCAAGCCGACCCCCTGCGACTCATCTGGAACGTCTCGTTCAAGCAGCATCCTCAATCGTTCAGGCGCGATCCCTGCTCCATCATCGGCTACAACAAATTTCCAATTCCCATCCAAATTTCCCACCGTCACTGTCACTGTGCCGCCTTCAATTCGATCGCCAATGCCATGACGGATTGCATTTTCTACAAGCGGCTGCAACAAAAGCGGCGGCATTCGCAAGCTATAGGCAGCTTCCTCAATTACATATTCGAAGCGAATACGCTCTTTAAAGCGAGCTCGTTCAATCTCCACATACGTCCGAATGAGACTAAACTCTTCTGAAAAACCTATGCGTTCCTCCGCATTGCTGAACCGAAAGCTGCCTCGCAAGTAATCGGCCAAATCAACAATCATCTTCCGCGCGCGCTCCACATCCGTATAGCTTGATGCCACAATACTATTCAGCACATTGTATAAAAAATGCGGTTTGATCTGCGATTGTAAAAACGCCACTTCCAGATTAACTGCTCGGGCAAGCGATTCCTTCAGCGCGAGCAAGCTGCCGATTCTTGCCTTAAGCTCCTCGAGATCAAACGGCTTCGGCAAATAATCGTTCGCCCCCGCTTGGAAGGCTGCCACCTTATCTTGCGGCTGATAAGCTGCCGTAACCATTAGAACGGGCAGCTCCAGCAGCGAATATCGTTTACGAATCTCCTGGCACACTTCATAGCCAGACATGCCCGGCATCATTAAATCAAGGATAACGAGATCGATTCTGCCCGATTGATCCAGCTGCTCCAGCGCCTCATAGCCGTTCTTGACCGCGATCACTTGATAGTCGAGTGCTTGAAGTGCGTCTATTAAAACTTTTAAGTTCACATACTGATCGTCGACAATTAGTACCGTATGCTTCCCGCTCGGATTCGAATAGTACGGCGTAGCGAAGGAATAATTAGGTTCCTTGAGCATGGCCTGATGGTTTGAATCGGATGAGGACCATGACGCTTCTCCCCGCTCCTCGGCAATCGGAAGAGTGAAGGTAAAGGTCGAACCGACTCCCGGCGTGGAAGCAACCGCAATCGTTCCTTGTTGCAGCTCGACCAGCTGCTTCGCAATAGGCAGCCCTAATCCAAAGCCGCGATGCTGTGCTCCCTCAAGTGATTTGAATGGTTCAAAAATAAATGGAAGGTCTTGCGGCTCAATGCCTTCTCCTGTATCCTGCACCGAAATTTCGAGCCTTCCTCCCTGCTCTCTTCCGGTAATGATGATCTCCCCGTTTTTTGTATGCTTAATCGCATTATCCAGCAAATTTCCGATAATTTGACTCAAGCGGATTTCATCGGCAAAAGCAGATGGCAGCTGCGCCGGCACATGGTTCACGAGCCCAATCTGGTTTTCCGTGCACAAATAGGAATAAAAGCGCACTTGCACCTCCGCTACCGAACGAACGTCGATTGGTGCCGGAACCACTCTCATTTCACCCTGCTTCAGCTTAGATAAGTCCAAGATGTCATAAACGAGCTGTGAAAGCTTCCTTGTAATGTCGGTAATCAACTGAAGCTTTTCCCGTTGTTCCGCAGTTGGCGGATGCACGTCATCGCTTAGCATGGACTGGGAAATATTCATTACACCGTGAAGCGGTGTCTTGAATTCATGCGAGGTTCGAGCGAGAAAATCATCCTTTTGCTTGTCCGCTTGCAGCAATTGCCCGGACAGCTCCTCAATTTTATGGAAAGCGTTCGAGAAACGGAGCGACATCAGCAAGGCGAGCATCAGCAAAACAAGAAAAGGCTCAATCGGGGGAAGCGCATAGATCGGTACGCCAAAATAAATATTCATATTCTGGTTCAGCACTAGCGCATTCAATGCCATTGCCGCTACAGCTAAATACCCGCTGCCCGCTACTTTGTGTAGTGCCGTATATACGAATACATACGTGGCGTACAGAAACGAGATCGTAACATAAAGCGACGTCAATTGGCGAAAAGGTCCTGTTGAAAGCTGGGAGGCGAAGCCCATATTAAGCAAGGCAAGGATCACCCCGAGAACCAGACCGCTTCGATTGAGCCATTTAAAGCAGTAGGGCCGGAAAGCAATATATATATATAGGAAAAATCCTAGACTACCACCAACTGACGCGACCATTTGAATACGGAAATAAAGCCAGAACGGCAATGGACCAACCGCATTGAATAACACTCTTTCGCCGCTGATACTTGTAAATATAGCGATACATATGCACACTGCGCCAAATACTGCAAGTGACCAATCACTTCTTCTCTGGGAAAACATTCCAATAAAATACAATCCTATGATTAGAAAGGCCGTTAACGAAACCCAATCATGAGCGGTCGCCTGATCGCGAACTCCGGCAATTTGCTCAGCCTTGCCTAAGAGAAGGGATTCACCGATCCCGCTGCCAACCCGAAATTCATAGTTGGCTACCTGAACCAGAATTTCATTCCACCCTGGCTGCAGGGTGAAATAGCTCACATATGGTTTATTAAGTGCTTTGTATTGCTCTTCCTCAGCGGGATTCCCGCTTGATCCGACGACTTCGCCGTTAACAATGAGCCGATTGGAAATCAGGATCGACGCTGTTTTCAAGCCGTAGACTGCACCTGCATCACCCATCTGAAGCTGCAAGCGATAGGTCGCCATGCCAAGGGTATCCATCTGCTTTGACCATGATCCAGGAACCTGAATGAGCGCCGGTGACAAATCCCCCGTAGCAGTAGAAGAAAGAGCCGACTGATGGATGAGCAATTGCTTCGGATAAAACTCCCACTGCCCGTCCAGCCGAACGGCTCCATCCTCCTCGAAGCTCCATGCGGTCAAGTCCATAACCCCATTTACTGCTGTTGGCATAGGCTTCAGCTGGATCGTTGAATAAGTCAACAGCATGACGTAGGTTGCAATTAACAGAGATAAGGTAATGAGCGCCGCCGCAACTTCTTTTCTCATCGGGCATGCCGCTCTATTTGGTCCGTCGTTTCTTCAATCAGCCGCAAGGTCTCTGCCTCTAGCTCTGCTCCCAAATGCAAGCGAACCGCTTGCTGCAGCTGTAGACAGACACGGTACGCCTCATTTCGATTGCCTATCTTCAAATGCAGCTTAATCAACTCGCGTCCGTCAATCTCCGCATCTGGGGCCAGCGACAACAGCCTTTGCAGGCTGTCCAACGCAAGTGAAAGATTGCCCTTACTTTGAAAATGCATGTATCCTTTGCGAAGCACACGGACATACGAGGCTTTAATCCCTAACTGTCTAGAAGTGGCCCATCCAAAATCGCAGGCCTCCATATATTCGCCTTTGTACATCTGGTTTATTTTATGATAAGACGCTTCATCCATTTCCACTTCGGCCAATGTGCTGCTGAGCAACTGCTCAAATTCGATGACATCGACCGCCACCCCATCCCATACAGCACTGAATCCTTGATTCGCTTTCGTAATATGAATCGGAATATGATGTTCAGACAGGCTTTTTCTTAAATAGGACAGGCATGTATACAAATAGGTCTTCGCCTTGTTCAGATCATAGCCCGGCCATAGCGCCTCAATGATGGAGGCGGTATTCACAGACTTTCCGGCATAATGGATCAAAAACGCGCAAAGCTCCTTTTCCTTCTTCGTTTTCCATGTCAGCCCCTTACTCATGTCGCCCGGCAATACAAGCTGAAAGCCACCCAAGCATTGGACGACAGGGGCGATATCTGCTACTAGGCGTGAAAGAATAACGGACTCAGATAAGGATTGTTTAATGCGCGAAACCGTGTTCTGCAATCTATCTATCGTAAATGGCTTCAGCAGGTAGTCGATGGACTGAATTTCAAACGCTTCGACCGCATATTCCGCATAGGCTGTTGTGAATACAATCGGCATTTGTGGAAATCTGCTTCTAATTATTCTGGCAGCCTCCGTGCCTTTCATTCCCGGCATTTGGTTATCTAGAAACACGGCATCTACGGGGGAATGGCCTAAAACCTCAATCGCTTGGAGCGGATTGATATATCTTCCTACGACTTGAACATCTCCCATTTGCCCGAGCAAAATTTCCAACAAATCCAGCGCATCTTCCTCATCATCAATGAGCATTACACGAATCATCCGTTGTTGTCTCCTTCAACTTTTTTGCAGGTATCCTTTTCTGTATGGAGAACACAAATTCAAATATGTATGGGGGAAATTTATAAATTCTTATATTTCACAAAAATCTGATTACATCTAGGCTTTTATTTTCAAAATGTACTAAGCCGTAGTTCATAAAAATACTGCACAATGGGATGCTTTAGCTTCATCTTCTCGCTCATATTTAAAATCCGCTTTTTCCCGACGCGCCTGTCCACCAAAGCTAGTATATTCAATAAGATATCATGGCTCTCCATGCTTTCCTCAATAGAAATGGATAAAAACTTAGTCGCTACGGTGATAAAATTTGATTTGCTTAAGGATGACTGTGCCGCCAAAAGCTCCTTTGCATGTTCAGATATTTTTCTGCTTCGGGCAATTACGATTAGACGATCCTCCGGAACTAACCCCTTGGTCTCTTTTCTGATGGCTTCCATTTCTTCATGGCTGATAGGAATTTGGATGCTTGAATCATTCTTAATTTCCAGCTCCGTCTGATACCATCTGATTGAGTTAGTGGTATCACTCATATTGAGCACGTTCTTCTTATCTACTGCAATATAACAAAGCCCTGCTTTATCAATTAAATATCGGTAGCTGGTTGCACGGTATTCGACCCTTCCATGTAACGTAGGACTAAGAAAGCTCTCCAGATTTTGTTTCATTTTGCTCCAGGACATGTATTCCTCCTATGTTCTCTATTAATAACTACCTCTAGAGGAAGTCTCTCTATCATCTATAATACAATAACCAATCCTCAATCCTCTATGTTCAAATGAAAAAACCTCAGAGTTTTGTAAGCGAGTAAATATTCGCACTTCCCTACAAATTAAAGAAGAACAGCCCATAAAGTACAGGTGTTCTTCTCACTTCAAATATGTTTTTTCAATTTGTTCGGCCCAACTGGGAATTGAATCCACACGATGTGTGATCAAACCATCACTTATTTGAAGCACTCTATCACCTTCAGCACTGCTGTTATCTATTCTGTTTATGCATGAGAGATATCCGAATTTGCAATGGGGACAATATCTCCATTGTTGTATTCTTTTACAATTTGACCTTCCGACGTTTTATATACAATATATGTGTCGTTAGCTTTTGCATCCAGCTTAGCGCGATCTCCTGTGAGTTTAATAAGTTTCTCTAGATCATCAAATTTATCCATGGGTCCTACCTTTTCAGGATACTGATATTAAAGCCAGATAACTAAGATAGTTCAATGAATCTGCTCGTTGCCGGGAATATACGGAATCGTCAATTCCGCCCCGAGGCACCGAATCAAGCTTGGGTGACAGACATCATCTACGTCGCCACGGATGAAGGATGGCTTTAGGCTAGACCCTTAACCAGCCCCGGAACCCTCTAGCGCCGTAATAGGAATCTGCTCCATTGTGATACATGAAGATTGTGTTATAGCGACGATCACAAAAAACAGCACCGCCGAGCTCTCTAATAGTAGCGGGTGTTTTCACCCAACTGGACGTTTTCAAATCGAATTTCCCAAGCTCCTGCAGCTCTCGATACTGTTCTTCTGTTAAAAGCTCTATCCCCATGTCTGCTGCCATTTCCATCGCACTATTTTGCGGCTTATGCTCTTTGCGTGACTCCAGTGCTTCACGGTCGTAGCAAATGCTTCTGCGACCTTTAGGACTTTCTGCCGAACAATCATAAAAAAGGAACTCGCCCGTCTCCTTGTCATAATCAACAACATCCGGTTCACCGCCGGTCCTCTCCATTTCATGAAGCGACCATAGCTTTTCGGTTTGAGCTTCAAGCTTTGCTTGTACATTAGCCCATTCAAGACCTTTATGCCGATCCATATTTTTATCAAAACGGGCGTTCAAGGCTTTAAGCAATGCCTCACGCTGCTCCGTAGACAGCTCCTTTGTAGAGCTGTTTGGATTAGTTGTCATCTTCATTTCCCCCTTCAATATCATGATGCCGCACAGATTTCCTCAAGTCAAAAGCCCCAATTGTCTGGCCTGCTGCAGGGCTTGTATGCGATTGTGAGCCTCAAGCTTGCGATACACATTCTTTAGATGGAACTTCACGGTACCACTCGAGATTTGCAGCCTATCAGCAATCTCCTTGTTTAACAGTCCATCCGCAAGCAGAATGAGTATATTCATTTCCTGCTTGGTCAAGATTTTTTTCGGGGACGGCTTATGGCTCAGCTCCTCCTTCAGCGCTTTCAGAAGCCGCCCGACATAATCCAGCGATACCGAGGTTACACTCCCCTCTTGCTTAGCCTTCATGAAATCGTCAAGCATCCCGAGCATAATTTCCCCTTCATCCACGAAGCTTCGAATATATCCGATAGGCCATGCTCTGGAGCAGCCGGATGTGAATACGATCCCGAAGGCGATTATCTAGGTCGATTAGAAGGTATAGCCTTTAAAGCTTATCTAGCGAGACCCAAGCGACGCGAGCGACGTGCTGCTGCTTCGCCCATTCGCTAATCCCCGTCGTTTTGCCGTAGCCTGCCTGCGCCGACACCAGTGTCAGCTTCGTATTCAACCCCATATCGAGCTTGCGCATCAGCTTAGGCCGAGACACCAAGGATTTTCGTACTTGGGGAATGCGAATTTTCGATTGGGCAATCATGCTGTTACGCCTCCGTCCTTACATCTGCATCCTCCTTTCATTTGACATTCGATGCGCGATTTCCTGCCTCGCCTTTCGTTTCGCATCGAGGATCATCACATAAAAAAACCTGCCCGGCACTTGCACCTGGAGAAAGGAGCAGACTTTTCGGAAAGGGCTACCGTCTAAAGTAAATAAAAATAAGGATCACCTGAAGGCTGTTGATTAACCGCCTTCAGGTAACCCTTCACTTATTCTTCTACTCTCTCTTTCCGTCAGCACCTTACATATTTGCGTTTGAAGCCGATTCGCCCTTTATCGACAGCCTTCTGAATATTGCCTGCGGCATCAAGAAGCTTGCTCTTGGACTTCGCTTCCGTCACCTCCACCGGGCCAATAGCCGCGGCGGTTTCGACTGCCTTGTCATGCAGCGGCACATAGGATACGGCTGTCGTATGGACGAAATTATTCATTGCGTATTTGGCGCGTTCAGGAGCATCGTGAATCGTATCACGGACCTTATCCAGCATCCCGGCCAGCTTGCTCTCGGAAAACTCACTGTCCTTACGGCTGCCAAGCAGCCAGCAATAACAGCTCCAACCTGCGGACATACGCAGCTCCTCGCCGCTTGCAATCCATTTATCAGCTACCTGCTGCGCAATATCCGTTTCTGCTAGCGTTACCGCTACGACGTAATCAGACAGCATGAAGAAATAGGCAGCGTCTATCCAGCGGTCAAAGTCAGCCTCCGACATCGCCTCAGGCTCCGCAATAACGCCGGCAAAATACATCGCGTCATAATTTCCGGTCGCATAAAGCTGCTCGGCCAGCGGCTGATTTTTTTTCGTTTTCCGGGCGATTGGCTTCATCCCACCTGTCGCCACGCCAAACAACGGCTCATGAGCTCCATTGGATACATATATTTTTTTGGTACGCTCCTTGCCGAGCACTTCAAGCTCCTGCATAACCTCTTCAACATTCATCCGAATCCCTACCTTCTGCTCTATAGTAAAGTTTGCTCCGCCATCATCTCTTCCTATTCAGCATCTCCTATTATAAATGCAAAAAGCGGAACCAGCCAAAGTCGAAGCTGCTGCCCGGCAGGAAAATAAAGGTCACCTTCTGCAGCCCTGTTATTTGCTCCAATTCAAATGTCCGCTCTTCGTATCCGTTCGATTTCTCGAACTCTACGAGCTGATTGCTTTCGCCGTTCTCGCCAGCGAATCGAATATGGATCGTATTTTTATCAATCGGTGAGCTCCCATTAAGGACCAGCTTCGAAGCGCCTTCAGCCGCAAAATCCATATACGCGAATTCCAGCGAGACATTATTGCCGATGCCCTCCACACGCCCATCTGCAAAGGTAAAGGTATCGCCATAAACCCGATCGCAGGAGGCTGCTGCATTTTGTTCGAAAGCCCGATTTTGGCGTTCAAAAGAAAATCCTTTAATGTGCACCTTCTGGCGAAGCACGAAGCAAAGCGACGTAATGCCGCGAAGTCTCTTGGTCAGGCGATACGTTTCCTCTTGATAGACGTTCCACCTGGACGGCTTCTGATAAATGACGTCGGCAACTAGGCTGCTGCCCTCAACGCCGGGCATTCCTTCCCAAATTTGCAGCGCATACTCCTCGCTAGACAAGGCGAAGATTGGCAGCGTAATCGTATCGGAGCCATAAGGACCGAAGTCGATATCGTGAAAGCCTACTTGCGTTTCACCATCTCGGCTCGTTGCTACCCCTCTTTCGTTGCCATTCCCAACATCGCCTTTGCTGTAATCGTAAAGCCCCGCCGAGATGAAGCTATACGGGTCCTTGTAGGCGGTTCCGAGACCTGTTGCTTTAAACTCCAGCTGGGAAATCAGCTTCGTCTTGTCCGTGCCGTTCTTACTCGTACAGCGCAAGCGAAAAGCGCCGTCGCCGATAGCCGATACCCTCGCCTCAAGCCCATATGCTTCGACCTTGGCAATGTTCGAATCGATCCCTTCGTCCGTTACGGCACGCCACTCCACCTCTCGATACGACGTATTTTCCGGCCATAGCTTAGCTCGAACAATAATTACTTTGGTCGATTCATTAATAACTTGCCCAGAGTCGCTAATGATTTCGATTTTACGAAGCGGCGTTTCTGCATCCTCCCCCGTCACGCATTCCAGCTCTTGATTGCTCGTGTTGGCTGAAATGCCTTCCAAGCTTATATCGCTCGCAGTATGCGACTCGAATTCCGCGGCCACAGCCTCCACCCCCTCGGAGGAAACCTCGATTCGGATTTTCCCTGGTGAAAGCGTCGCCCCAATAATCGCCATCAGCTTGCCGCTGAACAGCCTTCTGCTTGTACCCTTATACGGATCAAAATCCGTGCTGTCACCATTATCCAGCCCCAGCAAGCGGCCTGCGCCCGTCACCTCGACATGAACACGATTGTTCGCATTGTCTACCGAATGCCCCTGATTATCCAGCATGCCAATTTCCACAAAAATCAAATCCGTACCGTTCGCCTCCAGCACCTCTTTATCGGCCCCGAGACGAAGCTTTATCGCATCCCCGAACGATGTTCGAACATCGGTTGCAATCACATTACCACGCTCATCATAGGCGATGGCCTTCAGTTCCCCTTCCGCATAAGGCACCTTCCACCAGCCAACAAGCTCTGTTCCGTGCTCGTGATCAATGTCGCAAACTCCAATCGTATCTCCATTAAATTGCAGCTCAATCTTAGGCGCATTCGAGCAGACCCTGACATCGATTATTTGGCCAGCATTAAAATCCCAATACGGGAAGAGGTGAACCATTGGCTTCGTTTTATAATCCGTCCAAGCAGCCTGGTAAATGTAATAGGAATCCTTCGTGAACGTAGCCGTATCTAGCTGGCCAAAATAGGAATTTTTCGTATGATATGGCGTCGGCTCTCCAATATAATCGAATCCCGTCCACAAAAACTGGCCAAGCGAAAACGGCGTATCCCGCTCCGCCAAAATACAAGCCTCCGCCGACTTGGCTCCCCAGCTTGTCGAGCTGTTGCCAAGAGCCGAGCATTGCTCGTCATCGTCGGCAAGAATTGATTTTTCGAAGGGGAAATGATAAATGCCTCTGCTCTGGACGACCGAGGCGGTCTCGCTGCCGTAGATGATCCAATCCGGATGCTCCTCATGATGCTTGAAATAATATTTGTCCGCGTAATTGTAGCCAGCGACCTTCACGATATCGGCGCATTTCTGCGCATTTTCCCACGGCATATAATTCGAACCAATCGTAACTCGGGCATTCTGCTTCGGATCGAACTCCAAAACGTAATCCATGAGCATTCTGGTGATTTCCTGCCCCCGCTCGTCCGCATGCGTATCGTAAATTTCATTCCCGATGCTCCACATGAGCAGGCTTGGATGATTCCGATCCCGGAGCACCCAGCTTCTCACATCCGCGTACGCCCACTCCTTGAAAAACCTTGCGTTATCGTAAGCCGTTTTGGGTCGCTCCCACATATCGAACGCTTCCGTAACAACGAATAGTCCCATCTCATCTGCCAAATCCATGAGTTCAGGAGCCGGCATATTATGCGCTGTGCGGATGGCGTTTACGCCCATTTTTTTCAGCAGCTCAAATCTTCTTCGCAGCGCGTAGATGTTGAACGCCGCCCCTAAAGCACCAAAATCATGATGCTCGCAAACCCCGTTCAGCTTCAGCTTTTTCCCATTCACCTGAAGTCCTAGCTGGGGATCAAGAACGATGCTTCGGAAGCCTAGAGGATGTGTGAGCGTCTCCAATTCTTCGTCCTCGCAGCCATCTTCCCCGCCCGATTCCGACAATTGTCGCTGCATTCGCGTAATGATTTGGTACAAGCTTGGTTCATCCGTGCTCCATAAGAAGGGAGCATCTACGGTTAATGTTTGACTGCTTTTTGCAATCAGGCCGCCGCCTGCTTTTACCCGTTCCGAAGTAGACACGACTGTCCGTCCTTGGAAGACGATATCATGCGACAGAAGCACATCTTCATCAATGTGCACGTCTGTGTCCACTTCCACCAGCCAACTACCACCGCTGTCGCCATTTTGCAGCCTGGTTGTAACATAGACGCCACCTGTGACAATGTGATTGTTGCCTTGCTCCTTGAGCCAGACGTTGCGGTAGATGCCTGCTCCTGAATACCAGCGGCTGTTCGGGCTCTCGTGCACCACTTTTACGACGATTTCATTTTCACCCTCGATAATCGCATCCGTTATTTCGTGCTCGAAGGACGCATAGCCATTTTTCCATTCGCCCATCAACTGACCGTTTACATATACGCTAGAATCCATGTACACGCCGTCAAAGCAGAGCAGGAGCTCCCGATCACTCCGCGACCTTATAAAGGTTTTGCGATACCAGCCAATACTATTCTCGTAAAGCGCCAACGTATTATAAATCAACCAATCATGAGGAAGATCAACCGGTTCGAAGTGGAGTCCGGCATGGTACACAACGTCCAGACCGCTTTTGGCAAATGCCCATCCATCGTTGAAAAGCACTTTCGTATTCATAGTCAAACAGCTCACTTTCATAGGTTTTGAGAGAGACTGGCTAATCGTTTAAAAGGGCTAGGTGCAGCCTCCTGAGGAAGACTGCACACCGAGCCCTTTGTTGTTAGAAATTAATAGCCTAATACGCTTTTCGTCTTCTGAAAAATATCATTTGCCATTTCCGTATAACGCGTGCTGCCGTTCGCTGCAACCTGAGCCTTGTAGCTGTCCCACTTGTCGAAGCTTTCTTGGCCGATAATAAACTTCAAGGTCATCGTCTTGACGTAATCCATAAGGGGCGTCGAGATCAATTTCATCTGTTCATTTTCCTCCGTGGTGGACATGATCGGCGGTGCAAGCTTGCGCACCTCCCGTGTCGCTTGTACGCGGCTTACGAAGTCCCGCTCCCCTTCGGTCATCTTGGACATTCTCAGCTTCTCAGAGCCGCCGTAAGCGAACATCCCTCCGGCAAAGCCGTAATCGACGTTCAGCTGTTTTGCCGCGCCTTCATTCATTCCGTTGTAATAAATTTCTGGATTAAGTACGACATTTCCTTCCGCATCAAGCGTATATGTCTCGCCTTCTACGCCCCACAGGCTGAGCATTTGACCTTCATTGGAATACCAGAACCAATCTACGAAACGAAGCATTTTAATAAAACCTTCCTCGCCCAAATCATCAAGCGCGTTCTGGCTGATCATAATGCCGTTCTCCAAGCGGGAGGTCTCGACCTGTTGCTGTCCTTTTGGCCCGCCGGGCTGGGTAATCATATATAATTCACTGCTCGGATCTTGCATTTTGCTCTTGAAATCAGCCAATACCTGATAAATACCGCTTATCACATAGGTGTCGCCTTTGAAAAATTTCGCTTTTGCCACATCATCTTCTTGTGTAAAGGTTTCAGGGTCCATAATGCCTTCGGTTACGAGCTTATTGAAGTAACCCAGATAGCTTTTGAAGTCATCCGAGTCATCGGCAAATGCGAACTGCTGCTTATCATGGTCATATACCAACCCGTTAGACAAGCCCCAGCCTCCGGTGACGCCATATTGCACACCGGCAATGTTCAAAGCCGATTCGCCCTTGAATTGATCAGAGATGACGTATTTTGCCCCTGTATGCTCCTTCACCTTTTTCATCGCTGCATAGAAATCCTCGTACGTCCAATTCCCTTGCTCGCCCTCGACGTCCACGCCCGCCGCTTCAAAAATATCTTTACGTATAATATAGGAATAACCGCCGCCAGCGATCTCCCACATGCCCGGAAGGACGTAATATTTCCCGTCCTCCTTCAGCTTGGCCTTCAGATCCTCTTCCATGCCCCAATCTTTCACGGCCTTCATATAGTTCGGCATGTATTGCACCCAATCGCTGACAGGCACAATTTGGCCCGTTGCCACGAAAGCGGATTCATCATACGTCTTAGGAATAATATAAGGTGCATCCCCACTATTCACCAGCAACGATTTCTGATTTTCATATTCGGTTCTAGCTGTAATCGACAAATCGAAGGTCACATTCGTTTTTTCCTGAATCGCGCTCCACAGTCTCCAGTCCTTTTTATAAGGGTAATTCTCATGATCGCTGTACATCATGGAGTAGGATACCGCATCATTGGAGTGGAATGTCTGGTCTTCCCCAAAGGTGTAATCCTTAGCCGAGCCAGCTGCTGACTCATTCGTGCCTGCCGCGTTTGATGCAGCGGGCTTGTTATTGCCGCCCGAAGACCCTTCGCTTCCAGACGTGCATGCCGTCATAAACACGAGCAGCAGCGCCAGCGTTCCCATTGCAAATGATTGACCAAATTTCATCGTTTTTGCCTCCCCTTTTTGGTTCGAGCTTTGTTTATATATAATGGAAACGTCTAAAGCGCTCCCTATTATATCGCTTAACCTTTAACAGCGCCGATCATCATCCCCTGCACAAAATACCGCTGCACAAACGGGTAGATGCAAATAATAGGCAGCGACGTCAGGACCATAGCTGTCGATTTGACGCTTGCGGCAATTTGGCTCGTCTGCTCGGACGTAGCCCCGATTTCAGCCGGACTGACTGCGTTGTCGATAATTTGCTTCAAATACAAGGCAATCGGCCATTTTTCCTTCGACTGCAAATAGAGCGATGGTCCGAACCAGTTGTTCCACATGCCAACGATAACGAACAGCATAATCGTAACGAGAATCGGCTTGGATAAGGGAAGAATAATTCTTGTAAAAATGCCAAACACGCCTAAGCCATCGACGCGCCCCGCTTCTTCCAATTCGCTGGGTATCCCGGCGAAAAACGTCTTCATCAAAATAACGTTAAAGGCGCTAATCGCCCCCGGAATGACGATCGCCCAGATCGTATCTCTCATTTCCAAGGTTTTTGCAATTAGAATGTAGTTAGGAATGAGGCCGCCGCCAAAATACATCGTAAACAGCACGAACGGTATAAAAAACTTATTGAGGCGCAGCTTTTCTTTGGAGAGCGGATAGGACATAACAGCCGTCGCAGCCACCGCGATAAACGTGCCAATGACCGAATAAACAATTGTGTTCCAGTAATAACGGAAGAAGTCAGGCTTGCTCAAGATGACCTCATAGGTTTTGGTCGTAAATTCCACCGGAAGGATCGTCACCTTGCCCGCATAAATAGCGGCCTCCGAGCTGAAGGACTGGGCCACGAGATAGACGAAGGGATATAAGGTAAAAATAACAACCAGAATCATAAACAGTCCGTTTAAGAGGTTAAAGGTGCTAAAGGCCGAGGTTCGTTTCACTTGAACGGCTCCTTTCTACCACAAGCTGGATTTCGTCGTCCGCTTCGATACTGCGTTTGCGGTCGTCACTAGAATTAAACCAATGATGCCTTCGAACAGCCCTACCGCCGTCGCATAACTAAAGTTGCCGCCGGTGATCCCCATGCGGTAAACATAGGTCGAGATGACGTCCGCCGTTTCATAGGTTAGCGGATTGTACAAAAGCAGGATTTTCTCGAAATTCGAGCCCAGAATGCTGCCGATATCCAAAATCAAGAGCACCATGATTGTCGGCAAAATGCCCGGAATCGTGACGTGCATGGCGAGCCTTAAACGGCTCGCTCCATCGATTTTCGCCGCTTCGTAGAGTGCTGGATTGATGCCGGTCATTGCCGCCAAATACAGGATTGTTCCCCAGCCTAGACTTTGCCAGACGCCAGAGGTGACGTAGATCGCCGGAAACCATTCGGGCAAGGAGATGAAGGAAATTTTATCCAAGCCGAGTGAAGCGAGCACACTGTTGATTGGTCCCGTTAAGGAAACAATCTCCTTCACCATCCCCGCCACGATGACCATGGATATGAAATGCGGAAGATAAGATACCGTCTGCACAAACTTCTTCCACTTCACCCTCCGCAATTCGTTCAGCAGCAGCGCGAATATTAACGTAATCGGAAATTTGACGAGCAGATAACTTACGCTGAGGTTCAGGTCATTGAAGAAGGCTCTCCAGAACGTCGGGTCCTTCATAAACATTTCGAAATAAGTGAAACCCACCCATTCCGAGCCCAAAATATTCGGCCCGCCCCTATACTTTCGGAAAGCAATAATGTTCCCAAGCATCGGCGCATACTTGAAAATGAGGAAGTAAATTACCGGTATAATCAGGAACGAATACAGCTTCCATTCCTTTTTCACATGTTTCCAAAGCGGCGTTGTATCTACAGCCTTGGCTCCTGCATGAGCTGCCACTAGCGTCATCACTTCCTTATGAGAATTTATACAGCTTGATGCTGATCGTCCATCCACCCTCCCTAAAACGCAAACCCCCGAAACGCTATTCGGTGAACCGTTTGAATGATCTTTTTAAATTCGTAACCGCTTTCAATCATTGAAGAAATGATGGATGGCAAGTCTGGCTTGCCGTTCCCGTCACTCCATCAATTTATCGAAACCGCCCCCGATCAGCAATGCTCAATAACCGAAAAGGATGTGCAATTCCCGCAAATCTACGATTTACAATTTGAAACGGATTGACTATTTCCCGAATTTTTGGGGGTTTGACATGGAAAAGACGACCTCGGGTACCTAGAGACCGTCTGTGTTGTCTGAAAGGATAGAACATGTGGCTGCGCTGGAATTGTGTTGAATAATTATTTATTATGATGCATAATTATAAAATCCAAATAAATATTCGAGGGGAAACAAAATGACATTCACATGCCAGTCCAATCACTTAGAGGACTATTTAGAATTATTACCAGAGGTTGATTATGATCATTTTTCAATAAAAGCTTTAGCAGCGGAACTGGATAGCCAATCGTCAAATGAAATGGATTATGTTAAAAATGTCTTTGAATTTGTTCGTGACCATATCTCGCATTCATGGGATATTCAAAGCTCACGCATTACGTGCAAAGCATCTGAGGTCCTTTTCTTCAAGGAGGGAATTTGTTATGCAAAATCGAATCTATTGTGCGCTTTATTAAGGAGCCAAGGAACTCCAGCCGGGTTCTGTTACCAACGTCTAACCTTGGGAGATACTCCTGATACAGGTCACGTTATCCATGCGCTAAACGCCGTATATATGAGATCCATTGGAAAATGGATTCGATTAGATGCACGGGGAAATAAATCGGGGGTAGATGCTCAGTTCTCGCTAGAAGAAGAGAAATTGGCTTTTCCAATACGCGAGGAATACGATGAAATCGATTATCCTGTCATTTATACGAAGCCTCATGTCAAAACAATCAACTCCTTACTTGAGCATTCAGATTGTAAGGCTATGTATCTCCATGGTTTGCCTTCGAGCTTGTAGTCATAACTTCTATAGATGCTTTTCCATTGAAAAGCAAATGGCGGTACAGGGATATTTCCTCTGTAGCCGCCATTTTAATAGGCTAAGAATAATCTTTATTACTTAGCTTATGACACCTTTATATTAATTGTTTTATCCGTTCACTGGCTTCGCCATGTCTCAGAACCGATTCAAGAAGTGACGCCCTAGCTTTCAAAGCATTTTGCTCATCCTTTAAAGCGTCATCCCTTTTCATACCAAGCCGATCCTTGCAATAGATGCCAATATGACTCAACTATTAGTTTTACTTAATCTACCGTCGCTCTCTAATCTTACTGATTTTGCCGAGCCAACATGTTGATCAGAACGGTTACTGCCTCCGCTCTCGTCGCATTGCCAGTCGAATTGAAGCGGTTATTCCCCATACCTTGAATGATGCCAAGATTTTTTATCGCGACTATTGCGCCTCTCACCCATTCAGGAATATCCTTGTCATCCGCGAAGCCCGTTGCTCCCGATTCGGTCGGAAGCTTAAGCGCATTGGAAATCATATCAACCATCTCCGCACGCGTTATTTCCGCGTTCGGTCGGAACGAGCCATCTTCATACCCTTTAATAATACCTTCTTGCACGGCTTGCGCGACGGCTTCCCGCGCCCATGTCCCAATATTTTCCGCATCGGTGAAGTTTAACTCCACTCCCACTGTCATTGGCTTCATCGTGTTCATCAGCATGACCACGAATTCAGCGCGCGTCACAGTGTGGTTGGGTTTGAAAGTACCATTCGGATAACCGGTAATAATTCCACTTTGTACGGCTTGCTTAATGGCCTCCTCAGCCCAGTGCCCGCTAATGTCGCTGAAAACAATCGTCGGTTGTGGATTTGTAGAGGGATTCTCTTCAGATCCATTATCAGAAGGATTGCCAGCGGATCCACCGTCAGATGGAGTTGTACTTGGAGGCGTCGATCCGTTACCGCCAGGAGCAGCATTCACGGTTACGGTATATGTCACCTTTGTGATCCCGTCCTCTGCAGTAACAATGACTTTCTTACCTGTTGCTAATACGGTAGCCGGGGTATTACCGTCAGAATCGTATACATTGAAAGTTGCATTCGGTGCTAGCGTGATCGCCGCCTTGAATGCGGCTAACGTTGTACCGTATGGAATGCTCGTAATGGTTTCGTTAACCGTACCTCTCGAGCTTACGATCCCTATCACAGACGTTAGCGTAGCCACATTGCTCTTCGCAACGTTTACCGTAACTGTCCAGTCCTGTGTGCTACCATCCTCCGCAGTCACCATGTACACGACCGGAGCAGAGAAGTCATTATTGGTTGTGCCACTCACCTGATCTACCGTACCGACCTTGGCTGATGCGTCGGCAGACAACGTAAACGTAGCCACCAGGCTGCTCACGTTCGTGCCGTTTGCCACTTCAATCGCAATCATATGTGCGGTCGCATTAATCGTCGCTGCTCCCGTTTGCTCTGCTAGGCTGAATGACGTAATGTCATTCGCGCTGCTCGCAGCAGCCGTCGCCACGCTTACCATAACCGTCCAGTCCTGCGTGCTGCCATCTTCCGCCTTCACCGTATACACAACCGGAGCAGAGAAGTCATTCTCGGTTGTTCCGCTCACTTGATCTACCGTGCCGACCTTGGCTGATGCGTCGGCAGACAACGTAAACGTAGCTACCAAGTTGCTCACGTCCGTTCCGTTTGCCACTTCAATCGCAATGGTATGTGCGGTCGCATTAATCGTCGCTGCTCCCGTTTGCTCCGCCAAGCTAAATGCTATGATCTCCTTCGCATTGTTTGCCGCGACACTCACCGTAACGGTCCAGTTCTGCGTGCTTCCATCAGCCGCTTCCACTATATAGGTCACTACATTCTTAAAATCATTCGCGGTCGTACTGCTCACTTGATTTACCGAGCCAACCATTACCGATGCTCCCGGTGATAACGCAAAGGTTGCTACAAGGCCATCCAAATCCGTTCCATACGCCACTTGAACCGCAATCGTGTGCATTGTCGCATTAATCGTCGCTGCTCCGGTCTGCTCTGCCATGCTAAACGATACAAAGTCTTTCTCGCTGCTCGCCGCGACAGTCACCGTTACTGTCCAGTTCTTGGTGCTGCCATCCTCCGCAGTCACGACATAAGTCAACGGGGTCGTGAAATCATTCGTCGTCGTACCACTCACTTGTGTTGCATTGCTGACTTTAGCCGCGGCTCCTGCGGATAATGTGAAGCTTGCTTTTAGACCATTCAGACTAGTACCATTCGTCACTTCAATCTCAACCGTTTGCGCGGCAGCACTGATCGTTGCTGCTCTGCTTTGCTCCGCAAAGCTGAACGCTGTAATATCCTTTGAACTGCTCGGCGGCGCAACGGTCACCGTAACGACCCAGTTTTGCCTAGTTCCATTTTCCGCCTGCACCACATAAGTGACGGGATTCGTGAAATTGTTAGATGTTATGCCACTTCTTTGAGTTACGCCATTAATCCTGGCGCTGGATGATAAAGTTAACGAGAAAGTGGCGACCAAATTAGCCACATTCGTGCCGTTTTTCACCTCAATGTCTACCGTGTGAGCAACTGCATTGATTGTTGCCGGCTTGGTTTGTGAAGTGAAACTGTACGCCGTAATGTCTTTGGCGTTGCTCGCTTCAATGTAGACATTGACGAGCCATTCCTGAGAACTGCCATCTGCCGCTGTTACGATATATGTGACAGGCGTTCTCATATCGTTGGCAGTAGAACCACTTATTTGAACGACACTGCCGATTTTCGCTGTCGCTCCAGGAGACAAGGAGAACGTTGCCTTCAAATTAGACAAGCTAGTCAGGCTCGTTCCGAAGGCGACCTCAACATCTACTGTATAGTCAGTCGTATTAATAACCGCCGCTTTCGTTTCTGTAACCCCAATTACTGAAAATGCCGTGATCTCTTTCTCGCTGCTCTTCGTCACGGTGACTGTCCAATTCTGCGTGCTGCCGTCCTCCGCCTTCACCTCATAGGTGACCGTATTTGTAAAATCATTGGCCGTCGTCCCGCTTACCTGAACAATAGAGCCAACCGAAGCCGTGGCTCCAGCAGATAACGTGAATGAGGCTTTCAAACTAGTCACATCAGTGCCGCCCGCCACCTCTACCACTACTGTTTGGGCAGCCTGATTAATCGTTGCTGCTCCGGTCTGTTCAGCCAAGCTGAAGGCTGTAATATCCTTTTCACTGCTAGCGATGACGGTCACGGTATAGATAACCTTCGTCATGCCATCCGCCGCAGTTACAATAACCTTACTGCCAGAAGTCAAGGTCGTCGCCACAGTCGTTCCGTCTGCATCGTAAATTTCAAACGTCGCATTTGCTGCTGGCGTGATTTCTTCCTTTAATACGTCTAATGAGGTTCCATATGGAATGCTTGTTATCGTTTCATTCGCCGTTCCTCCCTTGCTGACAATTCCGATACCGGAGGTCAGTGTGGCCGCAGAGCTTTGTGCAGCCCATTGTGCATATAAGGTCGTATATGGCATAATTTTCAAAGAGACGCTATAGCTATTCCCGTGCCCGTTCGGCTGTGTGTTCCAGCCGCTGAACGTATATCCCGTCCTCGTTAGGTCAATTGGACCCGCATAAACACTGGCCGTTTCACCTGGAAAATACAAATTAGCGTCGCTTGGAACTGTCCCGCCGTTGTTTCCGTTCCCGTCATACTGCAGTTGAAACAAAGAATCCTGCAAATAAGGATACCCGTTATTACGCAGCGGATCTACCGCCCATAGGTTTACAAAATCCCACCCGGCAACAGGTCCTTTCATACTTGCGTCCAGGTAGAGACTGCCGACATTATTCCCCAAGCCCCTGCTGCTCAAATTTCCTACATCAGCAATTCCGCTCACATTCCCACTGGCGTAGCTGTTGCTATACGCCCCTGTACTATTGTCGTAATCATACCCTATCAAGCCGCCCACATAATATGATCCGTTTACATTCCCTGTGGCAAAGCTATCGCTTATGGATCCAGCTATTTCAAGGTTGCTCACCAAGCCTCCTACATGCTGTTCTCCGTATACATCACCAGTCGAATAGCTCTTGCTGATCGTTCCATAATTGTAGCCTGTTAAACCACCCGTATAATACGTTCCGTTCACCCGGCCCGTGGCGAAGCTGCTGTCAATTGTTCCAATGTTGCTGCCCACTAAGCCGCCTATACTTTGTCCATCCAACATTTCCCCGGTGGCGTAGCTGTAGCTAATTGATCCATCATTCTCGCCTACCAAGCCCCCTACTGCATAATCTCCTTTCGCATCTCCCGTCGCATAGCTATGCGTGATTGCTCCTGTATTGCTGCCTGTAAGGCCGCCTGTTCCATACGCTCCAAACACATCCACATCTGCAAAGCTATGGTCAATAATCGCATTCGTATTGAAAAGCGTAACACCATTGTGACCAACTAAACCACCTGTATGATCGGCTCCATTCACTTGACCAGTTACATAGCTGTTTGTTATCTTACCTTTATTAGCGCCAACCAGACCGCCTACCGAATTCAAACCGGTAACATTCACATCTTCCAGCTTTATATTATGAATAACACTCTCTACGCTGGTATTACCGAAAAATCCCAGATTATTACTCTGCTTATCGATAGTCAGCCCAGAAATCACAAATCCGTTGCCATCGAAATTCCCCCGAAAAGGTGTATTCGATCTATCTCCAATCGGCGTCCAGTTATCCTTATAGCTGCTGGTGCTGAAATCAATATTTTTTGTCAGCTTAAAATAAAGACCCCTGTTCAGATAAGAACCCCTGATCAGGTTAAGCTGATCGGCCGTTCCGATAAGATAAGGGCTGCTCGATGTGCCATTGCCAGAAAATTCATTCGCCGCATAGGCTTTGCCGCTTCCGAAGCTCCCTCCAATGATGGCACCCCATAACATGACCGCCGTCAACAGCACGACCAACCATTTTGCTCCCGATCTATGCATTGCTTTTTCCCCTCCAATATCCTTTAAACGTTCATAAATAAGCTTATTACAGCCAAATAAAAGAATAATGATGGAATTTTACGCAAAAACGCAAAAACCGCACAGCACCAAGGCTTTGCGGCTTTTTATAATGATGCAAGAAAATTTATTTCCCTAGTGACTTCGCTGAGCTTTTAAATATTCATCATAATGGCCAGCCTGGGAAACCGCCACCGCCACCATCAGCAGAGTAGTCACCAACCTGTAACCTCGTAATTTTGATAGAAGATTAGAGGAGGAGTCTTTAATGAAACCTAAAGAAAACTTTAAACTCGCATTTGAGATAAAATAGGCCAATCATGCTATCATTAAAATAATCAACTTATTTATAGCGCATCTTGTAGATTGGGGTCGACTTCATCATGAGGGATATTCTCCGATTTGGTACTCGTACTATCTTGCTTCATTTAACTGTTATTTCCGTAGTTGCTGGTTTGGTCGCAAGCTATCTCATCTCGTCTACACCGGGTTCCCCTCGGATTCAAAGCGAAGAAGGCATTCTAGATTTAACGCAGGATCATGTCAGTAAGAATTTGCTAAAGCTGCAAGGGGAATGGGCGTTCTACTGGCAAGAGCTGCTTTCGCCTGAGGATATACGAAGCCGCATCGAAAAAGAGGGACAGGCTGATCGATACATCAACATCCCCGGCTCCTGGCTAGGCTACCCGCTCAATGGTCAAGAGCTGCAAGGAGAAGGCTTTGCCACATTTCGGCTGGTCATTGAGCTTAGCGAGCAGGATAGGAATGAGCGGCTTGCACTACGGCTACCTTCTATTTTTCATGCTTATAAACTATGGGTTAATGGAGAGCTGCTGGAAGAAGTCGGTGTGGTTGGTCAGGACAAAAGTGATATGACACCCCATCTGGCAACGAAGCTGGTGTTCTTCCAGCCCAAAAACGATAAGGTAGAGCTGGTTATGCAAGTATCGAACTTCCATCATAAGCGAGGCGGCATCACCACGTATATAGAGCTGGGCGGCAGTGATGAGTTAACGGTCAGGACAAAGCTGAAGGTTGCCACAGATATGTTCATAACGGCAGGCCTGCTGGTGATTGGCTTGTATAATCTGCTGTTGTTCGTGCTGCGACGCAAGGATAGGGCTCCGTTGTACTTTGGTCTGTTCACCGTGTTGTTCGGCATCCGCTCCTTGCTCAACGGCGAGATTATGATTACACAATTACTTCCTCATTTTCCCTGGGAATTGCAGTTCAAGATTGAGTATTTAATTCTTTGCATCAGTGGTTATATCATCACCATGTATTTTGAATGCATTTTCCCGAATTATGTGTCGCGATGGTTTCGTCTTTGCACCCATATCGCAACTGGCGCGCTCTGCCTAATTGTTGTGCTGACCCCTGCGCTAATCTATTCCAAATTGTTACTGGTGATTGGTGTAATCGTTGTACTGCAGATGGCGTATTTGATGATCGGGCTTGCCTACGCGGCTTTGCGGCGTATGGAGGGAGCGCTGATCTTCCTGCTCGTGTCGGTGGTTACTCTCGTTACGGTTATCAACGATTTTTTATATTACAGCGAATGGTCGCCCATCGGAAATACATCTCCGTTTGGTCTGTTGGTATTTACGATCGCACAGATGATTCTGCTTTCTTCAAGATTTACGAGGGCGGCAACGAACGAAGAGAAGATAGCACGCGAGCTGCTGGAAGCGAATAACAAGCTGTCTGAAATGAATACCAATTTGGAGCGGATCGTGATGGAGCGCACACATGAGTTATCCGCAGCTCACGAAGATCTCCGCACGTCATATGAGCGGTTACTCCACTCTGAGCAAGGGAGGAAGAAGCTGCTTGCCTACATTACACATGATTTGCGCATGCCGCTATCCAGCATGCTTGGTTATGTCGAGGCTGTGAAGGACATGGTTAAGCCGGAGCGCAATGAACAGTACCTGAAGTATATTCAGGACAACACGATTAGGATTAATCGCATGATCGAGGAGTTGTCCTTCTTGTCACATCTGGAGACGGGGCAAATAGCGTATCGAATGGAACCGGTTCATGCGATTCACTTCTTGCGTGGTTTTTTTGAACAGTATGAGCTGGTTGTGCGTGACGCAGGGCTGGATTTCATACTGGATATCGGAAATATAGAAGACCAACGACCCGACATGCCTGTTGTCGAGATGGATGCACAAAGATTAGAGCAGGCTTTGTTTAATCTAGTGTCGAACGCGATGAAGTTCACCACTAGCGGCGGGGTGGTGCGTCTTGCACTTGCCTTGGACGAGCTGAAGGATAACCGCTGTGCGATTATTAGCGTACAAGACTCTGGTACGGGTATTCCTCCGGAGCAGCTTGAGCAAATCTTCAATCGCAATTACAGATATGATCGATCAGGCATGGAAAATGGCATAGAGGGAAGCGGCCTCGGGCTGGCGATTTGCAGGGAAATCGTACAAGCGCATGGCGGGGCGGTTCGAGCGGAGAGCGATGGCAAGACGGGGTCGATATTCTATGTATCGCTGCCTCTGTATTTTTGAGAAGCAGGAAGGTGATGGCATGAAGGATACGTACAAAATTATGATCGTCGATGATGATCCCCATATTTGCGAAATAGTTCAGGTGTATTGTGAGAGAGAGGGCTTCACATCCGCCTACAGTCATAACGGGACAGAAGCTATGGAGCTGCTTGCGTCTTTCGAGCCGGATTTGATTGTACTGGATGTACTACTGGCTAATGAAAATGGCATTGATTGGTGCAGAAACGCACGTAGCTACACGGATGCACCGATCGTATTTCTGAGCAGTCGTGAGGAAGACGAGGTGAAAATCAGCGCATTATCCGATGGGGGCGACGATTATGTGACCAAGCCGTTTAGCCCAGGCGTACTCATGGCCAAAATCAAGGCTCACCTTCGCAGAGTATCGAAGGGCAGAAGGGAACAACAGCTGGAGCTACCGGGTTTGACGCTCGATTTCTACGCACAGTCCGTCAACCTGGGTAGTGAACCCATCTTTTTATCAAAAAAAGAGTTCAATCTACTGTCCTATATGGCACAAAACGTGAATCGTGTCGTCAGTGCCGATGCATTGTTTCAGCTCATCTGGGGAATGGAGAGCCTGGAGGATACGAGAACGGTCGCTGTACACATCAGTAATTTACGCAAAAAAATCGAGGCTGATCCTGTCAATCCTGAGAGAATCATTACAATTCGCGGGGCCGGATATATGCTGGTTGCCAGTAAGCGTTAACATAGGGATAAGGTTGGTCGTGTACACGACTAATATCGTCTGGCGCAAAGCTATAACCTTTCAGCTCCTCACGACATTTTTCTGAATGCGGGAGCATATAACTGATCCTCTTTTTCCCAAGTCCATCCTAAATCCAGTTACGGATCTGAACTAAGAATTGTGCAATCCACACGGGGCAGTGAAACTGTTCATTTCAAATTCTAAAAATAAGACGCTCAGGGCGGCATCTCCCGAGCGTCTTTTAAATATCGGCTACGCCGGATTATCTTCGTTTCTTGCGAGATAATTCTCTATTTTTACAACAATCATGTACTTATTGACTGCTTTTTTCACTTTCTAGATTCAACATATTCAAAAGCATAAAAACCGCTTCAGCTCTTGTTGTTTGTGCACGGGGATTAAACGTGTTCGCCCCTGTTCCTTTCACTACGCCGCGTTCTTTCAGAGCGGCTACTGCGCTTTTTGCCCAGACCGGAATCAATTGATCATCTGAGAAAGAGGTGACTGCATTCGGGTCCAGTGGCAGCTCAAATGCCTTCCCAATCATCGTTGCCATCTCTGCGCGCGTGATATTTGCATTCGGCTGGAAGGTACCATCCTTATAACCGCTAATAATGCCAGCTCGCACAGCTTGTGCTACCGCAGCCTGTGCCCAAGCCCCAATATCCGCTTTATCTGTGAAGGTCAGCTCCGCTCCTTCTTCCTGAGCGTTCAATGCTTTCATCAGCATAACTGTGAATTCTGCACGGGTTACCGTTTTACCTGGCTTAAACGTTCCGTCCACATAGCCATTAACAACACCATCTTTTACTGCTTGCTTGATACTTGCTTCAGCCCAGTGTCCTGCGATATCACTAAGTTCAGCAGGCGTTGTTCCCTCTGATACGGGAAGCCCTGTCGATTGGTCTACAACAAGAACCGCAAATTTCGTAAAGTGATTAACCTCTACTGAAACCACATTTCCGATTGTCTTGCTGCCTTTCACTTCTACCCATTCTTTCTTCCCTTCATCGAAATAGAAGATCGCAACCCCTTGGCCGCTCTTCACATTGCTCGCATCGAAAGCAAAGGTGAGCGTTACAGGCTGGATGAAATTACCTGGAATGTTTTTCAATACTTCATATACCGAGCTTGCAAGAACCTCTTTATGGACTAACACATTTTTCGTATCTAGCCATTTCGTAATCGTTAATTTCAGTTCCTGATTGACTGCGCCTGTAGGAACGGTAATCGTGAACCGCTCTTCCAAGCTTACCTCGCCAATTGATCCTATTGGAAGCGTTAGGTTCCCGTCTTTTGACGTCACTTTAGCTGGAGCTGGAACAACACTTCCGCTATTGCTTCCATTATTGGGTGGAGCAGTTGCTTCATTTACCGTCACCGTATACGTAACCTGCGTTACGCCATCCTCAGCAGTGACGATGACTTTATTACCTGTCGCTAATACTGTAGCTACCGTTATTCCGTCTGCTTGGTACACTTCAAACGTCGCATCCGCTGCTGGCGTGATTGCTGCTTTCAGCGCTACCAAAGTTGTACCGGATGGAATGGCTGTTATCGTTTCATTTCCTGTGCCCGTTGCACTTACGGTGCCGATTGTCGAAGTTAGCGTCGCCACCGTTTTCACTAACGTTACCGTATACGTAACCTGTGTGACTCCATCCTGTGCTGTAACGATGACCTTATAGCCTGTTGCCAAAGTTGATGCTGCTGTTGTCCCATCTGCTTCATAGACCTTAACCGTCGCACCCGCTGCTGGCGTAATCGCTGCCTTTAGCGCCTCTAACGTCGTTGTGCTCGGAATGTTCGTAATCGTCTCGTGCAATGTTCCGCCCGTGCTAACCGTTCCGATTGCAGAGGTTAACGTTGCGGTGGTATTAATCCATCTAGCAAATAACGTCTTATTCGTCGTAATCGTAAAGCTGTCTGAAGCCGAGTAGCTCTTGCCGGTTCCGTCCGCTAGCGTATTCCATCCCGCGAACGTATAACCTGTCTTGACCAAATTGCCGGTGTTTCCGACAACGCTAACCGTTGTTCCACGCAAATACGCGGTTTCGGCACTCGGCAAGTCTCCATCGGTTTCACCGTTTCCGTTATAGGTGACATGATGGAGCTGAGAGCTCCGCAAGTAAGGATACCCCTCGTTAAGCGAGGAATCGATTGCCCATGTTTGCTCGAAATCCCAACCTTCATAGCTGCTTTGCAGCATCATCGCCGCTGTCGTTAGCCCCGTACCGCCACCTGTCCCCGAACTCGTTTGTCCTGTTGTTTCGCTATCGAAAAAGCTATTGTTAGCCCCACTATTGTTTCCTACTAAGCCACCTAGGCTTCCGTCACCTGTTACGGCACCCGTTGCATAGCTGTTGACGATAGGAGACCAGTTTCCGCCAACTAATCCGCCTGCGGAATTCTTCCCATTCACGCTTCCATTGAAGTAGCTGTCAGAGATAGATCCTTCATTGCCTCCTACCAATCCGCCTGCTGTCCGATGTTGACCGCTAATGCTTCCGGTAGCAAAGCTATTTCTAATCGTGCTATAGTTCACGCCGACCAATCCGCCAGCATATGTCGCCGCCCCGCTCAGACTTCCCGCAAAGAAGCTATTGGTAATGCTGCTTTCATTAGAGCCTACCAATCCGCCTGCAAAGTACCCGCTGACGCTTCCTGTGATGACTCCACTGTTCGTGATCGTTCCGCTGTTCACTCCAGCTAGTCCACCAACAACCTCTCCACTGCTTACATCGATATTTTCCAGAATGACATTGCTGACCGTCCCATGGTATATAAATCCGAATAGCCCTAGAGGATCGTAAGAATAAGTCCTACTAATCTTTAAATTCGCAATCGTATAACCGCTGCCGTCGAAGTTTCCTGCAAATCCATTACCATAATCCCAATTACCAATTGGCATCCAGCCTTCACCGGCCGCATATCCGCTCAAATCGATATCCGCTGTCAGCTTAAAACTCGCGTTTAAGAAATACCTGACCTGATTAAGCTCGGCCGCGGTTGCAATGAGATAAGGATCCTCTGTTGTTCCCGAACCACCGGCAAATACCGTACCCGTTGCCGGGAATGTCGCTGTTACCACTCCGGAATCGGCTGAATTCGTTACGATTGTTGCCCCCGCTAACGTGAAGAAATCCGAAGGCACTCCCGTCAACACATGCCCCCTCTTGGGCGTGATCGTCAGAGTTGCCGTGTAGGTCTCTCCCTCTGCAAATCGGGGAGCAGCCTCAGGAGACCAAGCGATTGATGCGGTATATTCATCTGTAGTTGTCTCCCGAACTGGCACTTCGCCCGCGACTGGCGCAGGTACCCCGCTAATCGCTGCAGTCGCAATGACATCTATAGCATTCATCGTCACCGTATACGTAATCTTCGTTGCTCCATCCTGAGCCGTAACAATGACCTTATTGCCCGATGCCAACGTCGTCGCTACCGTGGTTCCATCAGCCTCATAAATCTCGAACGTAGCATTCGTTGCCGGCGTGATCGCTGCCTTCAACTCGTCTAACGTCACATCGCCCGGAATGCTCGTAATGGTCTCCGTCGCTGTCCCGCCCGTGCTCACCGTTCCAAACCCGGATGTCAAAGTAGCTTTGGTGCTCAGCCAATGCGCATACAGGGTTGTATTCTTGGTTATCGAAAATGTGTCTTCTGACACATAGCTGGTACCGCTGCCGTCCGCTAACGTATTCCATCCCACGAAGACATAGTCGGTTTTGACTAAAGGATCTGAAGGATCTATATCTCCACTCACGGTAACCATTGCATCATTAGAATATACGTTGTTGTCAATCGGCACGCTTCCTCCCATGTTACCGTTACCGTCGTAGTTCACAAAACGGTAGAAAGCTTTCAAATAGGGATAGCCTTCCTTCACATCCGGATCGATTCCCCAATAATCGTTAAAGCCCGGCCAATTTACATACGTACTTAGCGTCTTCATCTCTAAAGTTGTTTTACCTGTTCCTTTCCCCGTATCACTTTGCCCCGTCGTGTCGCTGTCGTAGAAGCTATTGGAGACTGATGCTCCTGGATTCAAAGCACCGGCCAAGCCTCCTGTAGGAGAGCTTTCAGCCCCTACCTTTCCTGTGGCGTAACTATTGTGGGTCTCCCATTGATTAATCCCTGTCAAGCCGCCTGCGTTTCTATGCGCCGCATTCACACTCGCATTGCTGTAGCTACTGCTGATTGATCCAGAAGCGAACCCTACCAAGCCTCCTACAGATGAACCTCCGCTTATCTTGCCGGTCGTGAAGCTTCCCCTGATTGCTCCAAAGCTGGACCCAACCAAGCCTCCTACATTAGCATTACCCACAACATCGATATCTTCCAGCCCGATATTAACAATTGAACTTAAAGCAGAGGTTTCTCCGAAAAGCCCAACACGATTACTTTGTGGTCGATTAATCGTAAGATTAGTAATTTTATACCCTTTGCCGTTAAAGCTCCCTCTAAATGGATTGCCAATCGGCGCCCAGCCTTCTCCTCCCGCAAAACCGCTTAAATCGATATCCGCGATCAGCTCAAAATATATCCCGGATCCCAAATGATTTCTGACCTCATCGAGTTGGGCAGCCGTTTCAATGAGATAAGGCTCATTGCTCGTACCCGTTCCTCCTGCAAATTCTACACCTGACGCAGCAGATACCTGATTCCCTCTAACGAACAGCCCGTTCCATCCGCCTAGTACTATCAACATCGCTAAGATGATAGACGTTACTTTCTTACTTGCTCGAAATCTTGTACTCATGTCGTTTTCTCCTCCATACCACTATTGAATTCGGACCTAAGTATAGGTCCCAAGCCATACAAAAAAACACTAACCAAAGTTAGTGTTTCGCAAATATTGTAGAAAAAAGTCTAATTTATGAGTTCCAACTCCTTTGCACGGGCGATTGCCTGACTCCTTCTTTTAACTCCCAGTTTTCCGTATACGTTATGAATATAGCCTTTGACTGTCCCTTCTGTTAATCCGAATCGATAGGCAATTTCCTTATTCGTCAATCCATCTGTCAGCGCGTACAGGATCTCTGTTTCACGATTTGTAAGTGATTCGAATAACAGCTGTGAAGCTTTCGCAGAAGTTGATGACGGATCATCTGTTGGAACGATTGGTGAATAACTTTGGCTGCGAGCTTCATCTAATGATTTCACATACATCATTCGGGCAATCATTTGCTCCAGCATGACCCGTATTTCTTGAGTGAAAACGCCGGCTATGAGACTGTTCTCCAAGTAAAGTGCGAATGGCGTTAGTCCTCCTGTGAAAAGAACAGGCATACACAGTACGGATTGGGACTGGTTTCTATGAATAGAGGGATCAGCGGAATAAGAGCTGTGCGAAGCATTAGCAAGTACCACCGATTCGCCTGTTTTTAGTACATAACGGATAATAGACTCACCATACGAAGCTCCGCTGCTATCGCTCAATGAGACTTCCTTTTCAACGACGTAGGTCTCTCCCTCGCTACCCACAATAAATCCCTTTTCCGCACCAGAATAGCGGATTGCAAGCTCCAGGAATTGGTCCATGGTATGACAATGGTCTAGTGAAGTCATCCATTCTTGCTGCTGTTTGTATTGCCTATTGTCCGCAGTAAGCCAAGACGTGAATTCAGACTTGATTTCGATTGCTCTAGGCTCCTCTGTAACTGCCTTGTCTTCCCCTATCCTATCAATCGCAGCTGTTCTTAACCCTTCATTTGTTTCTCTCAGCTGCCTTGCTTTGGCAGTAGCACCCCATCTTGAATAAGCGTCACATGCATCGGCAATAAGAGCCTCCGCACCGTTCACACTCTCCATCTGCCTATAGAATACAGAGGCCCGTTCACAAGAAATAGCCGCCATTAGCCCCTCTCCCGCCTGGCGGGCTGCCCGAATGGCTTCCTCGTATAATTGTGCAGCAGCAACTCTATTGCCCTCCATCCGATAGCGTTCAGCTGATAAAAGCAAATAAGTAGACGAATCCTTGCCGCTATAACCAGACCATCGCCTCATGGAACGCAGGTGCTTACGCAACTTAATCCGTATCCTCTTCTGCTCATTTGGCGACGCTTCCGAATACATAGCAGCAAGCGTTAATGAATGGTACATCCTCTGTTTACGAACATGCGGCCGAGTTTGGAGGAAAGTATTTCTCTCACCTCTTTCAACCCATTCAAGGGCTTCCCGGTACCGCCCGAAGAGATAAGCAATCTCTATGTTACAGGTGCATGTGTAATAGACCTCGTTATTCAAAAAATCCTTGTATGGCTCATTCAGTAAGGGCGTAACGTACTGATCGCTTTCTCCAGCCCCATCTTGCATTTGTGCGATGTACCAATTCGCCCTACGAAAAATATTACGTGTGACTCCGTCCACAAGCTGCTGTGAAGTCTCTTCATACACTTTTATCCGTGCAGATAATGAATACAAATCGCCGGTGTAGTTTGTTATAGTCGTCATCATCGCAATACTAACATAGGTTAGATTAGCCGATTCCATCCCATATTGGATCGATTTCTCAAACTGCTTAATCCCTTCATCCGGAGTAACAATTCCGACAAGACCTTTCAGATAATATAATCGGCTTCGCAGGTCTGCGCTGTCAAAGGAAGCTGCTAGATGGAATGCCTGATCTACATATTGAGGCCCCGTATGGAAACCTGACATTTTATAAATAACCATCCCGTAGCTGGCAAGCATAAAGGAGAAAGCCTCATTGCTTCCATGCTTTAGACCATACCGAACAAATCTTGAGAATAACACAGCCGACTGCTCTAGACTTAGTACATAGACAGGGAGCGAAATCGCCATGACCAGGTCTGACAATGCTTTATAGCGCGGGTCACGATTAATCGGTAAATGAGGAACCTCGCTACCCTTATTGAACAATACGCTCTGTGTCATTAATATTTCCTTTATAACTAATGCTTTGGAAGGCTTGCTTGGTAAATGCCAGCCCAATTCTGCTAGCGCCTGCTGCCCAATATGGACAGCCGTTTCATCCTTCTTCAAATACGAATACATGGCAATACGTATTAAATAGATATGAGAACGTTCAACCACGTTTGTTGTGCAAGACATTAAGTTTGCAAGTAGCTCCTCCGCACGCTCTGTATAACCACACATATATTCACATTCGGATATCTCCAGCATGATACGGTAATCAAGGGACGCTGTATTCTTCCAGTCACCGCCAGACAGACGTAAAGCGATCTCATAAAAATGGAGCGCAGCCGTAAATGCTGTTGTTGCCTTAGACTTTATACCCGCCTGATAGTTAAATGCGGCAAGCTCTCTCTTCTCCGCATCATCCACTATCTTCTCGCTGCCCAGATTCAAGTGATGCACCCTATCAAATATAGTAAATACACTCTCACTTAATAAATGATCGCGTATGACACGGCCAATGGTCAGATGTAAGCTCGCTTGGTTCGATTCAGACATTGTCATATAAGCCGCCTGTTGAATACGGTCGTGCAAGAATCTATAATAACGTTCAACACCGTCTGACTCATCACTGTCATTTTCTCGGCAGATTAGCCCCTCTTCCTCTATGACATGCAGAAGTCTGCGTACATGCAGCAGGGGATATCCACTTACTAAAGAGATCGTGAGTGGACAGAAACGATGTCCGATAGCTGCCCCTATGGCTAACAGCTCGATCTTTTCGGGGGATAGCATACGAATACGAGCCTCAATCAAATGTACAATGTCAGGATCCTCAGGAATTTCCGTGATGACAGATGGTTCCCAGACCCATGAGGCCTCTACTTCATCATAATAAAGCTTATTCTCTCGATACAGATTGTCCAGTAAACGATTCAGGTATAGTGGATTGCCGCCTGTTCGGTGGTATAACACCTCCGCAAGCGAGCGAATACGGGCGGAGTTCTCATCAAGAACATCCGACACGAATTGTCTCACTTCAATGTAGGACAGAGCCTCGAGATGGATATGATGTACAGATAATTGCAATTCATCATGCAAGGAAAGCGACTCCGCCATCCATACAGCTGCATCCACTTTATTCTCTTCATGTTTTTGCCATCCTAAAGTGAATTCCTCCCGAAACGCACTGATTACTAGTAAGCCAGGCCGTGCCTGATCGTGTACAATTGTACGAAGAACATCTATTGTAGCAGGATCTGCCCATTGAAGATCATCCAAGAATATGACTAAGGGATGCTGCTTATCTACAAAAACTTTTATGAATATAGGTACTAAGCGGTTAAAGCGAATAGCAGCCTCAGCAGGATGCAGCGGCTCTATCGCTGGAATGACATCGAACAGCTCTGCAGCTTCTGGTAACAGCTGTACAATAACAGCTGCTCCCTGGCCTAAAGCCTTTGTTAATTGTTTCTTCAGTTTCGCTACTCTATCCGGCGATTCGCTCCATATTTGTCGGATTAGGCTTCGCAAAGCTTCCAGCAATGAAGAGAACGGAATGTCGCGATTCATCATATCGCATTTGCCACTAATGAACCGACCTCCATCCCTTCTAACTAACATCTGAAGCGCTCGGACGAGCACCGTTTTGCCACTGCCTGCACTTCCGCTGACGAAAACGAACGAAGATGCACCAGCTTTTGCCTGTTCGAAAGCATCTCGGAGAGCTCTTTCTTCCCTTTCACGACCAAAGAGGGTCTGAGGAAGCCGAAATCGGCTTGCCTCATCTGCCTGAGCGATTTCGAAAAATATGACTGCTCCCTTTTCCTCCATCGATAAGGCACACTGCTTCAAATCACTTAATAAACCATAAGCACTCTGATAGCGCTCTTCCGGATTCTTCGACAACAGCTTCATAATAACAGCCTCAAGCGAGCCAGCTACATCGGAACGCCATTCGCGCAGAGGCTTCGGTACAACAGCAAGGTGCACATGTATCCATTCTTCTAAACTTTGTGCATGAAACGGCAGACTGCCTGACAGCATCTCATAAAAGATCATACCAAGGGCATACAAATCGCTGCGCCCATCTAGCATATGATTGATTCTGCCCGTTTGTTCAGGAGACATATAGGTATAATCCATGAGTAGCGGATCTGTGAGAATAGCTGATTTCATATCCAATTGAATTTGAAGATTCGCCGGATTTAAATTTCCAAATAATTCATTTTGCTTATGAGCCCGATGTACCGACTCAGTTAGTCCTATAGCTATACGTAAGAAGGAAGCGACGTCCATTGGATCTCCGTTCATCATTTCCTTCAAATGAATAGCTTCTGTAAGTATCATCCTAGGTCCCTCTCCAATCCGTACGCAGTGCTTCTTGTTATTCTATCATTTTATTCGAATCAGGGCGCTGCGGATTGACCGTGCCAAAGATATGAAACGGTGTTATCCCATTTGCGAATAGGCTATCTATCAGCTTGACCAATTCTTCCGACGATAAATCTTTGCCGTTGCGTATCCAAAGGCGAAACATAGACATTAATGTTGATATGTAAAACTCAATCAGGTATGGCGTTAAGATATCATTTGTTGGAAGGTCCACAATCAATCTCTCAAAGGGAATTTCTCTTTTCAGACGTTCAAGAAAATGAACAGAACCATAGTCACCTAAGAGGGCTTTTAGGACTGAAATTTCTTCTGTATTTTCCAAGCATTGAAGGGCATCTTGGAAATTATGCGTAGAAAGCTCCCTGCTTGCCATTTCCTCCTTAATGGATTTCAAAATACTCTCTTCCACATAGTCCAACAACTCATAGATATCTGTAAAGTATTGATAAAATGTACTGCGATTATATCCTGACTTGTTAGCAATCTCTTGAATAGATATTTTTTCAATTGGTTTTTGGCTATATAAATCACAGAAAACACTTATAAATGCTTGCCTTGTTTTGTCCGTAATTTCAGGTTGTTTTTTCATGATTTGCCCCCATTTTCTGTTCTATAGATTATCCGACAGATATTAAAAATCTGATGGTTGATGACCGTATAATGATTACATACAATATTATTATACAACACGTTGTTTGATCATCAACAAGGATCATCAACTATTTTAGGGAGGCTAACATGAAAATTTTATTTTTCGGTAGAGGTGTCATATCGACCCAGTATGCGTGGGCTCTTGAACAGGCAGGGCATACAGTTGAGTTTTACGTCAGAAAGGGGAGAAAAGAAACCTTCGGAAGCAGTATAGAGCTTGAAATGTGGGACGCACGGAGAGGGAAAAAGCTCATAAAAGAAAGCTGGAACGTCAAACTGCATGAGGAGATGCTTCCAAATTATGATCTCATTATTATGAGCGTCAACACGGAACAACTTCCTGCAGCAGCACAATTCCTATCGACTGCTGTAGGAAACACCCCTGTCCTCATATTCAATAACGTTTGGCAGGATTTGAAATCATCGATCGCACCATTGTCAATGAACAATGTTGTCTTTGGCTTCCCCGGAGCAGGAGGCGGCATAGCGGACAATAGGCTTAGAGGCGGCTTTTTGAAAATGATATTTCTTGAAAAACCACGGGCAGGCACTGAGCATATTAACAACAAGGTCAAAGAACTATTCGAAAGTGCCCATTTTAAAATTAGTTGGGTAAAGGATATGCAAAACTGGCTATGGAATCATTTTGCCATGAATGCAGCTATGGAAACCGAGGTGTTAAGACGGGGTAGTTTTCCAGCACTACTGAACCATAGGGACTCATTTGCAAATGTGGGGATAAATATGAGAGAAATGATCCCTGTTCTTAAAGCAAGAGGTGCAAGGCTTGATGCCATTTCTCTCATGTTGACTAAAATTCCACCGGTACTTCTCGGCATACTTTTTAACAAGGCTATTTTTGCAAAAGGCAGCTTACCACGACTTTTCATCGAATACAACAACAGTAAAGCAGGTTTTGCGGTACTTGAAGTTGTGAGAGTAGCAAAAAAGGCAGGCATACCTTTGCCACGTCTTACGATGGCATTTAAAAATACTGAATATGCAAAAGAAATATAAAGAAGCCTTCGATGGTTTCGAGCGTAAGCCGAATCTGCTTCTTGGCCTAAAAAACACACCCCTTAGCAGGCATCGGATTACCCACAGGTTTTTCCAATGTCTATTCTAAGGGGTATTTGCAACAAACTTAGACATGCTCAGGCAAGACCATTGGGGTGTCCATCCTTTGTCCACACATTCATTAACAAACGTTTGGGTTAACATTAGCGCAAGTCCTTTTTTTTCGATGCTCTGTTTTTGTTGCAATGTCAATTGCAATCACAGCATTAAATCTGGCAGTTATGCCCCACCTTACCTCAGCGAGGCATATTTGCTCGATCGAATGAACTCGCGATGGGCTTCCTGAATCGAGTTCACGCGCATCAGCAGCTCCTCGGAACCGCCATGCTTCAGTTGCCCGGCAATCTGCATGAGCTTGAACGTTCTGTAATAGCTCGCATCCGCTTTGCTTCGACTGTGCTGCAATACGTCTTTATAGGCTTGGCGTTCCATCGAGAGGCTGATTGCTTGATCATATAAATTGGAATCTTTTTGCTGTAAGTAGTCCATTTCGTCGGTGCGCAGCTTCTTTCCCAGCATGAGTACATTTCGAATAGATGCCAAACGCGTCTGATCATTCGTCGCTAGAGCGTCCTTGCTTTGCTGCATTCCTTTGAAATAATTACTAGCCAGCTGCACGGATTTTACATTCACGCCATTTCCCTCCTAAATACAAATGTCGTCACATGCAACGATGCCTCTGTCCAAGCATCCGATTGCATCTACCTTCTCATGACAAATCATTCTTCTTCGTCAAAAAACTACAAATATTTCTTCTAATTTATCATGGTAGATTGCTACGCAAATGAAATGTAAAGAAAACTTTATGTTCAAGCTCGTTATGATGCTGACGCCGAAAACAGGAGCCGATACGTATGTTGAGATCGGCTTCACAAGTGCCTCAGGCACCTCGTCACCTTCCGTCCGTATTCTTCGCCCATATCGATTTTTCACCTCTTAATTTTATCACAGCACATGAGACCACTTGTGCATGACAAAGAAAACTTTATGCGCACCTTGCGCTCAATCGCATCCGCCAAGATATGGCCATACCGAACTCGCAGCAAAACAGCCTGCTCCGATGGGAGCAGGCTGTTCTAATTGTTTGATCTGTTAAAGGTTAATGCAAGGCCGGATCATACTTCATCACAATCACTTTATCACCTAAGATGGAGTTCGTATTTGGTCTAATAATATAGTTCACATAGATGTTGTCGTTCCTGTCTGAGCTGATCTGTAACCACATAATTTCAGCTACGTTAGCTGCGGAGATGCCGGCATACTCTACGACGCTCCAGGAATTGTTCTCGAATTTCATCACCGTCACCCTGTTGCCGAGTGAAGCATCCAGATAAGCAACGTAAGGATTACCCTGTCTGTCGAAGGCGATATCCGCGATGAGCTTCCCACCATGCGTTTGGATCGGGAAATCAGCAATGCCTACAGGCACCCAAGCATTCTCCACATATTTCACCACGGTCACCTTGTTATCTTTCGTATTGACGATATAAGGTACGCCGCTCGGATCAAGCTTGAAGGATGCCCCATAATAACCGCCTGGAACCGGGGGAGTGCTGAGAGAGGTCTTGGCAAGATTCGCACCCTCGTATTTCACAGCGGCAGCTAGAACTCCACTCTGAATGGTGTAATACGTATAGAATAGATAAAGAGTCTCTACTTCTCCTTCGCCATCAGAGTCTTTGCCAAACGCGATGACTAGATTATTAAAACTCCCAAACCCTATACTATCTATTCTTTTCCATTGGCCATCTATTAACCTCACCAAGTATATGGTATGAGTGGTCGTACTGGCATCGACATAAGCCATATGAGGAGTGTTCCCCTCGTCGAACACAATCGACATATTTGTTCCGAAATGCGTTATCGTACTGCCTACGGTTTCCCAAGCTTCCCCATTATATCGATATACCACGGTTCTCCATGATGCATCAATACGAGCAACATAAGCAAAATAAAGGTTGTCCTGACTGTCTATGGAGAGAGTTACGTCTACTGAACTATTCTGAGCCTCAGGGAAGGTGCCTGGACCGCCAACGATCTGCCACTCGTCTGTCGCTCCCACATATTTCTTCACGAACACCTCTTTATTAAAGTTCAATACAGCAACATAAGGAGTGCCATTACTGTCGACAACGACGTTGGACTGGCTGGACACAGCCAATTCTGACGTATCACCCAGTTCCAGCCACGATGTCATCGTCCACTTCGCGTACAGGGTAATATCTTCGGTCACCGCTGCCGAGAAGTCATAGGTAATCGTCAACTCGGGATCGCTGTACCAACCACCGAACCGATACCCCACCCACTTCGTTGCAGCAGGTGCCACAGCTTGTTCGCCAGGAATCACCGCCTGGCTCGTTACGGCTGGCCCGCCGTTGCTGTCGAAGCTCACCGTGTAGCTGTTAAATGACCACTTCGCGTACAGCGTGAGGTCAGCGATCACCTGTCTCTCCGTGAAGAGATAAGCTTCATTCAGTGCCTCGTCGCTGTACCAACCGATGAACGTATAACCGTCCTTCGTCGGTGCGGCAGGTGCCGCAGCCTTGTCGCCCTGTTCCACATGCTGGTCATCCACCAGCGATCCGCCGTTGCTGTTAAAGCGGACCGTGTAGATGGCCGTCCACTTCGCGTACAAGGTAAAGTTAGACGTCACCTGTGTCTCGAAGTCATAGGGTGTGTTCAGAACGGCATCCTTGTACCAACCGACGAACGTGTAGCCGTTCCTCGTCGGCGTGGCAGGCGCCGTAGCCTTGCCGTTATATTCCACCGGCTGGTTAGCCACCGCTGACCCGCCGTTACTGTTGAAGCTCACCGTGTAGCTGTTTATCGTCCACTTCGCATATAGCGTAAGGTTAGCCGTAATCGGTGTCGTCGAGAAGCTGAAGCGGCTCGTGCCCGTCAATTCGCTGTCAGTGTACCAACCTTCGAATGTATGGCCGCTCATCGTCGGTGAGCTAGGCGCTGTAGCCACGGCGCCGTCTTCCACCGTAAGGTTATCCACTGCCGTGCCGCCGTTGCTTTCGAAGCTAACCGTGTAGCTGTCTTTTGTGGCAATCGTCCACTTCGCATACAAGGTGAGGTCTTCCGTCACCCTTTCTGTCTCGAAGTCATAAGCACTCTCAAAATCTATATCGCGATACCAACCGCCGAACACATAGCCTTCCAATGTCGGTGCGCCAGGCGCCGCAGCCTTGGCTCCTTCGTAGACCGTCGCGTCAGGTACCTGCGACCCGCCGTTGCTGTCGAAGCTCACCGTGTAGCTGTGCAGCCACTTCGCATACAACGTGAGGTCTTCCGTCACCTGTGTCCCGAAGTCGTAGGAGATCGTAAGCGCGCTATCACTGTACCAGCCGCCGAACACCCAACCGTCCTTCGCTGGTTCAGTCGGTTCGCTTACCGGCAAACCGTAGCCTACCGTCTGAGCATCCACCGCAGACCCTCCATTGCTATCGTAGCTCACCGTGTTGTTGTTCAGCGTCCACTGAGCAGTGAACTCGACATCGTGCGCGGGCATCGTTGTCGAAGGAGCAGGCGACCATCCTGTGAATGCATGCCCCTGCCAAGTCGGAGCGGCAAGGTACGATTGGATCGTTGCCCCAAGCGGTACGTTAACAAACTCAGTTGCTTTGCCGGAGCCATTGTAATTGAGCGTCATCTTGTAGCTATCGCGCTTATAGTACAGCTTCAGCACCGTTGTACCTTTGCCCGTGATAAGAGCCTCCTGCACCGTTCCCGGTACGGTATCGTTGAATGTAAAGCCCTCATAGGACTTGGTTGGATTCGTCAGGCTCGCCACAGTATCGGTTGTCCCGCGATACGATTCCGTATCCACAACCGTATAGGTGTCGCTTCCGATATTCTGCAGTAAGTAGACGACCTGGTAAGACGTGTCCTCTCTCCCTGTCCACATTGCAGTATAGGTGGTGTCCGAAGCAGGCATCTCACTTGGAACGTCCGGCGACCACCCGGCGAACGTATATCCCTGTCTTGTCGGCACGGGTATACGAGCAGCGATATTCTTGCCTACTGCTTCCGTTAACGAGCTTCCAGGCGCACCCGCATAAGCCCAATTGAAGGTCATCGTTCGATTCATCGGGTAGTAATCAACCCTGACGACCGTCGAGCCGTCTCCCTTGATCGTGACACCGCTTAATTTACCTGTCGCATAGCCTTGGTCCTTAAACTTGTCGGAGCTGATCCGAATCTCCGTGCCGGTTGTTCCGGTCAAAGTCTCCGTAACGACAGGAGACGTCGATGTCTTGGTGTTCGGGTCTATCAAATAATGCCGAACGGTATACGGCGTATCCGTGTTCGGGACCCAGTGCGCGTACAGATTCCAATCCGAGGCAGGCATACGGCTCGGAATGGTAGCCTTCGTACCGCCGGAGGCAGTCCAGTACCAGCCATCAAAGGTGTATCCCGGATATACCGGGCTGTTCAAGCTGATCTCCGCGTTATATGGGGCGGCGACAACCTCGGTCATACCACCATTCTGCGGATGAAGTTGGAATATATAGTCGCCCACTCTTGCCAACCAATTCAACGGAATCTTGCGCGTGAGTGAATCTGACGAGTACGACAGCGGCGCGCCCTTCCAGGTGATGACCAGATTGCCCTCGCTCACCTGAATATCCTTGTTCACCACTTCAATCATCCCGGTATTCGCTCTATACCTGAAATTCCTGTTGTCCACCTGAATATCAAATCTCGAGCGGTCATACACCTGGGTATTCATCTCGCCAGTCTTCAAATCAAACGTACTCATCGTGAGCAGCGCCTGCGGCACAGAGATGGATGACGCGGAACCCGCCAAGTTCACTGTCGGCGCATCACCCTGCGAATAGGCAAAGTCGACAACTTGCTGCTGTTCCCCTACCGTGTAAAGCGGCCATGTATTCTCGTACACCGGTATGCTGGCCGAGAGCAATCCATCGCCCAATTGTGTACCTACTGAGCTCTCCAGATAGATGCCAATCTCAACTAACAGAGCGCCTAATGACCGGGATGTCTGCTTCCCATTCAACTGCTTCACCTGATAGTAGAAGTACCCCCATAGATTCACATAAGCGCCGGGTTCTACGGATAACCCAATGCTATTGAGCTTGACGCTTCCAACCCCTGCTTTGAGCTCCATTTGAATGCCTGCTCGCAATCCGAGCGTCCCCATGACATAGAAGGTGAATTGATAATTGCCGTCACCCGGCAAGCTTACGGTACTACTCGATCCTGTGAGCCTAAGCACGTGCAGGGTAGCCGAGTAGCGCTTGGCCGTCGTATAGTTAAAATCCGCCCCTATCGTCAAGTTCACATTGGCTTTGACAACGAACTCTGCGGTAAAGTTGATTTCAACAATACCCAGCGCCACGCGCTGGCTCTTGTTGACGAGCTCTTTCTTGATTAACGGAACCCAATCCGTCTCGTTCTCCATCATCTCTTGATACTGCGCCCTCAGCGACGCCTCGTCTACGCCGGTATCTTGCACGCCATCGATTAACGCTTGAATCTCGGTTGCGATATCCCGCACATGACCTAGTACGCCGCCATTATTCGCTTTATCCCAATCGTCGAGCGCATCCTGCAGCTTATCGTGTTCGACGGTGGCGATTTTCGCCGTAACGTTGATCCCGGTATAGCTGTAGGCATCTAGATTCGCGGTGACACGATAATCACTCGGGTAGGGTATGCAAAGAAACCATACGCATGCCTCTCCCCATTCCGTCTCTCCATTTACGCCTAGCCCCAGGCTTATCTCCTCAAGGAAAGTACCGGTCATATGGATGACGAGGTCACTCTCCTCATGAATCCGAATGACAATATCGGCTCCCACTTGAAGAGAGGCGCTTACACCAGAGGTTTGGCCTGCAATATGCTGCAGCTTCGTTCCGAGTGAAGCGACAACGGTCAGATTCTCCACGCTGACTTTGCTCTGGTCTGCCGATAGCATCTTCACATCCATATGTGATTTGAATTCATTCGTACTCAGAGCCAGAGCGGACAGATAGTCCGCGGCTTGATTGACGAATCCGCTGGCTGTCGCCTGCTGTTCAATCTGATCCTCGAGCCTCGCGATATCCTCCCTCGACAGCAGCTGATCGCCGTCAATCGCTTGCTGCTGATAGATGTCGAAGACATGCTTAATATCTTCCTCTGTGGCATCGGTATACGTAATGATATCCTTTTCCGCGTCTGGCACAATCGACGTAATGCGTCCATAACCGACCAGTTGGGAGCTTGCATCCGTTAGTTCACCCTCATAGAAAGCGATAAAATCGCCCACATCGACGGTGGTGAGTTCACTCAAGCCTAGTGACGCGTACTGGCTGTCGCTGTAGTTCATCGCGATATGATCTACCGTGATAGAGTGATTGTCCCGCTCTCCGTCCTCGTCTGCCTCTACGCTCACAGGCAGAACATCCGGCCTGAACAACACCTGCTTGGCATCCGCATGATCATAGGTGTAGGTACTGCCGTCAATCCCCGTAATCTGTACATAGGCGATAGCACCATCGGCGTCACCGGTTGTTTCTACCGTACGCTGATCGGGGCGAACCCCTTCATAGATGGCGACGGTATCGCCAACTTGAATCCCGACTGCACCGGTATACGTGAACGTTCCGCCACTTGCATTAGCCGCAGCGAGACCGGTATCGCTGTCGCCCACCGTCGTCGTGACCACCGGAATCGCCGGCGAATCTACATCCGCGCCATTCAGCATCATATCCGAAACTTCTGCGAAGGGCAGATAAATCATATTCGGATTCAATGGGATATTCATGACTTCCTGCTTGGCGACGCTGAATACATAGATGTTCGTCGTCGCGTCTTGGCCTTGGAAAGACAGCTTGTCGTCCGTCAACGTAAGCTGATAAGTATGGCCTTCTTCAAACAGACCGGTTGCAGACGCTACCGTGAAGTGTCCGTCCGCAGCGGTGACGGTAATCCGCGCGGAGTCCGGATTCGCGATATCTTCAAACGTCATACCCGCCTGTACCTCTGCTGCCGTCAGACTGCCGGTTTCATCGTTTACAAGGATGGTGAAGTCCGGTGCGACATTCAGCACCGAATAGCTGGGAATGTTCTGTACCGCATTACTAATGTTATCGATATACTTTGCATACAACCTCGTATCAGCAGCAATGGTACTGCCATTCGCAAAAATAAGAGAAAGCTCGCTATCCCTAAACCAACCTTGAAAAATATACCCTTCTTTCACAGGAGCAGGCAGATTACTTAGCACTTCCCCTTGCCGTACCGTCCAGGCGTTAATCTCCTTGCCTCCGTTGCTCTCGAACGTAAGCGTATATGTAGAGGCATTAGGGGTAGAACCGCCTCCGTTCGTTCCTCCCCCGCTATTGCTTCCACCATTATTGCCGGGTTCAGATGTCGGCTTCGGTGTCGGTGCCGTTGGATTCTGATTTTTCCACGTCTGCACAACTTCGTTATTGCGCATGAAGAGAACAGCCGCTTCCGCACGAGTCGCTTGGACATGCGGATTGAAATTGCCATTCCCATCTCCGAGGAACAAACCTGCTTGCCACAGCTTGACGACCGCGTCAACCGCCCAAGAAGAAACATCGGCGAGATCCCCCGGCTTCGTGGTTACGCGATTGCTTGTTTGATAGGGAATCTGATAGCTTTCGAAATACCGCAAATTCAGCGTCGCCATCTGCTCTCTGGATACGATTGCGTCCGGAGAAAAGTTCCGACCGCCCGTGCCGGTGACAATCCCTTTCTTAGCCGCCCATTCTACATATGGCGCATACCAAATGCCCGGCTGCACATCGGCAAAGGTCGAGGTTGAATACTCGCTTACATCCACACCTGCCATTCGTCCAAGCGCCGTCACATACATGGCACGCGTCATTGTGCTCTGGGGCGAGAAGGTGCCAACGCCCGTTCCGCTGAATATGCCGTTCTTCTGGACATATTCGACCGCATCATAGAACCAGTCCGTTGGACGAACATCCTGGAACCCAGGTTCGGCCGCTATCACCTGCTGCGTTGGCAGTTCGGCCGCTATCACCGGCTGCGCCGGCAGTTCTGCCGCTGCCGCCTGTTGCACTGGCAGTACGGTCACCAACATGCTGATGACCAGCAACCATGTCAGAATCTGAGATTTCAACTTCCATACCCGCTTTGCTATCTTCTTCAAACCCATTCAACCCTTCCATTAGCTGCTATGAATCTCTTTTACCTCCATACCGCTTTCCCTATCAGATTAAAAACGGTATAGTCCTCCTTCGCTTCGTCCTTGTAAATATATGTAGATTTGTGTCACTATTTTATCATCTTTAATAGGACCAATTGCGGAGTGTAAAGAAAACTTTAAACTCGCGTTTACTCGCACTTGCGTTAAGGAAGCGCAAGACCTGAAGGTTGTCTCGATCTGAAGAAAGTTTCCTATCGTCGCTCAGCTCTTTGTAGGACACTTTTCCCTTTAATGATGATAATATTTAGATATTTTACTTGCTTATCGAGCAGTCTGCCCGCCCATCTGGCAACGAAGCTGGTGTTTTTCCAGCCCGAGAATGACAGCGTAGAGCTGGTTATGCAAGTCGCCAACATCCAACATAAGCGAGGCGGCATCATCAAATATATGGAGTTGGGGGCAGTGATACGTTAGCCGTCAAGACCCAACTGACAATCGCTGCCGAAATGTTCACCACCTCAAGCCTGCTGGTGATCGGCATGCATCAGTTGATGTTATTCATACTGCGACGGAAAGATAGGGCCCATTGTATTTTGGCCTGTTCACCTTGCGTTGTTCAATCTCGTGTCGAACGCCATGAAGTTCACCTCCAAAGACGGGCTGGTGCATATTGTGCTGGCTGCGGATGAGGTGAACCTTTCCCGTTGCGCGAAAATTAGCGTACAAAACTCTGACACGGGTATTCCTCCAGACCAACTCGAGCAAATCTTTGATCGTAATTACAGGTATGATGGACTGAGCCCGGGGAATGGCGTAGAGGGAAGTGGGCTTGGACTGGGGATTTGCAGGAATATCGTCCGGCGCATGGTGGAACGGTTCGAGCGGAGAGCGACGGCAAGACGGGGTCAATTTTCTATGTATCGCTTCCTTGTATTGGAGTCTATGGCAGCGACACTTATATAACCAAGCGGTTCAATCCTGAGATGTAAGCGTCAAATCTGTGTCTGGTAACAACAAAGAAGGGCTCGTCGCCCCAATGTCATTAAGTTAAGGATCAAGTTCAGAAATCAAAGGCAAGAGCAGGTTATTGAATAGATACCCCACTCTTGCCCTTGAAAAAACCTGAAATACAACTTAACATGCAGTTAGAAATGTGTAGTGCAGCTTCGCTTTAAGAGATGGCTGACTGCGTATAGACATGAAAAAACCCATCATAGATAGACGTAGAACGTTTTGTTTTTCTACTATCTACTATGATGGGAGCATATCCGTTAAGAAATCGTCTTTTTCAAGCTATTCTAGGCTCTGTTCGAGCTCCAGCCTCTCAACAAACTTAATATCGGCAGGTGCAAAGCTGTATTCTTTCAGCTCCTCACGAGAAACACAACGATAATCATCATGATTGACTAAAATAATTTCCCCGCTTACATATGTCGCTTTATACGCAACTAGCCGAATATGAGTAGCCCCATAATAATGATCGATCACACCAAACCATTCATGGGGAAAAATCTCAATCTGCATTTCTTCCAGCAGCTCTCTGCGGAGACAGGTCTGCGTCTATTCTCCCTGCTCGATTTTACCGCCGGGAAACTCTCATAGCCCTTCATGCCTCACATACTCCGCCTCCCCTAGAAAAATAAACGGCGACGTGAAGCTATGCTCTTCCTTGTATTCACGAACAAATATGGCGATACGGCTGACCTCAGACTTTACATCGAGTTACTTTCCAATTACTGAATGCTTAGGTTCTTCCTATAATATAGGCCAGGATTGCCTTAACATCCAGCTCATCCACAAATCCATCATTATTGAAGTCCGCTGCTGCCAATTGATCCGGTTCTAGTGTGATTTGTCCCTTCAGATACTTCACTAGCAACTGGGCGTCCGCAGACGATACGCTGCCAGAGCCATCAAGATCACCCTTAACAATCTGGATGTAATAGGCTGTGTATGTGGTCTCCGCAGTGATTATCATCGCCTTCAACTCTTCGCTGCTCAGCTTGGTCACACCACCATCGTTGCTCCAGCCTGTGAACCGATAGCCACTATCTGGAGTAACAGTGGGCACAGCTACTGGCTTGGCTCCAACTTCAACGTCCTCGCTCTGTGCGCTGATTGTCCCATGATCGCCAGGCTGATAGCTCACCTTCAATAAATGGAGAGAAAGGACAGCTGTGTTCGAGATTAATTGCTGCCCGGAGGCACCGGTAATGATGACGCGATACAGATAACCGTTCATATTCTGTAATACTGGATTAATAGTCAGGCTGCTGCTTGTTGCTCCACTCACATCCGTAAAGCCGTTACCTGTACCTGTCGTATCTAGCTGCCATTGATAGGTAAGGCCACTGCCGCTGGCTGTTACAGAGAAGGTAGCAGTTGCACCAACATCCACCGGTGTATCTTCCGGCTGCTTAGTAATGCTTAAATCGGCTCCTACCTGGTACAATCCAGCATTACCGCCGACAAGCAGCTTCCCGTTTCCATATTGCATAGCACCAAAAGAAGTGGAAGTAATGTCACTGTCTGGTGTCGCGATGGATGTCCACGTAGTCCCGTCATCGGATGACATGAGCACGGTTCCGTTAGAACGCAATACATACACATTATTGTCTTCATCAACAGCTAGAGCGCGGTAATTGCTGCCTGAGGGCAATAATCTGGTTACTGTAGTGCCTACAAGCTTCCATACTCCGTCTGCCCCGGAAATATAAGTTGTCCCTCCGGCTTGAGCAAGGTCGCTAAAGTCCGTATCTGTAGAGCTCACCTGAATAGAATTCCAGGTAGAGCCTCCGTTAGTCGAATAGTAAATATTTTTTCTTAGATCTCCTAAGATGAATCGACTGTTAACCTGATCGTATACAGCATTTATAATGCGAACGCCACTGAATGTATTTTTCGTCCATGCCTTCTCTTCTATATTCCCAGTGGATGAAGCTTGCCGATAGATGACATTGCTATTGCCAGCTCCCATTACAAAATTACTTCCGTCAGTAACAACGGGTCCAAGCAACAAACTTTCCATTGGAAAGGCGGATGGAGTCCAACTGGAGCTGGTATTGGATGTATCATTCATGTAACCCAAGAAAGAAGTAGTCGTATAATCAAAAAAGTCTGTAGACATGTTATATCCCGTCGCATAGGTTCTATCTCCAATAAAGGACAGGGCTTCCAGGTTAAAACTCTTGCTCGAACCGAAGGTATCCTTGCCAATGATTTTGGTCCATGTCTGCATATCCGTGGATTGGTGAGCGACATTATAACCACCAGTCAATTGCGATTTGTAGTAAAAGGTACCGTTGTTGTAATAGAGCTTCATTGCGGAACCTATGTTATCCTTGAGCAGCTTGTATTTATACTGCGGAGCCGTTGCTGAACCATCTGCTTGTACCTCGTCCTTGGAAAGCAACAAGCTGACCAGCAAGGTGGAGACCAACGACAGGCATAAAGCAACTTTTCCTACTTTTTTGAGCATAAATTGATCTTTCTCCTCTCGATAATGCAAAAATGCATTCCATATTTCCCATGATGCAAGCAGAAATACCGCTTAAAGAACGTCTGCCAACGTATACAAACACAGGGGGCGAATAGCCCCCTGAACTGAACTAATCAATCAGACCGGATTGACGCAGAAGCCTTTGAACAACCGCCGCTACCTCGGCGCGAGTCATATGCTGCTTAGGTGCCAGCTCAGCAGAGCCTCTACCAGTTACAATGCCTGCCTGCACGCTGTCGGCTACACCGTCTTGCGCCCAAGTCGATACAGCTGTTGCATCCTTGAACGAACCGAGTACGGCAGTTGTGGATGTGTTCACAGAAGATTGCTTGTCCTTAAGTCCAGTCAACTTCATCGCCTTCGCCAGCATGACCATCGCCTGCTCACGCGTAATCTTTTCGTTCGGACGGAATGTACCATCTTCATATCCACCAATCAGGTCGTATGCTTGTGCTGTGCTGACTGCCTTGCTGTACCAGTCCGTCTGCAACACATCCGAAAATGCTGTTTCTCCCTGCTCGAAAGCAAGTCCCAGCCCCCGTACAAGGATAGCTGCAAACTCCGCCCGGGTGATGTCGCGATTCGGACTGAACTGCCCATCGCCAGTCCCTTCAATAATCATCCGTGACCCCAAATCATTCACAGCGGACTGTGACCAATGCGAAGCCACATCGTCGAATTCCACCGGATGCCATACAACGGAATAGGTGCTGTTAGTCAAACTGTTAATTTGCGCATAATAGGTTCCACCATCATTCACGATCTTCGTCGGTACATGCCGCACGCTGCCGTCTGGAGCAACCACGACACCTGTCGTGAGCTTGTTCGGATCGACTCCAGCCGGAATCACGATGCTCCGCTGCACGTAAGCATTGAATTTCGACACTTCAACAATAGTATCACCATTCACGGCCTTCACTGTAAATTCAATCGGCGGCACCTCGAAAGTGAACGAGCCTTTCGCAGCTGTATCCTCTACTATCTTCAGCATACTTGCTGTTGTCGCAGCGATTTCAATGTATATTTTTATATCCTTCAGTGCAACGGACCTGCCCATTTTCTCCGTAATGGCATCAATCTGGATTTGACTTGCAGGGAGCGTATACGTCGCCTGAAGGGTCCTGAGTTCGACCACCGCCTGCTTGCTTTCCATGTTCTTGACCATTTGACCGTTCAACTCGCCAATGATTACATCCGAGCTTGTGCTGACCGGGATCGTGATGACCGCTCCCTGGCCTTCTACTGCAAGCCTTTGCTCCAGCTTCTGCGGATCAACCTGAATGGTTATTACCTTCTGGCCGCTGCGATCGCTTGTGACCACCGTCCCCGCTTGCTCAGCCTTGCCATTGACTAGAATCTCCACGCCGGCAGCCTGGGATGGCGTTGTCGTTACAGGCGTACCGGTACCACCACTGGTGCTGCTGCTGTAAGGGTCCACTGCATTGGATACAACTGAAGCAGCGCTCGCCCCGATTGTATTCACAGCTTTTACCGTGAACGTATAGCTTGTTCCATTGGTCAAACCAGTCACGACGATTGGACTTGCCGTTCCTGTCACAACAACTCCACCCGGCTCGGCAGTAACCTCGTAGCCAGTAATCGAGCTACCGCCATCGCTTGCCGGTGCTGTGAAGCGGACCGTTGCTTGTCCATTTCCCGCAATAGCTGTCACGTTCGTTGGCACTCCCGGAACGGTTGCAGGCGTCGGTGTGTCAGGTCCGGAACCACCTCCGGCGCTTGGAGTTGCACTCTGCTGTACCGAAGCATCGCTCAGCCCATGAGCATTGCCTGCTTTGACCGTAAAGTAATAAGCTTGACCGTTGCTCAGATTCTTGACCGTGTAGACAGAGGCCGCTACACTCGCGATCTTCTGTTCACTATATCCCTCGGGCTCTGTAGACATGTAAATGTTGTAATATGTCGCTTCTGTTACTGTAGTCCATTCCAGATAAGCCTGACTGTCTCCTCCAACTGCTGTCAGTCCTTGTGGAACAGCAGGTACGTCCAAATTTCCAGACGACGGCGAGACCGTTACTTTACCGGGATTCAGTGTCTTCTCCATCTCATTTGCCGAAGCATCTGTGACACTAAATTGATTCAAGTCTGACGTCTGCACGGTCAGAGCCTTCTGTCCATTTGTCGCCTCGCTCTTGATGAGGAAGCTCACCGTGAACAGCTCGTCTCCAGCCATAATCGGCGTATCTCCGCCGTCACTGTCTACCCAGACCGTCTTGAGCCAGCCTGATGTATTATTATAATTGGAGTCGAAGTAGTCGCCCGCTGCACCTTGAATATCCGTCACTTCCAGGGCGCCTGCATCAAAGTCTATTCGCAGCATGTAGGAGCCGACTCCAGAAATCTCGCTAACGGCTCTTACCGAGACATTGACTGTCTCACCCGGCGCTCCGGCTATACTGCCAATGCCGATCGTTACCGTATGACGCTGCCATTTGGCATAAAGTGTCGTGTTCGCCTTAACTCCTGCTGAGGAGAAATCCCAGGCCGATGTCCCTTCCGGGTCGGTGTACCAGCCCATGAAGCTGTAGCCTTTCCTGATCGGAGCAGGCGGCTCGCTGATGGTTGCTCCGCTGTTTACATCGATGACGCTCTCCACCAAGCTGCCTCCTTGTGAATCGAAGGCCACTGAATACTTCGCTGCTGTAACCGTAATACTTCCATTAGAAACATAGATTGAATCGGATGAATCATTAACTACATAATTCGTTACATTTACCATTAAATCACCAGGTAGTACACTTTCTTTGATTCTGAAGTTCAGTGTAGCAATCTTGGTCTTCTCCAAAATTACTGTATTTGAAAGAAGTGCATTGAAGTGAATGCTGCCTGTTGTGCTGCTATCAATTGCGTAGGTCTCTGTACTGCTTACATGAAGCTCGTCATCCACTGACAGCAATTCAAGTGAACTGGCATCGTATTCGAGCGAGAAATCAAATTTATAAATAAGGTCTTCCGGCTCGGTAAACACTGCCATACTTACTGTATCTCCCGGCTTACCCTCCGTACTGCTCACTTCAATGGCAGGCAGATTATCTGTACCCGAGGAACTTCCAGCTCGAACCGTCGGACTGACGGACAGCACCAGACAAATAACTAGCAAGAGGGATATCCATCTTCTCCAGCCCGCCAAATTTCGCTCCTTCATCTCATAAAATTTCATGTGCTCAACCCTTTCCTGAAATGATCGCCAAGATTGCCTTGACATCCTTGTCATCACAATACCATCGCCAGCATTTATAGCCCATTGTCGGCAGAGAATCCAGATTCCCGAGGGGTATCCGGCCATGGCCCTCGCTATACTTCATTACAACGACATTCAGCGCGTCACTTACATTCTGAAAAGTCACATAGGATGTACCATCCTCTTCTTCCTCTTGTTCAATTACAAAATCTATAAGCTTTTTTAACTCTCCTGCAATGTGCGTATGCCACCACAGATCGTCATACTTTTGTCCCCTTCCTTTTAGCCTAGTATAAAAAATCGCACCTTAAAAAAACCTTAAAAATCGACATAATTCCACAGCATGTTGCCTTCACAAAGAACGCATATATGCCAAATTACATGAATCATTATATGAACAATGACCTTGATCAGTCGTTTTCTCCTGCAAAAAAACAAGTCATAACCACCGACTAAGCGGTGGTTATGACTTGTTTTAAAGGTAAATGTGGCCGTTTCACACCCATTTCACATCAACAAACCATGTACAGAAAATACGAATTATCCTTCATAACCCTCTGCTTCACAATAAGGATTTGAATCATGTTCAAGGCATCTTTTTTACAACATGTCGTTCTACATCTAATGAAATTGGACTCCTTTTAGACATTGCAAAAACCCCCATCATGGTAGCAGTAGAAGTTTTGTTTTTCTACTATCTACTATGATGGGAGCATATCCGTTAAGAAATCGTCTTTTTCCATCTATTCTAGGCTCTGTTCGAGCGCCAGCAGCTCAACAAACTTAATATCGGCTGGCGCGAAGCTATATTCTTTCAGCTCCTCACGACGAACCCAACGATAGTCATCATGATCGACTAAAATAATTTCACCGCTCACGTATTTGGCTTTAAACGCGATTAGCCGGATATGAGTAGCACCATAATAATGGTCATTTACACCAAAGCATTCATGGGGAAAAATCTCAATCTGCATCTCTTCCAGCAGCTCTCTGCGGAGACAGGCCTGCGCCGATTCTCCCTGCTCGATTTTCCCGCCAGGAAACTCCCATAGCCCTTCCTGCGATTTTCCTTTTTTGCGCCGAGCGATTAAGAGCTGATTCTGTTCATTGCTTATAATTGCCGCAGCCACCTCGAGCATTCCAATCCCCTCCTCCTAAACAATGGCTTTATTCGCTGCCGGCACTAAAGCAGGAGGCATCTCCTTCTTCAAGCGCCATACAAAGCTCATCGGCTTATTTCCTTCGTGTCTAACATATTCCACTTCTCCTAAAAACATAAAAGGCGACGTGAAGCTATGCTCTTCCTTGTATTCACGAACGAATAAGGCAATGCGATGGCCAAGCTGCTTATGCTGAATATATCTTTGAGCGGTTTTCGTCTCCTCCGAGATGCGGCTTTGAGTCTGCCAATGGAACAAACGCTCGTTGATCGCATAGTCTTCGTATAGGGTGGACGGCGAAAAATCCTTATCTGACTTATTGAGCGTAATAAAGAAAATATCCGTGCCCTTGTCCTCCAAATATTTCACGCCTTCACGGAAGCTTGGCGCCTTATGCTCGTTCCAAACCCCAAAAGCCGCTAATATTTGATTGGTCGAATACCTGCAATGCAAATCCAATGGACAATCATATGGAAAAGCATTTGACTCGTCAACGAAATTGATATGCTTCATATTATAGGATAAAATATCAATGATTTCTTCCCGGAACGCTGGGCAGGAAATAATAAACTGAATGCCCTGCTCTATACTCGTAAAGCCTTGCTTGCTAGGCTCAGATGAATAGAACGTGTAGTAGAACAGATTCAGCATAAGCTGCTCTTCGTCTGTAGCCACATTTTTTTCATCGGATAGGTAAGCAATGAGGAATTTTAATAGCCTACGAGAGTTAAAGCTTAGCAAGGCGGGCAATCGTTTGACTAAATAATCCTCCTGCTCCATTTCGAAAGCATCTAGAACCTCTGCTTCCACCATCAAGCCTCGAAAGGAACGTTTCCCTGTTCTCCCGCCATAAAGCTCATGTAAGGTCATTCCATGGTATTGGACAAAATTCTCAAGGCTCAGCTCAAGTCCTGTGTCCCCTTCAAAATATTTCAGCTTATAAATCAGGCTTCGTCTGTTTATCGTTGCCTGCTTCAAATTATGTAGAATGAAGGTTTTGGCGAGCTTCTCTAGCTGAATAAAGCTGCCCTTCGGCAGGCTCGAAAAACCATGCTCTACATAATGCTGGACAGAATGCTTCGTTTTTCCCAATATCGCTCGAAACTTATCTTGAAAATTGTAGTCCTTATGCGATTGGCCAATAAAATCAAGAACCGTCAAGCATTCCTTCCCTTCCGCCAACCGGAGGCCCCGGCCTAATTGCTGCAAAAACACCGTCAGACTTTCCGTTGGGCGCAGGAACAACACCGTATTCACTTCTGGTATATCGACACCTTCATTATAGAGGTCTACGACAAAAATCATTTTCAGCTCGCCATTAACGAGCTTATGCTTGACTTGACTCCGGTCTTGTTCACTTGAACCACCATGCAACGCTTGCGCTGGAATACCCGCTTCATTAAACACTTTAGCCATATACAGCGCATGGTTAACCCCTACACAAAACCCAAGGCCCTTTACGTCGTCTACATCGGTCACATATTTTTTCAGACTGTTAATGATTTGTGTGGCCCGAATTTTGTTGTTCGTATATAGGTTTTCTAGCTCCTGCAGGTCGTAGCCACGTCTTGACCATTTCACCTGAGACAGATCCACATGATCGCTCACCCCAAAATATTGAAAGGGACTAAGCAGCTTTCGATCAATCGCATCTGTCAGACGAATTTCCGCAGCAATCGTATCGTCAAAATAATGCAGAACATCCTTGCCATCCATCCGCTCAGGCGTTGCTGTTAAGCCCAATAAGATGCTCGGTCGGTAATGGTTTAACAGCTTCTGATAGGTCGGCGCCGCCGCATGGTGAAACTCATCCACAATAATAAAATCGTAGTAGTCCGCTGTTGTATGCTCCGTTAACTTAAGCGTATTAAAGCTTTGAATACTGATAAAAAGGTGATCCATAGACTCGGCCTGATGACTCCCGACATGTAGCTCACCAAAGTTCAAGTCCTTCAGGACAAAGCGGAACGTGTCTAGGCTTTGCTTCAAAATCTCTTCCCGATGGGCCACGAATAACAGCCTGGCACTGGCGTTCCGCTGAGTAAAGCGTCGATAGTCAAAAGCGGAAATGACCGTTTTGCCTACACCTGTAGCGGCGACGAGCAAATTTTTCGACCTGCCGTATAGCGTTCTCTCCGCTTCCAGCTTCTCAAGGATTTCCTTCTGATAATCGTAAGGCATAATATTGAAGGCAAAAAACATCGTTTCTTGATTCGGATCATTTTTATCCCGTTTTCCAAGTGCTTGCTTTAGTCGGTCTTCATGCTCCGGTTCGTTAGCTGAATAACTGGCAAACTCACGATCATTCCAATAGCTCTCGAAGGTCGCTTCGATTTTTTTCAGAACGTCGTAGGAATCCTTCTCCGTTACCTTCAAATTCCACTCTAATCCACTTGTAAGCGCCGGATTTGAAAGATTGGATGAGCCGACATAAGCGGTCGTAAATCCAGTATCCCTTTTGAAAACATAAGCTTTGGCATGCAATCTTGTACGACTGCTATCATAGGAGATTTTGATTTCTGTATTAGGCAGCTTGCTTAGCTCCATAACCGCTTTGAAATCTGTCGCTTCCATGTAGGTCGTCGTGATGACCCGTAGTCGCCCGCCTCGTGCAGTAAATTGCTCAAGCTGCTCCATGAGGCAACGAAGCCCACTCCATTTGATAAAAGAAACGAGAAATTCAATACGGTCTGCGGTTACAATTTCCTGCTTTAATTCGTTTAACATATTAGGCTCGGCATGTGAACCTGTGAAAAGCGAGCTTTGGGATAGCGGCGTCGTTGGACGCACAATCTTATCGTTTTTGATCGCACGATGAGAATTTAGCTTGGCATACACGTAGGTAAGGATTTCCCCTTGCTCGTGTAGCTCCAGCTCTTCGTAATCCTGATGATCGAGGCTATTTCTGAGCGAGGCAATCATTTCGTTGCAGGCTCGAACCTGCGCTAGTACCGCTTCCTCGTCGCTGCTGGAACTCTCGCGTACCAGCTTTAATGCTCGGCGAATGACCGTCGCGATATAATTAGAAAGCAGCTTCCGAGCTTCCTCCGGATCAAGCGGCTCCTTGCCAATATCATAGGCCGACGGATCTAATGCTTCCAGTTGCCTCAACGTTCCGTTATTGATGATCTGTTCATAAAGACCTTGCTTCATGGAACACCTCTGTGTGTTTGAAATCAGTCATTAAGCATGCTTCATTTAGTAGGCTTCGTATTCATCTGCGTACACTTCTGCTTCTGTTTTCAACCAGCCGATTTCTTTCAGCCATGTATTCATGTCGTTTAGAAACTCATTAGTATTTAGATTTTCTATCTTGTATTTCTTGAGGTTCTCACTCAAGAAGTTATAAAAATAATGGCTAAGCTCATATCTCTGGCTCTGCTTTGATAAGGTCTTATATTTATTTTCACTAACCGTCATATCAAAATAAATCGTATTGTCCTTCTTTAAATACCTGGCTTTTGAAGTTCTATCATATTCCTCAGGAAGGCAGCGAAAAACAAAAAACAGTTCAATATCACAGTCCTGATACTTCTGTTCCGCTTTCTCAAACATTAGCTCCAATTCGTCAGATAGAAGGGCAACTAACGTTAATCCTGATGTATCTGATGATTTACCAAGTTTCATTGTTTTTCTCCTTCCTTAGTGCGTGACTTTTAAAGAGATATATCCTTATATTAACATAGATGAATAAAGGAATAGAAAGAAGAACAGCCCTAATTATAGGACTGTTCTCAGATTGTCGAGAAACCCTACGTCTTGTCTAAAGTCGTAGGGTTTCTCTTTGTTTTGTGGGATCTAAATGATGATTAAGGAATGGGCCCCCTCTTTACTATTGTTATTATCAATAAATATCTAAATAAATTGCCTTTACGTTCTAATAGTGAGCTACACTCTTCATGTTTAGAGTTAATTCCGTGTAACAGGAAAAGCAGCGGTGCACCCTTCCTTCAAGTACCATCCGAGGTCACCATAAAGCCGTTATAAATCAAGATATAATGGCCTGCATGTCCAATAAGCCTTTTTACCGAATTACCAATATGGAGCAAGAAGTCATTAAACTTGATAAAGTTCTGATTGTTTTTGATTAACTAACTGATAATATGCTTCAGGCAGAGCTTTAGAAATCAGTCTATCTGAAATAGCAATTACGTTTTCAGGTATTGCTTCACATGTTTTACTCCACATGGATGGGTAGACATAGATCTTCATTCGAGATTCATTAACAACTATTAATGAATTATCATACACCTCTAGCTTTGAACCATTCAGTTCGATCAACTCTTTTAAAGGTTTAAATATTTCTAACTGTTCTTGTAGATTATACACATCAACTAAGCTACCATATTGCCCCCATTTGAGTAACTGCAAAGCAATATGTCTATCTAATTTATTTTGCACTCGCTGATTCCAAAAATGATTGAGACACTGATGACAGGATGAAGTACAATTACAATCACTTAAAATTTTTTTTGTTTCAATTAGTACATCATTTATCTTAGTAGCGACTTCAGAACTATAGCCCGCCCCACTTGATAAACTATCAAATAAATAGATATCAATAAACATATTGTCTGGTGCATAACGTAATCGATATCCACTTCTTATCTCATTAAATTCAACATCAAGTGTTCTTCCAGCAGCTAGCAACATAGCTTCAGAAAGAGTTAACGCCGCTGTTTTTATCCATAAATCATTAAGATCTGTATTAATTTGATTACTGTCTATTGCTATTTCAAATACAACCATATCTGTATTAAAATTATGACCTAGGACAACATTTTCTATATCATAATGTTTACACTTCTTATACGATCTGGGATGTTTGTATGGCATACCTGTAAACTCTTCATCCCCAGTTACTGCCGCCCCGCAATCCTTACAAACTTTAAACCCTTTTCCTTTAGGACCTTTGTTAAGTACAATAAGTGTCTGATCAGCGCGTTTAGCCACTTTAATATGTTCATAGTCTGTTGTAGTCATGTCGTCTTGGGCAGGTGTTGCAGAATAGCAAGGCACTTCTGCATAAGATAATTCATTCTCAGCTTCAGATTCCGGAATGCTTTTACCGTTAATCGGAGCAAACCCCCATGGTTTTAGCATATACTGGATTGAAATGTCGTGTCCTTTGCAAAATGGACATTCGCTTTGTTTTGGTTCATTTATTCCAAACCATCCACAAAAATCATTTTTACAATAATACAGATTTCTAAAGTACTCTCCATTTTCAAAATATGGTCTTGCTGGCCTCTCGTAATAATTAGCTTTAAATTTCGAATGAAAGTTATAGATTCCGCCGGACTTATACGTCTTTTTATTCACAACTAAAACACGCCCTGGGGCATATTCACTTATCGCCATATCTAATGATCGATCTGGCTTTTGATCAATTAAATTACCTTCATTGTTTTCAATATAAAAACCTACAACGTTTTTTGGAAATGAGTATGTAGGGAGCACACTCTCTTCGTATAGTACATCTAATAATGACTTATGATCTCCTTTTTCAGTAACATAATCAGTTGCGTTTCTTTTTACTTTTTCGCCGATATTATCAAGGGTTTCTTTTAGAAATTGCTTTAGATCTGACATATCTACAAAATCTACATTTGGCATAACAACGCTTAGTTCTGATTTAGTTTTATTGTAATCACTCAAAAATTCACAGAAACTTTGATGATATCTATTGAAATAGTTCTCAACTCCTAATTTATCAATTCCCTCATTAACATTAGACATATATTCTGTAAGTAAAATCATATTCATATGTCTGGAAATCAACTTTATATTATGAACATCAATCCATGGTTTCCTTACTTCTCCAGAAATAATCTTCTTCGGATGAAGAAAATAATAATTATCATGTGGTCCATTATCTGTGTATGTTACAATTGTTGAAATTGCTGAACTGCGTCTCCCAGCTCGGCCAGCTCTTTGTTGATAATTCTCACGCATAGGAGGAATATTTCGCAAACCAACTGCGGTCAAAGACCCTATATCAATACCTACCTCCATGGTTGTGGTACAACTTAATATATCCACAGATGATTCATTATTAATCTGAACATCTTGAAATCTCATTTCATAATCTTCTGTTGTCGACCACATTTTCTGACGTTGATCTTTATGGGATAACTGAGCTGTGTGTTCCTCGGTGTTGATACTTGTTATAAATTCTGTATGATTCTGTTTTAATATATCCAATACTGGCTTTCTCCAAAAATCAAAACGACGAAAATCTTCTTTACACATGACATCAACATGTCGACTCCCACAATGAGCACACTTTCCCCAAAGGGTAAGTGCAAATACTCCGGAACACTTCTTGCAATGATACCAATCATGCTCCTTATTATAAACTAAAGATATGACGTTTAAATTAAGATATTTATTTTCACTACCTTGTACTGTGGCTGTATACATCAACAAACACTTATAAATGACATCAATTTCATTTTGGGAATAGCCCCTCTCATTTAAAACTTTAGTTAAAGAGGAAGGTAGCTTAGAACTAGGAGAAATTCCAAACCTACCATAACTTGTGGGCCGAGCATTTTCTCTGACCTCATCACTTATTGTATCACCAAGGGCATAGCTGTCTTTCATGACAATATTAGTCCAAGAAGCAAATAGTTTTTCGAATTCATCCTTTGTCATTTTAATGTTATAATCTAACATTTCATCTTCGACATCATCCAGTTTATCCTGATTACAAGGTAGGATATAGCATAAACCAATATCACTAAGTGAACGATAACTACTACATAGTAGTTTTAATAATTGCTCGTCATAAAGTCCAGGTGTGGAATTGAAATCAGTCTTTAAAGACTCGTAATCCAATTTCCTGTTTCTTCGCCCAGCCTTAGTTAACTTTACTTTAATTTTATTCATATCTTCAATAAAGCTATTCTTTTGTTCACCATAAAATAATTGTAAATTATGCGATACTGCTACCTCCAAAAATGCCATATATAACAAATTCATAGTTGGCATCTTTTGTTTTTCATTTGCCCATTCTTCGAGGTTTTGTGCAGCTAAAACCATTGCTTTTCTAACTGCTTCATCATCTGCTGCCCTAGTTAGATCCTTTGCTAATACTGCCGCTCGCTGTCTGCTATCTGAAAACAACAGTACTTTTCTCCCTGCATTCGGTAGATTTCTAAGCAAATCCCCATCAAATATGGATGGCGGTTGTATAGTCAATTGTTCAGAGACCAAATTATAAAAACATTCATTACCTTTAGTCACAAAATCAGATGGATTGAGATGCGACTTCTCGCATTTAGGACAAAAATGATAAGTTAATTTCCCAGGTTTACCTTGAAATTCCTTGTTATTATATGCTACATGTAAAAATCCTTTTTGATTTGCATAGGTATCATTATCGAAAAACTTACCTGTCAATGCATTTAGCCACCCAACCTTTGTTTGTTTTGTTTGTTTATTAAATTCATTATTAGGAATAATATAAAAATGAACCTCTTTAAATGTATCATCGTATAATTCTCCTATCGAGTTCCAAACAAAATCAAGAGTTTTAGGATTTTGATACATATAACCTTTCAAAAATAATGCCCCGCATCGTCTGTCATTTATTATCTCATATACCTTACTTCCACAACATTCACAAGTATCATTTCGTTTCCCAAATAAAATTTTACCAAGTCCCAGTCCTTCGTAAGATCTCCCATCACTACAATTCGGATTGCTGCATGCATAGATTCCTTGAAGACCTCTAAACATCATATGAAGCCTTGCTGGAAATAAGATTTGATTATCTTTATTTTTAGCTAGTGGTGCTATTGCTAACAAAGTTTCCGTCGCTCTTCTGGCAACGTCTAGATCGTCGTTAGGAAAAGTATACCTAGCTAAATCATTATAAGAAATGGCGTTTCCCCTGCATGCCTTCATTATTTCAATCATAGGTTTAAACTTATTTAAAAATAAATACAACCAATTTTGAGCCTCAGAATAATTAATAAATTGGTTTAAACTTGGCTCTAGCATTAATTGCGCAAAATCTTTGATGGCCTTAAGCTTGCTATCCTCATCTCTTAAAAAGGGATTAATATCAATATCAGCAAGTTGGGCAGTTGTTGTTTCTATCGAATTATTATAAGTTAATTCTTGTTGTTTTCCGTAAATGATATCAAACGTAGATTTACATTCATCTTGTGCTGTTAAATTATTTGAGAACTCTCTAATATTCGCCTCAGCATCAGCAGGAACACTAGCACTCGTTAATATAAATCTAACTCTATCTCTTGATATATTTAGTTTGTGTAGCAATCTTCTGATCAATAAAGCTACTTCACCACCAGAAGCCCCTCTGTACATATGCGCTTCGTCAATAATAATTAGCAATTTGTTCTCTTTAGATAAATTTAGCCAAGACTTTGTATTATTCCATATACTTTGCTCAATCGGCCTTATTAGCATATATTCAAGCATCGAGTAGTTAGTTATAAGTATATCAGGACATAATTGTTGCATTTCTTGTCTTGTTATAAGTTCTGCATCTTGATCATTTGTAATATGATTTCCATTTTTGAGACTATCAATATATTCCTTTAGATTATATTTTGATGGATATTTCCCAATGTCTATCAACTTTTGTTTTATTACACTATCTCTGTTCAACAAATTTTTCTCGAGAGTCTCTGCAAGATCATCATTATTTGTTTTATCATTTCCTCCTGGATAAGGGGTACGACCTGTATACATACCAAACTGAGGGATACGCAACTTATTATCTTTAGTATGATTATGAAACACATCTCTGAATTTTCCCATATCATCACCAATCATTCTTCGAAGACGACCAAGTTGGTCAGAAACGAGAGCATTCATGGGATATAACATAAGCGCTCTCACTCCCCTTTGTTTCCAAGAGTTAGAATTGGTGATTGCCTCATTAACAATGCTGCTCACCATAGGCCACATAAAGCATTCAGTTTTACCTGAACCCGTCCCTGTAGTAATAAATAAATCTCTACCACTATAAAAACTTTCAAGAGCATCCACCTGATGTTTAAATGGATGTCGAAAGACTCCCAAGTTTTTTTCAGACATTCCAATTAATACTTTTTTAGGTGAGTTTGGAATATTCGCTCTTTCTATTCCTCTCTCCATTACTTTATAAGCTGGATTAGCTTCGATATAAGGCTCTTGAAATAATACTCCTTGCTTCTCGAGAACTTCACTACTAGCATTAAGTAAGAGCCTATTCTCACCTAAGTATTGTGCTCTAATATAGTCCATGAGTTTCTTTTTTAATGCATTATGTGTGCCGTATACAGTGTACTTATCCATCAATTGACCTCCTCTAGTTTCATGTTAAGGTTGCTTAATAATATCGCTATAAAGCTCCACGTCATACTATCGTATAATAAATAACGTTTATCACTTATATTATCTTTTGGCCATCCTAGCAGTAATAGTAGGTTCTCTTCTTTTAACGGTAATCCATTTGATAGACGTAATTCAACAATGTTTTGTTTAACATACCTCTTATACTTGGCTTTCACCGGAATTCCAGCACTGCTCTTTAGGGCATACATAAATCTTCTAACCTCATACTGTTCAACTAAATATTCGTTTATTTGACTTGTATAAAAATTTCCGTTGATCTTTTGAATAAATCCGTAGTCCTTATTACCTTTCATATATAAGGAATTCCTATAAACAGTTATATCTCTATCTATTAATCTATATTCTTGTTCCCAGCTCTTTGAAAAACTCTTTAAACTGTACTTATCAAAAATCTCAGCATTAACTTCATTTCGTTTTGTCCACTTTATAAACTTAAAATAATCATTTAAAATGATATCGCTTTTTATATTTTTTAATCCATAGAATAGAAATAAATCAACAAAATCTTGATGTGATTGACCAATATCCAAATCTCCTACCTGTATCAAACCATTCATTTTAAACAATTGCCTATTCTCTATCCCTCTTATAATTTTAGATCTCCCTTCTACTAAACATGTTTGAAAGGTTGGCAATGCTAAATCAGTCTTAAAGCCTACATTCACTATCTCTCCTCCTTCATATAACCTATCTCTTAATATTTCCACAGGACAGAGTGAAGATTCAGATGGATAAAACCACTTTTTCGTTTCAGGGTAAAGTTCAATCATTTCATTTAGGAATATTTTAGATTTATTCATTATATAATGTTTACTTCTTCCAACTTTTTTAGTTGATAGCTCTAAAATATCTTTATCTAATATGGAGTATCTTAGCCACATAGATAATGCTGAGTAAATTACTCTTGCAAAGTATCGACTATCTTGCTCATTAGGAATCTTTTCGATTTTTAAATCATCAGCTATACGTCTTATTATTATAAATTTATTCATCCAAGTTTTCCTCAATTGCCGATTTAAGCATTTTTAATATCAATGCACTAAAATCTTGTTCTTCCACGTATTCCATCAACCTTATAGAACTCCCAGTACTTTCGCACAACATCTTAATGGTGAACATTACAATATCATATAAAGCATTATGTGAATCTAGTTGATCGACTACGCTCATTACTTCAGCCAACTTTATTCGAGCTACTTTGCTTAGACTATGTATTTTATTTAAGGAGTTAATTCGTCTCATATTTCTTCTGATTTTATCCATATCAGTTACTACATTAAATATCGTAAAATCTGTTTGCGCCTTTATTAATTCACTGGAATCTTTCAAATAATCAATTAGTGGATCTATATCAATCATCAACATGTAATCCATAAGACATTTAGGTAATAAATTAATGTGTTCTGATGAATCCATAGAAAATAATAAAATGTGCTCCTTATTCTCTTTCAACAATGGCAAGTATACACCTTCAGAGATACTTGTTACGACGTTTTCAATTAACACAACTTTACTCAAAGACATATTTACTGTATTTATTAACTCATTACAGTCATCAAACCCAGGAGGAAGGGAAATAATTTCAGCATTCGATCCACTAATAATATAAGACAAAGCATCTGCTATTTTCCTTGTATTATATCCAACTAAAAGCAAACTTAATTGATTAACTATAGAACCATATATATACTGTGCTAGGTCATTAGAATATTCACTTCTAATACCACAAATTTGTAAATTATCAGATAAATCATCAATAAAAAATAATCTATCTTTTATTAATTCCTCTTCGTTTTTTGAATTTTCACTTTCAACTATACGCAGTTTACTTTCATATTTTTTAGTTCCTCCCTCGAAGCCTATTCCACGTAGAAAGTCCTGCATTTTAATTACAATCCCTTTGCCTTCATCACCTAATAAATCAATCATATTTTCCAAATCAAGTTTTTGGTTACTTAATGAAGCTAGCTCTAATTCAAGATTGCCCTTCGTTGATAACAGATTTTCTAGAGAGGCTTGAATCTTTTCTTTATTCCAAACTAGCTCATTATTATTTTCTAACCACTCCTCTTTAATTTTAATAAAGTATTCCTCCCTATTAATTCCTAATTTATTTTTCAAGTCTTTCACTAAGTTTATACACTTTATGTTTTCCTCCTTCTGTACTTCTAATTCATTTTTAAGTAAAGTTATTCTGTCTTTATCTTTACTATTTTCCCTGATCACTCTTTCTATTTTATTAATATTATCCATCTCTAACTGCTTAAATTCTTCATCTTTACGTGATAATATCTCTTCAAATCTCATTTTAGAATCCTCGAAAAGACTTTCTAACATTTTCAACTGATTTTTATTGTTTTTAATTTCACGTTCATATTCATCTTTTAAAATTTGTATTTTCATCTCATAATTTTGAGTAATTTCATTAGTTACCTCTACCTTTATTCTTTTGAGGTTAGCAACCTGATTAAAATCATTATTTAAATATTCTCTTTGTGCTTCTGTTAAATTTAGATCAACCATTTTAAAATATACATAAACTTTATAAGAATCATCAAATTTATTATCTAGTAATACATTTGTTAACTCTATAAAATTAACTATATTATTATCTTTAACTTTTTCTCTAACAAGTACAGCAGATTCAATTTGTTCAGTTATAATCATGTCGATTTTTTGCGTAAAATTTATAATCAATTGCTCTAAATAGTTCGCAAGCATTATATTATTCGAATTGTAAATAGCCCTATAGTATATTTCTTGTAATTTTTTTAAAGTTAATTTATCAGGGCGAAATCCATTATAGTATCCTCGAAATTTTTTTTCATTGTTCTTGATGACTTCAGAAGTCTTACTATTAGGAAATAATGAGATGATAAATTCAAATTCCTCCTTTGAATAGTTATTTTTATATTTTTCAATCAGAGACTCACTATTTCTTGTTGTCATAAGACTCTCCATCCTTTAATAGATATAGTAGTTCTTTTAATATCTTGTAAGCCTCAATCGGCATTTTATTTGTCACTATATATGTATTTAATGTTCTTTTTAATCTAAATTGTTTAACCAAGATGTTCATTATAAATTTAATCCAAGGAGGCGTCGCAATAAAAGGGGGAGTTAACTTCATTAATTGAGTGTTTAATTTTTCATAATTCACTTCATTCTCTTCGAAAGTATGTTCTAAGAATCTTATCAGAGTGACACTGCGTCCATCAGTTATGGCAGTAATTTCATCTCCTAGGGACAATTCTCGAAGAACAATGGGGTTAGAATCGCTAATTTTAAATTTTTCAATACGATTTCCTCGTTTATGAATAATGTAACATCGGCTATCGGAAATAACGTTCACTATTTTTTTTATAGGTAATTTACACAAAAAATCTTCTTCCATATTATTATTTTCAATGTCACTAATATGAATCAAGTTTTCATAAGTTTTTACTCTATCATTAAATTTACGAACTAAAACACTACTTGAGTTGTATTTTTCATTTATTGTTATAGCAACGTCTTCATAATGAAATTCATTAATTATCAATAATTTTACTCCTTCATTTATTTCCTCTCCCTTAATTTTTTTATATTCTGCTCCTTTATGAAGAAATACACTAGACAATTGTAGATCGTCGCTTTTTAATAAAAACAAATTCTCATCATTTCCAATGCATTCAACATAATTATCTCTGAGTACAACAGGTGGCCATATTGGTATTAAAGAAGTCGGTCTTAATAGTAAACTAACTTTGAAATGGTCCCTGCAAAATTTGTATAATACTTTGAATTGATAGTCATTCTGTGGCCGGAATTTAATTTTATAAATGCTATAATCGGAAAATTCACCGTTATTACTTAAGGAAACATTTCCAAGAAAGCTTCTCTCTATCTCACTACGTCTGTTCAATATATCCTCATTCCTACACAGGAAAAGGTATTCCATATCTGTAGTGATCTCATCATTTATGTTTATTTTTCTACCACCGTTCTCGTTAGAAGTGAATATCGCTCCATCCTTTAGTAATCCTTCCACGTGATTTCCCCATTTGGGCGTTATTATTTTTTCATATTGCGAAAGAGAATAATAAATAGTATAACGGGAGGAAATATAATTTATTTTTTTGAACATCGTTTTAAAAACAGAAAAGTTTGAATTGTTGACGAAATAACTAACTTTTTCATTATATAAGTTTGATTTATCGGAACTTTCAATCATTATTTTCAACTTATCTACTTCAGCTCTGTTAATGATTGTATTGTCTAATTTATGAAACCCAACACACAATTCATACTGTCCATTTTGAATATCCCTTAGATACATCGGAAGTCCTAATCTTTCATTTAATGAGTTATAGAATTGAGTTGTGCTTCTCAGTTCACAATTTTTTGTTGTTTCATTTTTTTTAGCATGTTTAAAATATGATTTGAGTTCATATCTTCTTACAAAGGCGACATACTCACCGCATTCGGGGCAAACAAATTTCTCTGCCCCAGAACCAACTGTTGTATAGTAGGAAATTTCCGCCATTTTTACTGTAATAGTTCGTTGACTTCCTAATGCGTGGTTTTCTTTTGCTACATCCAAGCCTCCCACTCCTTATTATCCAATATTATAAGTTTAATCATGGGACTTGTACCCAATAATCCTTTGAGATTCTGTTATGACTTAATAATACAACATAGATCAAAATACATCATCAATATATATCCATAATTAGATTAAATTCGACAAAAGCTTCTATTTGATCTTTTGATATTTCTTAATGAGTACCTGAAGAAACTTGAAATAGCATGTAAATATTGAATCAAATAAAAATCCCCAAACGAAATAGGGAAATGGAAAAATGGAGACGAGAAAACTCGGCTTCATTTTTCCATTTCCCTATTTCTATTTTTTCAAATCTTTATTTAATTTCAACTCTTTATTGGGAGTTTAGACTGCTCCCTTGCTAACAACACACAGCACTCCACATGCCATGTGCATGAAAAGAATATAATGTTCCCACACTCAACCTCACGACATTTTTTTGAATGCGGGAACATATTATTGTTCCTCTTTTTCCCAAGTCCATCAATGCTTTTGATCCCGATATATCCTTACCACGCACTCCACATGTGTCGTCCACGGAAACATATCCACCGGCTGCACCTCAACCGTCCGATACCCGCCATCCTCCAACATCCGCAAATCCCTTGCCAAGGTCGACGGATTACAACTCACATAAACAACTCTCTCCGGCTGCATCGCCAGAATCGTCTCCAGCAGCTCAGGATCGCAGCCTTTGCGCGGCGGATCGACGACGATGACGTCGGGCACAATGCCGCCCTCCTCGCGCCAGCGCGGAATGACGACCTCGGCAGGTCCTGCCTCGAACGTCGCATTCCCAATACCATTCAGCTCCGCATTACGCTTCGCATCCTCAATCGCCTCCGGCACGATCTCCACGCCGTACACGCGCCCCGCTTGCCGCGCCAGAAACAGCGATATCGTCCCGATCCCGCAATAAGCGTCAATGACGGACTCCATCCCGGTCAGCGCCGCATATTCCACCGCTTTGCGGTACAAGGCCACCGTCTGCAGCGGGTTCACCTGATAAAACGATCTCGCCGATATTGCAAAGCGAATGCCGTCCAACTCATCATAAATAACATCGCTGCCCCACAGCACCTTCGTCTCATTGCCAAAAATCACATTCGTGTTCCGCTCATTCACATTTTGAACGATGCTCGTCACACCTGGCAGCTCCTCACGAATGCGCTCCACCCAGCGCTCAGCCTGCGGGAGCTTGCGTCCATTCGTCACGAGCACGACCATCATTTCGCCCGTTACAAAGCCCGTACGCGCCATCACATGGCGCAGTACGCCGCGTCCGCTCTCCTCATCATAGCCAGTTGCACCTAGCTCGCGGCCAATCGCCTTCACTGCCCGCACGATTTCATCATTGCGGTCATGCTGAATCAGGCAATCGTCCATATCTATAATCCGATGGCTGCCACGCGCATAAAAACCAGCAATCAGCTTACTCTCCGCACCATGACCGTCTGTCATCATGCCAATCGGTACCTGCGCCTTATTCCGATAGCGCCAAGGCTCGTCCATCCCAATCGTCGGATGCACAATAACAGCTGCTTCCGCCGCTCGATTTTCCGCCGATCCGCCTGCCTGTGCCTTCTCCGCTTCCCCAGCCACACTCAGCTTCCCGATCCGCACCAGATTATCCACCACATGCTGGCGTTTCCAGCTCAGCTGGGCGTCATATTCCATATGCTGAAGCTGGCAGCCTCCGCATTGCTTGTAAATATCGCATGGCGGCTCGACGCGATCATCGCTCGCGACCAGCAGCTCTTGCAAGCGCGCATAGCCATACTGCTTCTTCGTCTTCATGACCTTCGCGCGCACGCGCTCACCAGGGAGTGCGCCCTGCACAAAAAGGGTATAGCCCTCCGCGCGGCCTACCCCTTCCCCGTCATGCGTCAGTCCGATAATATCGAGGACGACCTCTTCATTTTTGCTTACCGGCACATTTTCCGGTGGCTTCGACTGGGAATTGCTGCGCCCACGTCCGCCGCCACCTCTGTTATTCCTTCTGTTCATTGCTCTACCCGCTCCGCTCTATATCGCCATTAACGCAAGCAGGCCGCTAAGCGGCCAACTTTCTGCTCTTATTCTTTTTCACAAAATGACTCGCCATCATACACGAATCCCTGATCTATCCTATCCACTTCACGCTCACATAAATCCATTATACTACCGATAGGTCGACTCGCCCATCTCATCGGCAAAAATTCGCAAATGCGAAGGCAGCACCGAGAACGTAAACGGCAGCTTGCCGCCGTACTCGCCGTCGAGATTAATCTGCACGTAGTCTGGGGTCGTGACCTTCATCTCATTCGTGCGGAAATGGATAATATGCGGATCATTCATATGCTCCCCGCGCAGCGCGAGCGACACGAGGCGGATAAACTCCGGCAAATTGCATTTTCGCAGCAAAATCACGTCAAACAATCCATCGTCGAGCTTCGAGTCTGGAGCCAGCTTCTCAAATCCGCCAACCGAATTGCTGTTGCAGATGAGAAAAAGCATAAATTCCTCATGAAAATCGCCAACGCCTGCGGCCTGGATTTTCAGCTCGGTCGGGCTGAGGCGCGTCATTTTCTCCATGCCCTTCATATAATACGCCAGCTGCCCAATCATCGTCTTGAGCTTGCTCGGCACATCATACGTCAGCTCCGTCATCGAACCGCCACCGGCAATATTGATAAAATAACGCTCATTCGCCTTGCCGACATCAATCGGGCGCGTATACTGCTGAATGATCAGATCGACCGCATATTCCCAATGCTTCGGAATGCCAAGCGCCCGCGCGAAATCATTCGTCGTCCCGAGCGGCAAAATGCCCAGCGGCGGCAAATTCGGCTTTTCCGCCAGCCCATTAATAACCTCATACAGCGTTCCGTCGCCGCCCGCCGCAATAATCAGGTCATAGCCGCGCTCCGCGGCCTCGGCAGCCGCAAGCGTCGCATCGCCCTCGCCTATCGTCGCGTGGCAGCTGGTCTCGATGCCGGCGCGCTCCAGCCGCTGCAAAATATCTGGAAGCCTGCGCTTCATTTCTTCCCTGCCGGAAGAAGGATTATAGATTAATCTTGCTCTTTTATATGCTGACATCAGCGTGACCTCCAAGCCATTTGCAATTTCTCATGTGTCGGCAGGCCTACCTATCGCCTTCGCGCATGCTTCATTCGTATCTTGCTTTCCACCTTCAACCTTCAACTATCCACGTTCCACTATTATACGTTTACCCGCCTACCCGGGTGTTCATTTCATTTACCAACTATTTATTTTACTCCAACTTTGCGTTATTTCACTCAAATTTCGCGCCTTTCGAACCAATTCACTTCAAAGCGCTTTATAGCACTTCACTATATTTCAATACAATCCAATTCGATTCAATCCACTGCACTTCAATGCACTTCAATGCACCTCAATGCACTTCAATTCACTATACTGCACTTTATTTCAATCCAATCCACTATACTTCATTACACTTCAATTCGTTTCAATTCCATTAACTTCCATCCATTCCGTCTATTCCGTCCGTCCCAGCCCCGCCAGCCAATCCACCATATTCCGCACCAGCCAACGCTCAATCGCCGGGTCAGGCAGCATCGGCCTTCCGTTATAGCGATAGTCCAGTCCCGACAAGCGCTCAGGAATGACCTCATTCGTGAAATAGCCGTTGCTCAAAAATAACGGCACAACGATAACCGCTTCCTCCGGCCGTTCCACCTGCATGCCCTTCAACCGCTCAGCGGCCTGATCTGGCAGCAGCATAGCCGTTTCCGCGCGCGCGAAACCGCCCAGCTCGCGTATACGACCAGCTAGCGCATCGAGGCCCTGCTGCCAGCGCTCATGAAACACCGGCTCCTTGCTGCCGTGGCCAATTAATAGCAGCGCTTCGCGGCTCGGGTCCGCGCTAAGCGGCTTCAAATTTTCCAGCAGCAGCTCCGCAATTTCTGGATCATCATTAATCGGCATCCCCATATGAACGTTTGCGTTCACCCGAAAAATGCCCAGATCGCCCTCAAAATCCGAGATCGGCGCAAAGCCAAAAGCCTGTCCAATCTCATCGATATGCGTACTGCCTGATGAAATAAACAGCGGCAGCACATACAGCTCCGTTACGCCCTGTGCCTCCAGCTCGTCAATGCCGTCCTGAATAAGCCGGCCCTCTACAATTTCAAGAAAAGACGAATACACGGGCACCTCGGCCCGCTGCATCGTCTCTGTTGCCCGTTCTACTGCTTCATCTACAAGCCGCACCCACTGCGCATCGCGCGAGCCGTGGCTTATAACGAGAATACCGGGTTTTGTCATGGCTTTCACGCACCTACCGTCCTAAACGTTCTAAAGCCATTTTATACCCGTCGTTGCCATAATTCAAACAGCGCTTCACCCGCGAGATTGTAGCCGTGCTCGCGCCTGTCTCCGCTTCAATCTGATTGTACGTGCTGCCCTTGCCGAGCATACGCGCTACCTCCAGACGCTGCGACAGCGACTGAATTTCATTGACCGTGCACAAATCATCAAAAAACACATAACATTCCTCAACGGATTTTAAAGTTAGGATGGCCTCAAACAATTGATCTACTGCTTTATCGTTCAGCTTTTTGAGCTGCATATTCTTCACTCCTCTAGTCTTCGAACCGGACTTCCAATGCTCACATTGTAGCTTTTTTAACCGTTTTTTTCAAGCATTACCGTATTCACGCTTTACAGAACAGAAGAGAAAATGAGGGACATCTGCCGTTATTTTTCTGCAGGACCCGTGACATTCGTCCAATCCTTACGTTTGCCTATGCCATAGACTAATACCAAGTGTACACCGCTTCACCGCCGCTCTGGCGGAGGAGCCCGCGCTTCACTAGGACCGCTTTGCACAACGCTCCTCGTCTCCCACGGGCAGAGCATTCCACCATGAGGCGCGGCGATTCGACTATAAAAAATAAAAGGGTGATCAGCGTGAACTATCGCAATAATCCCGGCGGCTATCCCCAATATCCCCGCTACCCGCATGCTCAGCAGCCGCAGCAATTCCAGCATCGCAGCAGCCTCCAAGGGCAGAGCCAGCTCAGCCCCGCCGTTAACCATAAGGCCAGCGTATCCGGCTTACTGAATGAAAATGCGATCCCAGAGTTCCAGCCGCCGCTTCAATCGGTTCAAGCCGTACAGCCGGAATCCCAAACCATCGTCCCCGCTACCGCAGCCGAGCTTGCCGAATCCGTAGCACCTGCCAAAGGCGGCGCATTCTCGCTCGCGAATTTAGGAGAGATTAAAGGCTTCGTCGACCGTATAGGCGGCATTGATGGGATTTTGTCCACCGTGACGAAGGTTCAGAAGGTCATGAGCAGCGTATCCCAGATGGCTCCGCTTGTGAAGGTGATCATGGGCTCCTTTGGGAAAAAAGGGGCCGAGGACGACGCCACCGATGACGTGGAGGAGTTCGTCCCTAAACGCAGGCGCCGCAAATCCGGCAGCGGCTCAGCCACAGGCCCCGCTAACCGCAGACGCAGAAGAAAGCGCCGGCGCTAAGCCCCAGGCAGCGGAGAGCAGCGCCGCAAACTCGGCCTGCCTCCGCAGCAACAAAAGCGCGGTAACCGGCGCGCTTTCCTTCCCTTCTGCCAGCAGCAAGCCTTGCTGGCAGAAGCTCTATTTTTCACCGTCCCCCCATCCCCGCGCAACAAAAAAGCCCGCGTCCACTAACGGACCGGGCCTCAAAATGTTATGCAAGCTTAAATGAACAACCAATCTATTGCCCAGTAGACAGCCATTGCCATCAGAACCGTGATCGGAATCGTAATGACCCAAGCGACCAAGATGCGGCCCGCCATCGACCATTTCACGCTGGAGAAGCGCTTCGCGCTGCCTACACCGAGAATCGAAGACGTGATAACATGCGTCGTACTTACTGGCAAATGCAGCACGGTAGCCGTCAAAATAACGACAGCCGAGCCTACATCGGCAGCAAAGCCATTGATCGGTTCGATTTTGAAAATCTTCGTACCCATCGTTTTAATGATTTTGTAGCCGCCGACGGACGTACCAAGCGCCATCGCCAGAGCAGCGGACAGCTTAACCCATAGCGGAACATCCAAGTTATCCTGAACTCCCGCAGCAACGAGCGCAAACGTGATGATCCCCATCGCCTTCTGCGCATCATTCGTACCATGCGAGAACGATTGGAAGGCCGCCGTTATGATTTGGCTGAAACGGAAGCCTTTATTCACCTGATGCGGGCTCGATTTGGCGAAAATCCGCTTGAGCAGCCACATAATAATGAAACCAGCCGAGAAAGCAATAAGCGGCGATAAAATGAGAGCTTTAACAATATCCGTAAAGCCCGACGCATTTATCGCGCCCATACCTGAACCTGCAATAACCGCACCAGCCAACGAGCCGATGAGCGCATGGGACGAGGAGGACGGAATTCCGAACCACCACGTAACCAGGTTCCAGATAATAGCCGATATGAGCGCAGCGATAACGACTTCGACACCATTCGGCAAATCAGCAGGATTCGCTACGCCGCTTCCGATCGTTTTGGCTACCCCGGTAAACATAATCGCACCGAGGAAGTTCATCACCGCAGCCATCATAATGGCTACGCGAGGCTTGAGCGCACGGGTAGATACCGACGTCGCAATCGCATTCGCGGTATCATGGAAGCCGTTAATAAAATCAAAACCGAGTGCCAGAATGACAACCGTCCATAAAATATATGAATCCATTAGAGTTGACTCCCACTTTCCGCGTTAGCTATTGCGCATAATAATCGATTCCAGCGTATTGGCTACATCCTCGCAATAGTCGGTCGTTTGCTCCAGCATTTCATAAATTTCCTTGCGTTTCATCAGCTCAATCGGATCGCTTACGTTCGCAAACAAGCTTGTAATACATACGCGAAGCAGATCATCGGCTTGATTTTCCAGCTCATTGAGCGCAATGTTCGGCTCACGAATAGCCAGCAGCTTCTTCTGCGTCAGCAAATAAATGGCTTTCTTGATCTGATGCGCGCAGCGCAGCAAAATGTCGCCAAACAGCTGAATGTACTCATCCTTCTCCTTGATGTTGTACATTTCGAAACGCGAAGCGCAAGCCTCAATTCCATCCAGCACATCGTCAAGCGAGCTTGTCAGCGCCATAATATCTTCTCGTTCAATCGGAGTGATGAACGTTTTGTTCAATTCCTTCAAAATCGTGTGCACATACTGGTCGCACTGGCTTTCGTATTCCTTCATCGTCTTGGCAAAAGTAGAGACATCGGACAAATCCGACAAACCATTCGAGAAATACTCAACAGCAACAACGAGCGCATCGGCCATTTCTTCAAACGTTTTAAAGAAAATATCTTTTTTCTTGAACATCGTAATCCCCTTTACCCGGCTGGATGTTTTGTTTGGGCATTTTGTCGACCTATGGTGACCTTTGGTGGATAAGCCCAGAATATCTTAACACAGTTTACTTTAAAATTGTTAACGGAATATTAACGTTTATGAAAAAAATTTCTTTTTTTCAATCTATGCCGACACTCCGTTCATTTCCTCCGCTTCCAAAACAAAACGCCGCCTCCTAAAGAGACAGCGTCATAACTAGCTATTATTGCGGACGCGGAAAGCACTCTTCACCTGCTAAAAGTGTTTCCGAACCGTGCTTATTTTACCCATACATCACATGATCAGCAATCGATTTTGTATTCGGGACAATGTGGAAAAAGGTTTTGCCCGGCACCAGAGCCAGCTCCTTGCCATCCTTCACGATCCGAATCATATGGTCCGGCGCCCGTACCCATGACGCCTCCGTCATCCGGCCCTGCTGAAACAGCATCGCATCTCCACCCGATTGCAAATCGACCGCGAGCCGGCCTTCATTGTCCAGCGTCTTATGGCTTGCAGCGAGTACAACCAGATTAGTTGCCGTAAGCTGCTCATTATTGTTGAGGTCAATATGCGCTTCATCGTTGATGGAACGCTTATATAGCTTGCTCGCCTCATCATAGGCGTAAGATACCTTATAATCCTTCAGCGTAAAATGAATCGTGACCGCCGTCGCAGGCGTCGTCGCCTCCGCTGCGCCGTTCTCGGCAAACACATAGGCCGGCACCGCTGTATCCTGCTTGTAATTTTTCTTCTCCGCTCCGGAACGAAGCTTCTCCAGATCCGAATACAGATTATGCGGCGCCTTGCGCTCCTTGCTACGCCAGAAGTATGCGCCCGCATTCGAAATTTCATCCAAATACGGCTTCTTCTGCTGCTGCAAAATCGCATATGCGTCATTGCTGCCGCCCGCATGGGCAAGCACAGCACCGTAGCTTTCGCCAATATTAATTAAATAAGGCCGTATGCTGCGAATTGGGCCAATCGAATCGGTCAAGGCGTCCGTGCTTTGGAACAGCGCAACGAGCCTCGTAATGCCGCCTTCGGCAAGCACCTCCCACACGACGTCGGCATTCGACAATCCCGATTGCGGGCGAGCCGGCTTCAGGTTGTTGATCATGACGGCAATCGGGCGCTCTAAGGCTTCTGTCTGCCGTCCAACTCCCGTTAGTGGTGCTTGATACGGCAATGCCCCCGGTGACACGCTAGGGCTTGGCAAAGCGCTTGGCTCTGGTGATGCGGTTGGAACCGCTTCCCCTTTATTGCCTCCCGCACAAGCTGCAAGCAGTACAAGCAGCAGCAGAATGCTGGACGATAAAACGATTCTTTTTCCCAATTTCATGAATGATACCCGCCTTTATCCGAATGATCCAAGGTGAAACGGCTGTTGCCATCCTTTTGGGGCGCGGCGCGTTTCAATCCGAGAAATATAAGCATTTATAAGTTGAAACTTATAAATGCTTATATTTTTATAATTTCAAATCTATCCTCTAGCATGATAGATAACATGACAATTTACGCAGCAAAAAGCTCGCAAAAGCAGCTTTGCTGCCTTTTCTACCTTTCTACTATACCACAGGATGATAGAAGGAGTAACAAATTAAGCAAAAACAGGACCTGCTCACGCGTGAGTCCCGCGTAACAGGTCCTGCCATAAAGCCGGATGCCGCCATAAGCGGCACTCCCTTTTTTTCCAATTTAGATGCTCCAATGATGCCATTCCTGCTGCTTCTTATCCAGACCCTCCAGCCATTCAGAGCTGATGCGAATCGCTTCCTCCTGATGCTGGCGGTTGGAATACGTATGCGACGCCTGAAAAATAATTTCCTTGTCGCACAGCCCCTCACTGCGGGTCCAGAACACCTTCTGATAAAGGAAGCTGTAATCGACCGGTATAAGCTCATCGCTCGTGCCATGGACGAGCAGAACGTCGCCGGAGAAGCGCGTTGCTGCCTGGAAAGGCTGATGCTCCAGCAGTGAGTCGAAGAAGATGGGCTTCAGCGTAAAGCCAGAATAATCAACACTGCCGGATTGGACTGCTTCATCATAGCCCTTCCTGCCGACAATACGGACAATGTCATTGAAGGGATAAGCAACTGGCGACCATAGAAGAAGGCGCTTGACCCGTTTATCCTTAACGGCTGTCATAATGGAGACCGCTCCGCCCAGACTATGTCCGAGCAATACAATCTTGCGCGGATCTACGCATTCCATGCTCGTGATGTAATCAAGTGCTGTGCGCGTCTGATCGACCATGCTGTCGAAGCCAAGCGAGCCATAATCGCCATTGCTCTCGCCGCAGCCGCCATAATCGAAGCGCAGCACATACGAGCCTTTGGCAGCAAGAGCGCGGGCTGCTTTCACAAACAAGCGGTCCACCCCGATGCGGCTGCCAACAAATCCGTGGCAAATAATGATCGCCTGGCGTTTGCAGTCGTCGTTCTTCTTCTCATCCGTCGGATAATGCAGCGTAGCTGCCAGCTCCAATCCTTCATGGCGCAATACCAGATGCTTCTCCATGTCCAAAACCTCCTGCCGTTTCCATACAGCGTCTTAATTATATTAATTCCTACCCGAATACTTTGAATTTGTTAAAGCCATAATAGCACCCGCAGATGCCGCTGTCAATCCGTTTTTTATACAAGATCGCAAGCTTCAACCGGCATCCAGTGCTCATCCTGTCCATCCCACTTCACGTTGCAGCCAATCGGGTTCGTATAAGGCACCGAAACCTCCTTGCCCAGCGTATGCTCGGTAAGTGCGCGCTCCAAATCATAAACCGTCACTTTGCCTGCGTCCCTCGGCTGGTCAACTCCCCGGCCCGTATAAACGAGCTTGCGCTCTTTATCAAAAACATAAAAATGCGGCGTACGCAGCGCCCCATAAGCCTTCGCTACCACCTGCGTATCATCGCGCAAATACGTCCAAGGGAACTTCAGTTCATTCATTCGCTCCACCATATGCTCGAAGGAATCATCGGGCTTCGTATTAATGCTGTTCGCATTAATGCCGACGAAAGCAACGCCCTTCTCCTTGAACTTGATGGCGGTCTTGCGCGTGAGCTCGTCCGATCCAACGACATAAGGACAATGATTACAGGTGAAAAATACAACCAGCGTGTCCGCTTCGGCAAAATCCTGCAGCGAATAGCTCTTGCCATCCGTCGCCGGAAGCGTGAAATCTGGTGCTTGCTGACCAATCTGAACAGTGAAAGACATTATAAATCCCTCCCAGTATGAAATGACCATCACCTATGATTATACCACAATTAGGCAAAGCTTTTTTTGATGGCCCGGGAGTGCTTCGGACATATTAATTAAAGCTGCAAATCATCATTCAACAATTTAAGTTGAACGAAAGAAAGCAATGGGGCTGGGGAGAAACGGAGAGAAAGGTTGGAACTGGAGAGAGCGGTAGCGTCCGCCTTTGTTTTCGGATTTCTTCCTCAAAGAGGAATAGAATCAAGAAATCAGAAAACAACAGCGGCCGGAAGTCCAACCTTTCTCGCAGTGACGACCATCGCCATCATGCTAATCAGTCGTTCAACTTATATAGGCTGCTTATGATGCCGCCAAGAAAGGAGTGGAGCTTATATGCCTGCATGGATCGTATGGCTTACCGAACACTGGCTTTCCGTTATGCTTACGTTTGGTGTCGTCGTTGCTGTCGTCTGGGTATTTTTCAACCGCAATCTGCTGTTCAATAAAAATTAGCCGCCCTCTCGGGCGGCTGATTCCGTTCCTCTGCGCATATGCCATACATTCATCTGCCTTCATACATATAGGTTAAGTTGCTGGTTTATCCTGATGGCTGATCGGCAGCTTAATCATAATTACCGTTCCAGCTCCACGCTCGCTGTCTATTTTCATCTCGCCAGCATGCAGCTCGGTAATTTCCTTGCTGATCGCGAGCCCTAGCCCGCTTCCTCCCTGCCCTGTATTCCCCTTATAGAACTTCTCCGTCACATGGGGAATGTCTTCGGCATCGATGCCGCAGCCGGTATCGGCAACGGTCAGCAGCGCATAGTCTTCGTCAGGCGTAATGGAGACCGACACACGAATCGTGCCGCCTCCCGGCGTGAACTTGAACGCATTGTCAATCAAATTAATGATGACCTGCTTCAAGCGGTTCGCATCCGCATACACCATCACTGGTGACTTGCCTAGCGTCACAAGCAGCTTTACGCCTGTCTGATCCTGCCGGACACCAAGTTGGGCGACCGTCTCTTTCACCGGGCTGTTGAGATCCAGCAGCTCGGCATGAAGCTCCATGCTTCCTGCCGACAGCTTGGAGAAATCGAGCAAATCCTCTACAAGCCCCGACAGGCGCAGCGTTTCATGGCTAATAATTTGCAGCCCCAGCTTCATTTCCTCATTGTCGGCCGGGTCGCCTTCCTTCAACGTCTCGCTCCAGCCTCTGATCGACGTAAGCGGCGTTCGCAGCTCATGGGAAATGGAGGAGATAAAATCATTTTTGAGCTTCTCGCGATTATTTAGCTCTATGACCATCGTATTGAACGTTTCCGCCAGCTGGCCAATTTCATCATTGCTTCGCTTCGTCGCCCGCCTTGTCCAATCGCCATCAGCCATATACCTTGCTGCACGCGTCAGCTCGCGAATGGGGCGTACAATACGCTGCGCCAGCCATAGGCTTAACCCAAGGAACAGCAAAATGACAGCCAGCCCCACAACTGCTGACATGCGCAGCAGTTGGCTCACCATATCATCCACGGCACTGATGGAGGCCGAATAACGCAGCAGAGATACCACATGCGTATCGTTCCAGACAGGTATCGTAATTGAAGTAACCCGCTCCTTATAATAAGGATCATTGCCCTGCCAAATGTCCGTCTGCCCGTTCATCGCGGCCTGCACGTCCAGCGTGTTGTACTGTACATTTTCGACCAGGCCGTCCGAGTCCATGCGCACCTTTCCGTACACATCAAGCAGTTGGAGCCGCGTATCGCCCTCCACCATATATTGCAGCATATAATCAGCTTGATCATGCATTTTCAGGGAGGCCATCGTCCGATTATGCGTGGCAAGGGCTGACACAGCTCGCTGTTTAACCGAGCTTTGTGCACTGCCATAATAATAGTTGGTAATCAGCGTGGCAAAAAGTCCACCGAGCACGACGACAACGAGTGCAATCAGGAGCAAATAGCTCCACACGATTCTCGTCTTGAGACTGTTCATCCGCTGCTGCCCCTTCTCCAGCGGTAGCCGAAGCCCCACACCGTTTCGATGAAAGCAGGCTCAGAGGAATTGTCTTCGATTTTTTGGCGCACCCGCCTAATGTTAACGTCAACAACCTTAAGGTCGCCCACATAATAACGGCCCCAAACCTCGCTCAAAATATCATCGCGGCTGACACTTTTGCCTTCCCGCTCCATTAAAAGCCGCACCAGCGTCCATTCGGTTGGGGTCAAAATAATTTCCTCATCGTTTTTCCAGAGCTTGCGCGCGGATACCGACAGGCGGAATGGCCCAATTTTTAGCTCATCATCCGCTTGTGCTGCTTGTGCAGCCTGCGTCATAAGACCAGCCGTTGCCTCTTGGGCTGCCGCCGCCTGAAGCAGCGCAGCACTCGGCTGCATTCTCCGGTAGAGCGACTTGATTCGGGCAATCAGCTCGCCGGGGCTGAACGGCTTCTGCACATAATCGTCGGCGCCAAGCTCCAGCCCGTGAATTTTATCCTCTTCCTGCGACTTCGCAGTCAGCATAATAATGCCCATGCTCGGAAATTTGCTGCGCAGCTGCTCGCATACTTCAAAGCCGCTAATTGTCGGCAGCATGACATCAAGCAGCGCAATATCGAACGGCCCCTCCGAATCAGCCAGAGCGAGCGCCGTTTCACCGTCGCCTGCTTCCGTCACTTCCATCTCGTTGCGTTTTAAATTAATGCGGACAAAGCCGCGAATCGCTTCTTCATCTTCCAGCAGCAAAATACGCATAGGTCCACCCACTTTTTCCATTAGTCCGGCCTCGGCACCAGCAATTCCGGCAGTTGCTCCTTGCTCAGCTGCATCGCATAAAACGGCTGGCGATCACTGATCTCCATCGTCTCTGGAGGAGCAAGCTGCTGCGCATAAATGTACACCAAGCCCGCATAGTTGAGCACGACATTGTAAGCGCGGTCTGACTCCTTCCACTCTTCCTGAACACTGCCCCACTTGGTTGCTGGAACAGCATATAACGTGCCCAGCTCAGACTTGTAGCCGGTTTCTTCATTCCAATATTCAAAGGTGACAATGCCATATTCCTGATGGACGTCAGGGCTTCTCAGCGTATAGCGACCCTTCCACTGATTCGGAATCGTAAAGCTGATCTGGTAGCTGTAATTCGAATACTCTTCCTTGACCAGCTTGAACGCCTTATCGCCATCCCACTGCAGCCACTCATTAACCCAGAGCATTCCGGCATAAGGCAGATCCGGATAGCCTGCAGGCTCTTTGGGCCGAGATAGCTCGATTATGCCATCTCCATTAATATCCTCATTTTGCGTCGGCGTTCCAGACACGAGCGCATTTTCATACTCGCCCTGCTCGGATAACGCAACCGGCCGCAGCTTGCCTTTGTCCCATACATACATAAACGTATACATCGAATGGGCGCCTACCGCAGCCTCCAATACGACACCTGTCTGCCGCTCGGAAACTTTGCCAATCAACAGCCGGTCGTAGTTAATGACATCATTGCTAAGATCAAGCTGCTGCAGCGCATGAAACTTGCCCTTTGTCCATTCATATACCGTCAGCTTATAGTTCGGCAGCTGTACCTCCTGATTCGCCCAATCCCCCGTGACGACCGCCAGCTCCAGCTTGCCATCTCCGTTCAGATCGCCCGCTTCTGCATACAAATAAGGCAGGGAATCCTCCGGCTCAAGCACAAGCTTTCCTTCCTCATTGCGCACTGGCGTTTTGCCAAGCGAATACAGCTCGACCATATTGGAGCCATCATAGGAGCCAATCCAGCCGACTGCCAGATCCAGCTTGCCGTCCTTGTCAAAGTCGCTTACCTTCATCCAATCCATTCGCATCGATAAAGGCTGCTGAATCGTATAATAGGGCTTCCAGGTGTTGCCCCGATACCGGAGCAGCATCAGCTCAGGAGAGCTGTATTCATTGTTAAAAGAAACGAGCGCCTCGTCTACACCGTCGCCATCTACATCGAGCAGACGCACGGCGCCAAGGTTATCATCTCGCATCGGAAGCGCTAGCTGCGCATGAGGCGGCAAAGCTTTCTGCACAGCCTGAACGAGCGCCTGCTTGTCCGAGGCGATAGTAGGCTTTTCAAGCAAATCCGCAGGAGCCGCCGTATAGCGGCAGCCGGTTGCTAATAAACAAAGCAAGGCGGCTGCAAGCAGCGCCCCGCTTATTTTTGATATAAACAATCGCTTAAGCCCCCTTAGCTTACGGTTCGAAAGCAGACCGGAATCAAGGCATTTCGTCAATCGTGACGAACGTATAGCCCTTCTTATGCAAGCTATCAATGACGTCTGGCAGCATGTCCACCGTGTTTTTAATACCTTTGCCTCCAAAAGAATGCATCAATATTATACCACCCGGCTTCGTATGCTCGCTAATGTTCTGCTTCATCACAGCTACAGACGTTCCCGCCCAGTCACGGGTATCCACATTCCAGCTTACCAATTCTCTTCCTTTTTCCTTCATTAGCTGCTTAACCGTGCTGTTCACAGCTCCATACGGTGCACGCACCAGGTTTGGAGTAAAGCCGACTACATCTTTAATCAGCTTATCCGTTGTGGTGATTTCTTCCCAAATTTGGCTCTTGGTCAGCTTCGTCAAATCTTTATGATGGGTCGTATGATTGCCGATCTCATGGCCTTCGTCCACGATGCGCTGAAGCACATCCGGGTCCTTCTTCACCTGAACGCCGACTACGAAGAAAGTCGCTTTAACGCCCTTCTTTTTCAGGATATCCAAAATTGCTGGTGTATAACGGCTATCCGGTCCATCATCAAAGGTTAACGCGACAAGCTTCTGCTCCTTATCCGGCTTGCTCGTTCCCTTCTCCCCTTGCGGAGACGCCGAAGGCGTTGCTGTGGGAGACGGCTTGCTTGTTGGTGTTGGTGAGCTTGCAGGTGTGCTTGAAGGTTTATTTGTATAAGTGCTGTTCGTTACGCTCGTTCCTATTTTGGAACCTCCGCCTTGTGTTTTTCCGCCAGTTCCACCGTTTGTACCGGATGCAGCATCCGTTCCTTTCTGAGGGGAATGGGAAGCATCGGTGCTCGCTGGGTGACTTGCCGTGTCCGTACCGCTGTTAGTCCCTTCCGCCAACGTCGGATGGTTAATATGGATAGTGTCCTCGGATGAAGCTCCCTGCTGGATGTTTGCGCTTCCCTCTTTGCCTGGCATAAGCACCTCAAGGCTCGAAGAAGCCTTAGTCCCGCAGCCACCAAGCCATAAGGCTAGTGCCATAAGTAGAAAGCTTGCTACTGCTAGTTTTCGTTTTGTTCTTTTGCGCGTCTTCATGCTGCTAACTCTAGTTCGTGTGTTATACTTCATCCGATTCACCCTTCTATTCCCTGCTGATAGATTTATCTTATCGCATTCATAGACGGAGTGCGTTACAAATTAGTTACACCATTCGCCCGCATTTGACAGTGAAAACGAGGCGACTAATCGTCACTACTTAATTAATATGAAAACTAATTCCCCCTTTTTAATTTTGTGTTTTTTAAGAATAAGACTGTATCACTCAAACCAATATTCTGTTTCTATAACACCTTTTTATGTAATTATTCCATTTAAAATCTTTCAAAATAAAACTATTGATTACCATTGAATATTATGGTAATTTTTAATGGTATCATAATTTGGAAGGGGAGTAATAAAATTGGGGAAAAGGTTACTAACAAAAGCTATTGTGCTATCTGTTCTGTCTGCTTCTTTACTACTACCAGGAAACTCATATGCTAATACTTCCGAAACTAACGACGATGTTTTAACCACTGATGCTGTTTATGCTAGCATTATTGAAGAAGCTTCGGAAGCTGATTTAGAAGTAATGAAAAGCGAGATTAAAGCCCAACTAGAAGCAAATAGAAGCGGATCTTCTGATAATTTTGAAGAATTAAGTAAGTACTTAGAACAAGGTGATATTGAGTTTATTTTCAGTATAATCGAGTTCAAAAAAGAAAATTCCCAGCTTAGCCCTGAGGAAATTGTTGAGATTGTATTCCCAGCGCAAAATAAAGCACAAACTTTTAGCGGAATACAATTACAGGCATCACGTGAATCTAATACAGGCTGGAATGCATTAACAACTGCTGAAAAATGGTTAGTTGCTCTTTACCCTGCCGAAGCTTTAATCGTGAATGCAGCTAAAAATAATACGGATTCAATTACATTTTCCCGTTATGGCCATTGGACAGATGGAGACAAGGGAAATGCATTTAGACACGCTCTATGGAATGCAATAATGACATTAAATATTGGAAGAGTATTAGCAGAACAGTTTGGTACTGCTCATGAAAAAGTCGATGCTACCGATTCCGAACTAAGTACAACCTATTGGAACGGTTATAACGGAATACAGCATAGAGCGATGGATTTGCATAACAATCAGAAGGGGAGAGACACTGTGAACTGGTATGATGTTCCTTTTGTTGTATCAAACACAGACTTAGCAAATAGAGTTCAAACGAAAATAAACAATAATGAAATGATCGTTCTAGTTAATTAATTACTCGTAGCTTAATTTAATATCCAATTTACACAATAAATAGTCTATCCATAGTTTTTAAAATCATATGCTATACTTAATTACTAGAATCCAAATTGGAGGCGCATATGAAAAAAAAAACAATTGTAGTACTAATATCAATCTTACTAATCGCTATAGCAGCTTTGGCAATATTTCTCATCACGTTTGAAAGAATCCCGGAAAATACTAAAATTATAAATCAGAATATATTGAATTTGAAGGGTGAAAATCTTTCTACTCCATTTTCTGATGTTATTCCATTTGCTTGGGATAGGGCTTATATACTTGAGGATCCTTATTATGATGGTGAAGCCATTGATAAAATTGTCGGGGCTGAAACCCATTTAGACAGACTAGAAACGGAAGTTAGACGCAGAATTGTGTTTGTGAATCAAGGGAAGTTTGTATATGATTACATTTATGGTATTGGAGATTTCACATTCAAACCTTTTGGAACGCTGGAGTTGACAACAAGCAGCACTATTCGTGTATTAGATAGTGAGTATGAAACTCCAATCGTACAAGTAGAGCCATAAAGTTGGTTGACGCAGTAAAGCCGCACATTGGCGGCTTTACTGCGTTAATCAATACATTTGATAGACTAACAGGTATGATCTCTCGCTATTAAAGAGAAATCATACCTGTTTTTCGCATACTCAGATCAAATAAAGATCGCTTTCTAGCTAAAAGATACTTTTTACACCAGTGCTTTCGCCGCAATATCCGAACGACTCTGCATGCCATCGAAATGGATAACGCCAACCGCATCATAAGCACGAGCACGTGCTTCCGCGATGTCACGGCCGCGGCCGACAACACCTAGCACACGTCCGCCGCTTGTTACGAACTGGCCGTCCTTCTCAGCTGTTCCCGCATGGAACACAAGCGCGCCTTGCGCTTCGGCTTTCGCCAGCCCTTCAATGACGCGGCCCTTCGGATACGAAGCTGGATAACCCTCGGAAGCCATAATGACGCAGACCGCTGCCTCATCACTCCAAGTAATATCAAGCTGCTCCAATCTGCCATTCAACGAAGCCAATACGATGTCGACAAGATCGGTTTCCAGACGCGGAAGCACAACCTGCGTTTCCGGATCGCCCATACGCGCATTGAACTCAATCGTTTTCGGGCCATCCTTCGTAATCATCAGACCCGCGAACAATACGCCGCGGAACGGGCGGCCTTCGCTAACCATCGCTTTCGCCGTTGGAATAATAATATTCGCAATCGACTCGTCGATAATCGCCTGATCAATATGCGGCAGCGGCGTATACGTGCCCATACCGCCCGTATTCGGGCCTTTATCGCCGTCGAAAATCGGCTTGTGATCCTGTGCCGGCACCATCGCCCGCACCGTCTCGCCATCTACGAAAGCAAGGATGGACATTTCCTGTCCTTCCAAAAACTCCTCAATTACGATTTGGTTGCCCGCATCGCCAAACACTTTATCCAGCATCGTTTCTTTCAGCGCCTGCTGTGCTTCTTCCATCGTAAAGGCCACCGTTACGCCCTTGCCTGCCGCAAGTCCGTCCGCTTTAATGACGATAGGCGTCTGCTGTGCCTGCAAATAAGCGGAAGCCGCCTCATATTCGGTAAACGTCTCATATTTAGCCGTCGGAATATGATATTTCTTGAGCAAATTTTTCATAAAAATTTTGCTGCCTTCAATTTCCGCTGCCGCTTTATTCGGACCATATACCGGAATTTGATGCGCTTCAAACGCATCGACGATGCCGTCCGCCAGCGGATCATCCGGGCCGATAAATACGAGATCGATGGCCGCATCTTTAGCGAACTCGACTAGCTCGTCAAATTGATTGACAGCCAGCGGCACGCATTCAGCCAGCTGCGCGATGCCTGCATTGCCCGGCGCACAATAGATGCTGCGGACCTTCTCGCTTTTTTTCAGCGCCCATACGATCGCATGCTCGCGGCCGCCGCCGCCTACTACTAAAATTCGCATCTTGTCAGCTCCCTCTTAATGCTTGAAATGACGAACGCCAGTCAGTACCATGGCAATGTTGTTGGCATTTGCTGCGGCAATCGATTCGGCATCCTTAATGGAGCCGCCCGTTTGGATAATCGCCGTAATGCCAGCTTTAGCTGCCAGCTCAACCGTATCGCCCATTGGGAAAAAGGCATCCGATGCCAGTACAGCGCCAGCGGACTGCGCACCAGCCTGCTCGATTGCGATGCGAGCAGCGCCTACACGGTTCATTTGGCCTGCGCCTACGCCAATCGTCATATTATTTTTCGCCAGCAAAATCGCGTTCGACTTCACATGCTTCACAACTTTCCAGCCGAACAGCAATTGCTTCAGTTCTTCCTCAGTCGGCTTGCGGTCAGTTACGAATTGCAGGTCTGCTTCCGTCAGGCTGCGAACATCGCTTTCCTGTACGAGCATGCCGCCGTCAACCGTCGTCACGAGCAGCTCAGGCTTGCGGTCAGCCGCAGCAACGGAAAGCTCGCCGAGCTTCATGAGTCGAATGTTTTTCTTTTTCGTCAAAATATCCAGCGCTTCCGGCGTAAAGTCCGGCGCAATAATAATTTCAAGGAAAATTTGGCCAAGCAGCTCAGCTGTGTCTGCGCCAATTACGCGGTTTGCCGCAACGATGCCGCCAAAGATCGAGGTCGGATCAGCCGCATACGCTTTTTGATACGCTTCATGAATGTCAGTGCCCGTACCTACGCCGCAAGGATTCATATGCTTAACGGCAACAACCGCTGGCTCATCAAATTCCTTAACAATCGCAAGTGCTGCGTTTGCATCATTAATGTTATTGTAGGACAGCTCTTTGCCGTGCAATTGCTCAGCTGTCGTAATGTTGCCTGTCGAAGCAAGCGGCTTGCTGTAGAAAGCAGCCTTCTGATGCGGGTTCTCGCCGTAGCGGAGATCCTGTACTTTTTCATAAGTAACGGTGTAGCTTTCTGGAAGCTCTTCGCCTGTCTGCTTGGACAAATATTCAGCAATCAGCGTATCGTAAGCTGCTGTATGACGGAATACTTTCGCCGTCAAGCGCTTGCGCGTTTCAAGCGTCGTGTCGCCGCCCGCTTTGACTTCTTCCAGCACAGCCGCGTAATCCGCCGCGTCTACGACAACGGTAACGAATGCATGGTTTTTCGCAGCAGAGCGCAGCATCGTTGGACCGCCGATATCGATGTTTTCAATCGCATCCGCGTACTCCACATCCGGCTTCGCAATCGTCTGCTTGAACGGGTACAGATTGACGACAACGAGGTCGATGTAGCTGAGGCCCAGCTCTTCCATCACCTTCTGGTGCTCTGCATCGTCGCGCACAGCGAGCAGGCCGCTATGTACAGCAGGGTGCAGCGTTTTGACGCGTCCATCCAAAATTTCCGGGAAGCCCGTTACATCGGAAATGCCGATAACCGGAATGCCCTCTTTTTCCAGCAAGCTGAACGTTCCGCCTGTCGAAATAATTTCCACGCCTTGGCTTGCCAGCTCACGCGAAAACTCCACAATACCCGTCTTATCGGATACGCTGATTAATGCTCTACGAATAGCCATTCCACAAAGCCCTCCTTATTTGTCTTAACCCTGTTACGCTCTAACCGCTTTATCGTTATGAATGCCCGATCAATCAGCTTGCTTACTTACATCAATCCGCACCAAACGTCCGTCCAGCTGTACCCGTCCGCCAGCAATTTGCCGCACGACCTGCGGAAGCAGCTGCTGCTCGGCCGCATGGATGCGTACCGCAAGCTCATCCTCCGTCTCGCCGTCCGCAACCCCGACCGCCTGCTGGGCAATAATCGGGCCGCTGTCGAGTCCGCCGTCCACATAATGCACGGTAACGCCCGTCAGCTTCACGCCGTAATCAAGCGCCTGGCGAATCGCATTAATGCCGGGAAACGCTGGCAGTAGTGAAGGATGAACATTGATCATCCGCCCATAGAAAGGCTCCACCAGCACCGGTGTAATGATGCGCATATAGCCAGCCAATACAATCAGCTCAATGCCGCGGCGCTCAAGCTCCGCCAAAATCACGCTGTCATGCGCTTCGCGGGACGGATAGTCCTTCGGCTTAAAAATAAACGTTTCTACGCCAGCCTTGCGCGCCCGCTCGATAACCGGAGCAGACGGCTTATCACAAACAAGAAGCTCGATAGTTGCATCGAGCTCCCCCTGCCATGCCGCATCGGCCAAGGCTTGAAAATTGGTGCCTTGACCTGATGCAAATACGGCTATACGCTTCGCTGCCATTACACCGTCGCTCCTGTAAACGTGACGATGCGGCTGCCTTCCGTTACTGTTCCAATGCGGTAAGCTTTCTCGCCAAGCCCACTTGCTACGCGAAGCGCTTCTTCCGCTTCATCAGCCGGTACAACGACTACGAGGCCAATACCCATATTAAACGTCGTGAACATGTCACGATTCGTAATCGAACCTTTTTCCTGCATGAGGCCAAAAATGTTGTGGATCGGCCAAGAGCCGTATTCCACATTCACGTTCACGCCTTCCGGCAATACGCGCGGAATGTTCTCGATGAAGCCGCCGCCTGTAATATGCGCCATGCCTTTCACCTTCACTTGCTCAATTAGCTTAAGCGCCGATTTCACATAAATGCGCGTTGGCTCGATCAATACATCGCCAAGCTTCGCGCCATCAAGCTCTGCCAGCTCCTGATCCAGCGCATAACCGCTCTCTTCCAGAAGCAATCTGCGAACGAGCGAATAGCCATTGCTGTGAATGCCGCTTGACGCAAGTCCAATTACTGCGTCTCCGGGCGCAATGGTCGTGCCATCGATGATTTTTTTCTTATCGACAACGCCGACCGTAAAGCCCGCGATATCGTATTCGTCGCCTTGGTACATGCCTGGCATTTCCGCTGTCTCGCCGCCAATTAGTGCACAGCCAGCTTGAACGCAGCCATCTGCAATGCCTTTAACAACCGCTTCGATTTTCTCAGGCACGACTTTGCCGCAAGCGAGGTAATCGAGGAAGAACAAAGGCTCAGCGCCTTGTACAATGATGTCATTGACACACATGGCAACCGCATCGATACCGATCGTGTCATGCTTGTCCATTGCAAAAGCCAGCTTCAGCTTCGTGCCAACGCCGTCTGTACCCGATACGAGCACCGGCTCGTCATATTTATCCTTGTTTAGGCCGAACAGGCCGCCAAAGCCGCCAAGATCTGTCAGTACCTCAGGACGGAACGTCTTCTTGACATGCTTCTTCATTCTTTCGACCGCTTCGTTGCCAGCCGCTATATCGACGCCAGCTTTTTTATACGCTTCTGCCACATCGTTCAACCCCTTTATCGTAGCCGCCAAGCTGGCACGCCTGAATTAGGCACGCCAGTGGCAGGCAGCACTATTAGTTCTAAATTGCATTATTACAGCTTCATGCTGCAGCCAGACTGCCCTAAGTCTAGCAGCTGCAGCTTTTGTCCGATTCCTCATCAACAGGCGTCGGGTAATCATTATCAAAGCAGCCGAGGCACATGCCGCGGTTATAAGCGCCGTCATTGCCGCCAACCGAATCAATAAAGCCGCTGTCGCTAAGGAAAGTCAGCGAATCCGCATTGATCAGCTCGCAAATTTCCTGCACCGTGCGGGAAGATGCAATAAGCTCATCGCGGCTCGGCGTATCAATGCCATAGTAGCAAGGGTTTTTGAAAGGCGGCGATGTAATCCGCACATGCACTTCCGTCGCTCCCGCTTCACGCAGCATATTGACGATCCGGCGCGACGTTGTGCCGCGAACGATCGAGTCGTCAATCATGACGACGCGTTTGCCTTCAACGACTTTGCGCACGGCGGAAAGCTTCATCTTCACGCCCTGCTCACGCAGCTCCTGCGAAGGCTGGATGAACGTACGGCCGGTGTATTTATTTTTGATAAGTCCAAGCTCATAAGGAATACCCGTCTGCTCCGCATAACCGATTGCCGCGGATATACTGGAATCCGGCACACCCGTTACGATATCAGCATCGACGAACGATTCCATCGCGAGCTGCTTGCCCATCCGCTTGCGCGCGGAATGAATGTTGATCTCATGAATGTCACTGTCGGGACGGGCAAAATAAATGTATTCCATCGCGCAGGTCGCCCGGCGCGTTACTTCCGCATAACGATCCTCTTTCATGCCATCCTGATCAAAAATAAGCAGCTCGCCTGGCTGAACGTCACGCAAATACTGGGCACCAATCGATTCAAACGCGCACGACTCGGAAGAAAAAACATAGCCCTCGCCGATGCGGCCCACCACGAGCGGACGAAGTCCGTTCGGATCAGAAGCGACCAGCAGCTTGTCGTTTGTCATAATCAGGAAAGCGAAGCCTCCAACGATACGCTGGAGCGCTTCTTTCGCTGCCGTCACAAAATCCTTCGGCGAACGAGCGATCAAATGCGCAATAACCTCGGTATCGCTCGTCGTCTGGAAAATAGAGCCCAGGTTCTCCAGCTCCTTGCGGATCTCCGGCGCATTTACGATATTGCCGTTCGTCGCTACCGCAAGATCGCCATCGCGATAGCGGAAGATCAGCGGCTGCGCATTTGCCAGCTTGCTCTCTCCTGCTGTCGAATAACGCACATGGCCGATAGAGCGATCGCCAGGGAGCCCCGCTAGGCGCTCCTTGTCGAATACTTCCTTGACGAGTCCCATGCCGCGGTGATAGCTGAAACGATTGCGGTCCGTCGTGTCGACGGTGCAAATGCCCGCAGATTCCTCGCCGCGATGCTGCAACGCATGAAGGCCATAGTAGGAAAGCGATGCTGCGTCTGCATGATTAAAGACACCGAACACGCCGCATTCCTCGCGCAGCTTGTCGAAGAAATCCTCCCGACCGCCGCCTTGATTATAATAATCGCCTGACCAAAGCTTAGGCTGCTTTATTTCATCAGACATGGAATCGCATCCTTCCAGACCTTCTCCAGTTGTTGTACCGGCGCCTGAATGCCGGATTTGCCATTGATGCTGATCGAAAGAGCAGCTCCTTTAACCGAACCAATTGCCGCATGGGCAACGCCTTGCTCAGACAGCAATGCTTGCAGCGCTGCTGCTTGCTCCGGCTTCGCCGACAGCAAAATACGCGATTGCGATTCGCTGAACAATGCATGATCAGCGCGCAGCTCTGTATTTACATTAACTTCTGCACCAAGCTTGCCGCTTATACAGGATTCTGCCAGTGCAACCGCAATACCGCCTTCGGACAAGTCATGCGCCGAAGCGACCAGGCCGCTTTGAATCGCGCTCAGCACAGCGCCAAGCATCTTTTTCTCAACAGCTAGATCAATAACCGGAGGACGGCCTTCGTTCACGCCTTGCAGCACGTATTGCAGCTCGCTTCCGCCCATTTCGGCTTTCGTTTCGCCGACGAGAATGATGACGTCGCCTTCGTTTTTGAAGCCTTGCGTCGTAATATGATCGATATCATGAACGAGACCTACCATGCCGATAACCGGCGTCGGGTAAATCGCGCCTTTTGCATTTTCATTGTACAAGCTGACGTTGCCGCCGATAACTGGCGTTTCCAGTACGCGGCAAGCCTCGGACATGCCGTCTGCCGATTTCTCGATCTGCCAGAATACATCCGGCTTCTCTGGGCTGCCGAAGTTCAGGTTATCTGTAATGGCCAGCGGCTCTGCGCCGGAACAAACGATGTTGCGCGCAGCTTCCGCTACGGCAATGCGTCCGCCCACTTCTGGATCAAGGTATACATAACGGCTGTTGCAGTCGGTTGTCATCGCGAGTGCCTTGCGTGTACCGTTAATCGTAACGACTGCTGCGTCCGAACCCGGTTGTACCGCTGTCGACGTACGCACCATGTAGTCGTATTGATTGTAAACCCACTCTTTGCTGGCCACCGTTGGCGAAGCGAGCACTTTCTCAAGCGCAGCCGTCAAATCCGTTACTTCCGGATAAGCCGTTGTGTCGATTGCCGCATTCGCACTGTAATATGCAGGCTCCTGCGAAGGCTTGTCATAAACCGGACACTCGTCAACAAGTGCTGTTACCGGCATATCGGCCACTTGCTCGCCTTGGTGGAACAAGCGGAGACGTCCGTCATCCGTTACTTTACCGACTTTGGCGCAAATGATGCCCCAACGGTCGAAAATTTCTTTCGCCTGCGCTTCATGCTGCGGCTCTACAACGAAGAGCATGCGCTCTTGCGATTCAGACAGCATCATTTCGTAAGGCGTCATGCCTGTTTCGCGCTGCGGCACTTCATCGAGGTACAGCTCAAGACCGTTTCCTGCTTTCGAAGCCATCTCGGCGCTGGAGCAAGTTAGGCCAGCTGCGCCCATATCTTGAATCCCAAGCACGATGCCGGAATCGATCAGCTCAAGCGTCGCTTCCATAACCAGCTTCTCCATAAATGGATCGCCGACTTGAACCGCCGTACGCTTCTCTTCGGATTCCTCGGACAGCTCGACCGAAGCGAAGGTTGCACCGTGGATGCCGTCGCGGCCAGTTGCCGGACCGACGTAAAATACCGGGTTGCCTACGCCTTTAGCGACACCGCGCTGGATTTTATCATGATCAATGAGGCCCACGCACATCGCGTTAACGAGCGGATTGCCCTCGTAGCTCTCGTCGAACATGACTTCACCACCGACAGTCGGGATGCCGATACAGTTGCCGTAGCCAGCGATACCGCTGACAACATTTTCAAACAAATATTTAACGCGATCATTTTCAAGACGGCCAAAACGCAAGCTGTTCATCAAAGCAACCGGACGTGCGCCCATCGAGAAAATATCGCGGATAATGCCGCCTACACCTGTAGCTGCGCCTTGGTAAGGCTCAACCGCAGAGGGATGGTTATGCGATTCGATTTTGAATACGACCGCTTGATTGTCGCCAATATCAACGATACCCGCGCCTTCGCCTGGTCCCATCAGAACTTTAGGCCCAGTGATCGGGAATTTTTTCAAAATCGGCTTGGAGTTTTTGTAAGAGCAATGCTCCGACCACATGACGCTGAATACGCCAATCTCCGTATAGTTTGGCTGGCGGCCAAGAAATCCGCAAATCAGCTCATATTCATAATCCGTTACGCCGAACTGCGTATAAATCCGCTGATCCGCGATTTGTTCCGCTGTCGGTTCCTTAGCTGTTAACTGCTGCGCCATGCTGTTCCCTCCATGCATTCAAAATCGATGTAAACATTTTTTTGCCGTCCTCTGAGCCGAACAATTGGTTAATTGCACGCTCTGGATGCGGCATCATGCCGACTACGTTGCCACGCTCGTTGCTCACGCCCGCGATGTTCGATACCGATCCGTTCGGATTGGTGTCACCCGCATAGCGGAAAATAATTTGCTTGTTCGCTTCCAGCTGTGCCAGCGTCGCGTCGTCGCAATAGTAGTTGCCTTCGCCGTGAGCGATTGGAATGTTGATGATATCGCCCTCTGCATACTGATTCGTGAACGGATTGCCGTTGTTCACGACCTCCAGCGGCGTCTGATGGCAGCGGAATTTGAGGCCGCTGTTGCGGATCAAAGCGCCTGGCAGCAGGCCTGCTTCCGTAAGAATTTGGAACCCGTTGCAAATGCCGAGGATGAACTTGCCTTCCTCCGCCGCTTTCTTCACTTCATTCATAACAGGAGCAAAACGGGAAATCGCGCCGCAGCGCAGGTAATCGCCGTAGGAGAAGCCCCCTGGAACCAAAATCGCGTCATAACCGGAAAGATCCGTCGATGTATGCCATACATACTCTACCTTTTGGCCAATCGCTTCCTCTACCGCCTTGTAACAATCAATATCACAGTTGGAACCTGGAAAAACCAGAACCGCAAACTTCATCGCCTATCCCTCCAGCTCAAAACGGTAATCTTCTACGACCGTGTTCGCAAGCAGCTTCTCGCACATTTCCTTGATGCGCTTCTCTGCCTCGCTGCGGTCAATATCGCCCAGCTCAAGCTCCAAATATTTGCCGATCCGAACCTTTTCCACTTCGGTAAAGCCCATCGAGTGCAAAGCTCCTTGTACAGCTGTTCCTTGCGGATCAAGTACATTTTCCTTGATTGTTACGTAGACGGTTGCTTTCATTGTTGGCCTCCTGATAATGAAAATAATATTGTAGCGTTAACGCTGCTTCGCTTTTCTTCTGCTTTAGGCGAGCACCCCACAGGCTCCCTCCAGCAAAATCGCTTTGCTTTTATCGTTTTGCATGAATCGTTGATCTATATCTCTAAGTGCACGAAATAGCTAGTAGCTTTCCGAGCCGGTCAAGCGGCGGTAAATATCCTGATACCGCTTCGTCGTCTCTGCAACAACCGCTTCCGGCAGCGGGTCCGGCTTGCTGTTTTTGTCCCAATCTGAGCCGAGCAAATAGGTGCGCACCGGCTCCTTGTCCATGCTGTCGATCTCAATGTCATAGGCGAAATTGCCCTCTGCCCAGAAACGCGAGGAATCCGGCGTGAAAATCTCGTCAATGAGAATGACCTTGCCGTCAATCAGGCCAAATTCAAATTTGCAATCGGCGAGAATGATGCCGCGCTCGGCGCAATAAGCGTGAGCGAACTCATAAAGCTTGATGCTGCGGTCGCGCAGCTCCTCGGAAAGCTCAGCGCCAACCAGCTCTTGCATCCGCTCGAACGGGATATCTTCGTCGTGGCCGATGTCGTTTTTCGCAGCTGGCGTAAAGATCGGCTGCGGAAAACGTTCATTTTTGCGCAGGCCTGCAGGGAGCTCGATGCCATTGATCGCAGACGTTTGCTGATATTGTCTCCAGCCGCCGCCTGTGATATAGCCGCGTACGACGCATTCAATGTCGATACGCTCTGCTTTAAGAGTTACCATAATCCGGTTGCGCAGCAGCTCAGGCTCGGTAATGAGCTCGCCCAGCTTGTCCACATCGGTATGCACGACGTGGTTCGTCTGGATCGAAGCCGTCTGCTCAAACCAGAACGCCGACAGGCGGTTGAGCACATTGCCTTTCTCCGGCACAGCCGGATCAAGCACATAATCGAACGCTGAGATACGATCCGTTACAACGATGAGAAAATGCTCGCCCAGATCATAAAGCTCTCTAACCTTCCCCTTGTATAGAAGGGGCGCTTTTACATATGGAGCAGCAGTAGACAAGCTTTGAGATGATGCAGTCATTCGCCAGTAAGCCTCCTTAGTTCAATCCAAGACGGGTGAAAATCGTATCCACATGCTTCAGATGCCATGTTGGGTTAAAGCAATCGTCGATGTCTTCCGTCGACAGAAGCTCGGTAATTTCCTTCGTCGATTCAATAATGTCGCGGAATTGGCGCTGCTCTTCCCAAGCCTGCATCGCGCGCGGCTGAACGGTGTCATACGCCTGCTCGCGGCTGAAGCCTTTGTCGATCAGCTTCGTCATGACGCGGCCGGAGAACGGCACGCCGAACGTACGCTGCATGTTGCGCTTCATATTTTCAGGGAATACTTGCAGATTATTAATGATGTTGCCCAGACGGTTCAGCATGTAGTTCAGCAGCATCGTTGCATCTGGCAAAATGACGCGCTCTGCGGACGAGTGGCTAATATCGCGCTCATGCCACAGCGGAATGTTCTCATAAGCCGTCAGCATATGTCCGCGGATGACTCTCGACAGACCTGAAATGTTCTCGCAGCCGATTGGGTTGCGTTTGTGCGGCATAGCCGATGAACCTTTTTGACCTTTAGCGAAAGGCTCTTCCACCTCGCGGAATTCGCTCTTCTGCAAAGCGCGGATTTCCGTAGCGAACTTGTCCAGCGACGAAGCAACGAGTGCCAGTGTGCCCATGTATTCAGCATGGCGGTCACGCTGCAGCGTTTGCGTCGAGATTGGCGCAGCTTTTGTGCCGAGCTTGTTGCAGACGAATTCTTCTACGAATGGGTCGATGTTCGCGTAAGTGCCGACAGCACCGGAAATTTTGCCGTATTGCACGCCGTCAGCTGCATGCAGGAAACGCTCCAGGTTGCGCTTCATCTCTTCATGCCACAGTGCCATTTTGAGGCCGAAAGTAGTTGGCTCAGCATGAACGCCATGCGTACGTCCCATCATCGGCGTATCCTTGTACTGAATCGCTTTCTCGCGCAAAATCGAGATGAAACGCTCAATATCCTTTTGCAAAATCGCATTGGCTTGCAGCAGCAGGTAGCCCGTTGCCGTATCTACAACATCCGTCGATGTCAGGCCGTAGTGCACCCATTTGCGCTCAGGGCCAACCGTCTCGGATACAGCGCGCGTAAAGGCGATAACGTCATGGCGTGTATCCTGCTCGATTTCATAAATGCGGTCGATGTTGAAGCTGGCGTTTTTACGAAGCTCTTCTACGTCTTCCTTCGGAATAATGCCCAGCTCCGACCAAGCCTCGCATGCGCAAAGCTCAACCTCCAGCCATGCTTGGAACTTATTCTCCTCGGTCCAAATCGCTCTCATTTCCGGTCTGCTGTAACGCTCTAACATGTAGCTACTCCACCTTCCAAATTGTTGTTTCATCTATCCATTGCAGCGCTGCTTCCACATCGGGAGCAAGCACGTTAATGTGGCCCATTTTTCTTTTGTGAACGGCGTCCTTCTTGCCGTACAGATGCAGCTTCGGTGTTACGCCGAGGCGCACTGCCGCTTCATCCCGGGTTCCAAAGCGCTGAATGACCGGCTCTACATGCTGGCCGAGCACATTCACCATCACGACTGGCGTCAGCAGCTCCGTACGGCCAAGCGGCAAATTGCATACCGCCCGCACATGCTGCTCGAACTGCGACGTATGTGCCGCTTCCATCGTGTAATGACCGCTGTTATGCGGCCTTGGTGCCAGCTCATTCACATACAGCTCTCCGTCAGCCGTCAAAAACAGCTCAACGGCAATCAATCCGACCGCGCCCAGCCCTTCGGCGATTTGCATCGCCAGCTGCTCCGCTCGGCGCTGAATGCCTTCCTCGATCCGGGCCGGCACAATCGACAAATGAAGAATATTGTCGATATGGATATTTTCCGCCGCCGGGAATGCTTTGACCTCGCCCTGCGGGCTGCGCGCCGCAATGACCGACAGCTCTTTTTCAAAGGAGATGAATTTCTCCAGCACAAGCTCGGTTCCAGCCCGGCTCAGCGTTTCATACGCCTCGTCGATCTCCTCCGCGGCGCGGATGACCCATTGCCCTTTGCCGTCGTAGCCGCCAGTCGCTGTTTTTAATACGCACGGCAGGCCTAAACGTTCAGCTTCTATATGAAGCTCTTCGCTGCTGCGAATTTCGCTGTAAGGCGCAACCTTCACGCCAGCCGCCTCAATCGCCCGCTTCTCCCGCAGCCGATGCTGCGTCGTATAAAGCAGCTTGCTGCCTTGCGGCACGTAAGATTCCTTCATCAGCATCGCGGCTACTTCAGCATTCACATTTTCAAACTCATACGTAATGACATCTGAACGCTGCGCCAGCTCGCGCGCTGCCTCATGATTGTCATAGGCGCCGACCACTTGATCTGCGACTTGTCCGCAAGGCGAATCCACCGCTGGATCAAGCGCGACGAATTTGTAGCCCATCGCGCTGCCTGCGAGCGCCATCATCCGGCCCAATTGCCCGCCGCCGAGTACGCCGATTGTGCTGCCTGGCAGCAGCGTGCGGATGTTATCCGGCCGCTGCTTGTCCGCTTCGACCATCATAGCGTCTCACTGCTTTCGAGCACTTCCTGCTTGACGCGCTCGCGCCGTGTGATCACGCGTGCCTGAATGTCCGGATCGAACGCGCCCAGCATCTGTGCGGCCAGCAGTCCAGCATTCGTGCCGCCAGCATTTCCGATTGCTACTGTAGCTACCGGAATGCCGCCCGGCATTTGCACAATAGATAGCAGCGAGTCGAGACCGCTGAGATTCGAAGATTTGACAGGAACGCCAATAACCGGCAGCACCGTTTTGGCGGCGACCATGCCGGGAAGATGTGCAGCTCCGCCAGCCCCCGCGATAATGACCTTAAGTCCGCGCTCCGCTGCCGTTTCCGCATATTCGAACATTAAATCGGGCGTTCTGTGCGCCGATACAACCTTTTTCTCATAAGGAATTTGAAGCTCTTCCAGCACATCGCAAGCCAGTTTCATTGTATCCCAATCCGACTTGCTGCCCATGATGACGCCTACCTTCGCAGACATGCGTTCAAACCTTCTTTCATCTATATAATAGGTAAACCATATAAAACCGTAACTTGATGCTTTCCTTACCTTCTAAACTGCCCGATTTCAACAGAAAAATCCCGACAGCTACCGTAAGAGTATTAATCATACGTATGCTGCGGGACCCGAGCCGAGCGCACAGCGCAGCCTCCCGACTTCCGGGAACCGCTTGGCGCTCTTTATGCCTGAAGTAAGCCGCCACTTCCGCAACCTTGCAAAAAACAAGGCACAAAGTAGCACAAGGCTGCCCTAAGGTGAAACGACAGACGCCATCCTTGGCGGCACGGCGCGTTTCATTCCGAGAAATATAGAGAAAGATAACGAAATGATATCCTTGCCTATATTTTAAGGTGAAACGGCTATCGCCGTCCTTGAACGGCATGCTTCGTCTCGCGGAGAACCAGACGCCGAATATAAGTGTAAAACTTATACTACTTATACTTGCTTCTTGTTCAAAAAAGGCAGCTCAAGCATACCAGCTTCAAGCTTGCTCGTAGTCCGAAAATTGTGGTTTTCGGGTAGATACTTTCGGGCCAATTCCCGAGATTATACGAGACCAACACTATAATAAACGGATTGCTCCGCTACTGACCTCCTCCAGTTTATCTAATCCCCACGGGGCTGTCAACAAAATACGAACGTTGAAAAGAGTAGCTTTTATTAAAGTTCGTTTTTGGCAGGTAAAATATCATAATATGACAGGAATCTACTCGGGATTACGCGCAGACAGCTATAAGTGAAGTGGATTTATGGGAGGAATATTCGCAGGACCCTGCTTATTTGTCGAGAGGGTTTCCAAGGCCTCCGCAGAATAACACAGTACGAATGTAAATTTCATTCATTTATGAAAAAGGAAGCGGAGGAAATGAGCTATGGAAAATTACAAAGTAGGCATTCTTTTGTTTAATGATGTGGAGGTGCTTGATTTTGCCGGTCCTTTCGAGGTTTTTGCAGTAACAGCGCTGAACTGGGGGCAGGAGGATGCCTATCACCCGTTTCAAGTATCGACTATTTCTGAAAAGGGTGCGCTCATTACGGCCAAGAATGGCCTTAAGGTAACTCCAGATTACAGCTTCGCGGATGCTCCTGTATTCGATGTGCTCGTTATTCCTGGCGGCATGGGCACACGGCACGAGATTCATAATCAGGCGCTGCTTGCGTGGATCAAACAGCAGAGCGAACAGGTGACGTGGATGACCTCCGTCTGTACGGGAGCGTTCTTGCTTGCAGAAATTGGCCTGCTGGATGGCAAGCGGGCCACGACACACTGGGCAAGCATCGAACGCATGCGGACGCAGTTCCCACAGACGACAGTCGTCGAAAACGTGAAATTTGTAGATGAAGGTGCTGTTGTCACCTCGGCTGGCATTTCCGCAGGCATCGAGATGTCGCTGCATATGGTTGGAAGGATTCTAGACATCCAGACAGCAATAAATACAGCTAGAGCTATGGAGTATGACGGAAAGTATGAGCTATAGCTTACATCAATGTCAGGGACTACAATTAGTGCCGCGTCTAGATATGGACGTGGCTTTTGCTTATTTTACACGCTGCTCTCCTTCTCAAACAATTTCAGACTATTCACAACTACAGCCATAGGGATGCATTGATGAAGTTTTCCACATATAAGCAAGGAGCAGCAACTCAGCGCCGTATAACATACACATCGCATTAAAAAATACCAAATAAATTATTTAAAATATCGCCAAAACACAACTTTTGTAGTATATTAATAACAATTTTACTGGAAAACAGTATAATTGACCTAATACTTAGGATTCATTACAAAATGGAGGTTTATTAAATGTTGAAGACTTTAAGAAATATCCTAGCTGCTCTGTTGATAGTATCACTAGTAGCCGCTATCACAACCCCTGTGAAAAAGACAGCGGCAAGTACACTTCCCGTTGCAGAAGGAGGCATTGAAGCCGCCGCGTTAGCCTATTGGAGTGGAGCCGTTTATGTCGCTTCGGCTGATGGTGCAATTGGAGTTAAGCCTGAACTGCAAGAGAATATTCAAATTTTCGCAAAATCGCTTTGGGATAGTGCACCCGCTTCTATTAAGACTTCCATTACAGAAAGTACATATGGAATGCAAGCTGGCTGGAACACACCTAATTCTTATGTCGTATCTTGGTCGCCTCGGACACTGGCATACTTGCAGGATAAATGGTTTGACCATTTTGGAGGCGGAGCAACTTATGATACGACAAATAAAATCATTACCGATATTATGGCACCAGGTGCGATTATACGGCCAAGTTCTGTAACCTACATTTCTGGCAACGGCGCAAATCCAAATATAGGTTATATAGATGCTGGATTCATAACTAATATAATTGTAAATATAGACGGTTATGCCACCATCGTGACAAATAACGGGACATACGCTAGGTACAATAATTTATTAAACCTAAACAACAAGCCTTTCGCCAACGCCCGCGACGCCTATAATGAATTCGTTACCCGATTTAAAATTGAGAAAGGCACGTATACGACGAAGCCTAACTTCGTAGATGGACGCACCAGAAGCCGTTACGTAGAGACTGTTTACCCAACAAGTACTGTATTTCCAAATTCTATCGTAATGCCCGCTCCGCTAGGCGTACTCAATGCCGATTACACGGTTAAACAGTATAAAACGCCAACCATTGGCCGTGCAGGCGGCTTAATAACCGGACAAATTGTCATTGGCTTTCCGAGTGTGACGGGTAACTTTGCTGCCTTAACTACATCAAATGCTAGCAATTATACTTTCCTCTCTTATGACAATGCGAAGCTTAATGGAGGTCCCGCTCCCTATCATTCAGTAGTAGATAATGCGCGAAGCTTACCTGTTATCGGAATACCTTATAGCTCTAAAGACAATATGAGGCAGGGCCAATTGGAACAAAGAAGATACTATGGCTCCGATGGCAAGGCAGAGCTAGATATTGACTATACTAACCATGGTAATGCGCAAATTAACCCAAATGTTCCGCACAGGCATGACTGGAATTATAACAACAAGCCGCAGAGGGGTCCGTGGTACATTATAGAAACAGACTTAAATTATAGTTATAATCAATGGATAGAAGACTTAAATACGGGACATGAAGTATCCTTTACTTTTATGAATGTCAAATACTTCATTACACAAAACCAGGGCTCATGGTATTTAACAAAATGGGGAGAAAGTATTCCTCTTAAAGTCGCTTCTACCCCTTCACAGCTTCTAACGCTTGCTTCCCTTAATAATGAAACGTTGCAAACATTATTTAATGACGGAAGCCTCGTTGATATTTCTGTTTACTAAAATCTTTTTCACTAAAAATGCAGGGCATTCTCTATTCGTTTATTACTAACGGGAGAATGCCTTGTTTTGTTTAGAATGCATTCAGAGTGATAAGACAGTTAGACTACGCCTAAATCTCGAGAAATATGGTAAACTGAACGAGAATCAAATCTGGCTCAAACCGAATGATATGTATGAAGAGGCCAATTATGAATTCGCCGTGTCAGGTAAAGCGCTTTACTAAAGGGTCGAAATGAAGATTTTCTCATTGTAAAACGGATTTATACACAAACCTAAAAAGGAGCAACAACATGGACTCCATCTATCAGCGCTTGGTTCAATTAAATGATCAGCTTGTCACCCCATCTCTGGGCCTTCAAATTAAAGACTCCGAAAGCCGCAATGTCGGAGGCATTATAGACTCATTTACAGGCCTGCCTCATCCGAGCCATGTCGGAACAGGCGCTGTCATCGCAAAGTGGACTGCTGCCCTGTGCAGTCCGGAATCGGCGTTTTATCGCGACAAGCAGCTGCTTGCCAGCCTTGAGCTTGCGCTGCAATATATGCTTAACCGCCAGCATAGCGACGGAACGATTACGCTTGGCTCAACCAACTATCACTCGCCGCCAGATACCGGCTTTGTCGTGATTGGTTTTGCGCAGCTTTATGAGCTATTGGTGCAGCAAAGTGTGGAATATCCCGCTTTTGAAAAAGCTATTTCCCTGCTTGCACTTTTTCTGAAGCGGGCAACGCCGGCCATGCTTGAGGGCGGCTGCCATACGCCAAATCACCGCTGGATTCTAACAGCAGCCCTCGGCCTGTTGAACAAGTCGTTCCCTGATCCGGCGCTTGTGGCTCGTGCGAATGCATGGCTTGCAGAAGGCATTGATATTACTGCCGATGGCGAATGGACCGAGCGCAGCAATGGCATCTACAATGCTGTCAGCGATATTGCCCTGTACCATACAGCGCTGTCGCTTGATCGCCCTGAGCTGCTGGAAAGTGTACGCAGCAATTTGCGAATGATGCAATATTTGGTTCATCCTTCCGGAGAGGTTGTAACGGACTATTCTGGCAGGCAGGATTATGGACAGCCTTCGGATATGTCCGGCTATTTTCTCCCCTACCGCTTGATGGCATCGTATGACCGCGATCCGCTGTTTGCCGCCTTGTCCGATTATGCGGGTCCTTTCTTTAAACAGTTCTTCTCGGTGACAGACCATCCGCTCATTGGCTATCTGCTCTATCCGGAGCAAATGGACATCAGCCATATAGAGCGGGCTGCGCTGTCAGATCGATATGTAAAAATCATCAACGGTCAGCACCCGATTCATGAAGATTTGCAGGAGATGAAAAAGCAGGGGCATCAGCTTCATATTACTCACAGCTCTGCGCATACCGCCTTCGGCGCGCCGCTCGTTCGTGTCCGCGATGGACAGACAAGCGCGACGGTTATGACGAGTGCGCCATCCTTCTTCTCGCTCCGCCATGGCTCGGCGAGCCTGCTTGCGGTTAAAGTGTCGACTGCCTTTACACCGGGCGTCGTCAGCTTCGACCAGTTTCAAGCGGAAGATGGACATTATAAGCTCGGCAAACGCATGTATAAAGGCTATAATGGGCCCATTCCTAGCCATTTGCTTCCGAAGCTGGATGCGGACGGCGTAACAGCGGACGCCCCTTGGTACCTGCTTCCCCATGGAGAGCGGGAAAGAACCCATTTGCAGGAGCATTTTATTGAATCGGAGCTTACGCAAACGGCAGACGGCTGGGACATTCGCCTACATTCCGATAAGCTGCAAGAAGATGTAATGACGCAGCTGACGTTTGTTTTTGCCAAGGATGGCAAGCTTAGCGGGGAAGGTCTCGAAGCCATTGCCGGCAGCAGCAACTATTTCTTGAAGCAGGGCTCCTGCCGCTATGAAATGTCAGATGGCTCGGCAATTGAGCTGACGTCTGGCGCATTCGAGCATTGGATGCCTTCCGTTCGCGACGATAGCCACCCCGCTGGCTGTCAAAGCGTGATCGTTAATTTGTTGTCACCAGTCGATAACCGCTTTTCGATTCGGTTATCGTAGTAAAAGCCATGGTGAAAGTTGGCTGCGCTGCATGAAAAGCTTGACTTCCGATCGCCATTACCGTTGGATTTCTGTGAATTAGCCCCCATAGGGGGAAATCCAACGGTAAAAGCGAACGCTATCGCTTCTCCAGTTCAAGCTTTTCATTCCACTCCGCCCCTCTTCACCACACTTTTAAAACAAACCAAAACAAAAAAGCTACAATGCCGATTTTAGGCCCCCATTTTTATTTTGGGGGCCTTTTTTTTAACAGATGAAGAGCAAAAGAACTGAAGAGCAGAAGAGTAGAAGCAACCCCACATACAAAAAGAAGGAAAAGTGAAACCGAAGTCTTTTTTCATAGAACGGTCGAATATAAGTAGATAAAGAACTTTTGCTTGGGGGAGGTTTTATCGCGACATGCATATCCATACGGTTAAAAAAGGCGATACGCTGTGGCAGCTCGGACAGCGCTTCGGCGTCAGCACGGAGTCTATCGCTTCGGCAAATGGCATATCCGCTGATGTTCCACTCGTCATTGGCCAGGCAATCATTATTCCTTCGGAGGCTGGCAATCATAAGGTGCTTCCGGGAGAAAGCCTATGGTCGATCGGTCTGAAATACGGCGTTACAATCGAACAACTCATGCGCGCAAACGAGCTCAAAAACCCTGCCCTCATTAAGGCAGGCCAAGTGCTCGTCATACCGCAGCCGGAGAAGCCTATCATAGAAGTGAACGGCTATACGGAAAAATTCGGCGCCAACGGCGTAGCGCTCGTCCATGAAATTGGCGCCAACCTTACTTATCTGAGCCCATTCAGCTATCGTGTCCAGTTGGACGGCACGCTTGTGCCAATTGACGACAGCGCTATAATTGAAGCGGCGTTCCAAGAGAAAGCAGCACCAATGATGGTGCTGACCAATTTCGAGAACGGCACCTTCAGCAGCGATATTGCCCATGCTGTGCTGACGGATGCCGCGATTCAAAGCGCGGTCATTGCGAGCGTCTTGTCCGTGATGCAGCAGAAGAGCTACATGGCGCTGAATGTCGATTTTGAATATGTGAGGGCAGCTGATCGTGAAGCGTATAATGCTTTTTTGCAAAAGCTGGTGGATACGCTCCATCCCTATCATCTGCTCGTATCTACTTGTCTTGCCCCGAAGCAAAGCGCGGAGCAGAAAGGCACATTATACGAGGGACATGATTATGCCGCCCATGGACGGATTGTCGATTTTGTTATTTTGATGACGTATGAATGGGGCTGGTCTGGCGGACCTCCGCTCGCTGTCGCTCCACTCAACGAAGTCGTTAAGGTGCTGAATTATGCGCTATCCGTTATCCCCGCCTCCAAAATTGTCATGGGCATGCCGCTCTATGGCTATGACTGGACGCTGCCGTACGTAAAAGGCGGCAAGTGGGCGCCGACGGTCAATCCGCCCCAAGCCGTCGCTCGGGCCGCTAAATATGGTGCAACGATTCAATATGATCCGATAGCCGAATCGCCTCATTATACTTATTATGATGAACAAGGCGCACAGCATCAGGTCTGGTATGAGGACGCCCGCAGCGTACAAGCCAAATTCAATATTGTGAAGGATTATAAGCTCAGAGGAGTAAGCTACTGGGTGCTTGGCGTACCCTTTCCCCAAAATTGGTACGTCCTGCAGCAAAATTTCACCGTCCGCAAGCTGGTGTAGCAGCACTGCGGCTGCCTCGCCAAAAAAGCCCTCCGCTGCGGGAGGGCTTTCGCTTTTTGTTATGTCCATCGTTCGTTAAAACATTCGATTGTCTTACCTCGGCTATTCCTTCAACGCCACAAATATATCAATCTCATTTTCCGTGCTTTCGGGTTCATATCGCTCATCCCAAACTTCGAAATCATAATGCTGCGGCACATGTCCCGTTTCTTCCATCCACTCGCCATAAAGATAATTATACGAGCGGCTAAGCTCCGATTCAGGCCCGATATGCGTGTAGGCCGCATACTTGCTTTCAGCCACCGTATGACTCACCATATGCAGCGGCATATCGCCGAGCTCGCTTACTTCGCAGCAAACGATATTTGTGAACCGATCTGTCTGGGGATTAAATTCAGCAGTCATCGGATAAATTTGAATTAAAAGAATACGGTCATTTTTCCTATGCTGAATTTCTGCTTTTCTCTCGATTAATGCTTGATAGGTTCCCTTCCCAAGTCCCGATTCAAACTCTTGAACGCTCGCTTCCACTTTAAAGCCTACGACAAGAAAAAGCGGCAGTGCTACGACCTCTGCTTCTCGTTTCTGTTCCATGAGCTGTCCTCCATTCAATCCTATCTAAACAGGCAGGAAATACAGCCATTTTATCATAAAAAAGCCATCCCCTCGCGCTCATCGGTTAGACTGCTTCCGATGCTGCACTTGGGGATGGCTTTTAATCTGCGAAGCACACTGGCTTTCGCTTAATGAATGATATTCGACAACCGATTATTCCGTCGGCTGACTGACAAGCTTGCCGCGCAGCTTGCTGCCTGCATCCGTATCTGTATCCGCTGCTGCATCCGCGTTTGCTGGCTGCGGTGCTGCATTCGACGTGCGGAGCGGAATTTCTTTCAGGAAGAAGGTCAAAATGACCGCACCAACCAAAATGAGCGTACCTGCAAGAAACACGGTTGAAAGCGACGAAGCCAGCGCCTCGCGAAGCATTTCCACCATTTTTGTAAACAACGGTTGTAGGTCGGCCGGCAAGCTTTGGTGCAGCTTTTCCAGCTCCGGCTGGTTCGTCAGCATTTGCGGATTAGCAAATACGGCGAACTCTTGGGCTACTTTCGGATCAAGCTTGCTGAGGTCAACAGCATCTCCCGACTGGGCAAGCTCGGTCAGATTGTTTTTCAAGCTGGTTGAAAGCACGGTTCCCATTACAGCAATACCGATGGTACCGCCCATATTACGGAACAACTGCATGGCCGCCGTTACGGCGCCAAGCTCCTTGAATGGAACCGCATTTTGAATGGCCAGCGAGAAAACCGGCATCCCAAGGCCGAGACCTAGGCCGAAAACGATCATCGCCAGAACTGCCATCCACACGCTGTTCATAAATACCATCAGCACCATGCCCGCCACCATAAGCGGCATGCCGATTAAGGCGAATTTTTTGTATTTGCCCGATTTGCTGATCAATTGACCGCCAATCGCGCTCGTAATAACCATACCAATCGACATTGGCATCGTGACATATCCAGCATAGGTTGGCGAAATCGCCAGCACGCCTTGCACGAAGAAGCTGAGGTAAATCAATGCGCCCATCATCCCGAAGTTCATCAGGAAGCCAATTACATTAGAGAGCGTTACAATCCCATTTTTGAAAAAATGAAGCGGCAGCACCGGGCTTTTCGCCTTGGATTCGACGAATACAAAAATCAGCGCCGATACGAGCGTTGCCGCGAATAGGCCAATCGTTTGGGCAGAGCCCCACGCATATTTTGTACCTGCCCATGTAAAGGCAAGCAGCAATGGCACAAGCGTGGTCGTCAGAAACAGCGAGCCCAAGTAGTCAATCGACTCGGATTGCTTGCGTTCCGTCTTCGGAAACAGCGTCAAAATCATAATGAAGGCAATAATGCCGATCGGCAGGAAAATCCAGAATACCCAGTGCCATGCCATGTGGTCAACAATATAACCACCAAACGTGGGGCCAATAACGCTGGAAAAGCCAAAAACGGCTGTCATAATTCCAGTCCATTTGCCGCGCTCCCGTGGCGGGAATAAGTCGCCTACTGCGGTAAAGGCCGTTGCCATAATTATACCTGCGCCTACACCTTGAATCGCACGGTAGAAAATCATTTGGTAAACGTCAGTTGACGTTCCTGCAAGAAAAGCGCCGATGATAAAAAATAAAATACCGGCCAATATAAATGGCTTACGTCCGTAAATATCCGACAGCTTGCCGACAAGTACCGTCGCGATGGTTGAAGTGAGCATATAGATCGAAATCGACCATGTGTACAGCTCCATTCCGTGCAGCTCTGCAATAATTCTTGGCATCGCCGTACTGACGATGGTTTGGTTGATCGCTGCAAAAAACATAGCGAACATAATAGCAACCATAATGGTCAGCTTTCTTTTTTGTGATAAATGTTCCATAGGTTAAATCTCTTCCCCTCATTCGGTATGAATTAAATATGCATATGATCGTTTAGCTTTTTGAAAATTCGTTTTAAATGTGCGATGTCCTCTGGTGCCAGACAGTTTAACATCATGCCGAGCGTCTCTTTTTGATCATCCGATATTTGGTCGAGAGTAGCTTTCCCTTTCTCGGTAATATCGATGTATACGACGCGGCGATCTTCCTCATCCCTAACCCGATCAATATTGCCTTCCGCAGATAGCTTATCAGCCAATCCCGTTATGGCAGCAGCGGAAATGCACATTTTCTCGGCCAGATCGGATACTCTTTGCTGTCCATCTTGTTTGAGCCAATAAAGCAGCTTGAACTGGGACAATGACATATTCCCTTGCATCCGCTTGTTCCACTCTGAATTCGCATTTTTCATGATCAATTTGAACATGGTGGAGAGCTCGACAACGTCTTCCTTGCTTGGCATGTATTCACCCCTTCCCTATTTGCGTTCATCGTCCAATCATTCCAGCGCTTTATCATAAAGCGCAATTAATAAATATTTCATTACTAAACTATTTATCACTATAAATCTTTTCGCGAAATTAGTCAATGCTTTAGCCTATTTGGTTTTGTGACATCTGGCGCTCCACTTGGGCAAAATCAAAAAAGAGCCGAAATCTGCAAAACAGATCTCGGCTCTTACTATTTTAACTATAATAGATGTCGTTAATGATAGCTGCGTTCTACAGCTCAGCCAACAGCTTAGTCAAAGCTTTATAGCTAATCTCAATGCTTTCCAGCTCGCCTTTACTTGTTGCGTCCTGCTCTACAATAATGTATTTAGTGCTTGTATGCTTCTGAGTCGCCTGCAAAATGCCCGCAATATCAATCGTGCCTTCACCAATTTCAGTGAACGCATCCGGGCTTCCAATCGACATAAACGTTCCCATCGTAACGGGCTCGTTCTCATCAAGCGTTTCAAAAAGGTTAACCGGATTAACGCTCGCCGGCAAATCCTTCTGATGAATAAATTCGCAGCGGCTGCCCAGCTTCTCGATATAGCTTACAGCATCAACGCCGCCACGCAGCGCCCAATAGGTATCAAGCTCAAAGCCAACATTTTCAGGAGAGGTATGCTCCAAAATAATGTCGAGCGCATAGCTACCATTGAACTTCTGGAACTCATGGAAATGATTATGATAAAGCAGACTGATGCCCTGCTCGCGCATTTGGCTGCCGTAGCGGTTCAGCTTCTTGCTGAATGCAAGGACGTCCTCGTAATTGGTGAAAAATGATATCGGAATAATCGCTTTCGTACAGCCCAGCTCTTTATTGAAGGCAATGACATCAGCGATTTGGGCATCGTCCGAGACGAAAATATGAGTGGCGATTACGTTCAGACCCGCTTGATCTACAAGCTGCTTCAAATCAGCAGCCTTGAGATCGCCGAGTTTGAACAAATCCTGGCCTGTAAAATCGAGTGGAATTTCGATGTTTCGGTAGCCAATTTCCGCAATTTTATTCAATGTGCCAGCGCGATCACGTGCAAATTCGGTTTTGGCAGAAAACAACTGCAAGCCAATTTCCAATGTCATAAAAGTAATTCCCCTCTCGATGTGAGCATAAAAACGTTTACATTCTTTTTATACCTTAAAGCTTGTACCAGCGTCAAATAAGCTGCACAGCTAGTATTTGTATTGTATATACAGATCTATCCATATCCACTTTAATCATGGTATAATCGCAAATCAATAGAAAAGGCTTACAAGGGCGGCCGGCTACCTCTCGATAGAAGGGAGGGATGCCTTGTGACAGTATTTGAAGCAATAATGCTAATGCTTACCTTCGGTACGCTTATCGTGATGCTACTGTCCCATAAACGAAAATAGACCGCCCTAGGTCAAAGGAGACGGTCTATTTTGACGTAAACCTCGATTAGAAGCCTACCGCCCTTAAAAGCGGCTATTGCGCGGAGAGTCGTGTTACCAGCACGGCTCTCTTTGCATTGTACGCATTTTCTAATCGTATTATAACACGCATCATTGCCTCTAGTCATGTGAAAGTCATCTAAATGTTGACTTTATATCTAGCCTTCATGCAATACAGAGGCAACAGCTTGCTTCCAGCCTTTGTACAAGCGGTCTCTCTCCTCCTGCTTCATCGCAGGCGAATACGAGTGATAAGCGCTCGCCTTAGCGCCCAATAGCTGAACCAATTGCTCCTCATTCTCCCAAAAGCCTGCACCTACGCCGCCCATATAGGCGGAGCCCATAGCGGAAAGCTCTGCTACATCGGATTTCGAGACAGCTTGCCCGAGCATATCCGCCTGAAACTGCATGAGCACGGCATTGTCCGATGCTCCGCCATCGGCCCGCAAACCCTTCAAGGCGATGCCGGTCTCCACCTGCATCAGCTCGGCCGCATCGCGCACCTGATACGCGATGCTCTCCAGGGCGGCGCGCACAATATGCGCCTTGCCTGTTCCCCGGCTCATGCCGGTAATCGCCGCCCGGGCATGCGGCTTCCAATAGGGCGCTCCCAGCCCAACGAAGGCTGGGACAAGATAGACGCCGTCATTATCCGGCGTCTCCTCAAGCAGCTGCGCAAGCTCGCTAAACGAGCTGAACAGCCCCAGATTATCCCGCACCCAGCGCATGCTGTCGCCGGAGGTGCGAATAACGGCTTCCAGCGCATAGGTCATTTTGCCGCTGAGCCCCCAAGCAATGGCGAGCACCAGCCCATTGCCGGAAGCGACCGGCTTGCTGCCCACATTCATCAGCACCGATGTTCCGGTGCCATAGGTAGCCTTCGCCATACCGGGCTCCAGGCATAGCTGCCCATACAGCGCAGCCTGTGAATCGCCTACGACGCCCGCGATCGGGACTCGCTCAGCGAATAAATCCGAGTCGTTTGTATAACCGAATCGCTCATCCGAGCATTTCACCTCGGGCAGCACAGCTAGCGGAATGCCGAACAGCTCGCATAACTCCACATCCCATTGGAGCGTGTGGATATTAAACAATGAAGTCCGACTCGCATTCGTATAGTCGGTCGCATGCACTTCCCCGCCCGTCAGCTTCCACAGCAGCCAGCTGTCGATCGTACCAACGAGCAGCCTGCCTGCTGCGAGCAGCTCTTTGGCGCCAGCGGCATGCTCCAGCAGCCAGCCCCATTTTGCCGCTGAGAAATAAGGATCAAGCAGCAGGCCTGTCTTCGCCTGTACCAACGGCTCCAAACCGTCCGCCTTTAGCGCATCACAGCGTTCCGCGGTTCGCTGGCACTGCCAGACGATGGCGCGATAAACAGGCTGCCCCGTCTCCTTATCCCACATCACAGCGGTCTCCCGCTGATTCGTAATGGTAAGTGCCGCAAGCTCGCGCGCCGCTATGCCTGCCGCTCGCAGTGCTTCCTTCGCTGCCTGCTTCACCTGCTCATAAATTTCCAGCGGATCATGCTCCACCCAGCCTGCTTGCGGATAATACTGCGTATGCTCCGCGGAGCTGCGTGACACGACCTCGCCCGCATGATTAATAATGAGCGCCTTCGTGCCGGAGGTGCTTTGGTCAATCGTCAGCAGATAGCTTTTGTCCATCGCCGATGCCCTCTACTTTCCCAGCATGCCTAAAGCAATCGCTTTTATATTGCTGCTGCTAATGCCATAATGCTCAAACACTTCTGATGTTTTGCCTGCAATTGCCGGCTCATCGGGAATGCCCAAAATCCGCATCGGCACCGGATGTTGCTGCACAACCACCTCAGCAACCGCTGCACCAAGACCGCCATGAATGCTGTGCTCCTCAACGGTAATGATACCGCCTGTTTCCTGTGCAGCACGCACAATGGCTTCCTCGTCAAGCGGCTTAATCGTATGCATGTTCAGCACGCGTGCCGACACGCCCGCTTCCGCCAGCTCCACCTGCGCATCCAAAGCGATTCTTACCGTTTCTCCCGTCGCAATAATCGTAATATCCGTGCCTTCGCGCATCGTCACGGCCTTGCCGATAACAAATTCATAGTCATCCGACTCGTAGCTGTCTTCGACCGGATTGCGGCCGATACGGACGTACACGCCACCCTCATGCTGAACAAGTGCTTCGGTCATCCGCTTCGTCTCATGGCGATCCGCCGGCAAAATAATCGCCAGCCCCGGAATCGCCCGCGCTACGGCGATATCCTGCACCGAATGGTGCGACATGCCGAGTGCGCCGTAGCTGACGCCGCCGCTAATCCCAACCAGCTTCACATTCGTGCCGGAATAAGCGACATCGACTTTAATTTGCTCAATGCTGCGCATGCTCAGGAAGCAGGCCGGTGACGTTACGAATGGCTTTTTGCCGCTATGGGCAAGGCCTGCCGAGATACCGACTATATTTTGCTCCGCGATGCCGACCTCTACAAACTGCTCGGGATAAGCATTCGCGAAAGGCGCCATTGCCGCAGAGCCGCGCGAGTCGCTCGCCAGCACCATAATATCTTTATCCTCCTGCGCCAGCGTTACCAGCGTCTCGCAAATGACTTGCCGATTCGGTATTTTATTCGCCATCGCTTATTCCACCTGCCCTTCCTGTGTGTAGCTGCCGATGACGGCTTCAAGCTCGGCAAGCGCCTTCGCCAGCTCCTCGTCACTAGGCACATGATGATGCCAATGCGGCACATTTTCAGCAAAAGACACTCCCTTGCCCTTCACCGTATTCGCCATAACGAGCGTCGGTTTGCCTGCTACAGCAGGGGCAGCTTCGAAAGCTTCTACAAGCGCGTCTATATCATTGCCATCGATGGAAACGACATGCCAGCCGAAGGCAGCCCATTTTTCCTCCAATGGCTCCAGTCCCATGACCTCTTCCGTCGAGCCGCTAATTTGCAGCCGGTTGCGGTCGATAATGCCGACTAAATTGTCGAGCTTGTAATGAGCGCCAGCCATCGCCGCTTCCCAAACGGAGCCCTCAGCTTGCTCGCCATCGCCCATCAAGCAAAATACGCGGCTCGCCCTCGCATCCTTCTTCGCAGCAAGCGCCATGCCCACCGATATCGCCAGTCCGTGCCCAAGCGCACCCGTATTCATCTCAATGCCTGGCACTTTATTGTTCGGATGCCCGATGAGCCTCGTTCCAAACTGGCTGAACGTCGCAAGCTCCTCCTTCGGGAAAAAGCCGCGATCGGCCAATATGCACCATAATGATTCAACAGAATGCCCTTTGCTTGCAATAAAGCGGTCGCGCTCCTGCCATTTTGGCTGAGCCGGATCAATCGTCATAATTTTATAATATAAGGCCGTTAAAATATCCGTATTGCTCAATGAGCCGCCCGTATGTCCTGTTTTCGCGCCATGGATCATGCGCAGCAAATCCATCCGTATTTGTGCCGCCTTGCTTTTGAGCTCCGTGCTGCTCAAGCTTGCATTGCTCCCCATCGTTAGCCCTCCTCGTTGTTTTCCTTAAGCGTTGTCCTCTATTCCGATTACAAGCCCGAGCCGCGCAGCCATGCCTGAATTTCCCGCTCTGTCGGATCAACTGCATCTGGCTTCAAGCCAGGAATATATTGACACGCTTCATACAGCGCCGGAATCGCATTGGCGTGAATGCCAACGGAGTGGTGAACATAAGGGCCTTTGACCAGCTTTTCTTCCCACAACGGCCAATCATTGACCTCAACCCATACATACGAGCCGCGTGTATACGGTCCTTGAATGCCGCGGGCTTTGCCCAAAAACAGCTGGTATTCGCCGTGGTCGCCGTCGAAGCGGGCCAGCGTCATGCCTCCGCCTTTAATTTCACCTTCATGTGTACCCGGTGCATGGTCGTCGAACAGAAAATGCTTGCGCAGCCGCGGCTTGTTTTCGACAGACAAGGAAACCGGGAAGTTGCCGCAATGGAAGAGCAGCTCGCCGTTGGCGTTTTCCGGATGGCGTACGGTCAAATCCGCGAAGAAGGTTGGATGCTGATTCATCGTCGCCGCCTGCACCATGACTGACGTAATCGCACCGTGAATATCTGTCTCACAGGTAACTGGAATTTGCTCATCGGTAAGGATCGCATTAGCGAGGCATGGCATAATGCCCATCGCATCCTGCAGCGACGACCAGCATTGGATCGCAATCGCTGTGCTGCCTGTCTGCACGGCATATTGCTTCATCGCTACCTTAAGCGCAGCAATGCGGCGCACATCGGCTTCCGTCACTTCCGACCAATCGAGCTTAGCTTTAATGTAGTCAATCGCTTGCGCCAGCTCCGAGCTGCTGCCTTTCTCAATGCGCTGCGAGGCGCGCTGAATATCGACTAGCGTAATCGGATGAATTTCAATGCCGAACCGCTCAAGCAGCTCGCCTTCATTGCACATCATCGTCCAAAAGGAAGCCGGGCGCGGCCCGATTTGCAAAATTCTTAAAGAACGGAATTTACGAACGACATTCGCCGCGGCGATAAAATTCGTGAAGCCGCGCTCGAATACCGGATCATCGACCCTTGTGTTCGTGACATAGGTGAATGGAACGTTGAAGCGGCGCAGCACCTTGCCGGAGGCGAATAATCCGCACTGCGTATCGCGCAGCCGCATGCCGTCTTCGAGCGGCGACTCATCGCGCGGGCCCCACAGCAGCACCGGCTTGCCGAGCGCCTTGCCTACACGGGCAACGGTGTCTTCGGTACCGAAGTTGCAATGCGGGAAAAAAACCGCATCGACATTTTCACGCCGAAAATGCTCCGCAATCTCGTCTGCATTAATATGATCATCATAGAGCAGCCCTTCGCTGTTGAGACCCTCTAGATCGACAATGTCTATATCCATGCCGAAGCTTTCGATTTTTTCCTTAATGAGCACCTTATACCGAAACGCATCCTCTGCACTAAAAACAAACCGTCTTGTCGGCGCGTAGCCGAGCTTCAACTTTTTCACCGCTGACTCCCCCTTGTTGACTCATAATGATCGATTAGGCCAAGCTGTTAAGCTATTATGCAGACGCATTAGCGCGCCGCATTTGAATCGCCATATAAGGCTTGCCCGGCAGCTCAATGCGGAACGTTCCTTCATAGGTACCAATCTGCTTGGTCACCGTCATGTTCCACGTATCCAGTACTTCCACCTCATACGCAATGCCCGGCTTCATCGTAAAGTTCCGGTAGCGCGGCTGATTGAAGCCGTAATAAAACAAATAATACGTATCGGCAATGCCAGCCGATGGAGCGTCCCACTCAGACCGCAATGGATTTAAGCCCTGCTCCGGCCCTTCCTCCAGCACTTTTCTCAGAAAAGCAATGCGCTCTGGGCTTGTGCCATGCAGCTTGCCGCCCTTCGACCACCACAAAATGTCCTCAGGGTGCAAATACGTTTCCCCATGACCGACATAACCGCCGCGAATCGCGCCTTCCCAGAAGCGGCGCACCATTTCCTCGCCCGAAATATTGCCCCAGCCCATATCGATGTCGCCTTCATAAGCACATTCGTCAATGACGACCGGCTTGTTCCAGTCCTTGCGCCACTGGTCGGTGTTCTCCGCTGTCCGGTACACATCCACCCGCTGAACGCTGCAATGGGTGATCCAAGGGCGGGTATAGTCATAAAAGCCGAAGCAATTGTGAATGGAGATGAGATGACCATAAGGGTCATTATCCGTGACGATTTGGGCAAAACGCTCCCAATCCGACTCCTCCTTCGCCCACATCAGGTCATATTCATTGGCAAGCGACCACCAGACGTTGCGGTATGCGGCCAGACGCGCTGTAATGTAGCGCAGGTAGCGGTCATCCGCCGACTTCGGCATTTCCGAGAAGCCCCAATGATCGTAGGCATGGAATAAAATCAAGTCCGCCTCAATGCCCAGCCTGCCTAACTCGGCGATCCGCTGCTCCAAATGGCGGAAGTACGCGGGATTAAAGCGCGTGAAATCCCATTGTCCATCTGCCGAGCGCTCAAACGGATAAAGCGGCGGTTCATTTTCATTAAAGAGGTAAGCCTTGGGGAATACGCACATCCGCAGCTTGTTGAAAGGCGTCTGTGCGAGCGTGGCGAGCGTCTGCTCCTCCAGTTCCTGCCCCTGATGCGTCCACGCATAGCAGGTGGTTCCTACAGGCAAATAACGGCTGCCATCCTCATAGGCAAAATGAAACGTGTCCGCTACCCGAACCGGACCGTTGTTTCCTGCTTCGGCGCTGCGGCAGGCAAAGCTGCCGGTAATGCCGTTCATGGCGCCGACGCTGCTGCTCGTGCGATAGTGCCACTCGCCTTCGGCATCGGGCATAAAGCGCACGCGGTAGATGCCGTCGCCATCATAGAAGCCTTGGGCGGAGAGGCTTCGCTCTCCTTGGCTGAACACGGCGCTAATCGCCGCGTCCGTGAAAGGGTTACCATGAGCGGGGCCATGCAGCTCCAGCTCATAAACGTCCCAGCGCGCGACTTCACCCTGCGCAAGCAGCTTCGCTGATCCCTCAGCATCAGCCTGTGCCTCTAACGTTACTCCTGCTGAGAGCTGTGCTGCTGAAGCTTCATTGCTCTCATTGTCTAAAGCAGAAGCAGCCTTCTGCTCCGTTTCATCTTCAATTACATATTCAATGCCAGCTAGCTCGCCCAGCACCTCTGCTACCCATTCCGGCGAGCGCATTAAGGCTTGGTTTGAGGTTGCGAAGCGTGGCAGCGTATTCATTTTAATAAAAGAAAGATAAGGCGAATCCGCAAGCTCAGGAGCATGCTTCAGCAAAACCTTTCGCCCCTCCGGGCTTGCCCAAATATATCCGATCTTCGTTTCTTCGCTAAAAATCATCTTCGCATCCTCCTATTGGCTTCTGCTTTTGGCTATTATAAGTTTAGTCGAACGAACTAAACTAAATACTAAACTATTGATGGACTATTCCTGCATTCATACCCCTAATTTAGCAGTAAAACGGCATCAAGTCAATAAGTTTATATAAATAAAACGCTTTAATTTAGTGTATTAGCTAAATTTTTTAGCTAAACTAGCATTGTCCATTGCTTTTAATGCCTGCTGGATATACACTAAACTTACTAAACAATCGGCTACAAGCTCGAAGGGAGAATCATTTATTGTGAAAATGGAAGACATCGCTGCCCTTGCTGGCGTATCTAAATCAGCTGTTTCGCTTGCCTTCAGCGGCAAGCCGGGCATTGGGCAAGAAACCCGCGAGCGTATTTTACAGGTTGCGAAGGACAATGGTTATCTGCCTAAAACGCGTGCCGCCCTGCCGGAAGCCGCCAGCAAATCACTAACCTTTCTCGTTCTAGCCAACTCTGGCATCGTATTGGAACAATATTATCAGCAGCCTTTTTTCCGCGAGCTCATTCATTATATAGAGATGCGCTGCCGCGCCAAGGGGTATTCGCTGCTGTTTACGTCGATTGACGTCAACGCTTTTTCCAGTGACAGCCATGCCTTGGCGGAGGATATCCGCAGTGATGGCGTCATTTTGCTCGGCACGAACCTTGATAGAGGGCAAATTGCAAGCTTGGCTGAAAGCTTGCCGGCACAGCTCGTTGTGCTCGATACATGCTTTGAAACGCTTCCCGTCCATTTCATTACGATTAACAATGTGATGGGCGGTTATCAGGCGGGCGAGCATCTATGCGAGCTTGGCCATGAGCATATCGGCTATTTGGCCTCCAATGTGCGGATCAGCAATTTTGATGATCGGCGCAAAGGGTTTATGTCCGCTTTAGAGGAGCGGGGACTGTCGATCGACGAGAATGATATTTTCTCCGTAGCCCCGACGATAACCTCATTCCAGGAGGAGCTGAAAAATCAGCTCGCCGCCTATCAAGCTGCGGGACGCCAACTGCCGACCGCCTTCTTCTGCGAATGCGACTATATCGCGATCAGCGCCATCAAGACGCTGACCGACCTTGGGTTCCGTGTTCCCGAGGACACCTCTGTCGTTGGCTTCGACAACATTTCGGAGGCGCGTATTGTTTCACCGGAGCTCACGACCGTTCATGTTGAAAAAGAACGCATGGCCCATCTAGCCGTTGATTTGGCGATTGAAGCCATTGAACAGGACCATGAGGTCAAAACCAAAATTGCCGTCGACACGCAGTTTATCGTCCGTCACTCGTCCAGCGCACCAGCTAATCGATGACGAATAGCCCTTCCAGGACCGCGCATTGCGAGAGCCAGGAGGGGCTATTTTTGAAAATGTTACTGAGACCACGCAGCCCGGGGCGTTCGGATGCTTGGGTGTTCGGGGCGCTTGGGTGTTCGGGGCGCTCGAGACGCCCCTCTTTTTTGAAGGACTGAGTTTCCGCTATTCTTTCTTTTGACCCGCTTTCAGCTCGCACGTGGACAGGAAATCCGTTATGACCGTCTTTATCCTGTCAAAATGGCTATTTCCAGCACATTAGCGGCTTCTGAGTCCGCAGCCGGTGCCACAACTCGTGATTTGGATGAAATAGCCGCTGCTGTGTCCACCAAGTCTAGCTTTGTGCAAGGAGTAAGGAGTAAGGTGCAAGCCCCAACTCATAAACACAGCCGCGCCTATTACTTGTATTTGTAAGCCTCAATATAAAGAGCAGAGGCGTAATCGCCAACCGCAATACGATACGCAGACTCATCGCCGTTCAGCACTCTGCCCCGCACCCACTCATTTTGCTCGAATGCTCCTTCCTCCACTCGGATCAAGCCGACCTTCGCGTGTTCACCCTGTTTGGGCAGCAGCTCCACCGAAAAGCCGATCCCGGCGAAAATAAACCGGTCATCGGACAGCTCAATGACGAGCCCGCCTGCCGGAGGCGTCCCTTCTGCTGCCCGTTTGTAGGACAGCTTCACATCGTAGCGCGAGAAGGGGAGTATACAGCCGCCATCGTTTTGCTGGAGAAAACCGGTCATTTTTCCCGTGCCGCGATTTTGACCAATCAGCCCCAGCATTCCGCCGAGCAGCTTATAGCTTGCCGCAAGGTACGGGCCTGTTCCATTTACGATAAACCCGGAAAAATCAATATTCAACGCCATCATAATGCTGAAATCAGGCCCGCCGCTTGCAGCTTCCTCAGGAAAAAAGCCCTCAATGCCGAACGGCGCAAAGCCTAATGCATCATGCTTGCCCATGGCGTAAAACACATTGGTCGCCGACGAGACGTCTCGCCGCGCCTCAGGGATGAACATCGGGTTGCCATCCTGCGTGTATTCCTTACAAACGTCCGCAAAGCTGGACAAATAAATATCTGGAGCGTACAGGCATAGGGTCGGTGCTGCAAGCTTCCACATTTTCATCACCTTGGCAACTGGACCGCCGCTCGGATACGTGCCCGCACGCCATGGATATTGCTCCAGCCATGCATTGACGAACATCGGCAGCGGATAAGGCTCACTGCCAGCGCTCGCAATACGTTCAACTGCCAGCGCATAATGGTACGCCATGAACCATTCGCCTGCATCCGTTCCAAAGGCCTGCTCCCAGCTGCCCTGTACGCCATATGCGTCAGCTACCTGCTGAGGCACTGCCGCTTCAAATACAGCATTCGCCGCTGCTGAATAATCCCGATCACTGCCTAGAAAGCCGATTTCGTTTTCTACCTGCATCATGATAACGGTGTGGGTTCCCTCATCAAACGCTTTAAGAAACGCCATCAAACGCTGGAAGGCTGCCGCATCAGCCGTTACCGCCGCTTCACACAGCGGAGAAATGGTGTCCGTTGGCGAACCATCGGCATAGGAGGCACGGAAATACGTCGCATAGTCCCGTTTTACCCAGCTCGGCACGTAGCTGGACTTGCCATTTTTCCATAAGCCGAACCAAAGCAGCACTAAGCGAATTTTTTCCGCACGGGCCTGCTCAATTAAACCTTCTACGAGCGAAAAATCAAACGCTCCCTGCTCTGGCTCGATTAATTCCCAATATACAGGGGCAATAATTGTATTTAAATTCAGCTTGCGAACTTCCGGCCACACCTTCTCCTGCATATATGCCAGATTTGAAGCGCTGGAATTGTGTATTTCCCCGCCAAGCGCAAGGTACGGCTCACCATTTACGTATAAGGTGGCTGTACCATTCTCGCTCACCAAATGAGGGATTTGCTGCATTGTGTCTAACCCCTTCCATTTCAACAGTCTACGTATAGAAGCGCGGAGAAAAAGGAGCCTTACTCCATCGTTTTCACCACGCTTCAATTTAAAAGCTTTATAAACTCAGCTGCTTCCTTAGTCCTTAGTCCTTAGTCCTTAGTCATTAGTCATTAGTCCTTAGTCATTAGTCCTTAGTCATTAGTCCTTAGTCATTAATCATTAAGCCTTCGACTTTACAAGCAGCTGCACGGGCCCAATTAAACCGCCTGGCTCCTGCTGCATAAAACGCGAAAAGAAATCCTTTTGCTGCTTGCCCAGCGTATTGGTCACTTCAATGACAAGCTCGTTCGTTCCCGGCTGAATATTCGCGCCAGCTGCAAAGCGATAAGGCGGAGCAATCGCTGTACCCAGCTTCACGCCATTCACCGATGCCTCCGCCGTCTCAAACGCGGCACCCAAATCCAAGTACAACGGCTCGCCCTCGCCATTCCAATCGAAGGAAAGCTCATAGCGAATCGTTCCGGTGAAATCCGGCAGCCGGTGCGGGGCATTGATATTTTCCAGCTCGCTCAGCTTGCCGTAGCTTTCAAATACCGGATATTGCAGCGAACCGGAGGTTGCTACCGTCCATTCGCCAGACAGCTCTATTGGCATACATGCTGTATAATCGGGCAGCGACTGTACCGCCAGTTGCGGCAGCGCTTCGCCAGACAGCACGATCAAAGTCTCGTAGGCGCTTAGCCTTACCCTCAAGCGGTTCACACCATCAGCCTGCTCTACGCTTGCCTCGCTCAGCTGATTGTCAAAGGCGTTATAAATCATCATTCGAGCGGAGGTCTGGAAGCTGATAACCGTATCCACCGTCTCATAAGGATGCTCGTTGAAAAAGAAATATACATCGCTGTCCGGATGCCCATAATGGTAAAAACGCAAATACGGCGCGGCATCCACCGTCTCAATATCGTACAAACCTTCATGGCGAAGCGTCGCCGCAAGCTCCGCAAGCGGAACAATCGCTGCGTGCTCCAGCGCTTTCAGGCGCTTAAGCTCCGCCGCTTCGCCGCTGCCCTCAATCGTGCGGACAGGCAGCCCATCTACAAACAGCACCTTCAGTCCTGCTTCAGCCAGCTCTGCCAATTGCTCCACGAGCACAGCCGGCAGCGCTTCCGCATAAGGCACGATGAGGCACTGGTATTCCTCCTTTGCCACAAGCAGCTCGCCGTCCTTCACCGCGTACGCTCCAGAAGCCAGAACATCAAACGGAATAACATCGCAATCGATTTGCGCCTGCATCAGCGCCTTAATCGGCTTCTGAATCAGCATCGCCTCAGCGCCTGACCACTCCGCATCCGCATGGTAAAGCACCGCCGCCGTCGCATAATGGCGCCCCCCGTTCAGCAAATGGCTGATGCGGTTCGTATAATCATTGAGCTGGCGATAATAGCGGTATTGCGGATTTTCGCCGCGTGCATACAGATGCGGCGGGCAGTCAGCATCCGGGAACTCTTTTTGCGAAAAGGCGTGGGGCACGAAATAGTTAATGCCGCGAACGAGCATATGGTCGGTCAGCCATTTCATCAGCTTGAGGCCTTCGCTCCAGCCATAGGCGCCGAATACTTCGCACATCGCCCGCCCCTTTTTCTTCGGATCGATATGCGCGAGTGACGAGCCGAGCTTGGCGAGCGCATAGTGGAAAAATTCGCTATCGGTTTCCCCAGCAATCCAAGTAAACGGCACCTCGTCAAAGCCTGGCATAATTTGATGCAGCACGACGTCAATGCCGGCCATATCCTGCCCCCACATCGAACGGAAGAAATGTCCCGGCCCACAGCCGAGCCGAGCATGCACATTGTTGTCTTCAATGATATGTCCGATATACTCGACGCCGCGCTCGCGGCACCAATCGCCCAGCTTGCCGTTGAAATGCTCGGCATACAGCTTGCTGACCGTATTCATAAACGTATAGCGCAGCGCTTCCGTCTGCTCGCCGCCCTCGTACCACAGCAGCGGCAGCAATGCCGCAACAGGCTGTCCGTACTCGGCGGACAGCAGCTCCAGCATATCGTGGCGCCACGGCAGAACGATGCCTTTTTTCCCTAGTCTGGAGTTGAAGTCAAACGTCGTTTTATCGTTGTAGAAGCCAGGCTCATCGGAGAAAAAACCGGCCAGCGTTTTGCCAAAGTCGTCCCGATACCGCTCGTAATAACCCTCATAAATCGCGTCGATTAATACTTGCGTAGACTCCGGTACAATCGGATTAATATAGTTCCGTTTCGCTTCCTCCGCGCCTTCCGCTGTCTCAATCAGAACGAAAATGCGCCAAAAGCCTGCGGGAATATCCCAGTAAAGCACATTATTTTGCACGCTGGATGTCAGCTCAATAAATCCGCTAAGCTGTTCAGCCGCATCACCACTCGGCTTACCTTCACGCTTAACCGCAACAGCCGCAACTAGCTTATCGCCCGGCTGGAGCAGTGTATGGAGCAGGAAGGAGGCTTGTGGAGCCGGGCCGACAGCATCAATATGCCGCTCCGCCAAATATGTTCTGCGCAGCTCAGCCGGAGCTTCCTTCAGCTTGCCTGCTGCATGTCCCGTCGGAAAATGGTCGTCATCGAAAAACCACACCTCCATGCCGCGGCTGCGCGCCTCGTCCATAATGATATCAATATCTCGCCACCAGCCGGGACCAAGCATATCCGGATGGGGTCGCGATTCCACGATGACCGCCTTGATCCCTGAAGCATAGATTCGCTCCATTTCCTCGCGGATTTGTCCTTCCTCTTCGCCGCGCTGCCATAGAAGTGGCATAATATAGTTTTCTTCTTCTCCTGCCAATACATGACGTAAGCGTTCAGCCATTATCGTCGTCCCCCTACCCTTTTACAGCACCGATCGTAATACCTTTAACAAAATATTTTTGGAAAAATGGATAAGCGACAAGAATCGGAATGACGCCAACTACGGCAATTGCCATCCGCACGGTGCCGCTTGGCATTTTCGCCATGCTTTGACCCGCATTCGAGCCAAGGCCGCTGTTCGACAGAAATTGAATATCCGTCAATATTCGGTTCAAAATGTTCTGAATGCTGAACAGCTTCGGATCTGTTAAATAAACGAGCCCGTTAAACCAGTCATTCCAATAGCCAATCGTCTGGAACAAACCAATCGTGGCCAAAATCGGCAGCGACAGCGGCAGCACGATCGAGCGGAAGGTTCTGAATTCAGTTGCCCCGTCAATGTAAGCCGATTCCAAAATCGGTACAGGAATGGACGTTATGAAAAACGTGCGCATGAGCATAACGTTAAAGCCGTTCATCAGGAGGCCTGGAATAATAAGCGCCCAGATCGTATTTTTAATATCGAGATACTGCGTGTAAATGAGGTAAGTTGGCACAAGGCCGCCGTTAAACAGCATCGTGAAAAAGACGAAAAACGCTAGTGGATTACGAAGCGGAATATCTCTTCTCGACAACGGATAAGCAAGCATGGACGTAATCACCAAGCTGACCGACGTGCCCAGAACGGTAACCAATATTGTAATGCCATAAGCCCGCAGCAGCTCCTGCGATTGATCAAGCAAATAACGGTAAGCCGTCAAGCTGAACTGTTCTGGGAAAAAGGAATAGCCATTGCTGATAATCGCCTGCTCATCGGTGAAAGAGGATATAACCAGTAAGGCAAAGGGCAGCAGGCAAGCAATCGATACGGCCATCATAAATAGGTTGGCTGACCACTGCCATATTTTATTTTCATGCGTCATGTCATTCACTCCTTAGAATAATGCGTTGTCTTTGTTGATTTTGCGTACAATATAATTCGCGAGCAGAACCAGAATGAATCCGACCAAGGATTGATACAAGCCTGCTGCAGAGGACATCCCGATATCACCAAGCTGCATTAAGCCGCGATATACGTAAGTGTCAATAACGTTCGTCGTATCACTGAGCGCACCTGCATCCATCGGAACCTGATAAAACAAGCCGAAGTCGGAGTAAAAAATCCGGCCGATTGCAAGCAGCGTCATCATTGTAATAACTGGCGAAATGAGCGGCAGTGTAATCGATTTAATCTGCTGCCATTTGGATGCGCCATCGAGCGTTGCCGCTTCATAATATTCCTGATCAATTCCAATAATCGCCGCCAAATAAACGACGCAGTAGAAACCAACGCTTTTCCATATATGCACGATTGTCAAAATATAAGGCCAGTATTGCGCCTCGCTGTACCAGGAAATCGCATCGAGTCCCAGAAACGGAAGCACCGTCTTGTTCATAAAGCCTGTTTCAATGCTAAGCACCGCATAAACCAAGTAGCTGACAATAACCATTGATATGAGAAAAGGCAGCAGCACGACGCTTTGATAAAAGCGAGCCATAATTTTACTGCGAATTTCATTGAGCAAAATCGCTATTCCTACCGCAATGACCAAATTCAATATAATAAAGCCGCCGTTATACAAAATCGTATTTCGCGTAATGATGTAGGCATCTGTCGTTTTGAACAAATATTCGAAGTTTTGCAGCCCAATCCAATCACTGCCCCAAATCCCCTGTGCAAAATTGATGTTTTTGAAGGCGATAATGAGACCGAACATCGGTGCATAATTGTTAATGATCAAATACGCCAGCCCAGGAAGCATCATTAAAAACAAAGGCAAATAGCGCTTGAACTGTTTCTTTTTCACATTTGATTTGGCAACCTGCTTTGCCTGCTGGGGAGCTGCCGCTGCCACTGTCCCTTTATTTCCCGTCGTTTGTTCCATAGGTGAACCCCTTCTTTCTTCAGCATGAGCTTGTCGCTGTCTTATACTTTGATGATAGTGCATGCGCCCGTGCGCCCTCTACCGCTCAGACGACTTCTCATTTGCACTATTACGACGCTCCTGCTGCCTGCCCCACCATTGAAAGCCTCATGCTAGCCAAAACAAATAGGCTGTTCCAAGGTCCATTTGCATGACCTTTGGAACAGCCTATTTGTTTTCAATATTAGAACTATGACTGCGTATGAATTAAAATTTTCGCCTGCGCTTTGTCTTTGATGAGCAGCTCCAGACCTTCCTCAACGAGGTTGTCCAGCTTGATTTTTTTCGTGATGACCATCTTAATATCAAGGCGTCCTGAGGAAACCATGGCGATGACCTCTGGGAAAATATGATGGTAGGCCAGTGAGGTTTTAATGGATATCTCCTTCACCAAAATGCTGTTTACATCCAAGGTAACGGGGCTGGCATAGCCGGCAATAATGAGCAGCTGTCCGCCTTTTTTGATGACTTCCAGCGCACTTGTGAATGTCGCCTGAGCGCCTGCCGCTTCAAAGGCCACATCTACGCCGTTTGCATGCTGGGCCAATATTTCTGTTGTTGCGTCTGCTTCCAAGCTGTTCACAACCGAGCTTGCTCCGACCTCAAGCGCTTTGCTTAGACGTTCGGGGGAAATATCTACGGCAATAACGCTTGCGGCTCCAGCTGCCTTCGCCGCCATAATCGTTAAAAGACCAATTGGGCCTGCGCCATAAACAACGACCGCGTCTCCAATTTTCAACTGGCTTTCCTTAACTGCATGAACCGTTACAGCGGTCGGCTCCATCAATGCCCCTTCTTCAAGTGAAACATTGCTTGGAAGCTTATGAGCTTTGCTCGCATTTGCGATTGCATATTGAGCAAATCCGCCATCATCCTGCAAGCCAAGGAAAGCAAACGGACTAGCCAGGTTGTACTTGCCGCGCTGTACATAATAGTCATCCTCGGCATACACGATCGGCTCTACAGCTACGCGATCTCCAACAGCCAGATTCGTTACACCTTCGCCAAGCTCGGTTACAACACCAGCAAATTCATGGCCCAGCACAAGCGGAAGACCGCGTCCTGTCACGGGATGAGGCTCAGCCGATACGCCAAACCCATGATGGTAGGCATGCAGGTCGCTTCCGCAAATCCCCGCCCATTCCACCTTTATTTTCACTTGGCCTGCAGCAGCTGCAGGCTCGTTCACATTTTCGATACGGACATCCTTAGCTCCATAAATAACAGCAGCTTTCATAAACAGCATCTCCTTTAGCAATAAAATGATAGCGCTTATATTTTCTTACCGTTATTGTACTCCTGTTGTTAAATTAAATATATTTAATTATACTTACATTTAATTAAGTAATACTTATGTAAAGGAAGCAACCTATGAACCTTGAGCAGCTGATGTATATCGTCGAATTGAGCAAATCCAAATCATTGTCTGAAGCCGCTGCGAATCTTCATATTTCCCAATCTGCACTCAGCCAATCCATCACTAGTCTGGAGAAGGAGCTGGGGCTAAAGCTGTTCAAACGTGCACGAACCGGCACCTTGCCTACCGCTGAGGGTGCAGCCATTATAAAAAAAGTGCATGAAGCTGCCAAAATAATCGAGGAAATCCGACTGGAAGCAGCTAGCAGCCTGAACAGCCTAAGCGGCGAGCTGCGCCTGTCTACGATGCCTGCCCAAATGAAGACGATGGTTAAAGTGATCGCTTGGCTGAAAAAGGAGCATCCCGCTCTTCGCATCGAGGTATCCGAGGACGGCTCATTGAATACGCTTGGCAGCGTGCGGGAGGGGCTGGCTGATCTTGGCATGATTGCGATGCGGGAAGACAAGCTGCCAATAGAGGGTCTCTCGTTTCATTCGCTGTGCAAGGGAAAAATGGTCGCGCTCGTTGGCGCACAATCTCCGCTTGCCTCACGGGCTTCCATATCGCCGGAGGAATTGCGGCAATACCCTTTCGTCCTGTACAAGGATGATCATGTCGACCAGTTTATCCTTGATTTCACCAGGCAGCACGGGCCCGTGGAGGTGTTATTTCGAACCGATTACGATGTCGCCATTCAAAGCGCTTTGCTGGAGGGGCTGGCTGTATCAATCGGCCATGACTATTCCTTTAGGCAAAATGCCAACGAAACGATCCGGCAATTTGCAATGCTTGAAATTGAAGATTTTTTTCAGCAGCCTGTCCACTTTGGCTGGGTCCGGGCCAAAAACCATTCGAATGCTCCGGTAATGGATTATTTTATTAATCGCTTTGAGCACGAATATACGTTTAAGTAGACCGCTTTTAGATATGCGAAAAATTTGAAGAACCATCCAAAAGCTGGCCTTGTGCCTTCTCTTATCTGGCACAAGGCCTTAGCTTAGCTTCGCTGCACAGGCAGCGCTTGCCGTTTATTTTCCGCGCTTCGCCTTGGTGCATTTCAGCTGGTAGGTCTTTCCATAGGCTTTGCCATACCGGACGATACGCCGCAGCATAGACTGATCGGCAAGCAGCGAGAACGGGCAAACGGCCGGCACGGTATTCACCTCAAGAATCCATGGCTTCAGCTTCGCGTCAATTGCAAAGTCGAGGCCCAGTTCCTTGATGCCGGGAGAAACGCCGCGCAGCAGCCGCGCTGTGCGAAGGCCAAGCCGATCCATGCTTTTCAGCAATTTCCTGCGCCCTGATGGCCCAGCATGTGACTTAAGCACTTGCACGGTCGAATAAATCGATCCACCTTGGCTGCCATTGGTTACAATTTTGCCCGGATGGGCCGCTCTGCCAAGCGTCCCGGTCGCTGCCCAGCCGCCCTGCGGTGCGCGCTGCACCATAAGCCGAATATCGAAGCGGCGTCCTTTATGCTTCAGCAGGCGAATGCCCTTCTGCACCAAATATCGCTTCCCCTTCATTTCCTTGTGAATCGAACGGTAAGCTGCCTCGTAAGTGGTGAAGGTCGATTTTTTCGAGCCTAATTGATACGTATACTTCGCCCCCAGCTTCTCCATCTTCATGACCCCACGCCCCTGCGAGCCCCGCGAAGGCTTCACATAGACCATTCTATATTGCGTCAGCATGCTGCGCAGGCTGTCCTTTGTCGCCAGCTTCGTCCGCGGGATGTGCTTCTTCAGCGTTAGATCCTTCCGCATCGCGATCGTTTTGCTCCACTTATCCCCAATCATCCGGCTTTTGCTCTTCACACTTTTGCTTCCTTTGCGGCCGCTGCTCCTCGCACGCAACCCCGTCGATATCTTCCTGCTCCTCGTCACTTTACCCCTCCATTCTATTCTCCTATTAGCATACGAACCTTTTTGAAAATGGTTGTAGGCCGCTGTCGGCATAGAACGAACCATCATGCAGCGGCTTCATATGCTTAATTAAGGCAACCTGTCAGGATGTTTGTTCAATTCCCAGTACGCGGCCGCCATCGGTACGTTAGTTAGGAGGCATACATGAAGCCAAAACAGACGCTTCAGCAGCAGCTTGCTCTTATTTGCCATTTTCATCCTTGGTATGGAGAGCTGCTTGCAGAGTGGGGCATTGAACCGAACGCCGCTGTACTGCCAGAACTCCCGCTTATGACGGCGGACAGGTTGGAGGCGCATTATTTCACGCAGGAGCTGCGGACAGAAGCCGGGCTCTCCGTGTACCGTACGTCGGGAACATCCTCCGGCATACGCAAAGCGATTTATTATTCTCCGGAGGATGATGAGCAATACATCGTCAGCAAAGCGGACTGCTTCCGAGAGTGGCTGGCAAGAGGCCCAGCAGTTGTTACAAGGGCGCTGGCCGATATGGGAACGGGACATGCGGCAAGTACCGCCATTACGATTTTTCAGCAGCTTGGCTTCCAAGCAGACTCGCTTTCTTTCGCCTTGCCAATAGAGGAGCATATCAAGCGATTGGCCACTTTTCGCCCGCAGCTGCTGTATACGATGCCTTCCATTCTCGACGCCATTGCTGCCGCTGCTCCAGATCCGGGGGCCTTCGGCATACAGAAAATCATTATTGTCGGCGAAATTGCGCCGCCAGCCTGGCAGGCCAATATGGCTGCGCGGTTCGGCATCAGCGTTCATGATATTCTCGACACCTACGGCTCCATCGAGATCGGCGCTATTGCATCCTACTCTCACGAGCATAGCGTTTATGTACTAGATGCTGGCATCCATGCCGAAGCACTCCGTGCTGACGAAATAGATGCGCGCTTCGATGCGCTGGAGGATAATGAGAAGGTGCTTGTGCTTACGTCATTCAAGCGTACCCTGTTTCCCGCTGTCCGTTATGTCACCTACGATGTGATTAGGGATTTCGGAACTGTCATCATTGATGGGCAGGTACGGCAAACGTTCAGCTGTATCTCGAAACGGATCGGAACCGACCTGAAGCACGGGGAAAAAATAAGCCTCTACGACATCGAAAGCGTCGTCCAGCAATTCGTAAGCGACGCCGAGCTGCGCGTCCGGCTGCAGGGTAATAAACTGTCCATCCATATTCGCAGCAAAATATTGGACGATGGCATGCTTACCGTTATTCAGCAAGCCATTGAGCAAAAAATTGAAGCGATTGGCCAAATGATTCGGGGTCGCATGCTGTCCGGTATCGTGGTGACTCGCGCAGCGGAAGATGAGACGCTTGAGCGAGGAGCGGTCAAATCGAAAAAACTTTATTTTTAGGAGGCGCTAATCGCCCATGGGAATAGATTGGCTTTCTTGTATCGGTCAGACGCCGCTCGTCCAGCTGTCAAAGCTGTTTGCGAATGATCGCGGCATTACCGTGCATGCCAAGCTGGAAATGCTTAACCCGAATGGCAGCGCGAAGGACCGCTCCGCCGCCCGCATTATTGCTGCGGCCTTGGAGCAGGGACGCATCGGGCCCGGCTCTGTCATCATCGAATCCAGCTCGGGCAATATGGCCATCAGCCTCGCCGCGATCTGCTCCTATCTTGGCATGCGGTTTATAAGCGTCGTAGACCCTAGAACGACGCAGCAAAACATCCGCATTATGCGCGCTTATGGCGCCGACATTGAGCTCGTTGAGGAGCCAGACCCGGATACAGGCGAGTTTCTGCCTGCCAGGCTGAACCGCGTTCAGCAGCTGCTTGCCGAGATTCCAGGCAGCTACTGGCCGAATCAATACAACAATGAACATAATTACCTGTCGCATTATGAAGGCACCATGCAGGAAATTGTGGCCTCACTGGGCCGTGTGGATTATGTCATTGGGGGTGTCAGCACCTGCGGCACGATGCTTGGCTGTGCGCGGTATGCCCGCGACCATAAGCTGGATACGAAAATCGTAGCTGTTGACGCGGCGGGCAGCATTATTTTTGGCGGGATCAGCGGAAGCAGACTGTTTCCGGGTCTTGGGGCCGGCATCGTTCCTCCGTTCGGGCAAAGCCGCTTTATGGATTATGCGATAAAGGTTAACGATGCCGATATGGTTGCAGGCTGCCGAATGCTGGTGAAGCAAGAGGCGATTTTGGCCGGGCCATCGTCCGGCGCTGTTATTTTTGCCCTTCAATCGATGATGCATAAACTGCCAGATGGTTCTGCTTGCGCCGTTATTTTGCACGACCGCGGTGAACGTTACATGGACACCGTCTACAATGATGATTGGGTTCAGCAGCAATTCCTCCGTGGGGAAGGAGAGCGAGCATGATTTATCTTGGGGAAAAACATATCCGTGCTGTTGGACTCCATTGGCAGGAGCTGGCGGATCGCATTGAAGATGCGGTGCATGTGATGGATAGCGGAGATTATGCCCAGCCGGTAAAGCCTTATTTGCGATACGGCAGCAAGGCGGCAAACCGAATCATTGCTATGCCCGCCTATGTAGGCGGCAGCATGCACACAGCCGGCATCAAATGGATTGCCAGCTTTCCTGGCAACCTCCAAATCGGACTGCCCAGAGCACACAGCCTGCTGGTATTGAATGATGCAGATACAGGCAAGCCGTATGCGATTGTCCATGCATCACTGCCAAGCGCGGCACGGACAGCTGCCGTTAGCGCCGTGCTGCTTCGCCATTATTTGCATGCGCGCAGCGTGCAGCATCCAAGCAACCCGCATCGCATAAGGCTGGGCATTATCGGCTTCGGTCCAGTCGGGCAGCTGCATTACGACATGTGTGAGCAGCTGTTCGGAGAAGCAATCGAAGAAGCTTATGTTTATGATATTCGCGGTGTCGAGCTGGAGGCTAACGACCTCTCCGCAGCTGCTGCAGCCGATGCTATCGGCGCTGGTAAGAAAGTTGGACTACTTGGACGAACGAAGGTGGCGGATAGTTGGGAGCAGCTATACAGCCGCTGCAACGTCATTATTACTTGTACGGTAAGCGACAAGCGCTACATTAATCTGCCTCCACTCCCAGGCAGCCTGCTGCTGGACGTTTCCCTGCGCGACTATGCCTCCTCTGCCTTGAACGGCGTAACCGCCATCATCGTCGATGACTGGGATGAGGTATGTCGAGAAAATACCGACATTGAGCTGCTGCATAAGGAGCAGGGGCTAGCAAAAGAGGGTACCCGCTCGCTTGCCGATGTCGTATGCCGCAGCGCGCTTGCCGGCTTCGATCCGGCTGAGCCTGTTCTATTTTGCCCCATGGGAATGGCCGTCTTTGATATTGCAACAGCTGACTATTGGGTGCAAAAAGCTCGGGAGCTCGGGATTGGTCTGGAAATCGACGGCTAAGGCAGGGTATGTACCGCCAGCTTGTTACTCATGCACCATCATAAAAATACAAACAACCGCCAACCCTCACGAGGAGGATTGGCGATTGCTGTGTTTGCGTCAGATTACATTGCCGATTTATTTTATTTCGCTGCCGCCCATGCATCAAGCTGCTTCTGTTTTTCTGCAACGATTTTGTCGATGCCCGCTGCTTTCAGCTTGGAGATAAAGTCTGGCAGTGTTTTCTCCGGATCAAGCGTACCTGTTTCCAGACCGAGCTTGTATTGATTCAGAACATTCGTTACCGAAGCAAACTCGGTTTTCACGGATGCGGAATCGAAAGTAAAGCCTAATGCTTTGGATTTCGTTGCGTTTTTATTAAATTCATCTGTTTCTTTCCAAATATCCGGGTTGTCCCCTTCAAAGGAGTAGGACATGAACTGGTTACCGAACAACCAGCCTGTATTCGGGTTGTAGCCACTATTGTTGGCATCTACGCCATCTGCATATTTAATGATGTTTTCTTGATCGGTTTTTACATAATGCTTGCCTTCAATGCCCCAGTCCATCAAGTTAATGATATCTTTGTCGCTGTACATCAGGTTTAAGAACTTCATGGATGCTTCAGGATTCGTCGCGTTGCGCGGAATGCCCCACATAATGTTAGTTACCGTCTCTGTTTTGGAAACTGGAGCCGTGATTTCACCTTTTACGATTGTTGTACCCACAATACGTGATTCCTGCATCTCGATGCCCGGCTTAAGGTTCGCCACATAAGCAGCTGTGCGCCCTGCTTTAATCAAATCCGCGATGCCCTCTTTGTTCGTTGCTGCATCCTTCAAAATATAACCCGCTTGATACCAGCCGCGAATACGTTTAAGCAGCTCCGCATATTCAGGCGTTTCAAAGTAGTTGACTACTTTTAAATCATCCTGCCCATTGTTAATCAGAACGCCATAGCCATCCCCTAATTTATCAAGCTTGAGCAGGTAGTCAGCAATCGATTGCCCAGCCGATCCCGGAGAGATAGCCGCCATGTTCGGCTCGTTCTCTTTCAGCGTTTTCATCATGCCTTCCAAAGCGTCAATCGAGTTGACTTTGGCAGCGTCGATGCCGTATTTATCAGCCAGATCCTTACGGATCAGCACGCCATAATTGACCGCCAAATCACGAATCGACGGCACGGCATATATTTTTCCGCCAATGCTGCTTGCTTTAATAAAATCTTCTCCAACTGCCGATTTAATGCCTTGTCCATGCTGCTCCAGCAGATCATCAAGCGGAAGCAGCTGCCCCTTCGCCACTTGCGGTGCATAACCAAACGTTGCGCTGCTGCCCGTTACAATTAGATCCAGCTTCTCATTGCTCGTAAGCATGAGGTTCATTTGCTGATTCCATGCGCCAATTCCGATTGGGAGAAGCTTCACAGTTGCATTAATTTTCTCTTTAGTCAGCTTGTTCAGCTCGTCCTGTACCGCTTGCAGGTCAGTAGGCGTATTGCCAAACGTGACGTACGCAACAGTAAGCTCTGCCGCTGCATCTGTATTGCCGCCTGAGTTTGTAGCTCCTGCTGTGCCTGTACCCGCTTCTCCGTTGCTGCCCGTGCTGCTGCCGCCACATGCGCTCAGCACCAAGCCAAGGATGAGGACCAAGCTAATCATCGTTGTTATCCTTCTCATTCGTAATTCCCCCGATGCTTTATAGTATCGAGATCCAGCTCGTCTGAAGCGAGTGAATCTATACTCATTGTAGAGAATCCCCATCCCTGCTACTGCCCCGCAAACGACTTTTTGGTAAGCGTTTTCCGACCATTTCAATGGCCCTGCTTCTTGAGCTCATAATTTTGCCTGAATTCCAGCGGATTGAGGCCTGCGTACTTCTTAAACATCCTTGAAAAATGCGAGAAGTTCGCATAGCCTACGTGAACCGCTATCGCGCTGACCGGCATATCCGTCTTCATCAGCAGCTCCTTCGCTACAAGCAGACGTTCATTGAGCAAATAATCGGAAATGGACAAGCCCGTTTTCTTTTTAAAAATACGCGTTAAGTAGTCCGGGTTCAGGAACACATGGTTCGCCAGCTCCTCGCGCGTAATTTCCTTGTTCTGATTCAGCTTAATATAGGCAATGACCCGCTCGACTACCGTCTGCGTCTCTTCAACCGACTTTGCATAATCCGCCGCTTTGGTCACAATATGATCGATCCAGCCATACATATCCGTCACCGAACGGCTCGCCCGGCCCGAAAGCTCAATCGACTCGTCATCGCCAAACAATTGATGGGCTTGAATGCCCTTCAACTGGAGCATATAATACATCATTTGCAGAAAATCCTGGTGGAATGTATGCAGCCGCTTCGCATCAAGCGTTCCCAGCCGAATGCACTCCTTAAGATGAGCGTCTATTGCCGCGAGCAGCTTGTCCTTGGAGCCTTCCTTCAGCAGCACCGCCCACAGGCTTAAATCAGGCAGCTTCATCTCTGGCGTCAGGCTCGACCTGCCGCTAGTATGCAAGACGATATTGCTAAGCGCTACATTGTTCTGATCGAGGCCGGTTAGCCGCCTTGCCATCGCCGACAGCTGGTAGCTAGGCACGGGCTCGCCAATGTAACAGGAAAGATCGCAATAGAAATAGGCATTGGAGGCCGAAATAAACAAGGAGCAGGCATCTCGCAAAGCGGCAAGCTCCGGCTCGTCATTGATCTCCATTGGCAGCAGCGCAACGAGCTTGTCTTTTTCCCATTGCACCAAATGTCCGCTAGCGCCATGGTTCAAAATCGTCTCCTCTGCCGCATTGCGCAGGGCGATTTCCATAATTTTCTCATCGCGCACCGACAGCTTCTTGCGCCAGCGCTGAACCGAGATCAGAATGGGCAAATGCCGCAAATGCTCCATGTAGGGCAAATATCGCTCAGTAGCCGCTTCTTTAATGGAGGTTTCATAAGCTGGTATCGTCTGGTTCAGAATGTCCAGCCAAAACCGCTCCGTCATAATCGGCTGCTGCTTAAACCAGTATTGCCCGTATTCGCTGAACTGGGCGAGCTCGCTGTCCTTATTGATTTTGTCGGTCGCTTTGACAATAACCTTCTCCAGCTCCGCATAGGGGATCGGCTTGAGAATATAATCGAGGCTGCCGAGCTTCATCGCCTGCTTCGCGAATTCAAAGTCCGCGTGGCAGGTCAGAAAAACCGACTCTGTCTTCGGATATTTGTCACGCACCCACTCCAGCAGCTCCAATCCGCTGCCCTGCGGCATTTCAATATCGCACAGCATCAGATCGATGGACTGCTGGTCGAATATTTCCTTCGCTTGGCGGATATTATAGGCGGTATACACTTCGCTTACTTGAAGCTTGTCCCAATCGATGGCCGATTCAATCGCCTTGACCGCATGCACTTCATCATCGACAATGAGTACCGAATACATGTAAATTCCCCCTTCGCTAGCTATGTTCCGTTTCCGCATTCATCGGCAGGATGATTTCAACAATCGCCCCTCCACCGTGCGCATTGGCGAATGATATTTGCGCCCGGCCTTCATAGAGCAGCCGCAGCCGCTCGCAAATGTTCCAAATGCCAACCTGTCCGCCTTGTTCCCTTATTAATTTTCGGCCTTCCTGAAGCTGCTTCAATACCTCTTCATTAAAGCCTTTGCCAGTGTCCTGCACGACAATCCGCATTTTCGGTTCATCAGTTGTGTCCAGAAGCTCAATACGAATATGGATGTGCACCGCTTCATCCAGCGTTACGGCGTATTTGACAGCATTTTCAACAAGGGACTGAATAATGAGCGGCGGCAGACTGGCGTTCATCATATAGTCGGGCGCCTCGATGCTGCTTGTCAGGCTGTCCGGATAACGCAGCTCCTGAATGCGGACATAGTTGCTTACATGATCCAGCTCCTGCTTCAAGGAAACGAAGCTGAGGTTGCTGCGGAACATATAGCGGAAATAGCCCACCAAGCACAGCGTCAGCTCTTGAATCAGCTCATAATTGCGCACCTGGGCAAGGCTGTACATCATATTCAGGGAATTCATGAAAAAATGGGGATTGATTTGCAGCTGCAAATGCTGCAATTCCACCTTTTGCTTGCTGAGCTGCTCCTCGTATACATCAATACGCAGCTGCTGAATATCCGCCATCATCGTATTGAACGTTTCGTTAACTAGCTGAAATTCCTCGGCGCTAGGAGCGGCCTTGATACGGACATCCAGATTGCCTTCACGTATCCGCTTCATCGCCGCCAAAATCCGGTTCAGCGGGAGCAATATTTCCCGGCGCAGCATTAACAGGCCGAGCGGTAAAATGATGAGCGAGCCTAGCGCGACAAAGGTAATCAGGCTTCGCAAATAAGGGAGATTTTCAAGTATTTTTTCATCCGGTATAACGGCTACTAGATTAAAATCCCCTCGAAGCGAAGGGGCGCCTACGACAAGAAAGCGGGTTTGATCCCCGGTCATATAATAATTAGCCAAGCTATGATTGAGCTCAATGCCATGATCCTGAAACAGAGTAGAGGACGTTAGTGGGATTCCATCGCTCGTCGTCAACAGCGACTGCCCCTTTTCACCCAGATCAATCAATCCCAGCCCGCCAATTAATCGATTGGCATTAACCCAGGCACCAATATAGCTGCCGCCCGATTCCACGATATGATAAATATAATATTGATTATTCAACTGCGTAATTTTCCAATCGGCGGTGTGCAGCAGGCTCCCATTGTTGTCCTTGTCCATCATCACCTGGTTCAAAAAAAACCGCATTTTTTCCCGTTCTCCAAAGGGCCTGCTCACTTGCGGGCTAAGCATTAATTCCTTCTCCTGATCCGAGTATACGAAAAAAGCATCCATGCTTTTATAAATCGCCAGCGCCTGCGACAGCTTGTTGGACAGGCTGATTTTCGCCATATAATATTCATCCGGCTGCCTTGTCGTGCCCATTACCAGCAAATCCGGATCTACAGCGGCGATGCTATTCACATATTGATCTACATCCTCGAGGCTCTGATCGATCTGATCCATATACAAGGTCATCATATTCCGGTTCGAGTTTGCCACCTGATTGCGCACCACATCAATCGAATAAAAGCTGTTATACAGCAGCAATATAATGAGCGGCAGCGTAAATAGCAAAACGCTGGTGATTAATCTCGTTCGGATCGAGCTCCACGATAAAATTTTCAATCGACTGTTCATCCACAAAGCCCCCCGTTCTCCGCGACTACTTAGATAATGGGCCAACTGCTACGCCATTATCATGAAACTTAGCACGCTCTAGGAAGGAAGATCAATCTTTATCGGGAAATTTGTCGAAATCCTTGTCGAAAATCGCTCCCAGCTGCCATACGCTTCCTGCTATGCCTCTATTTCATATTTGAACCAGTCGAAATACGCTGGCGCTGTATTGATTTTCCCATTTCCCGTTGCATAAAGTCCGGCATATACACCTGTAAAGCCGCCAGCCACCTCTTTGGATAACATGGCACATTCTCCCGTTCCTAATACATGCGTCTGCCCATCTGGTGGCGAGTAGCTGAACGTATAATGCGTTTCATCAGCTTCTATGCCGAGTCTAATAATAGAGTCGCTATAATCCGCCGAGTGCTCGATCTTCCACAGGCTTCCGATCCGGCGGCGCAAAATCACCTGATTTTTCCCTTCCAGCCTTACGAGCGCAATTTCATAATGGAAGCGCTCATTCATGAGCACCGTCATCCCCGCTTCCTCTCCGCCCAGCTGCGGCTGAAAGGCCATTAACGTCGACCATTTTGCCTTAAAATGCTGCTGCCTCCGCCCAATGAATGCAGGCGACTCCGTATCATCGAGCGTGTGGGCGCTGCCCTGCAGCTTCAGCCAGCCGGGACGCTCCGAAAGCGACCAGCTTGCCTCTCTCGGATTGCGCAGAAAATTCCAATGCAGCGCCAGCTCCGGCTCATTGAAATCATCCAGCTCCTGCCAAGGCTCCTGCTCGCTGAGCGGCAAATTCGGCGCGTCCAGCTCCAATGCCGCCCGGCCGTTGTCACCAATAATTGGCCAGCCGTCCGCCGTCCATGTCACCGGTGCGCCAAACGTTTCACGGCCCAGGTGATGCGCCGCTGGGTAGCCGATCGGGCGAATGCCCAGAAACACCGCCCACCATTCCTGCTCAGTAATTTGGATAAGCTCGGCATGTCCCGTCGCCTGTACCGGGTTATCGGTGCTGCGCTGCGTCAAAATTGGATTATGCGGGCAGCCTTCAAACGGGCCATACGGCTCCTTGCTCCTCGCCGCAGTCACCATATGCCCGTATTCGGTGCCGCCTTCGGCAATGATGAGGTAGTACCACTCGCCAATTCGGTAAAGATGCGGCCCTTCAGGAAAGGAACCGCCTGTTCCTTGCCATATCAGCTTTCGCTCGCTAAGCAGGCGGCCCGACTGCAAGTCCAGCTCTGCCTGATAAATGCCCGGAAGCTCACCGCCAAACATGATGCTCGTTCCGGTAATATAGACTTTCCCATCCGTATCGAAGAGCAGCGATGGATCGATACCCGGCCATTCCTCCAGCCATACCGGTTCTGACCATGGCCCCTCCGGGTTGTCTGCCCAAACATAGAAATTTTTGAATACGGTTACATTTGTCGTGATCATATAGAAACGCCCATGGTTATATCGTAGTGTCGGCGCAAAAATCCCTCTGGAGCTTGGGCTGCCATGCAAGGGTACTTGGCTTTCTCTCGTCAGGCAGTGTCCGATTTGCCGCCAATTGACCAAATCCGTACTATGAAAAATCGGGACGCCCGGAAAATATTCAAATGAGCTCGTCACCAAGTAATAATCATCCCCCACACGGCACACACTCGGATCAGGATAAAAACCGCTTAATATAGGATTTGAAAAATGCATATTTAGTTCCTCCTCTTGAAGGGCAGTGACCAAACTCATGGTTATTCACCAGACTGCTCATCTGTTTTTCTTCATTGTAGTCTGGCCATCCCTCGCGATGCCGCCGCTTGGACGACCTATCACTGCCATTTTCACGACTTTTTTTATCAGCTGCACGGTACAAAGGCCGCTATTCCACGCCAAAAAGCCTCCCCTCCCCGCATGCTAATGCGGTTCAGGAAGACTTGTGCCTTGGGCTGTATGAATCTATCATTCAATTCATTCGATTGTTTGAAGGATAATTACCCTTCCAGCCATACCGTTTTGTCAGAAACGGACGTCCGCTTCGCTTCCAACGGCTGCATATCTGGATATCCGAGATAAATGAGGGCAACAAACTGCTCCTCCGCATCAAGGCCAAATGTATCCTTCATCAGCGGATGGTACATCGGCTCGCCTGAGCGCCAGATGGCGCCCAGCCCATTGGCATGGGCAGCGAGCAGCAGGTTTTGCACAGCGGCTTGCGCCGCCGCCAGCTCTTCCGCATAGACAGCGCGCGGGTCCTCTGCCGGCGAGCATACGACGCCAATGACGACAGGGGCACGATAGGCTTTAGAGCGCTCCTTCGCCAAGCGGTCCTCCAAAGCGGTACCGATGCCAGTCTCAAGCGAAGCAAGCGCAACACGCGCATACCCTTCGCCCAGCTTGGCACGTCCCTCTCCTGTCATGACGATAAACTTCCATGGCTGCGTATTATGGTGACTAGGCGCCCAACTGGCTGCCTCCAGCAGCTTTTCGATGAGGCGGCGATCAATCGGGTCCTGCTTGACTCTTCCGATTGTACGTCTTCCCCGTATAGCCTCTTCCACTTGCATGTCCAATCCCCCAATCCTCAAATTAAGCTTTCAACCAGACCGCGTACTCACCGTAGCCCTCTGCCTCAAGTTGATCCTTTGGAATAAAACGCAGTGCTGCGGAATTAATGCAGTAGCGCAAGCCGTTTGGTCCCGGGCCATCATTAAAAACATGTCCCAGATGCGAATCAGCCGCCTTGCTGCGGACTTCCGTACGGATCATAAAATGGCTAATATCGCGGTGCTCCGTTACTTTCGATTCCTGAATCGGCTTCGTAAAGCTAGGCCAGCCGCAGCTTGAATCAAACTTGTCGCGCGAGCTGAAGAGCGGCTCTCCCGATACGATATCTACATAGATGCCTTCTTCCTTATGATCCCAATATTCGCCGGTGAATGCCCGCTCGGTGCCGCTGTTTTGCGTCACTTCGAACTGAATCGGCGTCAGTCGATCTTTCAGCTCTCCTAGACTTTTCTTAAATTGCCAATGGTTTGCGAGAAAATCCTCGCGTCCAGAGCCTTTGCGGTAAGATTTGTAGCGCTGCGGATTTGAACGGTAGAAGCCTTGGTGGTATTCCTCCGCCAAATAAAAAGGCTCCGCCGGTTCAATCGGCGTTACAATAGGCTTATCGAACCGGCCGCTTGCATCAAGCGCCTTCTTCGAGGCTTCCGCCTTCTCCCGTTGTTCCTCGCTATAATAAAAGATGCCGGGACGGTACGAGTTGCCGCGATCCGCGAACTGGCCAGCCAGATCAGTCGGGTCGATCTGCTGCCAGAAAACATCAAGCAGCTTCTCATAGGGAAAAATCGCCGGATCAAATGTAATTTGCACCGCTTCAGTGTGGCCTGTCGTCTCCGAGCAGACCTGTTCATAGGTCGGATTCGGCACATGGCCGCCTGTATAGCCCGATACTACCTCAATAATGCCGGGCATCTCCTCGAATGGAGAAACCATGCACCAGAAGCAGCCTCCGGCAAATATCGCCTTTTCATATGATGGTGACTCATTCTGGTTTTCGTTCAATTCAACTGACATGTCTATACAGCCTCCTTTACAGGCTTGCTGCAGCCGCTGCTGCTATACAATCGCCTGACCCTTATTATACCTCAACTGCCAGCCTCCGCAAAAGGACAACAAGACCTGCGCCCTATTCTTTGTTACAATGTAGTGACACGCGCAACAAAATGGCTTTTTTTCCGTCCAATACTATAGCCGTATAAGTCAGGTTACGATTGCAGTTCGTTCAGCCTCGTTGCAGCACACAATAAGACTTTCAAAATGAGGTGAACGTTAAAATATGAGCAACTTGCAAGAAGCTGAGCTTTCCAGCCACCATGAGCCGCTGCGGCGGCGCAAACGGAGCAATCGCGCTTTTTTCGTATTCGTCATCATCTGGATCGTTCTCATTTCTGGCGGCGTCATGGGCGCCAAATGGTATAGCGACAAGATCCAGCATGACGTCGCCGCTGATCTGGAGCGCCAGACGTCCGCGCAAATCGCGGCGATGCAGCAGGACTACACCCAGCGGATGGACAAGCTGGAAGCTGCCTATAAGGAGGAGCTGGCCCAGCTCGATGCGAAGGTGGATGCCTTGAATGAGCTGCTGACCTTTACGAAGGACAATGCCGATTCCAAGACCGACAACAGCAACAAGCTGTATACCCAGCTTAATGAAGTGAAGAAGAAGCTGAACGAACTGCAAAAAAATCTGGATGTGTTGAAATGAATGTATCCGTAAAAGCACTGAATAGGACCATGCTGCTCGCGTGTACCCCTTTTCTTGGCATGCTGCTTTGGCTGCTGCTGTCGGAGGTGGTCGTTGAGCTGTCTACCGCAGCTTTTCCCGTTCACGAGGCTGAAGCGCAGCGGCAAGAGCCCGCAGCCTTCACCTCGAAGACAGCGGCGGGGCTGGAGCAGGCTCGTACAACAGCCGAGGCGACAGGAGACTTGATAAAGAAGGAAATCACGCTGTATAACCGGACAAATGCGGAGATGAAGCAAATCGCCAGCACCGCAGCTGCCCAAGCCCGCATACCGCTTGATATTTATGACCAGCTCATTACGAGCAAGCTTGGAGCGCCGTCGGCTACCGTTAATACGGACAAGCTTCGCGCCCAGCTCTTCCGTATCAAGACGCAAAACTTTCAAAGCTACGCGGTGAAAATCGAGCTGAAATCAGACGATGCGATGAAAATGGCGCTCGGCGGAGACAAATATGGCGGCGCGGAGACGACGCTCGCAGCAGTGAAGCGTCTCGGCGCGTATATCGGCATCAATGCCGGAGGCTTCGCAGACGCTCAGGGCGTTCGCTACCCGCTAAGCACGACGATGATTGACGGCGAATATGTGAATGGCTTTGAGCCATCATTTGCCGATTTATTTTTTGTCGGCTTGAATGAGGATAACGAGCTCGTAGGCGGGAAATTCACCAGCAAGGCGCAGCTCGACAGCCAGCATATGAAATTTGGTGCTTCATTCGTGCCTGTCCTGCTGCAAAATGGTGCCGCCATGCCGATTCCCGACAAGTGGAAAAATAGCCCGAAGCGCGCACCGCGCACGGTCATCGCGAATTACAAGGACAATCAGCTGCTGCTTCTCGTCGCCGATGGCTATAACGAGAATGGCAGCTCCGGCGCGACGCTGGAAGAGCTGCAAATTTTACTTAAGCGCTACGGCGCCGTTAATGGCTTTAATCTCGATGGCGGTGGCTCCTCGTCGCTGATCTGGAACGGCAGCGTCATTAATAGTCCTTCTGATCGCCAGCTCCGCAAGCTGCCAACGAGCTTCCTATTTTTCAAGTAATGGCTTGAACGAATTTCTCTATCATGATATAAACGCAAAAAAAGCGTTCAACCCTGCTGCATGAGCGGGTTGAACGCTTTTCGTTATTTATTCGCCGCCCATGAATACGTAGCGACAAATGACAAGCACGGCAAGTATCCACATGAGCCAGTGGATTTGGTATTTTTCTTTGGCTTTGCCTGACAGGTTGGCAACAGAGGCCAATACAACATAAGACACGATACCGAACGAAATGCCGTTCGCAATATTGTACGTAAATGGCATCAAGGCGAGCGTCAAAAATGACGGAATCGCATAAACCATATCCGTGAAATCAATTTCCTTAATCGACTGCATCATCAGCACGCCGACGATAATGAGAGCCGCATTCGTAGCTGCTGGAGGCACAAGTGCAACGAGCGGCGAGAGGAATACGGCGAGCAGGAAGCAAATACCCGTCGTAACTGAAGTGAGCCCCGTACGTCCGCCCTGCGCGATGCCTGAGGAGCTTTCCACATACGCTGTCACTGTGCTCGTACCGAGCATAGCCCCGCCGCTAACGCCGATAGCATCCACGAACATCGCTTTGCCGATGCGCTTCTTGCCTTCCACCGGATCTTTCATGTAGCCAGCGCGGTTCGCCGTGCCGACAAGCGTTCCGAATGTATCGAACAGCTCGACGAAGGTAAACGTCAGAATGACGGTCACGAGACCAACTTCCAGCACGCCAGGGAAATCAAAGTGGAACAAATTCATTTTTGAAAAATCAGGCACCCATGTTTGTCCGGTCAGCTTCTCGCTGACGTTTACCTGGCCGATAACAATCGCAATGACCGTCGTGAGCAAAATGCCCCACAAAATCGCGCCAGGGATACGAAGCACCATCATAATTCCAATAATGAACAGTGCTATAACCGTAAGCGCTACTGTGCCATTGTGCAGGCTGCCGAGGTGAATGACCGTCTCCGAGCCCGACACGTCGGTATATGCGCCCTTGCTTATGTCCGTGAAGCTGGATACGGCAATCGTCATAATGCCGCTGCCCTTAAGGCCGATAATCGCGATAAACAAGCCGATACCGACGGTAATCGCATGTTTAAGGCTGTCCGGCACGGCTGTAATCAGCATTTGCCTGATTTGAGTCACGGTCAAAATGATAAAGATAATACCCGAAATAAATACCGCTGTAAGTCCCATCGCGATGGAAATCGGCTTTCCAGTCGCCTGTGAAGAAATAACCGTAGCTGCGAAATACGCATTGAGCCCCATTCCGGGCGCGAGAGCTACGGGGAAATTAACGAACAGCCCCATGGCAATCGTGAAAATACCTGCTGACAGCGCCGTAGCCAAAAATACGGCTCCCCAGTCAAATCCGGCTGGTGTGAGCACAATCGGATTAACAGCCAGTATGTACGCCATGGTCATGAAGGTCGTCAGTCCTGCCATAATCTCCGTACGAATGTTCGTACCATGCTCTTTCAAGCGAAAAAATCGTTCCATCGCTAATCACTAGCCTCCCAAAGTCAAATTATACTGCCCACTGATGCATTATTTTTAGAAACTCATTTTAATCAATTGCTTCCTTGTTTGTCAATGATTTAAAACGAACATTTATAATGGTCACTCTTAAATCATTCGGTTTTCATTGCAATTCCTTCCCAAAAAGGCTGTGACCCCCTTCCATTCATCGTTGCTTTCCGTAAATGAAAGCGTTTGAGGAAAGGCGAATAACGGCAAAAAATGCCCCTTCGGATAGGATGTCCGAAAGGGCATTTTTTAGTATATTTTTGTGGTTATCGGCCTCCGCCTTGAGGTCTTCCTCCTCCACCTCCACCGCCGAAGCCGCCTCCGCTGCTGGCAGTCGTTACGCCGGATTCATTCAACCAAGTTACGCTGCTTGAAATTTCGAAATCGGTCACTTCCGTTCCGCCTGTATAGGCGCCATCCGTATACATGCCATCTGCATCGCTGCCGGTTGAGCTTCCACCTGTGTAGAGGGTGTAGGAACCGCCTTGCGCAAGCTCCGGTGAGCTAATCACTACGGATTGATAGTTTTTCGATGGCGCAAAGGTCATAATCGTATTGCCATCGCTATCTTGCAGATGGACTAGCGTACCCGCCTGCTGAGCCTCAGAGAACGTCATCGCGATGGTGGATTGACTGGAATTGTCAGCTGTGGCCTGAAGCATGCCTGAGCTTCCTGCTGCCACAAGCGTTCCTCCGCTAATGTCAAAGCTGCCATCGTAGTCCAATGAACCATTACCGTTGCCCGTTGGGCCATTCACTATAACCGTGCCGCCTGTCATCGTAATCGAGCCGTTCGAGTCTAGTCCATCGCCTGCTGCATCCACGGTCACATATCCACCGCTAATGGTGAGCAGGTTGCTGGAGGCTGCGCTGAACTGATCTGCCCGGCCTCCTGCCGCCTCGCTCGTTTCATCACTGCCGCCGGCTACATTGATGCCGTCATCGGAAGCAACGACATGCGTCTCGCCGCCGGAGATCGTAATATTTGCTCCTTCAATGCCTTCGTAACTTTTCGTGATGTTAATGCTGCCTCCGGCGATCGTCGTCAGTGCGTCAGCATGAATGCCGTCATCACCCGAAGCCATTTCTAGCTCTCCGCCTATTACCGTCACATTGCTGTTGCTGTGCAGGGCATCATCTGCTGAATCAATGGCGAAGGTGCCGCCGTTAACCGTCAGATCGCCGCCTGCCTTAAGCCCCTTCGCACTCGTTGATTCGGTTGCCGTAGTTTCTGTAGTGGCTGTCGCCGCTGCGTCGGTTGATGTGCCTGCTGCCGAAGTGGCATTCATTCCGCCTCTTTGCATGCCACCTGGGCCCTCTTCCTGCTTCACTTCACCGTTCACACTGCCTCCACCTGTTACGAGATTAAAGGTGCCGCCATCTACAATCAGCGCTGTTTCAGCTTGAATGCCGTCATTACCGGCTTCAATCGTAAATGTACCATCCGCAATCGCGATAAATCCACGGCCCTCATCGGTAGCATTCGTCGATTTAATGCCGTCTCCTTCAGCTTTAATCGTTACCGTGCCATCCGCGATCGCAACCATATCCTTACCGACAATGCCGTCATCCGCAGCCGTGATGTCGATGGTTCCAGATACGATTTTCAAATCGTCTTTGCTTGTAATTCCATCATTGTAGCTTGCGACTACCGTCAGCTTGCCCGTACCATTAATCGCCAGATCCGCTTTGCTGAAAATAGCTGCGCTTGGCTCATCCGTTGCAGCATCCGCGAATACGTAGGTATCACCATCGGAGATCGTGTTTTCCGTACCTTCCTGTAGCGTAAGGACTACATTGCCCGCTTCCTTGATGTAGATTCCAGCGCTGTCGTTATCATGAATGGCAGCTCCATTAAGCACGAGATGAACGTCTCCATCATCCTGTACATCCACTACAACTTGCCCGTTGCTCAGCGTTCCGCTGAGAACGTAGGTGCCGGCTGCCGAAATCGTTACGGAGCCGCCCGAAGCTTTTGCTCCTGAGCCAGTAACGGCAGCGCTTGTTCCATTCAGCTTGATCGTCGTGGACGTCTCGGCGCTCCAAGCAACAGCCTTTTCCGCCTCGTCAAACGTCACTACATCCGATACGGCAACACTGGCTGGCAATGCAGCAGCAGTGGTATCGCTGCTTTGTGAACTAGCGGCTGCGGTAGTAGCTGACGTAGTAACCGCTGACGTTGTTGTTGTTGTTGCTTGTGATGAAGTACTGCAAGCCGACAATACGACCGAGCAAATGAGCAAAACACCTAACATCTCGCGAAATTTATTCTTTTTCATATAAATCATCCTCTCAGTTTAGGTTGGTTTAAAATATAAGAATTCATAAGTTTCACCCTTATAATCCTCTTATATTTCACCGCGAAACGGTAGCTTTGCCGTCAGAAGACGGCGACAGCCGTTTACGCTTAATAGTCATTCATAGTTGGGCTCATTGTTAATGAGATATCCAGATTTCCGTTTCTGCAGCGAATCGCATCCAGAAATTCCTTTTGGTTCGTCTGCTCATCAATAGTAACGGTATAAACCAGCTCATATAAGCTGCCAAGTTCAGTCGTGCGGATCTTGCTTAGCGCATATCCTACCTTGAACTCAGCAAACACTTCAGCAAATGCTTCTTCATACCCGAGATTTTCCGGGATCGTTACTTTCAGCACTTTTTGCAGCGTCTTTCTTACGCCAAATTTAACGCGGTTAAGAATCACCATGAGTACACAAAGAATAATCGTGAACAATACCGCGTAACCGAATGAACCGACTCCGCAAGCTAGACCCGCTGCCATAGTGAACAATACAAAGGTGATGTCTTTAGGGTCGCCTGGCGCGCTTCTAAACCGGATTATGGAGAAGGCTCCTGCAAGGCTGAACGCTCGAGCGATATTGCTGCCGATAAGCAAAATGATAATCGCCACTATGACGGGCAGCAGCACCATCGTCAGTGTAAAGCTTTGCGAATAGCCATTCGGGTTCGTTTTCATATAGGTATAGCTGATCATTCCACCAAGAACAAGGGATAATAAAATCGTGATAACGGCTGTGCTAAAGGTCAAATCCGTTGTCGTGAGCGTTGAGGAAAAAAGAGAATCAAGCATAAAGGACACTCTCCATTTCTAGCTTGCTGTTTTTCAGCATTTTTTTATATTCATTGCCGTATTTCGAAAAGCTTGTGCGATACATCTGATGCTCCGACAGCATTCTCGACAGCCACATCGGGATCGTCTTCTCTGCCTTCACTTCCATGAGCCATTGTCCAGGCTCCAGCAGCGGTTCGCCATAATTGCCGCTCTCGAGCCTCAGATCATACCGCCGACAATTAATGTTCGTATCAAAGGTAATGCGGAGGTCACGATTCTCTTTGCTGAACAACGCTTTACGGTCATAACCCAGATACACTTTAGGCTGCAATTCATATTGGTGAAGAAAATAGGTGATTTCCTGCAGCACCTGCTTGTTCATGTACCCTTGCAGCTCCGGCTGAAGTCCTGTACGGACAAATTCATAGGCTTCGTTCAGCTTCAGTCCCGTTCTTCTTTTGTTAACAAGACCAAACACCTTTTTCTTAATTTCCAGATAAACCTTGGCATCCTCCTTAGGAGTGCCGTAAGCTCGGAGGCGAAGCTTTTCCTTATACTTCGGCTTGGACAGGCTGTTGCGAATCAAGGCATCATGCTCGGTGTCATAATACAGGTTGGTGATGGAGTAAAATTCATGCTGCTTGTTGTAATCGTCCAATTCCATATATTCCAGCAGTTGAAGGTAGAAGTTGCGGTAGGCTGCACTGTTGAGCAAATATTTGTTTTCATATCGGTTAAAAACCTCAATAGCCATATCGTTCAAATCCTCTCTATTTGGTCTCGCATGTTATTGGCTTGGCGATCTCGTTTGTGGTTTGCGTTATGTTCTCGCTTGCTATATTCGTATCTTAGTCCCCAAACCTTTAACGAAACTTAAATGAATTTACAATATTTTAATTTTAAAAAAGTGGTGAAAATGGGGCTGCACTGCATGAAAAGCTTGGCTGACGCTTCGCAAGGCCTGCCTTTTCATTCCGCTACGCCTTTTTCACCATGCTTTTAAGAAACCTTGTCAAACGAGGCCTTTCCGCTGCAAACATTAAGGTTGACTAAAGGTAATCCTGATATAATGGCCTTATTAAAAATATAGGAAGGGATATCATTTCGTTATCCTTTCTCTCTATTTCTCGGAATGAAACGCGCCGCGTCACCAAGGACGGCTTTCGGCCGTTTCACCTTGATACACAACCTATATATAAAGGATGACTGGCCATGAGAATTTTAATTGTAGAAGATGAGCTTCATTTAGCTGAAGCGTTGAGCCAAATATTAAAGAAGCATAATTACGCCGTTGACGCTGTCCATGATGGCGTTTCCGGGCTCGACTATGCACGAAGCGGCATCTATGATTTGCTGCTGCTTGATATTATGATGCCAGAAATGGACGGAATCAGCGTCCTTACCCAGCTTCGTAAAGAGGGCGTATCTACCCCGGTCATTCTGCTGACCGCAAAAGGGGAAATTACCGATATGGTGGCTGGGCTTGACCATGGAGCGGATGACTATATCGCCAAGCCTTTTTCATCGGAGGAGCTGCTTGCCCGAATACGAGCTGCACTAAGGCGCAAAGGCGAGGTGCTGCCGGAGGATGCGTTAAAGTTCGGAGATATCGAATTAAACACGGCGAATTTGAAGCTTTCCGTTAAAGATAAAGAAATAAAGCTCAATTTGAAGGAAAGTGCTCTACTCGAACTGCTGATCGTCAGGAAGCAGGCGATCACCTCCAAGGAGCTGATTATTGAGAAGCTATGGGGCTTTGACTCAGAGGCGGAGCACAACAATGTGGAGGTATACATCTCTTTTTTGAGGAAAAAGTTTACGTTCCTACATTCGACGGTACGCATTAACACGATTCGAAACGTAGGGTATGTATTAGAGGTGACTGCCTAATGTTCACGAAGCTCAGAAATCGGTTTCTTATCGTTAATTTGGTCATCATTTCGTTCGTCATGCTGATCGCCTTCGCCTCTATATACGTTATTACGTACCGTAATGTACAGGCAGATATCAACGATGAGATTCACCGGGTAGCTGATTTTTATCAGAAGCCCTCTGGCGGTTCTAATTCTTCCCCCTCCGGCAGGCACAAGGACGATTCTCCTTCTGCATCTATTAATAACGGAGCTATAGAGAGTGGACCCATGGATAGCGGACCTATGGATAATGGAGATTCAAGGCCGGAGCGTTCGGTTGCTTTTTCACTGAAAACAGATGCCGAGTGGAATATTACAAGCACGAATTCTCCATTTGCAGTAGACAATGCATTTTGCATCGCTGCTGTGCAGGAGGCCTCTACGGTGAATAAAAACACCGGACAGTTCAATTTAGATGGGAGCCACTGGGCTTTTATCAAGCAGCAGACCAATGAAGGATATAACCTGGTCTTCCTTGACGTCACCGCCCAGCAAGAGATTTTGACCAATTTAATTTATACGTTCTCTTTCGTTGGACTCGCGATGCTGATCATCTTGTTTTTCACCAGCCGTTTCTTCGCTAACCAATCGATCAGACCCGTGAAGGAAGCCTTCGATAAGCAGAAGCAATTTATCGCCGATGCTTCCCATGAAATGAAAACACCGCTTACGATCATTAACACCAATACGGATGTATTGCTCTCTAATAGTGAGGATACGATTCACAATCAGGCGAAATGGCTGCATTATATCAAATCAGAAACAGAAAGAATGACGAAGCTGACCAATGACCTGCTGTATTTAACGGAAATGGATGATTCCCGAGCAAACATGATCTATAGACAGTTCAATATGAGTGAAGCGGTTGAAAATATTATTTTAACGATGGAAGCTGTCATATTCGAAAAAAATGTGTCTCTGGATTATGAGATTGAGCCAGATTTGATGGTGCTGGGCAGCAGTGAGCAGATTAAGCAAGTCGTCATGATTTTGCTGGATAATGCGGTCAAATACACAAGCGCCAAGGGAACGGTTACGATGTCGCTCCAGAAGCAGCAAAACGATGTCGTGCTGTTGCTCACCAACACTGGTGAAGGAATTGCCGCTGAGCATCTGACCCGCATTTTTGACCGCTTTTACCGAACCGATTCCTCCAGGGCGCGCAAGCAAGGCGGATACGGACTTGGTTTGGCGATTGCCAAATCTATCATCGATCAGCATAAGGGGAAAATTTACGCGAAAAGTACAGTTGGCGAGTCAACCAGCTTTTATGTTCATCTATCTCGCGGGGATTAGGCGGGGGCTAGCGGCTAGCGGCTCCTGCGTGCGGCACCTCTAGAAACGCGTACAAAAAAGACTGATGACGGCTCATCAGTCTTTTTTGGCTATTTTGCAATCGTTAAGGTGTACTCGCCTATTTGGAAGCAGACTGGTCCGCTCCATCTGGTTGTGCGCTCTCGATTGAACTTTGGTTGCCTTGTAGTCGATTTAAGTTGTCCGCTGCTGCTGCGCCTGACGCCAATGTGCTGCTGAACATAATACTGATCATCAGCATACTTGCTGCTAATGTCTTTTTCATAATGGTAGCCTCTCATTTCTGTCCCATATTGATGTGAACAATACCTATTATAGACAAGCAACCTTAAATGGATATGAATTTTTGCGGAAATATTTATGAAGCTTCTCATACCTGTTGAATTGGAACATGGAGGGAGGCGCTTTATCCTTCAATTTTATTGTCATTTTATGGTTGAAGTGATACGCTTACTTAAAGCAGCCAATTGAAATGGAGGAGTATGATCATGAAGATGAACAAAGGATTATTTTCGAGCCTGCTTGTTTTGGCGGTTACCTCAACCAATTTTGCGTTCACAAATGTAAGCGCAAACAATTCAGATTCCAAATCTGTACAGCCTTCCTACTCGCTCATTGTGAAGGGCTTTGACTGGGGGCCAAGCGTGCATAAAATCGTCCTGAACACCGGAAGCACGATTCAAGGAAACTCGCTGGCTACTGACAGCTTCAAGGTATTGGTGGAGCGCAATTATCCCATGTTCAACTTCGAAACCCAAAGCTCCTATGACGGCTTCGATAGCGGCAGCAGAAAAATAACTAACACCTACCTTTCCGACGAGGAAGGCAATAAACTGGATCAGCAAACCGGCCGGTACATTACGATTGAGATGAGCGTTCATCCTGATCTTGCAACTGCAAGCACGTTTAACTATGATCTGCAAACCTTTACGAATCAATATGTGGATATTCAATATACAATCATTCAGCAGAAAGTGCTCAAGGATAATGCCGGAAACGCCATTAATGATTTGACAACGACGAAGGAAACTCCTCATACGGTCTTGGAACAGACTGTCGACAAATTTGATACAACAGGAAAATTCAATTATAAAGACTCTAAACATGGCAACATTGCGCTTACCTATGCCTCTTATGTGCCTGATTCCGACGAGAAGAAGCTCCCGTTAATTATCTGGCTCCACGGAGCTGGAGAAGGGGGAACCGACCCTCGTATAGCCCTATTGGGCAACCGGGTAACCGCATTAGCTGAAGACTCTGTACAGAAGTTTTTTGGCGAAGCAGCTGTTCTTGTACCCCAAACACCTACCTTCTGGATGAATAACGGAACCGGGCAATATACGCAGGATGGCAGCAGCATGTATACAAGCGCCTTGACGGCCTTAATCAAACAATATGTCAAAGACAATAAAGCGAATATTGATCCGAAGCGTATCTATATTGGCGGCTGTTCAAACGGCGGATTTATGACCCTTAATATGCTTCTTGCGAACCCTAATTATTTTGCAGCTGCTTATCCATCGGCAGAGGCCTATTTGGACTCTTGGTTAACTAACAGGGATATCGCCAAGCTTAAAAATGTTCCGATCTGGTTTACGGCCGCCGGAGCGGATCAAACCGTAGATACTTCAAAGAACACAACGCCTACCTATAAGCGGCTCATTGCTGCTGGTGCACCAGATGTCCATTATTCTTATTTTGACACCGTGCTCGACAAGAGCGGCCAGTACGTCAAAGGCAATGGAAACAACAATCCATATGAATACAATGGCCATTGGTCCTGGATTTATGTACTGAACAATGAAGTGTTGAGCGACTATAATGGCAAGCCTGTGAAGGTGGGCGGTAAAGCCGTCACCCTTATGGAATGGCTGGCGAAGCAAACAAAATAATGAAAGTTAAATTATAGGTAGACCTTTTCTTAAGGTGCGAATGCGTTAAAGACTTTGCGTAGCTGCGTATTCGCACCTGAGAAAATCTGCATACCCCTTTTTTACTCCTCGACGATTAACTTACTGTTCCATAATGCGAGTACAACATCCATTTGTGAATTGTGTTTCTTCTGAACACCTTTCATAACTTCCTTCCATAATCCTGACTTATCATTTATTAGTTCAGGCTGGCTTCGTAAAATCTGAACAGCACAAATGGCATATTGCTTATTTAACTGCGATCCATCAGTAACCGTGTATTTACCTTTATGTATACCATGCACTAGCCCTTCCTCACATAAACCAAGAAAGGAATTTTTAGGACACCTTTTTTTCTGTGAAGAAGTACCTTCGCCAAAAAGACTCGAAGCAGCTGAATTCCACGCAGTTAAGGGCTGAATATTGCCATCATCTAAAATGAGCCGCGCAGCATGAATGGCGACCACCCCATACTTGTTCATCCCTATCATCCTTTTCTGCTATAATCAAATAATTCCCAAAATTGTATTCCTCTCAAGCTTCGAACTAGCTATAATGCCTATATACAGGCTAACATATTCCAATACATTTGAGGCATCGTATTTGGCTTGAAGCAGCTTGGCAAACCGCGAGTGATTCAGAAATATGACTATGTACATAAAGGATGGTTGGTTGTGAAAAAATATACGGTTATCATCGTTCTATTCCTACTTGTAATAGCCGCGGTAACGGTTCCTAGCAAGCAGCAATACGCCGAGTGGCTGAAAGGGCACATCAAAGAGGAAAGCAACAGTTTAATTATCAATTTGGGCGTGGACCTACTCGGCACAACGATTATTGAGAAAGTAACCACTTGTCAAAGCTACGTAGTTTTAAGTGTATGCACAACCGAAATTAGTGAATCTGAAAAAATCACAGCTGCGGGATTGTTCAACAATTTCATCCCCTTGCAGTTTCCTAAGTAAGCTCATCACATCGCAAATATTAATAAGTTCCCTTGAGGCTGCGGTTTATCGCACACGGAAGGGAGTTATTTAAGCTTCGTGCATATTCTCCGCGGACACAGCAGACGCTATTTCAACCAAATCACGGGCTATGGCAGGAAATGCGGACTCAGGAGACGCTATTGCACTGCCAAACATGATTTTGACGTGAAAGAGCCATAACGGCTCCCCTGTCCGCTTAAGGTCTCAAATCGTCTCACATGTCAGAATAGCGGAAACTCAGTCCTTCAAAAAAGGAGTTAGCGCGCCCCGAGCTGCTTGCTCCCTGCAACACTCGCATGCGGCGGTCTTTAAGCCTCTTTTTAGCTTCCAGATGAGATTAGCCTCGGATAAGTGCTAAGTAAAAAGTAACCGCACAATTCTGATTGGCATATATACTCTAGTTGAACTTGTAAGAAACACCCGTTAAGCTTTCTGAAATATTCCATAACCGATTTGAAATATCAGCATCGTATAATTTATTAATAATCTCGGCACTCTTAGGATAACCTTTCCTGCCGCCTCTGCCATCCGGGCCTATATACTCCCCGCCCTTGATTGTAGGTGCTGTAGCAGCATACAAGGTAGGCAAAGCCCCCATATGTGCTGGTTGACTTAATAAACCCGTAAGCATACGCATGAATGTGTTGGCCTGTTTTCCTGAACCGAAGGAAAATAAATTGGTATTGGATATTCCCGGATGACAGGCTACGCTTGCCACATCTAAATGATTGGAACGCAGCTTATTTTGAAGCTCTCTGGCAAACATGAGATTGGCCAGCTTGCTTTGTCCATAAAACTTTATAGCGCTGTATCCCTTGGAACCGTCTAAATTGTCAAAATCGATAGCGGCATTATGAGCAGCTATACTGCTTACGGTAACAACTCTTGCATTTGGAGTCGAAATTAACGTTGGCAAGAGCAGGCCTGTCAGTGCAAAATGGCCCAAATGGTTTCCGCCAAACTGTGATTCAAAGCCATCCTTGGTCAAGCGAAGCGGCGGAATCATAATGCCTGCATTATTGATAAGAATAGACAGCGACTCATATTGATTCATAAAATCTGCAGCGAACGTCCTAACGCTATTCAAATCACCAAGGTCGAGCTGCATCGGTGTCACATGTGCACCCGGATAGAGCGACTTTATTTTGCCGACTGCCTCGCTTCCCTTCTCCATGTTCCGAACAGCTAATATAACCTTCGCCTTTCTTTCAGCTAGTGCTGCTGCTGTTTCAAAACCTAACCCGCTATTCGCGCCTGTAATAATGACTACTTGCTCTGACACATCTGTGATGTTGTCTTTGGTCCAAACTACGCTCATTTGTATGCACTCCATTTCTATTGTTTATAGCAGCTTGTTTAAAAGTGCAGCCATTGTCTGCATTTCTTCCAACGTCATCTTATTAAACATATTTTCCATGAGCCGATTAATTTCTTCTTGCGCTGTGGCTAAAATGTCTTTGCCTGTAGCGCTGATTTCCAACTGCACCACTCTGCGGTCCCGATGGCCCTCTGACCGGATGATATAGCCGTCATCAAGCATTTTTTTTGTAAGCAGCGTTATGCCGCCCGTCGTTATGTTTAGGTCGTCCGCCAGCTTAGAGGGTCTTTGAGGGCCTTTGTCATTTAATATTCCAAGTATTCTAATATGACTTTTTGAAAGTCCCACTTGATTGTTCTGATTCCAATCCTTAATCCATTTCCGCTCCAGTATCTCGAAGGTTTGAAATAGCTTGAGGTAATACTCGAGTTTCAAATTCTCCATTTCCACCTGCATCCTCTCTATACCTTCTGTCTATCTTATACATATCTTATAACTAAGCTATATTAAAGTCAATTACATCGTTATAGGTGGTTTCGAGCTTAATTTAGCAGAAAATGACTGGATTGGATTAAAAAACGATGTCATCCTAACGAAATTATAAGCACAGTTGGTGTTGTGAACATGTCCTATGTCTATTACAATATAATATGTTCTCAACTTAGTTACAGAAAGGAATTTGGCAATGAACAACCATTCCAATTATCAGGTCTTATTGTATTATAAATTTGTTGCGATCCCCGATGCGGAGCCATTCGCAGCCGAACATCTGGCTTACTGCAAGGAGTTAAACGTGCGAGGCCGCATTCTTATTGCGGACGAAGGCATTAATGGCACGGTTTCCGGAACGATTGAGCAAACCGAGCAATATATGCGAGACCTGCTCTCCAATCCGTTATTTGCCGATATGGTATTTAAGATTGATGAAGCTGATCAGCATGCATTCCCAAAAATGTTTGTCCGTTATAAAAAGGAGCTCGTTACTCTCCGCTACGACAAACCGCTTGATCCTAATACGTTAACTGGAACGCATTTGTCTCCCAAAGAGTTCCACGACTATTTGCAAAGAGAAGATGTCATCGTGCTTGATGGCCGAAGCGATTACGAATACGATCTCGGACATTTCCGCAATGCGATCAGGCCTGATCTTAAAACCTTCAAGGAATTTCCGGAATGGCTTCGCGAAAATATGGCGGATATGAAGGACAAGCCGATCATTACTTATTGTACTGGCGGTATCCGCTGCGAGAAGCTGACTGGCGTCATGCTAAGCGAAGGCTTCAAGGATGTCTATCAGCTTGATGGCGGCATTGTCACCTATGGCAAAGACGAGGAAGTTCAAGGAAAGCTTTTTGATGGTAAATGTTATGTGTTCGATGAGCGGATTTCGGTGACCATTAACCGCACGGATGAAGCTGTCGTCGTCGGAAAATGCTATCACTGCGAAGCTCCCGCGGAAACCTATATTAACTGCGCCGATGATACTTGTCACCGTCAGCATATTGTATGCCCGGACTGCGAGGAGACCCATCACGGCTTCTGCTCTATGGATTGCGAGGAGCATGTGACAAGCGTTTAATGGGTGCTGAATATAAAAAAACTCTCTTTCCATTGCCATTAAGCGCAAAAGAAAGAGAGTTTTTTGATTATGCTACGTTACGACTATTCCCACTCAATCGTAGCTGGTGGTTTAGACGTAACGTCATAAACGATACGGTTAACGTTGTCCACTTCGTTTACGATACGAACGGAGATTTTCTCAAGCACATCCCAAGGGATACGCGCCCAGTCTGCTGTCATTCCGTCAATCGACGTAACGGCGCGGATACCTACGGTGTAGGAATACGTGCGGGCATCGCCCATAACGCCTACGCTCTTCATGTTCGGAAGCGCAGTAAAGTATTGCCAAATTTCGCGGTCGAGACCAGCCTTGGCAATTTCATCGCGAAGAATCGCATCCGACTCGCGTACGATCGTCAGCTTCTCTTCGGTTACTTCGCCAAGCACGCGAATCGCAAGGCCTGGACCTGGGAATGGCTGACGCCATACGATGGCATCTGGCAATCCGCACTCGGAACCGACTTTACGAACCTCATCCTTGAATAGCGCTTTAAGCGGCTCTACAAGCTTGAATTTAATGTCTTCCGGCAATCCGCCGACATTGTGGTGGGACTTGATCGTTTGGGCTGTAGCTGTACCGCTCTCTACGATATCCGTATACAGCGTGCCTTGCGCCAAAAATTCAAAGTCATCGAATTTATCCGACTCTTCCTGGAAAACGTAAATGAATTCGTTGCCGATAATTTTACGTTTTTGCTCAGGATCGTCAACACCCGCAAGCTTGCTCATAAAACGCTCTCTTGCATCGATTTTGACAACCTTCATATCGAATTTGCCCACGAATGTTTCCATAACGCCTTCTGCTTCATCCTTGCGGAGCAAGCCGTGGTCAATAAACATACAAGTAAGCTGATCGCCGATCGCCTTGTGCAGCAAAATCGCAACAACGGAGGAATCTACACCGCCGGAAAGGGCGCATAGTACCTTCTTGTCACCAACCTGATCGCGAATATCGCGGATTGTATCCTCGATAAATGTCTCCATCGACCAGTTGCCGTCACAGTCGCAAATGTTGTAGAGGAAGTTGCGAATCATTTCATTGCCGAATACAGAGTGACGAACCTCCGGATGGAATTGCACCGCATAGAAGTGCTTGTCCGGGTTGCTCATTGCCGCAATTGGAGCATGCTCCGTGCTTGCGTCAACGTTGAAGCCTGTTGGCGGCTCTACTACGAGATCGCTGTGGCTCATCCATACGGTCTGGCGAGCGTCTAGGCCTTGCGTCAAACGGCTGTCCGGCGTAAAATCAACCTCTGCTTTACCGTATTCCCGTTTGCCTGCGCGCTCTACTTTACCTTCCAATTGATGCGACATCAGCTGCATGCCGTAGCAAATGCCAAAGATCGGAATTCCCAGATCGTAGATTGCCGGGTCAACAAGCGGCGAGTTCGTTTCGTATACGCTGGCTGGACCTCCTGAGAACACAATCCCTTTCGGCTGAATTTCACGAATGCGCTCAACCGATGTATTAAATGGCAGCAACTCGCTGTATACGCCCAAATCACGAATGCGACGTGCGATTAGCTGATTGTATTGTCCTCCGAAGTCCAGAACAATGATGATTTCATTTGGCTTGTTCATTACCGAGCCTCCCTCAATTAATGTAGTAATTATATATAAGGCGCTTTGAGCGAGTCAAGGCTGAGCGACGATAATCCTTCTTTTTTAAAGGAGAAGCGCCTCATATGGATAAAAAAGGTAGTATAACGGCGGTAAAAAGGACCTTCCATGACGGAAGGCCCCCTACAGAGCTGCTGCGCTGCTTTAAGATTTAACGAGTGCCTGGAGCACATCGTCCAGCTTCATGCTGTCAGCTGTTGGCCCATTCAGCATCCAATGTCTCGCTGATACTTTGTGCACATTGCCTTTTTTTACGGCCGGAATTTCCTGCCACACTTTCATTTGTTCGATTTCATCCAGTTCAGTCAAAGCCGTCTGAGCTTCTTCCTCCGAATCAAATGATCCGCCAACCGTCACAAATAAATGGTCAGCCGTTATTTCGGGCAGCTTCTCCAGCGACTCGCCTACTCCCCATATGCCCTCTTCTTCCTTCTGCTCCAATTCTACGACAGAGGCATCCGTAGCTAAGCCAACATCCTTGTAGACAAGGCTAGTGTATGCGAACGCCGGGAAAAAGACCTGCACATCGCTTTGAGACGGGCGAATAAACGCGACGGAATTATTGGCGCCTACAGCCTTCGCAACAGCTTCTTTGGTTTGCTCCAGCTTCTCATTGTACGCATCAATGACTGCCTGAGCTTGCTCTTCCCGATCGATGGCTTTGCCGATAGCTGCCATGGATGTTTTCCAGTCACCACGATCGTAAACGATCGTTGGAGCGATTTTGCTCAATTTTTCATAACTTTCTTTATCGGTCGGCAGCAAATGGGCCATAATCAAATCCGGCTTCGCATCCAAAATAGCCTCATAGTTCAAGCTGTCTGGCGTGTAAATGGCCGGAATGTTTTTCTCCTGCAGCGTTTCATATAAATACTGGCCCTTCATCGCCTGTGCCTGCACAATAGGTGCGTCAAGCGCCAGCAAAATATCCTCTAGGCCACTTGCCGCTATTCGCTGCGGGTTAACCGGAATTTCCGTCTCGCCCATTACATGCTGTACAACCTTGGTTTGCAGCGCTTGCTGCACCGCGCTGTTTTCCCCCGTTGCCGACGCTTCTGCCGTTATCGAGCGATCATTTACGGCCGCAGAACCTGCGCACCCGCTGAACAATAGAGCCATGCAAAGCAGCATAACAGCAGCCATCGACAATTTTAATTCCTTATACATTGCTAAATCTCCCTCTCCAACTGGTTGATAACTATTATCATTGTAATTGTAGCTGTGGGTTGGATGGGGGACAATGGCTTGCCCTGACCGATGAAATGGATTATTCTGAACTAATTTGCCGCTTGAGGCTCGGGAGCGGAAGCGAAGCGGCGGCAATCCGGTATGCTTTTTGAACACACGGCTAAAATAATACACATCCAGATAACCGGTGCTCGCCGCAATTTCCTGCAGCGTAGCTTGCGTGTCCGAAAGCAGCTGCTTGGCGTGATCCATGCGAACTTTTATCAAATAGTCGTTCGGCGTCGTTGCCAGCTGTTTTTTGAATAAACGCGACAAATAGCTGGCACTGCAGCCTAGCAGCCCTGCCAGACCTTCAACTGTAATCGGCTCCGGGTAGTTGTCTTCGATATAACGAATCGCCTGCCATACCAAGTCTGGCCGAATTGCGGCAATTTCCTGAGCCGTAAGCTGGCCCATCAACTCATGCACAAACTGATAAAGCAGCCCCTTCGAGCCCAGCTTGTCCAGCATGCTTAGCTTGCCCCAGCTTTCCTCCATTTTCCGCACAATCGTATGCAGCGCAAGCGGGTTCTGCGGAGCAAAGCCGTATTGGATTTGAAACGGATTGCTGTGCTCCATTAGCTGCTGAAGCTTTCGATTGCCTTGACCAGCCAAATGTCCTTTATAAAAAATAAGATCGTATTCGATTACATCCGCTGACGGAACAATGTTTAGGCACATCCCCTTGCCACCATGCAGCAGGCGAAAGCGCTGGGCAGCATAGTTCTCCCCATCCAGTGTCACCAACGCTTGTCCGCGCGTTATCCATATAAAGCTGCTGGAAGGCAATAAATAGCCGCGCAGCTCTTCATTTTTCCCCAAAGCCACATGCCTGATATCAAGCAATTTAACAGTCGCTTCATGCCACAACAACAGCTGGTCATTCCAGTTCATACGATTCATTCGATTCACTCAATTCACATCCCGATACAGATAAGCGTTATCTGTCCTTTTAAGCTCCATTTTATTATAGTTGAAAATGGTTCTCATCACTAGCCTTTTGTCTGTGCGTCGTTTGAGCTTAGGGAGCTCCTGGTATGACTAAGATGAATGGGAACGGTGAGGAAGGATGGGAGTATGATGGGGAAAAAGAAGAAGCAGGCAGTCGCATGGTTAGTGGACTGCCTGCTTCTTTGGAGATGCGGAGCAAGCTGATGGAGCTGGCTTGCTCCGATTGGTTATGTGCGCCGCGCGGAATGCCTGCGGGCACATAATAGGGCGACCGCTGCCGACAGCTCCTCCGGCAGCGGCGCTTGCCAGGCACGCCGCTGCCCATAGCGGGCGGCGTCATCCCAGGTGACGAAGCGCTGCAAGGCTTCGGCCTGGGAGGTGGGCAGCAGAGCGGCTTGCGCTGCTGCGTATTGCCTTGCTGTTTGCTGCGGCTGCCTTTTGGCTACGCAGCGGTCCAGCTGTGGCCAGATTGCCGCCGATACTGCGGCAAACTGCTTTTGGACGCCGGCGCTGCCGCGGTCCGGCGTCCCGCCGCGGGAGGCGGCGCTGTAGCGGCGCAGCGCCAGCCGCAGGCGCAGCCGCCTATGCTGCGCCGCAGCGCAGAGCACGGCTGCCAGCGCCAGCGCAGCCGCGCCTGCGGCGCCTTTAGCGGCGGGCGTCGCCCCCGCCGCTGCCTCGGCGGCGCCAAGCGCCGCACGCGCAAGGGCATCCGCCCCTTGCGCGAGAGCCGTGGCGGCCTGCTCAGCCGCCGCCACAGCCAGCGCTTGCGCGCGCTGCCCTATCGGGCGCGCAGCAGCGCTGGCAAAAGCTCCGGCGGCCCCTTCGCCGCCTGCCGCCGCACTGCCGGCTGTGCCGCCGGCCAAGCCCGCGAGCGCTGCTCCCGCGGCTGTTCCCTCGCCGCCATACCCCGGCGTCGGATCAAAAGGCACCCAACCTGCTCCTGAGAAGTACACTTCTACCCAAGCATGGGCATCCTTGCTTTTCACCTCATAGGCGGTCAGCTTCACTCCTGCATGGGCGGTATCATTTCGTGCATCCGGCTGCTCCGAAGATACGGTGCCGGGCGCAAAGCCCTTCACCCATCTAGCTGGTATGCCTTGTGTACGAAGCATAATGACCATCGCACTGGAAAAATGTACGCAATACCCTTCATGCTGCTTAAACAAAAAATCGTCCACGAAATCTGCTCCACCTTTAGGGAGCGCACTATTTTCAGCCGAATAGGTATAGCTGCTTCGCAAATAAGTTTCAACCGCCTTCACCTGATCATAGCGGCTCGTTAATCCGCCCCCCGATACCTCGGCTGCCAGTGCAGCAACACGGCTCGGCAGCGATTCCGGCAGCTGTAAATACTCGGCCAGTGCTTCCTTCTCTCCCGCTTGAATACCGCCACTGCGCAAGGCAGCTTCATCCATCACGGGAAGCAGCGTCTGAACGGTGTACCTATCTATAAGCACCTTATCCGAAGGGGCGTACAGCGCGCCCGACGCTTCATTTTTTAAATAAGTGCTCAGCTTGCTTTTTGGCTCCGAGGAGGTTATATCCAGCAAAGTACCCGAGGTTCCGCCCATAAAAAGCGGAAAGCCTCGCTCCGCCTGTTTAAGGAGCACCGTTTGAACGACGACTCGCTCTGGGCTGACGGCTGTCTCCGCGCCTGTCCCTTGGCTTTTTATATCCCTGTCTTCTCCAGCCTCTGCACCTGTCACTGTATCTATCTTTATATCTGCATCTTTATCTATCTTTATCTCTACATCTGTCTCTGTAGCTGTCTTTTTCGCTATATCTGCATCTGTCTCTATATCTGTCTCTGTCTTTTTCGCTGTATCTGCATCTGTCTGTATATCTGTCTCTGTCTTTTTCGCTGTATCTGCCTCTACCTCTATCGCTGCCTCTGCAATGGCCTCTACCGCCTCACTATCTTCCTCCACACTTCCCTCGCCATTAGCGGACACAATCCGCTCTCCACCATTTGGAATAGGCAGCAGCGTCAAACGCTGCTCCGTTTCCTGCCACCCTTTGCCGGTATAAAAGGCTTTCGTCTCCCCGCGCCAATATGTCCGCACAGGAGACAGCCCCGTAAAAACAATTCGTTCATCCTGCTTTAGCGGCGCTCCTAATGTGCTGTCATCAAATCCATAGCCCGTGGAAGCGTAGCTGCCGCTTGCATCTGCCGAAGCAAGCGCAGCCTTCGGATTGCCGTGCTCCAGACCAAGCACATACTGCTCCAGCCTTGCGGTTAGTGGCTCCGTCCAAGCTGCGGGGCTATTTGCAGCGGATTTCCCTCCGGAAAGCAGAAGTCCGGCGCCCAGACACAACCCCACAACAACGAAAGCGGAAGTCGACCAGCGATAAGTTGCTGTCTGCGCTTCCTCCCGGCTCTCTTCCCCCTGCAGCCTTCTCATCCGTGCGAACATGACTATCGCCCCAAGCAGCATGCCCTCCACCGTCACGCGCAGCAGCGCATTCAGCACATCTATGCCAAGCCATGCATGCAGCAAAATCAAATACCCTGCCGTTATGCCCGCCAAAGCCAGCCCTAGCTGGCGCAGCCAAATTAAAGCCTGCAGCGCGGGCACGAGCAGTGCGAAGCCGGTAAACAGCAGCAGTGCCTGCAGCTCTGTTGACATGCCCCATGCTGCTGCTCCCATCCCGAAAAGTCCACCCACTTCCTCAGCAAAGCGGCTGGCAAAACCAGATGCCCACTCTATTGGACCCGCATTCGGGCCTTTATACAGACGCATCATGCTTGTAATGCCAATGGCCGCATAAACGACAAGCATGATATACCAGGGCGCGCGCAGCAAGCCCGCTATAGCAATACAGCCTACAAATAAAATTAGAGGCTGAGCCACATCAATATAATAACGGCTGCCAGCCTCCGACCATGGAAGCATCCACTCGGCAAGCAGGCCAAACAGCAGCAAGCTCGTCCATATGCGGTAGCCGAATGTCGGCTCCCCCTGCGCATTAAATATCGCCATAACGAATCCTTCCCTTCGTTAGCTGCGGCTGTTCGTTCATCCGCTCCGGATATGTCAGCCAATAGGTGCGGACACCGAAGCTCTCCAGCCATTTCTGCTGCTCACGCATTGCAAAGGTAGGCGTGCTTTGCTTAATCAGCATATACAGCAGCACTTGGCAGCCCTGCTCCGCTGCTCGGGAGGCCAACTGCCCCCAGCTAGCGCTATTGCGCCAATCGGCGGTGAAGCAGCGCAATATGCCGCCTCTAGACATTTGGTCCAGCTCCCCGCTTACCCTTGTCACAAACCGGCCATTTTGCACCAGCTTCAGCCGTGCAAGCTGCTCCAGCACCGCTTGCATACTTTCAGTTGTGCTGCTGTTCCCAGGTGCATCCGTTTCCAGCCATGTATTTAGCTCCGCGTTCACTGAGCTTCTGGCCTCCCCCTCCTGCCGCTCATCCACTTCCGCTCCCGAAAACATTCCAGCGCCGCGATCTGGCTGTGCCGATGCTGATGGTCGTATCGATGCCGCTTTCACGCCTGCCCATGCTCCCGCCGCGCCATCGTCATTGAACGCCTGACCAGCAATGAGCTGCACCCGGTTTCCCGCCCTATGATCCTGCTCCAGCACACCGGCAGCCCAACCGGCGCAGGCATCAAAAAACCTTTCGTCGCTGTCATAGGCGCTTTCCGTGTTGTCGATCGCCATGAGCACCAATGGTCGATGAAGCGCTGTGCCATGCTCCTTCGTATGCAGCCCGCGTCCACGCGCAGCTACCCTCCAATTGACATGGCGCAGCGAATCCCCTTCCCGGTACGGCCGCATCTCTGGGCCAATTCCTGCCTGTTTGCCCGCATGCTGATGTTCAGACGGCTCACGCCCTGAGCCCGCCTCCTGAGCATCCATCTTGCCCGGGTCCAGCCTAATAACAGCCGCCAAGCCGCTGCCCCGAAGCGCCGCCGCACCCGGAGCCGCTACAGCCTCTGGCAGCGCAGGCACCGCAAGCAGCCCGCTGCGGCAAGCAAACGTTCGGCTCACAGCCGTTAATCCTAAATAATCGCTTACCGTCACGGTAACCGCCTCAAAGCTATGCTCCCCGCGCCGAATAAGCTGCGCCCTATAACTAAGCGCCAGTCCCGTTTCAAAAAGAAGCTGAGCCGCATAGCGGTAGGAGACTCTCTCCTGCTTTGCTGTACTCCCATTGACCATCGTATCTTCAAGCGCCAGCCAAACGAAGGGAATAGGATAAGCTCGGCCCAGCATGAGCTGCACCCCAACCTCTCCCCCATCGCGAATTTTGTCTTCGTCAAGCTGGCGGCTCACCTTTAGGCCCTGTATAGCGAGCCAAGGCAGTCCGGCGCTAAGCAGCATGATGCAGCCAAGCACGGCGAGCATAAACCACTCCACTGCCAACCCCCGCTGAAAAACAGCCGCAAGGGCCGCACACCAGCCCGCTAGCAGAACCACCCATACTCCCCACCGCGTCCGGCCCAGCCTTTGCGGTCCGAGCTCATGCTCCTCTTCTGCCGCTTGCTCATTACTCGCCGCTTTCGCTAGCCCTTCCCCAGCATCTCCTTGCCCGATCTTCACTGCCTCGTGATCCACACTGGAAACCGCCATTAGCGCCGCCCTCCTGCAGCCTGCGGCAGCACGGCAGCTGGAAGCGGTGTAGTGTGCAGCAGTTGCCGTGCAAGCTTCGCTGCTGTCATCCGCCCCGGCGCTCCTGGATAAACCTCCAGCCGATGCGTCAGCACCGCTTCGCCTGTCGCCAGCAAATCATCTGGAAGCACATAACCTCTGCCTTCCAAATAAGCTGAGGCCTGCGCTGCTCTCAGCCAGTCCCTGCCGGCACGCGGGCTCATCGCAAGCGACAGCTCAGGCATTTTCCGCGAAGCGTCTGCCACTTGCACCATATATTCAATCAGGCCAGGATGCACATGGGCCAAGCGCACTTCCCGCTGCATCCGCAGCCATTCCTCCGGCATAAGCACGGGCCTGATTTTATGAGGCTCCTGCCGCTGCCCATCAGCATATTGCTCCAGCAATTGCTTCTCAAACTGCGGCTCGGGATACCCAATAGACAGCCGCATCATAAAACGGTCCAGCTGTGCCTCCGGCAGCCGGCTCGTCCCTTCAAAACGCAGCGGATTTTGCGTAGCAATCAGCATAAACGGCGACGGGAGCGCCCTTGTCTCTCCATCCACCGTAATCCGCCGTTCCTCCATCGCTTCAAGCAATGCAGACTGGGTACGGGGAGAAGCACGGTTGATTTCATCCGCCAGCACGACATTGCCCATGATCGGGCCTGCTACATACTTCAGCTCGCCTCGAGCCGCATCCCATACCGCTCCGCCGAGCACATCCGACGGCAGCATGTCCGATGTGAACTGAATGCGCTTGAACTCCCCGCCAATGACACGGGCACAGGCTTCTGCTAACACGGTTTTGCCGACTCCCGGCTTATCCTCGAGCAGCACATGCCCACCCGCCAGCAGCGCGGTGAACATTTGCCTGACCAATTCTCTCTTGCCTAGCAAAACGCCTTCCACACGCTGAAGCATGCGATGAATAAGCACCTGCGGCAGCTCCTGCCACACATCCGTCTCCTCTTGCCGAGCGGTAGATTGATATTTTGAATGAATCATCATTAGACAACCTGCCTTCCTCTCAAGCGTAAACGGCTGAAGCCGTCCTCTGGCGGCTAAGCTACCGTTTCGCGGGTGAAATATAAGCCATTATAAGTGTGTAACTTATAAATGCTTTTATTTTTAACAATAAAGTCTTCTCTAGTATTTATTCTCGCCATGCTTCTCTCCATTTAGACCTGTTTCAAAGGGGAAAGATTGAATTTTCCGCTTCTTATCCCTTGCGCGGCAGCGATTCTAGCTTTTTCAGCTGCCATTTAGATGACACAAAACCTCTTAAATTTTCCCATAAATGCAAAAGGAAATCCCCCGCTTATAGAGAAATAATAGAATAGTCTCTAAACGGCTGAACAGGATAACAAGACGGCAGTGGACGTGCAGCGGTTTAGGAAATTGAAAGCGTTTCACGTACCATTTTTGCTTGAAATATAGGAAAGATATGATTTGTTCATACTTTCTCTATATTTCTACGCGAAACGGAAGTTTTGCCGCCAAAGGATGGTGACAGCCGTTTACGCTCGAAATATAGGAAAGTATATGATTTCGTACTACTTTCTCTATATTTCTACGCGAAACGGAAGCTTTGCCGCCAAAGGATGGCGACAGCCGTTTACGCTCGAAATATAGGAAAGTATATGATTTCGTACTACTTTCTCTATATTTCTACGCGAAACGGAAGCTTTGCCGCCAAAGGATGGCGACAGCCGTTTACGCTCGAAAGGCAAATAGTCCAGCACAGGAGGGATTAGAATGAACGTTTTGAAGGAGGTAGTTCTTACAGAGCGCGAAGCTTTTCACGTCGTAGGACTACAATGGGAAGGTACCTTTGCCGAAGCAGCAGCAGGCGGAATCAAAGACATTCAGAAGCAATTGCAGCAGCGTGTAACCGAAATCAACCATGTGCGGGAGCGCGATAAGCTGCTCGGGCTTTCTTTTCACACGACAAACACAGGCTTTACTCATTATGCGGCCGTTCAGGCTGAGGCAGTAGGCTGTGTGCCCGAAGGCATGTACAGTCTTTCTATTCCCAGTCTGACCTATGCCACATACGATCATCACGCGAACGAAAACATAGAAGCTTCCTACAAATACGTGTATAACTGGATCAAACAAAACGGACATAGGCCGCTTTCGGATGGCTTGACGCATTTGGAATTTTATCCGATGGGGCGTGATCCTTATGCTCCGTACCCAGAATTCACCATACTCATTCCGCTTGCAGAATAAGCTATAATACATTCATATTCCCAAAAAAAGAGAAGGAACCGACCTGCGCAGCGCCGCAGTGTCCGGTTCCTTCTTTTGGCATGCTGGAAGAGGCTCCAGCTAACAAGCTGATAGCCTTCCTAATACAAGGAGGCTTGTTACTTCTGCTCAGCAAGCTGAACATACTGATAAAGACGGGAGCTATGAAAAAGCAATTGCTGCTCCTCCCCGCCTCCCAGTACCATTTTGCGCCCTTCGCTGGCTACTTGCTTGAGCAGCGTAGACAGAAAGTCCATTTGCAAGCGGGCAGCTTCCTCCGCCTCCCGCTCCAGCCATTCGATATCCTTCAAGGCAAGCTGCGCGGTCCCACGAAGCAGCAGCTCCTCAAACCAGCTGCGCAGCCGCTGCAATCCATCGTAAACCTGCTCTAAAGCCATTCCCGCCGCTCCTTTTTCCAATTGCTTATTTGCCCTACATATCCAGCTTTAAGCTGATCAACTTCGTGTTATGCAAGAAACTGATCGGATAAGCCTGACCGCCCTCTATGCGCACAAATGCATAAAACTGTTCCAGCGATGCAGCGCCGTAACCAGCTTCCAAACGTTTGACGGTTTTTTCCCAATCCGCTTGATAAGGAAGAACCAGCTCCAACTGCTCGCCTGCTTCATCCTCTACTTCGAGTAAGAGGCTCTGCGAGCTTTTATCGAACCGATTCCCTGTGATTCGCGCCAGCTTAATTAAGACAAGCTGTTCCTTTACGTCTGAAAATAATGTCGGCTGCCCCACTCCAGCCTGCCGTAAAGCTGGCAAATCTGAGGTGAGCTGCCCCACATTAATTTCGTTAATGGGTTGCCTTGCAACAAGCGTAAGGCTCGCTCCCTCGCCTGAGGATATCCTGCGCTCCTCGTTCACTTTAATGTGCTCGAACACCAGCTCTTCTCCCGCAAACTGGCGCATCGTCAAGCTCGCAAGCCAAGGCGAGTAGCCGGCATAATGCTTGGCAAATGAAAAATCACTGCCTTCATAATACACTGCGCGTGCGTCACTATAGGTGTATACCTGCTGATCATCGAGCCCGTACATATAATAGGTGATGCCTCTATAGCCTGAACGCGTCTCCCACGGATCGGCGCCGAGACCGTACAGGCGCAGCTTGGGCAGCGCATAATATTTGCTGCGAAAAGCCCCGATAAGCCGCTCCTTCTGAGCAGCAGGAAGCGTCTCCCGTTCGAGCAGCTCCAAAGCAAGATACAGCTTGGTGACGCGATCCAGCAGCTCTTGCATGGAAAATCGCACATGCCGGTTGAAAAACAGCTCAAGCTCGCCCTGAATGCCGCGCAAGCCGCGCTCTACGTCCGGCAGCTGGCCACTGCGTGCTGTGACAGCGAGCGTTTCCAGCTGTGCCATATACGACTGGGGCAGACGGGCAAGTCCCGTCCGCAGCATCGCAGTCAGCAGCTCTTTGCATTCCCTTACGGTATCTAGCGAAAAAGAGACCTTATACACTTTGCCGCGCAGTGCTTCCTGATCATCCAGCCCCTTTAAAGCGCGGTAACGCAGCAAGGCTTCCAGCTTTAACAGCTCGCCTGCCCTCTCCTTTATTTTGCAAAGCGCCTTAGCCGGATTTGCTTCCTCGGTGAACGAAACCTCAGCTCCTTGAAGCTTGAGACAGATCGTAAGAAGCGCATTTTCTGCCACTTCCAGCTCTTCCGGGTAGCGCAGCCGAAACAGCACTTCCTCCACAAGGGAAACATTAAACGGTTTAATGAGCGGAGAAAGCTCTGCCGCCAGCAGCCAATTGAAGCGGTCAGCGTCCCCATCCAGCTGAGCTTCGCTGCCTACTCCCTCTTCATTCTCTTCGGAAGAAGAAGACGGCTGCTGCTGTTCGTAAAACAATATGGCAATCAGCACATGCTTGCATAAGCTTTCTGATGGACATGTACATTTCCAATTTGTCAGCGTATTTCCCAGTGTGCAGATCGTTCCATCATTTAACTCACAGCTGACGGCTGCTTCTCCCCAAGCATATTTGACGTCAATGCCTTTGCCGATATCCTTTAACGCCCGATTATATAAGCCTTTATTCGAATGCCGAACCAAATAATCCTCGGTACATAGCTTGGCAAACTGCTTAAAGCTTGTTTCAAATGCGGCGGCTGACATGCTAGCGTCCTGATGCCCGCAAAATATCATAGATCGTTTCACTGAATACACGACCTGGAATTTTGCCCAAAGCTAGAGCCGGAATATCACTGTAATAGCTATATTGGCCTTTTCCATTCGCATGGAATTGCAGCTGCTCCAGTGTAATGTCTTCCAATCCTTCGTAATAGGTGATGCTAGTCCCGCTAAAACGCAGCTCAGCAAGCCAATCGCCATAGTCCTTGTACAGCTCAGTATAATAGCCTCCATCCTGAGCATGGCCTTTGTACCAGCCAAATTTCTCAAGCGCCTTAGGGAACGCTGTAGGCGAAAACTCTGAGCCTGGCAAATCCTCGTATACCGTGCTTTGCTGACTTTCTTCTGCCACCAGATGGATTTGGCGATTCAACTGCTCAAATGGCTGCTTAATCTCATAATCGTCCAGCTGTGATTTCCAGCCCTCAAGCGTTTCCTGATCCAGTTCAAGCGGATGAATCAAGCCGACTTTCGCACCCTCAGCGAGCTCGTATTCGTCTTCATCTACCGTGTTAAAGGTGCCGTCCTCCATATAACGGAACGTATCCGAGAGTTCACCTTGCTCATATACGCCCCAGATGAGGCCAACAGCAAACTTCTGCATGACGATATTGCCCACGAACAGCGCCGTCCATTCTTCGGCGGTCCATAATCGCTGCTTGGACAGCGACTCTTCCAGCCGCTGCGCTTGGATTGCCACCATCGTTTTCAAATCTTTTTTGAGCAAATTGAAGTTGGTCTTCGCTTTCGCAGCCAGCTCCGCATCATCCTTTTGCCCAGGCGCAGGCAAGCTTTTGAGCGGTTTGCCCGTTTCTTCATTGATGACGATAACCTCCAGACTCCGGTTCACCTTCACCTGGAAGGTACGCTCGCCATAGCTGAATAGCTGAGCGCCCTTATCATCAAAGCCAAGCGACGTGACCAAGCGGTCTTCGAGCTGCTCTGGTGTAAGTCCTTGATTTTCCGCTGCCAGCTGCAGCGCCTCTTCAGCCGCGCCCTTCACCTGGCGGTTTTTGACGGTTCGCTTGATCTTGTCAATGGCCATTAATGCGGCAGGCTCGCTTAAATAAGATAAAGCCTTGACCGCTTCCGCCGCCATTGCGCCGCGGCTGTTTTCCGTCCATTCCTTAATTTGCGGAGCTAAAATTTGTATAAGCCTCCGGTCACCGAACAATGCGCCTACATACAGCACCCATTTTTCCTTCGCAGGCGCTTCGCTTTGAATCCACAGCTGAATGAGCTCCGCTGCGAAATTTGAAAGTGACTCGCTGTTTACATAAGAACGCAGCTCGTTCAAGCGCTCATTCGGAGCCGTCGTATGATCCATCGATTGAAGCATTAAATACGACTTGATTCGGTCATCTACCTGCTTCCCCTCCAAATCCATTAATGCAGGCAAATCGTTCACAGACAGCCAGCTGAGGCGGGCTGTTTTTTTGGCATCCGCTTGCTCTGCAAGCGCTGCATGCGCATGAGCAGGGCTTAAATCGGCCGTATCCAGCAAAATTTGAATGAGCGTGCGCCAGTCTTCTCCTTTTTCCGTTGACAGCAATTGCTCGTAAGCGTCCTTGCACCCCTGAACGCTGCGCAGGGCGTCCAGCACCAGCTCTTTAATCGCTGCTTTTTTCTCGGTGCGATAAAGGGTTAAATACAGCGTTTTATCCGGCACTCGGCTGAATTCAGCCAGCGCAGCTCCGCTTGCCTTCTTCGACGAATCCAGCAGCCCCGCACGGATCGCTTCCGTCAGCTGTTCAAGGGTCAACGCATCGCGATCCTCAAAAGCAATTTCGAGCACTGTCAGCCGGGAATCTGTAGGTAAATTTTTATACTGCTTCAATGAATCCGTCAAATTATTCCTAATAATCGACCGATATTCGGATTGCGGCATCGAACGGTAGTAATAATCTCTCATGCCATTAAGCATCAGCAAGCCCGAAAGCAGGCGCTCACGGCTCACCTCAGGATCTTCCCCATAAAGCTCCAGCAGCTTTTGTCCGCTAAACGAATTGGAATGGTACATTTCCGACACGAGAGTCAGCGCATCGCATTCCGGTCGAGAAATCAAAATGGCCAGCCGCCTAGTATAAGGCGATTCGGGAGGCAAGAAGCTTACAGCTACAAGCAGGCTTTTGCGTTTGCTGTCCCGGTTCCTTGGGTCAAACAACGAGCGATTCGTTTCATCCTTCCAGTAATCCTCGAAGGAGGTTTCCCCTTCCAAATAACGGGCGAGAAACAGGCCATGACGTCCTCCATCCGATTGTCCCCTCAATACGGCGAATACGGCATGCGTAAGTGTGCCAGCTTCATCCGGCAATGCGATCCCGCCATCTGTGAGAACCTTATGCAAATAAGCTTTGTAATACGCCGAACGTAAAATTTCATAAGCACGCAAAGCTTGATCCGGCACACTAAGCACATAGCTTTGCAGCGCGCTCCACGGCACCATATAGCTATTCAGCTCTCCACTAAGACGTTCAATTAACTCATAAGGCTCCTGGAAAGGAACGATGCCCTCCAGCAGCTCGTCCGGCTTTTTGGCGCGTCTGTCGAGGGCAAGCAAATGCTGGCGGACCTCAAGCGGATATACTTCATGCAGCGTTCTGACTGCATCAAGCAGCGCTAAGCCTACATCCCCCGGCGCGTCCAGAAACAGCTGCTTGCCGCCTTTAACGTTAATGACATATAACAAAGCGCTATGAATCTGGGTCAATGTCCGATTAAATTGGAGGCGGGAAACTTCTTCGTTCTCCTGTGCTTGGAGATCAGGATAGTGAGCCGCAAGCGCTTTTTCTCGTTGGCCTGTTATAAAATCTACACTCAGCTCCCGAACGGAATAGTTTTCCTTTGCTTTGAACGGGAACGCGATGATCGGCTTCACCGCAGCATTCAATAGCTCGCGAAGCTGCTCCGAATTTTCGGCCAATACCGCTTGCAATATTTCCGGAAACTCACTCGCGAGTCTTTGGCTGTTAAATTGATGAGTCGACGAATCATCAAGCAGGGAGTACAGCTTTAGAAGCAGCAGCGTATTAATAATAATGCCTGTATCTCCAGCATCCTTTTTGCCAAAATTGCATTTGCCAACCCTGCTTTTCAGCTCATCCATAATCGCCTTATCCCCGGCAAATTTATGTATTCTCTCCATTCGTGGCAGCAGTGCTTGCAAGCGCTGGCTTCCCGCTTTGCTTTTTCCCGCCAGTCCTAGAGCATAATGCTCGGGGCCCATGCAGATATTAAGGCTATATCCCTGCCAATAATAGCTTCGGCTAGCGTTCAGTCCCATTCGCAGCATGAGCGCACCCGCACGAAAAAACACATCGCCGTCATCCTTCTTCGCAAGCTTCTCAAACAGATCCATCGAACGATAGGCATATTGCATCGAATCAGGCAGCAAATCCGGAAATTGCTCCTCTTTGCCCATCACATAATCGATAATGATTGCGCTGCGGTCTGTGTTCTTCGAATACTCCTGCGAGAGTGCTTCTCCAAACTTTTCAACTAAGGCTTCAACTTCGCGATTTTCCGTTATCATTTTCCGAGTCCTCCCAATAATTAAATTATAATATCGCCGATCCAGTCGGCCAGCTCATTTGGTGTAATTGCCGCGACATGCGCACCCATATTGGTGAGCGTCTGCGCCGCATGCTTGTTATAAACAGAGTCCCCGTTAAAATCGAGTGCAGTCAGCACCAGCAGCTTGCAGCCTGCGTCCACAATATCCTTGCAAGCCTTATACATATGCTGAATCGGATAACCTTCCTCCAGATCGCTGACCAAAATGTAAATCGTTTTGCCAGGGTTTTCAATCAATGTCTCGCCATAGCGCAGCGCTTTGGCAATATGCGTGCCGCCGCCCAACTGAACATTCATCAGCAGATCAACGGGGTCCTCCAGCCTGCTCGTTAGATCAACGACCTGGGTATCAAAAATAAATAAGTGCGTACGCAGTGCATTCAGCTTGTAAAAAATACTCGCCATAACCGAGCTGTAAATGACCGAGTCCAGCATGCTCCCGCTCTCATCCACGCCAATAATAATGTTCCATTTGTTATGCGGCTGCACATTGCCGTCAAAATATAGGTGGTCGATCACAAACCTGCCATTTTTGCGGTCATAATTTTTCAAATTTCTAGAAATGGTTTTCTTAAAATTCAAATTGCGCAGTGACTTCACAGAGCTGCTCGCGTAACGGCTGCGTTTGCCAAGTATACTCGCTTTCGCCTGTGATTCGAGCTTCTGACGCAGAACCTCCACTACCGCACGAACGATTTCCTTAGCGCTTCTTAACACATCGCCCTTCATCCGACCTTTGAATTGCAAGATGTTCTTGAGCAGATTCATGTTAGGCTCAAGCGATTGAAGCAGCTTCTTATCCGTCAGCAGCTCGGTCAGCCCATAACGGTCGAGCGCCTGCTTCTCCAATATTTCAACCGTCTGCTTCGGAAACAGCTCCCGCACCTTATGCAGCCACTTGGGAACGGTAAGCTCTGAGGCACCCCGCCCGCCTGTTTTCCTGTAGCCCTGCTCCTCGCCATATTCGCGATCATACAAATAGGCAAGCAGTTCATCCATTTCCGTATATGAAAAATGTTCAGGCGAGTAGCCTTCGGCTTCGCATAAGCCTTCCTCGGCAGCCTCGCCGAGGATGAGCCGCCACCGATTCAAAGCCTCAGCCGACGTGCGGCCGCTTGAAGCGGCGGGAGCACTTGTGACTTGTGCCATATCCCCATGCTCATGCTTGTGTTCACTTTGTTCATCCTGCCAGTTCATATTAGCTTCCATGCGGCAAACTCCTTCCGAATGGCTTCATCCAGCGCTTTGGCCTGTATAAGCGTCTGCTCATCGATAGGCGGACGCTCCAGCTCTCCCGGCTCTGCTTGATGCAGTGTAGCGACTCGCTCTGCAATCAAGGATGTCTCCATTGGCGTAAAATAGGTGAACGCGAGCCGCAGCTCCGGCACCATCGCAATAAAATCATCAGGAGGAAGCTCTTCGATTAAATAATTCAATTCGCCGAGCAGTTGATCATCATATAAAAAAGCATCGCGCGCGATTGCAAACATCCCTTGCAAATATTTCGCCGTCTGCTTGGCCTGATCAGGCGTTCCGCGAACGTAGCTTCTTGCACGCTCAACCATCTCTTCACGCGTTCTGTCTCCAAGCCCTGCTAATATAGCGATCACCACGCCCTCCAGTTGCGGGGACAGCTTCCGGTCCGACAACAGCTCGCTCAAATGTCCTCTGAATGTAGCATTCTGAAAATGCGCTTCAGACGACTCCGCCAGCATAGCCAGCAGCTTAAGCCCTTGTATAATCGCTGGATGCTCATCCGAATGGATGGCTGCAAGCCCCAGCAGCTTATCTACCGCGTTGTTATAAGCCTCTGCTACGAGCAGCGGCAGCTGTTCGTCTGCTGCAAGTCCCAGCAGTCTGCCATGCTGGCGCAAACGATTTAATACCGTAAGCGTTTGGCACAACGACAGAAAATTACCGTCTTTGCGCAAAGCGGCCTGCACCTGTTCATATAATCGCCTCGCTGTATCCTGCAAGCCCATAAGTAGAGCCTGCAGCAGCGCATTCGCGATTTCGCCGCTATGATGATCGGGAAGCTCCTGTATCCGTTCCCCGATTTTGCGTGCTGCTGCCTCCTTGATCGTTCCTCCATAAAGCGAGTTTTCGATTAATCTCGCCTCAATGCGGGATGAATACGCGTAGACCCAAGTTTCACGAACGAGATTCATATGCCGATAGGCAACCCAATCCGGCCCAGACTCCCGGACTGCAAAATCCGGAACAAGGAAGCTCGCGCATTGCAGCAATTGGCTAAGCAGACGATGCTCTGCCTTGGCGTACAAATCAAGCACCTTCTTGTGCTTGCCGGTCGTCTTAATGTGAAGCCCTGACGCGGAGCAGCGATTTTTAAAATCCTCCACAATCGGCACCCTAAACGAATTGGGAGCCACGATGCCGATTTTGTCCCCAGTCAGAAGCAAGCCCAGCTCTTCAAGCGGCTTGTCCGTTGCCAGCGTCCGCTCCCCTTTCACGAAGGAGGAGAGCGCGGCATCCAGAAGCTCGTATACTCCGCCTTCTCGTTTGCCACGTAGCACGGCGAGCCCTTGGATCATGCTGTACGCCTCAATAGCGTCACTCGTCGATACCTCTTCATGACCTTTGCGAAGCTTGCGCATCAGCTCGGATAACAAGGCGAGCGCTGTCTGGTTATAGGGCTCTGCTTTATTGTGCAGGAGCTTATTCCAAATAAGCTCATAATAGTTCACATAAGGCATCCCGCTCGCATATCCATTCAAGCGGTCCGCTTCTTCGAACGTATAGACCATCGGATACAGCTGCTGATGAATAGCTTCGCCGCTGTTAAGCTGCTGATCCTTCTGCTGCACCTTGAGCGCTGGCCCGTCTGATTGAGGAGCTTCAAGCAGGCCGTACGTGTGAAATCCGCCTGTAATGACAAGGACACGATCATGCTCAGACGCAGCCTGCTTAATACGTTCTTTCATATAAGCCTCTCTCGCCAAATCGCCAGAAACGCGAAGCTGTTCCTTCGAATAGCACATGCGGGATAATGCACAGTAAGTAAAAACATTTTGCATAAAAGCTTCTGTCGTTGCTGCTTGCCCTTCGATTTCGAACAGCTTTTCCCACAGCTCATCAAAGCTGCGGCAGTTCATTTTACGGCATAAACGATTAATAAAATCGGAGCCGGCTAGCAGCGTTTCATCCTGTATGGACTTCTCCTGCTTCTCGGCTTCCGCTCTAGCTTCGTGACTGTAGTCCAGATCGATAAACGCCGCCGGTATGCCGAGACGTGCCGCTTCTTTCATGCCCACATACTCCGGGGAGTAGCTCAGAAGCGGATAATAGCAAGCCGATCTTCCGCCTTGCTCGTCCTCATAAGTACAATACAGACTGACGGGCGTCTCCGTCGCCTCATCCGCAAGCACCGGAATGAGCGGAGTTCCGCTCGCTGGCCCTTCGATCAAAATAATACTAGGCCTATATTGCTTAATTACCTTAAGCAGATGAAAGGAACAAGCTGGACTATGATGGCGAATGGGAAAATAAACGGTGCCGCTGTTCAGATTAAACACCTGCTGATCAAATAGGGACGGCAGATTCTTATCAGCCTCGCCCGTTAACCAATCCATTTTCTTTCCTCATAGTAGTCCTTCCATATCACATCTTCCTTGGAGCGTTCTTTGACGACCTTGGAGAAGTAGGTTTTCAGGATGGACAAATCCTTCTCATTTTCCTTGGCAATCGTTCCGAGCATATTTTGCACGAGCCGATCAAGCGAAATCGATTTATTTTCATAATAATAGGAGGTCATCGCGCTTTGAACATAGACAGAAACCGCTTCTGCTGTGCTCATGGAGGCTGCGGGGATGTCGATTTTGTAGCCTTCGCGCGTAATGCCGGAGCGCAGCTCCATAAATGTCGTCGCCAACAGCTCGACTACATTCAGGTCAATTTCGGCGTCAACGCCGCTATGCATAAGCAGGCTGCGGGCCCCATTTTCAATAATTTTCGCTTCCATCTTCATGCTGCTGACAGGCTTGATCGTCTCGAAGTTGAATCGGCGCTTCAAGGCACCGCTCATTTCGTTGACGCCTTTGTCGCGAATATTCGCCGTTGCAATGACGTTGAAGCCGGGCTTTGCAAACAATACGCCGCCGTCCAGCTCAGGGATATTCATCACCTTGTCGCTCAAAATGCTAATCAAGCTGTCCTGCGCTTCCGCTGGGCAGCGGGTAATCTCTTCAAAGCGGGTCATAATGCCCTGCTTCATTCCGTTATATAAAGGTGCTGGCACAAGCGCAGCCTCGGATGGGCCTTTGTCCAGCAGCATCGCGTAATTCCAAGAGTATTTGATCATATCCTCCGTCGTCCCGGCTGTTCCCTGAATTGTATTCAAGCTCGTCCCCGATATGGCCGCTGACAACAGCTCGCTGAGCATCGTCTTCGCTGTACCCGGATCTCCAACGAGCATTAGCCCCCGATTGCCTGCCAAGGTGACAACAGCTCGTTCGATCAGCACATCGTTTCCATAAAATTTGCGGGTAATCGCGACTTCTTTGCCGTCCACGATAGCAGGTTTATCTCTGCCAATTATAAAGTCGCGCACATAGGCCGGAGACAGCAGCCATTCGGGCGGACGTTTTCCATTATCCTCTTCACGCAGCGCCCGCAGCTCTGCTTCAAATAGCATTTCAGCCGGCGGCTTAATCATATCCATCATTGTGGTCTCCCTTTCGCAAAAAACAGATCATATGTTCTTATTTTCTTGTATAATACCATAGTACACGCCGTTCTTTCAAAATATTGGACAAAAATGGTTGTTTTGAACCATTCAATTAGCACCATCGGGCTAGGTTTTCCGCTATGAAATAGTTAACATCATTGAGAGTTAGTTTGGGATTATATGTATTCATACTCGAGGGATTAAGCCAATCTTTTCATTTTATGCCTAGGGGAAATTAGCGCGGTTTCAAAATTTTCACGACTCAATGAATTTGGATGGCCGTCCTCGCTAAACAGACAATGCTACAGCAAGCAGCGACCATCCAGATATTTAAATTATTGTTCAGAAGCCAGTTTATGCACCTGCTGCAGCAGCTTTGTCATATCCATGCCCGCATGGTTGCCGAGCAAAATAACCGTCATGCCGCTATCCAAATTACGCAGCATGCCCGTCGCATAGCCGCTGCCGCTGCCATTATGGAAGACGCCCTTCTCGCCATTCAGGCTCAGCGCAATCCAGCCGTAGCCGTAATTTTTATCCGAATGCGGCGTATACATCGCTTCAAGCGACTGCTCGCTTACGACCTTGCCTGCCCGAAGCGCCGTATCCCATTTGAGCAAATCATCGACGGTCGAATAAAGCGTTCCCGTACCCGACTGCGACACATAATAAGGAGCTGCGGCCCACTCCTTATTTTTTTGCAAAATATAGCCCTGAATGGTCGGGGTTGCAGGCGTAGCCGTCCCTGAATTTTTCATGCCCAGCGGAGTAAGAAAATGCTTGCTTACATAGTCGGCATAGCTTTCGCCAGACAATTGCTCCAGTACATAAGCTAGCAGCACATAACCGTTATTGCTATATAAATAAGTCGTGCCCGGCTCATATTTCAACTGCTTCGTCCGAAGCTCCGCAATCGTCTGCTCAATGGTGACGTCGCCACTTCGTGTAAACTCAGATGGAAGCCCTGACGTATGCGAAAGCAGCATATGAATGGTTATGTCATCACCGCGCGGGATACCTGTTACGAATTTGGACACTGGATCGTTTAGGCTCAGCTTCCCTTGCTCGACCAATTGCATGATGGATGCAGCTGTAAATGATTTTGTAATGGAAGCGATACGCGACTTCGCGTCTGGACGATTCAATTTATTTGTTCCAGAAAAGCCATAGCCTTTGCGCAGCAGCACCTCGCCGTCTTTCGCTACAAGCGCCATGCCCGAGAAGGCTTCGCCCTTCAAATAGGCGTCAATAGCAGCATCCGCTTTGCTATACTTCGTTACTGCATCCGTCTGAATCCGGATCGTCAGCAGTTCCTTCGTCTGTGACAGCTGCAGCGATGCTTTGAGCGCATCTGTTACGGACCGAAGCGGAAGCATGAGCGTTCCTTTTATATTCAGGGAAGGAGCGGACATGTTCATAAGCAGCCCGTCCACCGTTACTACCGACGTTCCCGCCTTATGCACAATTACGTCTCCGTTAACTTTAATCGTTGCCGTTTGCGTCTTCCCATCCCATTCGATATTGCCCGCAGCTGCCTTGCCTGCTTCACGAAGCGGCACGAATGTATTGCCGTCCTTAATAAGCGGCTGCACGTTCCATGCCACCGCCTTGCCATTCACCTCGACTGCAATCGCCTTGCTGCTTGCTGGCTGCACCGTCTCTATCTTGCTGCTAGTTTGAGCCGCCGCCGCCGCCGCACCGCCAGCACCAGCAAACGCTGTTACGGCAGCGATTCCGATCAGTGCACTGCGCGCCACTGTATGCCGATTCAACCAACCTGCTATCTTCTTTCCTTTTATGCCTGTCATTCCCTGCCAACTCCTTTTTCTCATTCGCCTACACTTACACCTAATTCTATACGTTAACCATTTCTGTAATCCGTTCAACTAACCTTCCTCTATTATAGACGCAGCAAATGGGAAAATGTAGCGTCCACTGTTGAGCAGATATAGTTTAGCGTTAGGTGAACACATCTAATGTGAAAAAGGTACTACAACAAAATAAGCTTCACACAGGACTTTTCGCCTGTGTGAAGCTTATGACTACATCGCTTAATTGAATAGACTAGTGATTAAACTCATAGCTAAGGCTGCTTAGCAATGCTTCGCCAATTTTAGTCAAGTCCACTTGGCTCACAAGACCGATAGCACCTAGAAAATTCATCAGCAATTCACTTAGGAATGATTTCTCATTGTTTAATTGATACGATGCTGCTCCAAGATCCTTCAAAGAGAAATCCGCAACTGGAGTAACCTCTATTGTAGTCTCACCAACATCAACCAATGGCAAGGTGATCTCATTGTAGCCATTATCAGCTACTCTAGCTTTTAAGGCATCAATCTTGCCCGATCCTACGGCAATTGCTTTAAAATGCAAATTAACAAGCACACCGTTTCCATTAATACCATTATCAGCGCCATTGCTAGCCGTAATCAGTCTAAGCGTATTATTATTGATCTCCGTATTTGACGCAATACTAACCAAATCTACGGGCTCAACAGAAATAAGCTTAAAGCGAGTATCGTCATACTGAATATTGAAATCTTCTGCATAAATATTAGAAGCATTTTTCAAAATCGCCTGTACAACAAACGTGTCGAATAAAGATACCTGTGTGACATTTGATTCAATATCAAGGCTCATCGACGGTACGGGTATGCTGACGGAAGCTTCATTCGAGCTTGCACTTATGCGGCCATCTTTTGTAGCGAACACTACATAGTAATAAGTTGTATTGTACTGAACGTTAGCATCCGTATACGAAGGATTGCTCAGATTTTCTGCAATTGTTGTGTAAGGTCCACCGATAGAAGTACTTCTTTTAAGAATATAGGTAGCATTACTTACTAAATCCCATTGAAGCCCTACTCCTGGTTTTGAATATTCTGCTGTCAGATTTAATGGAGCCTGCACTCCTGTAAATGGCAAGATTTCTCCATCTTCCGCTATATCGATCGTATCAATAAATGTTTCGGATTGAGTAACGGTTAGCTCAACAGAATGTCTCCCATTTGAAAAACTATCGTTAAAATAGGTGACGCCATATTGTTTCGCACCGCCACCTTTAAATTTACCTAAATTAACATCATCAATAATAAGGCTATATTCACCTTTTACCAACCATGAACGAATGTTTAATTTGGTTCCTGTAAAATCAAATCTAAGTTTTAAATCCTTGCTGCTTCCAATGGAATCGCCACTAGTTTTCCCCATGTAATTTTGCGCAGTTGTATCTAATACCCAACTCCCTATATAAGTAATATTTGGAGTATTCGTTTTTAGATCTACCCTTTTCCAACCCGTTTCAGGGTTTAACAGAACATCATTCAGGTTTGCCGCGAACGTACTCGGAATAACTAACACAAAACATAATATTGCAGAAACAAAACTAAGTAACCATTTCTTCATGTCTCAATCTCCTTTTCTTCTGTCTAATTAGATATATCGGCAAAAGTTGGATTTTAATTAGTTAAATACGACCAAAAATCTGCATAATAAAAAAGCATGCGGCTAGAATCAAAATCCTGCTGCATGCCCTAATTTTATCTACTGCACCTTCATACTCCCTAAAGCTCCTTCAAAGCCTCCACAACCTGCTCCACATGCCCTTTCACCTTCACCTTGCGCCATTCGCGCGCAAGCTTGCCTTCAGCGTCAATAAGGAAGGTCGAGCGTACGACGCCCATATACTCCTTGCCATACAGCTTCTTAAGCTGCCACACGCCGAACAGCTCGCATACCTCATGCTCCTCATCCGCGAGCAGCAGAAACGGTAGCTCCTTCTTCGCAATAAACTTCTCATGGGACTTCACGCTGTCAGGACTAATCCCAATGACAACCGAATCACGGTCAACCATCCCTGGATAAGCATCGCGGAAATCACAAGCCTGATCGGTACAGGTCGGCGTATTATCCTTCGGATAAAAATAAAGCACAACCTTTTTGCCCCAGTAATCGCTTAGGCTCACCTGTGTACCATCCGATGCTGGAAGCTTAAAATCCGGCACCGCTTGTCCCACTTCTATCGTAGACATGTATTCAACCTCCGATTCCCATTTTTATATGTATGTAAAACTATAAACATTACCCCGTGTATTGAACGCTGTTGGCTTACATTGAAACGGCGAGGAATAGTTCCTCGCCGCATTGAAACAACTATTCGTTACGAGCCTGCACCGCGATAACGCTTCACGCCATGGTTCCACAGCAGCAGACCGAGCGTGAAGAACACAAGCCCCACAACTGGAGTCAGCAGCGCGAGCTGCGACAGGTCATCCGCTTTCTTTTCGAGAAAATACGAAGCGGGAATGACACCAACAAATGCGAAAGGCAGCAGCCAGGTCAGCACGAAACGAATCATTTTATTGTAAATGTTAACCGGATAACGTCCGTAGTTTTGAATATTGTACATGAGCGGCACGATGCCGGTAGGAGCATCCGAGTAGAAGGATATCGCCGACAAGGCCGTGTAAATACCCGCATACACCAGTACGGCTCCAATAACGAATACCGCCAGCAGCACAATATCCATGACATGGAACGGCAATCCCAGCTCTCCCCAGCATACGAACATAATAATTGCGCCGACGACGGAGCCGATCAGGGAAGGTGGATCGACATTTTCGAGCAGTACCTGAAACAAATTATGTGCCGGACGCGTCAAAATCCGGTCCATTTCCCCTTTGACAATATACCGCTCGCTGAAATTCCAGATGCTGAAAAAGGTGCTGAAAATGCCATATGGAATCATAAAGAACCCATAGACGAACACTACCTCTGCCTCGGACCAGCCGCCCAGCGATGGGGTATGACGAAAAACAATTAATATGAAGATCAGGTTCATGAACTGGAACATCATATCGGACAAGATCTCGATCCAAAAATCCATTCGGTAGGTCAGCCGCGTCTTCGCGTAGTTTTTAATATATTCCCAAAATAATTGTGCGTACAGCATGCCTGCCTTAACCTCCTTGCACGAACAGACGCTTGCGCGCCGCCCGCCATGTGAACCAGATTGGCACAAGCAGTACGACGAACCATACTACTTGCAGGCCAAACACGCCAGCAATTTCGCTGCCCGGCGTCCTGCCTGTGAAAACAGAGCTCGGCAAATACGTGATGGCCTGAAACGGCAGCCATTTCATAATGGCTGCGAGCCAGCCCGGGAAAAAAGCAATCGGCACGACGACGCCGGAAAATAAATCGACCATTACGCGTTTCATCCGCATCATGCCCTCGTTATTTTCAACGAAGAAGGCAAACAGCCCTGTTAAAATGTTGATTTGTGAATTAATGAGAAAGCTGAACAGCAGCATGACTAAATAAATCATCCACGTCATGGGATCGGTCGGCAGCTTCACCGGAAAAATCAGGCAGACGATAATCATGCCCGGAATCATGAACAGCAGCAAGCGGAATAAGCCTTCGCCAAAGCCCTGCATCATTTTCACGAGCAAATAGGAATACGGTCTGGTCATTTGGGTAGCGACGCTGCCGTCCCGAATGTCATTCGCAATTTCACGATCTAGATTGTTAAAATAAAACGCTCTCGCCATCCACGATACTGCGACATAAGTCGTCATCTGGGCGACGGTAAAGCCCGCCAGCTCCTGCTGCTCCCCGAAAATTGCTTTCCACAAAAAATAATACGCCCCGATGTTAATCGCATAAATAACGATACCACTGTAATAATTAACGCGGTATGCCAGCATCGTAATAAAACGGATGCGAATAAAATCCAGATAAGCGCCCATCATGAGACCGTCGTCTCCTTAAGCGCTGCCTGCTGCTCTGATTCTGTGCTAGCCGAGCCGGAGCGGTAAATTTCACGAACGATTTCATCCGTGTTCGTCTCCACAATTTTAATATCTTGAATGGCCGCACCGCCTACAACCTTGGACAGGGCGTCAGATACATTGATCGCATGCGGCAGCCACATCGTTGCCGTCAAATCATTGTCCATTTTCCAAGTTACATCTAACTCGCCAGTCAAGGCTTGAAGCGTCGACAGCTTCGTCTGCGTACTGAACTCAAAGTGAATTTCGCGCCCCTTGCTCCAGCGATTTTTCAAGTCCTCCAGCCCGCCGTCATAGATAATGCGACCATCATCAAGCATAATGACACGTGAGCATAACGCCTCGATATCCTGTAAATCATGAGTCGTGAGCAAGATCGTCGTTCCTTCCTCACGGTTCAAATCCTTCAGAAATTCGCGAATTTCTGTTTTGACGATAATATCAAGACCAATCGTCGGCTCATCCAAAAATAAAATCGACGGATTATGCAGCAGCGAAGCGACAAGCTCGCAGCGCATCCGCTGTCCGAGGCTCAGCTTGCGGACAGGACGGTTGAGCAAATCGCCAAGCTCAAGACGCTCGATCAAATTGTTCAGCCGCTTGCGGAAATCGGCCTCCGATACACGATACACTTTACGCAGCAATTGAAACGACTCAATAACCCCAATATCCCACCATAGCTGCGAACGCTGTCCGAAGACGACTCCGATTTCAGCGACAAACTTTTCGCGGTCCTTGTAGGGAACGTAACCGTTGACACGCAAATCGCCGGACGTTGGTACTAAAATGCCCGTCAGCATTTTAATGGTTGTCGATTTGCCTGCGCCATTTTCACCGATATAGCCACAGATTTCGCCTTGCGGGATTTGAAAAGAAATATCCTTTACGGCTGTAACCTCCGTATATTCGCGTTTGAACAGGTCTTTCAGCGCCCCGGACAGCCCTTCCCGGTTTTTTTGCACATTAAACTGCTTGCGCAGATCCTTAACATCTATTGCCAGCATTGGTTCGTCTAGCTCCTCTCCGTTAATACGGTCGACATTCCCCGGGAAATTATGCTAATCCCCGGTTTGCAAAAAGAGCGATGATTCACGGTCATCACACTTCATTATCCTATATTTTGATAAAACTTGCTTCCGTATGTCCTTCCGAATTATAATTTTACAATATGTAATCATACAGCAGATGGCAGGGCACGTAAATGCTATTAGAGAAACGTTTTACAATGGCAGTCAAGGGGAATGAATGGAAGACGGGGTACTGTGACATTTTGAAAGGGGCATTACTAGCATAATGGAAAATCGGCCGAAGAAAGCTAAGCTATCAAAAACGTGGAAATGGATTCTGACAATTGTCCTTATTCTGCTGGGAATCGGTATTGCTTATGCAGGTTACTGGATTTATGGCGTTTATAATGCTACGTCGGATTTCAATAAACCTAAAGAGGAATCAAGATTCTCCCATTTTGAGGACACGGGGCTCGAAGCACCTAAATGGGAAGGAACAGAGCGCGTCAACATTTTGCTGCTGGGCGGCGACGCTCGTGGCTTGGATGAAGGTCAAATTCCGCGTTCGGACTCTATGCTCGTTCTTTCTATAGACCCAACTACGAAGAGAGCGCATCTGTTATCTATACTCCGCGATACCTATGTCAGTATCGAAGGGCATGGACGGGGACGTATTAATACAGCCATCACACTAGGCAAGCCTGAGCTGGCAATGAAGACGGTCAGCGACTTGCTGGGACTCAACATTCAGTATTATGTCTATACGGATTTTGAAGGCTTTAAATCTTTAATTGATACAATGGGCGGCATCACGATCGATGTCGAGAAGGATATGCGTTATACCGACAATGCCGACGGCAACCGTTACGATATCGATTTAAAAAAGGGCGTCCAGCTGCTGGATGGCGACAAAGCGCTGCAATATGTACGCTTCCGCCATGATGCAATGAGCGACTTCACACGTACCGAGCGTCAACGCAAATTTCTGCAGGCTCTTGCCAAGGAACTGCAATCGGGCTGGAATATTCTTAAAATGAAAGAAATATTGGAGAGCGTCTCTCCGTATATTGAAACGAATTTAACGACCACAGACATGCTCAAGCTCGGACAGCTTGGAGTTGACAGCCATGTCGCTGGAACCGCACAGGTTCCGCCGATGGATATGATTGCTGATGAAGAGGTTGGCGGCGCTTCGGTGCTTGGCGTACGCAATGAGGATGAGCTTAAGGCCTATGTGGACACGCTGCTGGAAAGCGACGATACGCTCGCTTCTCCTGAGGCATCACCTGGCGCTGACGGCGGAGATGCCAGCAGCAGTGCTGGAGCTTCGGCCACTCCATCCCCATAAGATAATCTAGTAATGAGCTGTTTAGACAGCAGATTGAGATTGATGTTTGTCGTCCTCATTCCAAGTGGAATGAGGACGTTTTGATATTACATATTTAGGCTGGCACTCTCGCCTTCCAGGCGGGATGCTGCACTATTTTTCAAGGGGGAATTATCGTTATGACGATTCAAAGACCACGTTCCGAGGCGCTATATGTCGAAGCGCTTGAGCATATTGTAGGCGGCGTCAACAGCCCTTCCCGTTCGTTCAAAGGTGTTGGCGGCGGTGCACCCGTATTTATGAAACGTGCCGAGGGCGCTTATTTCTGGGATGTCGACGACAATCGCTATATCGATTATTTGGCGGCGTACGGTCCCATTATTACGGGACATGCCCATCCGCATATTACCGAAGCGATTGTTCGAGCCGCGCAAAATGGCATTTTGTATGGTACGCCGACCGAGCTTGAGGTTCAATTGGCACGCATGCTGAAGGACGCGATTCCCTCTATGGATAAAGTGCGCTTCGTCAACTCCGGCACCGAGGCGGTGATGACGACCATTCGCGTCGCACGGGCGTTCACGAAACGCAGCAAAATTATTAAATTCGCCGGCTGCTACCATGGACATTCAGATCTAGTGCTCGTAGCAGCAGGCTCAGGTCCCTCAACACTTGGCATACCGGACAGCGCTGGCGTACCGATTAGCATTGCCCAAGAGGTCATTACGGTGCCGTTCAACGACATTCCGGCCTTGAAGCAGGCGCTTGAACGCTTCGGCCACGAGACGGCAGCCGTTATGGTAGAGCCTATTGTTGGCAATTTCGGCATGGTAATGCCGCATGAAGGATATTTAGAGCAGCTGTGCGCTTTGACGCGTGAGGCTGGAGCGCTTGTTATTTATGATGAGGTCATTAGCGCATTCCGCTTCCATTACGGCTCCTCGCAAACGTTCGCTGCCTTCCCTGATCAAGCTGCCATTGAGCCGGACCTTACGGCGCTTGGCAAAATTATCGGCGGCGGGCTGCCGATCGGCGCTTATGGCGGACGCCGCAGCATTATGGAGCAGGTCGCACCGCTCGGCCCTGCTTATCAGGCCGGAACGATGGCCGGCAACCCCGCCTCCATATCCGCAGGTATCGCCTGTCTGGAAGTATTGAAGACGCCTGCCATTTATGAGCGTATGGATCGGCTTGCTGGGCAGCTGGCAGGAGGATTGAAAGCGGCAGCAGATAAAAATGGCTTTGCGCTCACGATTAATCAAATTCGCGGATCATTTTCGGCCCATTTTTGCAATCATCCCGTTACGAATTACGATGAAGCGCAGGATACGGACGGCGAGCTGTTCGGTCGCTTCTTTAAGCTAATGCTCGATCAGGGCATTAATTTGGCACCTTCCAAATATGAAGCGTGGTTTCTGACCATCGCCCATACCGATGAAGATATTCATGCGACCATTGAAGCGGCGGAGCACGCTTTCAGCAAGCTTTAGGAGAGGTCAGCCCAATGCCTTCTGTAATAGAAAGGGACATGTTGATGAACCCATATATGGAATTTGACCGCGCCGCTTGGTCGGCACTCCGTGATCATACCCCTCTGCCACTCACGGAGGATGAACTGGGTGAACTGAAAGGCCTCAATGACCAAGTGTCGCTTGAGGAGGTTGAGGCGATTTATTTGCCGCTTACCCATCTGCTGAACCTGCATATCGAAGCTGCTGAGCGGCTAAGGCAGGCTTCAGCTGCTTTTCTGCATATGGAGGCACCTAAAGTACCGTTTGTACTAGGCATAGCCGGCAGTGTAGCCGTAGGCAAAAGCACGACAGCGCGGCTGCTGCAGCGGCTGCTTTCCATGCATGGGAGTGGCCGCAAGGTCGATCTCGTTACGACAGACGGCTTCCTCTACCCCAAAAGGGTACTGGAGGAACGCGGGCTGATGAAGCGTAAAGGATTTCCCGAAAGCTATGCCGTCAAGACGCTGATGGATTTTATGGGGCAAATTAAATCGGGCAATCCCCGTGTAGAGGCGCCGATCTATTCTCATCTGACCTATGACATTATTCCCGGGCAATATCAGCTTGTCGAACAGCCGGATGTGCTGATTGTCGAAGGGATTAACGTTTTGCAGGTCAGTAAAGAAGCGCACTCTTTTGTAAGCGATTTTTTCGACTTCTCGATTTTTGTCGATGCGCCAGAAACGTTCATCGAGCGCTGGTATGTCGAACGATTTTTGATGCTGCGGCATACCGCTTTTAAGAACAAGGACTCCTACTTCCACCGCTATGCCAGCCTGACGGATGAAGAAGCTGTCGAGACAGCAGCAACGATCTGGAAGGAAATCAATGCCGTCAATTTGTACGATAATATTTTGCCGACGAAACGGCGGGCTATGCTGATACTGCAAAAGGATGCCCAGCACCGTATTCAGCAAATTCAGTTGCGGAAATAGCATAACGCAGCAGCCAGTCCTTTTTGGGATGAATGGCTGGCATCATGAAGTCGCCTCTCTGAACAGAGGGCGGCTTTATTTTCTACTTTTGAATCAAAAGGAGTTAAGTTATGGGCTGGGAATATGGTATAAAGACTAAGCAGCCTGCGATCCTTCCTGAGCTTGTGAAGCGTCTGGCTGGGGCCATTCATGTATCGGAGCCATACAGGATCGAGCGATATGATAATGGCTTCACCCTGCTTCAGGATGACACCTTCTGGCCATTAGCCTTGCAGGTGTCGATAGAAACAGCAATTGGAATCGAAGATATCACCGATAGTGAGACTTATGTTTATTGTCTGTTTCATATCCGTAACGAGCTTGCTGCAGGCTGGTTGAAACAGATGGAGCTGGAAACAGAAGCTTACCGATATGACGGCATGCTGGAGTGGTTCGAGCTCTAGACGTGAGAGGATCATTGCCAATTGGAGGAAGATCAAAATGAACGAACCGGTATTAAAGAAGGCCATGACTACCTTAGAGTTTCTTAGCCAGGATGCTGAGGCTCGCAGATTATATGAAGACAGGCAGAAATTCCTTCATGATGAGGCATCTATGATTGAGGGAGCGCTTGCTGAAGGAGAGGCACTCGGAGAAGCACGCGGAGTCCTTCAAGGCGAGCAAAAAAAAGCGCTAGAAGTTGCCCAGAAGCTTTTAGCACTCGGCGTTGAGATTTCCATTATTGCTGCGGCTTCCGGTTTATCAGAAGCTGAAATTATTGCGCTTAAGAAACAAGGGGAATAAGATCGATCGTACACTCGATGCACTTTGCCTGCGATCACGTACCCCACTTAAACCATTGGTACTGCATAGAGTACCATTATCATAGCAGCAAAGAAGCAGCCTACAGTAGGCTGCTTCTTTGCTGCTGCTCATTAATTTAACTGACGACTAATCAAGCACGTCCACTCTATCCCCTGCTACTTTACTGCCTCGGCATCCGCCAATGCCTTCAAAAACGGCTCATGCATCAGCCCATTCGAAGCCGCTACATTTCGAACGCCGAGATGGTAGCCTTTGCCCTGCGTATCTGTGACGATGCCGCCCGATTCCTGTACAAGCAGCGAGCCTGCTGCCAAATCCCAGCTGTTCAGCCCGATTTCCCAGAAGCCTGTAAGGCGGCCTGCTGCCACATAAGCCATATGAAGCGCAGCCGAGCCTGACGAGCGAAGATTGCGTACCTGCGGCGCAAGCGCCTGAATGCCTTTCAAATTCAGCGGCAGCGCATAAAGATGATCTGCCGGGAAGCCCGTCGCGATCAAGCTACTGCTGAGCGTTTCTTCCTTCGACACCTGCATCCGCTTGCCGGATACATAGGCGCCTTTCCCCTTCTCGGCAAGGAACAGCTCGTCCCTCATCGGGTCATATACAACCCCAACGATGACTTCACCTTTATAAGCAAGCGCAATCGATACGACGAAAAAAGGAAAACCATGAACGAAGTTCGTTGTTCCATCAATCGGATCGACAATCCATAAATATTCCGCCTCGCTCTTGTCGGCAAGTGCCTGAGCTGAAGCCTCAGGTCCAGGCTCGACCCCTTCTTCCCCCAAAAAAGAATGATGGGGAAAATGAGTCAGAACCAGCTTTTTAATAAGCTGCTCCGAGCCCTTATCTACTTCTGTTACTAAATCATGCGAAGAGAATTTTGTATCCAGTCTATTATAATTCCCCAGTTTCGTCTTGATCCATTCGCCCGCTTTGGCCGCGCAATTGATCGCAACCGCAGTGAAGCTTTTGCCGCTTACAACTGAAGGTTCACGCTGATCACTCACGGTGCATCACCCAACTCTCTTTTATAAGTTTAACTATTAACATTATCTATTATTACGCTCATAAATCAATATGCGTTCCTGTCTTTTTGCTAGAGTTCAAAAAAAGCTACAGCTGCCTAATGCCTTCATAGACCAGTTGGCAGGCCAGAACGAGCAGGGTAACCCGCAGCAGCCATAGCAGCCCATTACCGCTCATGCGGTTAGCAATATAAGCTCCCAGCTTCCCGCCAACCCATGCGCCCGGAATAAGGGCAAGTAAAATCCACCAGTTGATCTCCCCCAGCCATACATGCGTGGCACTGCCTAATATCGACGATAAAAAAATGACAAACATCGACGTAGCGGTTGCCGCATGCGGCGGAAAACGGAACAGCAGCACCATTAGCGGAACGAACAATGAGCCCCCGCCAATGCCAAACAATCCGGAAATGATGCCAACACCAAACCCAATAACAAGCATCGGCCAAATCGCATAGCCATACGTATGCTGCTCGCCAGCTGCATCCACCATCGTCCTCTGTACCGGCCACTCCCGCGCAACCGGTTTCAAATAATTTCGTACGATCAATAAAGCAGATATAAGCAGCATAAAAATGCCGAAGGACAAATTAAATGCGGCGCCTTTCAAAAGCCCTGTCATAGCCGCTCCAAGCATGGCAGCCGGACCGCTTGTCGTGAACAGCAGCCAGGAGCTGCGATAATCGACGATTTTGCGCTTTGCGTAGGATAGCGTCGAGGCAAGCGCTGTTACAATGAGCATCGTAAGCGAGGTGCCAACCGCTGTGCCATGGTCGATTGGAGCTCCTATAAGTGAAGGCCCCAAATACATAAGGGCTGGCACTATAATAATACCACCGCCCAGACCGACAATGCTTCCGAACATCGCTGCTGCCATCCCTAATAATACGAGTGCAATCCATTCAAACACGCTGTCACCGCCTTCTGTTCAATCATGATGCGTTACATGTTCCCCTACACCGTCACTTTTCATTCCTAGTAGAAGAGCACCGTCAACGATAGCTGACGGTGCTGCATGCTTGTGTAAAGGTTATAACTCGGTTACTTCAATACTGCCGTCGTCCACGATCCGAACGCCTTCGCCCCTATCCGCCAACATGCGGAAGCCATCCATGAGCGCCAGCAGCGCCTTATCCTTGAGCTTCGCTTCGAGCATGCAGTCAAGCTGCGGCGTCACCGCCGCCACCTTCCGCAAAAACAACAGCAAATCGTCCGCATTCAAATAATCAGCATGACTGCGTGGATTCGGCCCATCCTTCGGGCTGGAAAAATGGATTTTCGGCGGCAGGCTAATTTCGTCCGTATCGTCCTTGCCAGCAGCCGCAGCAGCCGCTTCGCTATTCAGCCGCTGTTCTTCAAGCCGCCACGTCTCGGCGATTTGCGGCCACAGACTGCTGCACAGCTTGTCCAAGGAAACCCCGCCATCATTCACCTGATGGTGATGCACGTCAAGCACCATCGGCACTTGCACAGCCTGAGCCGCCTCCAGCGTCTCGACTGCATTGAACGTCTTATCGTCGTTCTCCAGCGTGACGCGGTTTCGATAGCGCTCCGGGAGTGCCTGAAACTGCCGAATAAAGCGTGCTCCTGCGACCATCTTATCGCCATATGCACCGCCAATATGTATGTTGCACTTGACTGACTCCGGCAGTCCCATTTCCTCCAGCATGCGGACATGATATTCCATGTCCCGTATAGAGCTTTCCAGCACCTCGGGCCGAGGCGTACTGAATACGCAAAAATGGTCAGGGTGAAACGAAACCCTCATCCGATTTTTTTGCACAAAATCACCAATTTCACGAAAAGCTTCACGCAGGGCCGGATAAGCATCCCAATCAGCTACACCCTGATGGGTTGCCAGCGGGATCAGCTTAGAGGAGAAACGATACATCTGAATATCGCTCCCCTTGGCATGCTTCAGCATCCGCAGTGTGCTGCGCAAATTATCCTCAGCAATCCGCTCAAGCTTGCGCAGAGCCGCTTCACGATCGGCAAGCTTCGTAAAATTTGCAAACGTCATCGTTCGCGAAGGCGAAGCGTTTTCCAGCAGCATGCTCATGGCTACGAACCCGAACCTAACCAGCATCTGCTATTCACGCTCGCCAAAAAACATTTCGTAAGCTAGTGCAGTCTGCACTTTAGCCTCTTCCTCTGTCAGCTTTCTCACAAGCTCCATCTCCACTTCAGTCACTTCTTCACCTTGAAAATTAATTTCAGCGATCGAAGCGAGGATGCGGACTATGGCAATAGCCTCATTGTTCGTCGTATACGCAATGACCTTCTGGCCTGTAGGGTATACGCGAAATCCGCTCTTTACCATCTTGCCCTTGCCGTATTCAAGCAATTCATGAAGCTCCTGCTCCGACTTGAATTTGCATACAGAATTAAACTCGGTTGAAAATCCCATGATCTCCCTCCTTTCTTTAGAGTGATTCCCCTGAAGCTTTATTACGCTTCGCTTGCTCCGAAATTGATTTTTTGCTTCTCGCCATGCCGTCTTAGAGCCAGCTCAATCAACTTATCCAGCAGCTCGCGGTAAGGCATGCCTGTTTCTCTCCACATAAGCGGGTACATGCTGAAAGGCGTAAAGCCCGGCAGTGTATTAACCTCGTTAATAAACAGCTGACCGTCCGACCTGCGCATGAAGAAATCTACGCGGGAAAGGCCTGATCCATCAATGGACAGAAAGGCGCGAATTGCCATATCCCGAACCGTCTCTGAAATTTCCTCCGAAAGCTCGGCTGGAATTTGCATGACCGATTTGCCATCTACATATTTTGCCTTATAGTCGTAAAATTCATTAGAAGCAATAACCTCGCCCGGCACAGAAGCTTTAGGCTCGTCATTTCCAAGCACCGCAACTTCGATTTCTCTCGCATCGACAAATTCCTCAACGATCACTTTACGGTCATACTTGAAGGCATAATTGACTGCCGCCATCAGCTCCTCGCGGTTGCGCGCCTTGGAAATGCCGACACTGGAGCCCAGATTAGCTGGCTTAACAAAGCATGGGTAGCCGAGGGCTACTTCACATTCCATTACAAAAAAGGCAGCATCCTTCTCCCACTGCGTACGGTTGAAGTAACGGAACACGCATTGCGGCAGCCCTTCCTGCGCAAATACTTTTTTCATCGTCACCTTGTCCATGCCTACTGCTGATGCCAGTACGCCTGCGCCAACATACGGAATGTTTGCCATTTCGAACAAGCCTTGAATCGTGCCATCCTCGCCAAATGTGCCATGCAGGAGCGGGAATACGACATCAATAGCCGTTGCTCCAGCTGCTGCTGCAACTGATGTATCTAAACCGGCAAACAGCGGAGCAAGCGGGAAGCCCGCTCCGGAAGCGCCTGCTGCAAGGCGCAGCTCGCTGGCGGTTTGCGGCTTGCTTCCAAGCTTGCCGCCAACTCTCCACTCGCCCTGCTTAGTAATATAGAAGGGGGTAATTGCGTATTTATCGTAATCAAATTCTCCCATTACTGCGAACGCAGTCTGCAGCGAAACTTCATGCTCGCCTGATTTTCCTCCATATACAAGTGCTACGTTTACTTTCGTCCCCATCGCATATCCTCCGGTAAAATAATAAATAATAACTTATAATTGATCCTCAATATGAAAAAAACGGTACCTGGTCTGTTCCGTCCAGGCATAAGAATCACGGTAGTCCCAGTAGCGATGGCGGCTAGGCACAGTATTCGCATTAACAAGCGGCATACCCGCTGCATCGAAAGCTGTTACGATCGTGCTGTGCTGAAAACGGTTGTCGCCGTTCCAGTCATAAGTGATGACATCGCCAAGCTGGAGCTCTTCAGCCGAGTCAACGACTCTGGCCCGAAGACCTGACTGCCGGGGAGTGGATAAATAGTTTGTCAGCGCATTTGACACCGACCAGCTGTAGCTCCACCATTCCCTGCCTCCGTTACGGCCTTTATACCACCAGCCGCTGCCCCTGTTACCAGTATAATTCATCGGAGCATTGCCTGCAAAGACCGACTGGGAGATGTAGTTCGTGCAATTGACCTCGAACTCCTCATATGCAGGGTTTGGTTCATTCCACCAACGGTCGGCGTAAGCGGCGGCCAAATCGCGCCGATACAGCGCGCGGACGGCTTGGGGTTGGAAGGCCGCAAACAGGTCATAATTTAAGTAGGGCACGGAGCGAAGCCGGAATTGCTCCTCTTCTAGCTGCTGCTCTTCCTCTCCAACCAGTTGTTGATCCTGAAAAGAAAGCTCGAAGCGTGGCCGCCGTTCCGCAATGATCGGCTCAATGCGAACGATATGCCAGCGTTCGCCAGCAGCGGCCAGCCATAGTCGCTCCACTTCTTTCCGTTCTTCAATATAATGCATTCCTCTATGCTCAATCTGCCGCTTAATATGCAGCCGAATGAGCACGGATGCTTCGGCCCCAGACTCCTGCACCCTGACAAGCTCCGCCTTCGTCTCGCTGCGCGAGGGCAGGACGCCGCGCAGCAAATCCCGCTCGCGCAGCCGATTCAGTCGTCCGCGAAGCCTGCCGCAATGTTCCTTGTCTGCGACGAAGCCGTCTACCGCTGCCGCATGCTGCTCGGTTTCCGCCTGATTATACAGGCTTACATACTGATGCACGGCAGGCTTCCAGCCCCGGGCTTCCTCTCCGGAAAGCGGCGGAGAATCGCCTGAACGCATTAGCGAGGTCATGGAAGACGCAGCCATTCGCGGTTGCTCAGCAGCGGCTGGCTCCGGCTTTTGCCGCTTGTGCTGCCTCGCTCCTCCATTCGTCGTTCCCGCTTGAGCATGCTGCTGCGCGGGCCGCAGAGCGGGCCGCTTCTGAGAGGCGGACAGGTTCAGCAGCGGCTGCCGCTCCTGCTTGCCTGCACGGCGGCTTGCCATTTGTTTGTCTGATCGCAAGGACATTGGCTTTCCCTCCTAAAAGCAAGCTTTTAATCCGCACGTGCTGCGACGGGCGCCAGGCAAGGGTGCGGAGCGCCTAATCCTTTTATTTATATGTTCACATCTCACCAAACATGAAGCTATGTCAAAAGCTCGCATAATAATCCATTATTAGGATAAAACAAGCGATGCCGATAGATGTTACATTCGTCCATCAGCCTAAATGCCTAAAAAGGGCGCCAATATTCGCGAAAGCGGGTACAATTGGACTTTACGAGAGCCCCTATTTAGCGATATACTAGAGGCATAGCAAATTTGAAATCGTGTTTCACAGAGCGAAACACATCCCGAGCGTAAACGGTTGAAGCCATCCTTTGGTGGCAATGCTACCGTTTCGCGTAGAAATATAGAGAATGTATGGAAACATCATATACCTTCCTATATTTTAAAGAATGTTACCTTTTCTTTTACAAAAGTAAAGCCATCTAAGGAGGAACTTGAACCATGTCTCATCAAAATCATTACTCCGTTCGCACCTCGCTTGACGTAAACGGCAAATCCTTTGCGTATTACCGTTTGTCCGGCCTGGAAGAACAAGGCCTTGGAAAAATTTCCAAGCTTCCTTACTCCATCAAAGTATTGCTCGAGGCTGCTGTACGTCAATTCGACGGCCGCGCTATTACGCCTGAGCATGTTAAACAACTGACAACATGGGCAGATGGACGCGAGGACAAAGAAATTCCGTTTATTCCTGCTCGTATCGTTTTGCAGGATTTCACTGGCGTTCCCGTCGTAGTCGATCTGGCAGCTATGCGTGATACGGTTAAACGTGCAGGCGGCGACCCTAAAAAAATCAATCCGCTCGTTCCGGTTGACCTCGTAATCGACCACTCGATCATGGTTGATGCATTTGGCAACGCGGACGCGCTTGAATACAACACAAAGGTAGAATTTGAGCGCAATGAAGAGCGCTACCGCTTCCTGCGCTGGGCACAAACGGCGTTCGATAACTTCCGTGCTGTACCGCCGGGAACAGGTATCGTTCACCAAGTTAACCTCGAGTACCTTGCATCTGTTGCTGCTACAAAAGTCATCGATGGCGAAACGGTTGTTTTCCCAGATTCCCTCGTTGGTACGGATTCCCATACAACCATGATCAACGGTCTTGGCGTAGTCGGCTGGGGCGTTGGCGGTATCGAGGCTGAAGCAGGTATGCTGGGCCAACCGCTTTATTTTGTAACACCTGAAGTTATCGGCTTCAAATTGACAGGCAGCTTGGCAGAAGGCGCTACGGCGACTGACCTTGCCCTGACCGTTACGCAAATTCTTCGTAAAAAAGGCGTTGTCGGCAAATTCGTCGAGTATTTCGGTCCAGGCCTGTCCAACATCAGCCTTGCTGACCGTGCAACAGTTGCCAACATGGCTCCAGAGTACGGCGCAACTGTGGGCTTCTTCCCAGTCGACAGCGAGACGCTTAACTTCATGCGTGCAACTGGCCGTACAGAAGAGCAGATCGCTCTGGTTGAAGCTTACTACAAAGCACAAGACATGTTCCGCACAGATGAGACGCCAGATCCTGTCTTCTCCGATGTGATTGAGCTTGATATGTCGACTGTTGTTCCTTCCCTTGCTGGTCCTAAGCGTCCTCAAGATCGTGTTGAGCTGACAGCAATGAAAGAAGAGTTCAACAACATCATCCGCACGCCGATCGATAAAGGCGGATACGGCATGACGGATGAGAAGATCGAAGAGTTCGTTGACGTGAAGCACCCGAACGGCCAAGCAAGCAAAATGGGCACTGGCGCGGTTGTTATTGCAGCTATCACAAGCTGTACGAACACCTCTAACCCAAGCGTTATGCTGGGTGCGGGCCTAGTAGCGAAGAAAGCGGTAGCTCTCGGACTAACCAAGCCTGCTTATGTAAAAAGCTCCCTGACGCCGGGCTCGCTCGTCGTTACGGAATATTTGAAGAAAGCAAACCTGCTGGAATCGTTGGAAGCACTTGGTTTCCACGTGGCTGGTTACGGCTGCGCTACTTGTATCGGCAACTCCGGTCCGCTTCCTGATGAAGTAGGCCAAGCTATTGCTGACAACGACATGACGGTAGCGGCTGTATTGTCCGGTAACCGTAACTTTGAAGGCCGTGTTCATGCTCAGGTGAAAGCGAACTACTTGGCTTCTCCTCCGCTTGTTGTTGCATATGCGCTTGCAGGAACGGTTAACATTGACCTTTCCAAAGATGCAATCGGCTATGACAAAGACAACAACCCGGTTTACCTGAAAGACATTTGGCCAACTTCGAAAGAAATTCAGGAAGCAACTGCGGCTGCCCTTAATCCGCAAATGTTCCGTGATAAATATGAAAATGTATTTACACAAAATGATCGTTGGAATGCAATCGACGTACCAGAAGGCGAAAGCTACGAGTGGGATCCAAAATCCACTTACATTCAAAATCCGCCGTTCTTTGAAAACCTTGGTACGGAGCTTAACGACATTGCCGACATCCATTCTGCAAATGTGCTTGCGCTTATGGGCGACTCGGTTACAACTGACCATATCTCCCCTGCCGGCAACATCAAAGCAGATAGCCCAGGCGGCGAATATTTGATCGAAAATGGCGTAAAAAGAGAAGATTTCAACTCGTACGGCTCGCGTCGTGGTAATCACGAAGTCATGATGCGCGGTACATTCGCCAACATCCGTATCCGCAACCAAGTGGCTCCGGGCACTGAGGGCGGCGTAACGACTTACCTGCCTACTGACGAAGTAATGTCGATCTACGATGCTTCCATGAAGTATCAAAAATCCGGCAAAAACCTTGTTGTTATCGCTGGTAAAGAATACGGCACAGGCAGCTCCCGTGACTGGGCGGCAAAAGGTACTTTCCTGCTCGGCGTAAAAGCCGTTATTGCGGAAAGCTTCGAGCGTATTCACCGTTCCAACTTGGTCGGCATGGGCGTACTGCCACTGCAATTCCAAGAAGGCCATGGCTGGAAAACGCTTGGTATTACTGGCCGTGAAACGTTCGATATTACTGGACTGTCCAATAATGTGACAGCGGGCGAGTCCGTTACTGTAACGGCAACCCGTGAAGACGGCACTGCATTTGACTTCCAAGCTATCGTTCGTCTGGACTCCATGGTTGATGTAGACTACTACCGTAATGGCGGTATTCTGCAAACCGTGCTTCGTCAAATGATTGCTAACATGTAATAAGCTAACTTACAGCTTGATTCACAGAAATTAAGAAAAGCAGCAATTCTCCCGTTATTGGAGAATCGCTGCTTTTTATTTTTGGGCTAGGGGAATTTATCCAATTTCAAGCTTCACTTTTCCCCAGACAAATGACTAAAGCTTGCTCCCCATTCGCTGTCTGGCCCCGAGTCTCTTAGCTACTCCTGATCCAGCGGCTGCTCAATACCATCCTCATAGAAATCGAAGACCAGCTGCTGCTGCGTGCCTCTTACCGCATAGAACACATCGGCCAGCGTTTTCCCCTTATGCTTCTGCCTCAGCGCATGCTCCAGCCACTCACGGGTCAGCCCGTGCAGCTTCAGATTATCCTCCATCACCGCGCCGTCCATAATAAGCTCTACGGGAAAAGCCTGCGCTAGCTGCGGCAGCCCCATATCCTGCTTCGTGACAAGCCGGTACGCATCCTTTTTCAAAATAGAGATTCTTCCATTGTCTTCGAGCAAGGCATACTCCACCTCTTCGATATTGAAAACGCCCCTTTCCCTTAGCGCTTGGTTCAGCGAATCCAGCGTATAGCGAATTTTCTGCATGTTGGCTTCCATGACTTTACCGTTTTCTATCAGTACGGTGGGAGAGCCTGAGATCCAGCTGCGCATTTTTCGGCTTTTGAGAGCGAGCAGAGAAAGCAGAAAAGACATAGCTGTAATCACAATCAGAGACAGCACGATGTAGGAGGGCTTCAGGGTGGCATTAAACGCCAAGTTCGCCGCCAGGGAGCCCAGCGTAATGCTCGTTACAAAATCGTTAAACGTCATATTCGAAAGAGTCTGCTTGCCTAGAATGCGGGGAATGAGCAGCAGTAGTCCCACTGCAAGAATGGTCCGGATCAAAATTTCCACATACATCATTTACAACCCTCCTCCCCCTATTATTCCCGATGTCAGCAGAAAATAATGTGTTAGACTGCCCCTACAAATTGAAACAGCGACAGCCAAGGACGAGAAAATAAAGTCCTAGACTGTCGCTGTTTTTGAACTAACGTTACCCGTTTGTACAATGTTTTTAGGTTGAGCATTCATGCTCTCTTATCATAATTGATTTTATCAAGATATGATTTAACAAGTTGATTGCCACTTCCAGTGCTGTCGCTGATTGTTAAAATTACATAGTTTCTTGTTCTGTGGATGTAATATCCTCGCAGGCGTTCATATTCTTCTGCATTTTCCGATTGATATTTGTTCATAAGCTCATTGTAATAGGAGCTTATCGCACTTTGAATATTGTCGGCACTTTGTGGGCTATTCGCTTCGATAATTGCAAATTCTCTGGCGGTGCCATCTGTGCTAACGAACACTTTCGCGCTGGAAACATCTGAGACGGTTACGCCGCTGTAATGTTCCTTGATATTGGAAATATCAAGTTCTTTCATGTCTTTGTAATAAACCGATGACGTCAGCATAAACTCGGAAAACTTATTGATATTAATTTTTGTTATGGGTTGCATCAGGACGTAAATACTTGTTAGGACAATCACTACAGCTACTAGGGCAAAAACGAGTTTTTTCTTTGATATAGTTTTTATGAAGTTCTCCTCCTTGTTGAAATTAAGCTAACATATGACATATAAGAACAATTCTTAGGTCTTACTCTGATGATTTTACACCTGTTGATGCTATGATCCTCGATACCTTTTATTCGCTGTTTATTGGTTACAACCCTTCCTAGACCATTAAACTATACTACCCTCCAGCTTAATGGGACGTTATTAGTCCAACACTTTATTTTCTTTCGACATCCGAACAGCATAAAAAAGCAGCGCCCGCTTCACTTATTCTCAAGTGAAGCGGGCGCTGCTTTTCTATTCATGCGTTCAACATACAAGCATGCAGCTGCCTTGCTGACCGCTATTTCATCATCGTGCTCATCCGCTTGGATGCTTCCAGCAAAATAGGTGCGGCTAAGCGCATTTTTTCCATCGTCATGCGGCTTGCCGGACCAGATACGGACAAGGCGGCGACAAGCTTGCCCTCCCGACCAAATATCGGAGCGGAAAACGCGGCTGCACCCGGCTCCCGCTCCTCAAAGCTCGTCGCGTAGCCCTGCTCCGTAATGTCCGCAAGCTGCATCTTATATTGATCCAGATCAATCGTAAACAGCCATGATGGATCGCCGAAAATCTCTTCCCGCACGAGCGGATCGGCATAAGCGATCAGTACCTTGCTTGATGCCCCTGCGTAAAGCGGCAGCCTCGCTCCGATTGGCGCCACCCGGCGCACGGGCTGATTGCTCTGCACCGCCTGAATGCGAATCCGCTCCGAGCCATCGCGCACGTAAATGCTGACGGTCTCGCCCAGCTTATCGCGCAGGCGCTCCATCTCCGGCTGCCAAATGACCGCTGGATCATCCGTCCGGGATAAATGTGCGGACAGCTCCCACACCCGCATGCCCAGTCGGTAGCGCTCCGTCACCAGGTCACGCTCTATAAAGCCTTTATCTTCAAGGGTGGCCAGCATCCGATGGACCGTGCTCTTATGGAGCCCTGTCCGCTCGGCGATTTCCGTCATAACCAGATCCTTTCCCGCTGTAAAACATAACAAAATATCCAGCGCTCGTTCGACTGCGCGTACGGTTGATTTCCCTTCCTCCGCCATGATGTGACACACCTCCCTCGTTTCATTAAGTGAAACTCATTCTCACACAGTATAACTCATGAAAGGCTTAATCGTAAAGAAAAGTTCGCTTGATTACAAAAGCATTACAACACCTTAACAATACGTCGACATCAATTGACAGGCACTCCCCCTCCGCATACGATTAAAGTACTAGAAATGAGAAGCGTTTACATGGTTCGAGAGGAGGAGAAGGGTATGAGCACAACTATGATGACATCTGTTTCAATGGAGGGAGCCTTCCCCCAGGGACTGCATCCCTTTCCTTCTCTGGATAAGCTCCAACTGCCACGCCCGAGCGCAAAAACCAGGAGGTTGCACGCATTGGTTGCTCTTATTGCCTCACTGCTAGCTCTTTGCATGATCGTTGTCGTTATCTTCCATGCCTACGTGGCTTGGATGCTCGCCTATCCCTACGTCGCACCGCTTACTTCCAATCCGAAGGCTGCAATCGGACTTGATTACGAGGATGTGCTCATTCCGAGCATTAGCGGCAAAACCAACGTCAGCGGCTGGTACGTGCCTGCCTACAGCGATGATTCAAACAGTGAGCCTGCTACTCGCACGATCGTGTTCAGCCACGGCTACGGCGCGAACCGCGAAGAGACCTGGGTACCGATGTATGATTTAACGAAGCTACTTAATGGCCTTCATTATAATGTTATGCTTTTTGATTATGGCTACGCCTCTGCTGCTGACAAAACAGCAGCAACCGGCGGTTTGGAAGAATCCCAGCAATTGCTAGCCGCCGTTCAATATGTGAAGGAGCAGGGCTCCAAGGAAGTGATCGTATGGGGCTTCTCCATGGGGGCAGGAACCGCACTGCAAGCTGCGCTGCAATCCAAGGATATTAACGGCATGATCCTTGACAGTCTGTTCGTGCCAAGCGCTGATTCGCTGTTCAACAATGTCAGCCAGGTGGTCAGCTTGCCACGTTTTCCATCTGAAACCTTGATCGGGGCGCTGCTTCCACTCTGGACAGGAGTAGGCATCGATTCCGTACCCGCCGAGCAAATGATGAATACGAGCTACGATATTCCAATTTATATTATTCATGGCACGCAGGATGTGAAGTCGCCCTATACGACGGCGGAGCATATTGCAGACAAACAGACGAATCCATTGTCCCGCTCATGGATCGTGCAGCAGGGACAGCATGAAATGCTATTCCGCGAGCATCCGAGCGAATACATTCAGCGCGCTGCGCTATTCCTCAGCCAAGTCAATCAGCAGGTGCTCGCGGCTCAAGCTGATTCGACAGCGGCAAGTGCTTAAACAAAGCGACATGCCTCATAGCAAATGCCCCGCACACTGGAGCTTTTCCAGCAGCGGGGCATTTTTTTCACAACTTCTACTATGAACCGTTACCGCGCCTCAAATCCCCGCTTCACCCTTGTAGCGTTTGCGAAACTCAATCGGCGAATATCCTTCCTGCTTTTTAAACAGTCGTGAAAAATAAGAAAAATTGCTATAGCCCGTAATTTCGGCCACATCGCTCACCTTAAGATCCGATTCGCTTAGCAGCTTCTTCGCGTATTCCATACGCTGGCTTACGATATAATCCGTTAGAGACGAGCCTGTCTCCTTTTTGAACAATCGGGATAAATACGCAGGGTTAAAATGCAGCAGCGAGGCGATTTCCTCCCGGCTGACCTCCTCTGACATTCGCGACTTTACATATTGCTCGATTTGCTCTACGACAGTCGGCTCGCTTTCCTTCTGACTCGCCGCATGCTCGAGCGCCATCTCAATGACCTGCCTCGTCCACAAGCGCAAATGGGCAAGCGACTTTGTGCACGGCGCACTCCCCTCCCGTTTAACGCTGATCGCGTCAATAACATATCCGATTGAAATACCGCTTTGATTAAATGATTGATAGAGCGAAGATAGCAAATGATAATAGAGCGCTTTCAAATCTTCTTTGGAAAGTGGATATTCCCTGTCATAGGAAGCGAACCATTCATCGACTGACTGATACAGCTCCGCATGGCGGCCCTTCTGCAGCAGCAAGGCAATTTCCGCCGGCCACTCCTTGCGCCCAAGCAGCTGCTCCGGCATCTGATGCGCTTGCTCGCCCTCAACCCATACGTCCTTCATATCGCCCGCGCACTGCCGCTCCAGTTTAAGCAAAGAGGCGCTGTGACTCCCGAGCGTACAGAGAGCTCCCGGCAAGCTGATATAGCATTTCACACGGCTGTAAAAATAAACCCCGCAATCTTCGACCAGCCCCAAGCATCTTCTACGCAGCTCGGCAATGCTTCTCCCCTGCTCCTGCGCATGGTAGACGACGATAAACAGCTCGCCATTGCGGCTCTTGAGAACGGCGCCCGGCCAATTTTCCAAAACGGTTTCCTCTGCACGGTTCATAACCGCATACTCTAAAATTTCTTCATCCTTTATGCCAAAGCGCGCCTTCCAGCCGGAGATGCTGACGAGCACGAGCATAAACTCGCCGCTATCTGCTGCATCCGGCTCCATCAATGAAAGCTGGCTAAGCAGCGCTTCATTATTAGGCATTTTCCCAGTAGGATAAAGCACATCGTTCCAGAAGCGCTCGACAAGCTCCTGCTTGTGATGGCGCAGCACCTTTTCAAACTTGCCCATCCGCCGTTTCAGCAAATTATGCTCCCGATCCTGTTCCAGCTTGCGCAGCGAACGAGCTACCGTTTCCAGCAGCAGCTCATGTCTGACAGGCTTAAGCATATAATCGAAGCAGCCTGCACGCAGCGCCGCCTGAACATATTCGAAGCGGTCATGCCCCGTAACAAAAATGACGCTGGCCGAAAATTGCTCCTGGTTTAGCCATTCGAGCAGCTCCAGGCCATTTTCACCCGGCATTTCAATATCGCAGATGACCACATCAATCCGCTGGGTGCAAAAAATAAGTCGCGCCTCCTCTACATCCATCGCTCCATACACATCACTTATTCCTAACGAATTCCAATTTATCGTCTCCATGATACTTTTCAAAGCATAAGCTTCATCATCTACCACGAGAAGGCGATACATAATTAACACCCTCCTTTGCGCTTTGAAATGTTTATTTCAGCGGCCTGGTTCGCACAAGCCGTCTATCGCTTGAATGCATCGCTTCCTTCCAGATGTTTTCCAATTCAATCTTATCAAATTATGGATATTAAAACAATATTTTCTCCCTTCCTGATGAGGTTTCCCATAAAGAAAAAGAGGGCCGCGCAAGGCATATTCACCCAGCACGACTCCTCTTCCCCTAATACTAACTGTTAGCTTGCTTAGGCGCTGCTGTATTTTCTAAGGCTCAATGCCCCATACAAGCGTGCCGTTTTGGTAAAGCGTCACTTTATTCCAATCGACGAGCGAGGTTTTAGTCGCATCGAAGGAATAGTCATTGGCCTCATTCAAGTTGGACCAATCATTTTTGGAGACGCGCGTCTGAATTTGGCCGCTCGTTCCGCCCCCTGCAATGGAGCCTGCTGCAGCTGTGAAGCTGATTTCCACATACGTATCAGCTGTTGCAGTTGGCGAGCTCATTGTCACGAAGGAGGCCTGCACATTGCTGCTGCCCACTTGTGCATAGTCACTCCAGAAGCTGTGCTGCTGCGTGCCATCCGCCGTGAAGTAGTAGCGGATTTTCAGCGTGCTCAAGTCTACAGCTGTCGTGCCATCGTTCAAAATATTAAAGTGCGCCATCATCGCATTGTTCGTTGCATTCGTATCTGCCGCTCTATACTGGACCTTGAGATTGCCGCCAACTGGTGGCGCGACAGGCGTTACGGCTACCGTATTGGAAAGCGTTGTGCCAGCAGCATTTTCAGCGACAATTCGGTACGTATAAATGGTTCCATTCACAGCAGTAGCATCCGTATACGCCGTTGTTGTCAGGCCAGTTGCTACAGGGGCAAACACGCCGCCTCCCGAGGAACGCTCAACATTATAGAAGTCCGCTCCACTTGCTGCTGTCCAGGAAAGTGCCGCTGACGCATTGCCTGCGGTTCCCGTCAAGGTGAATGCTCCAGGTACGACCGAGCCCGGTGCCTGAGGCGTTACCGTCACCTGTGCCGAATTAACGGATTCCCCTACTGCATTGACGGCACTCACCACATAATAGTAGGTTGTGCCATTCGTGACACTCGTATCGCTGTAGCTTGTGCCGCTAACTGCAGTCGCTACCGTCGTGTATGGTCCGCCAGTTGTCGCAGCACGCTTCACATTATAGCTTGTTGCGCCAGGCGTCGTGCTCCAGCTCAGGCTGGCCTGTGCATTTCCAGCTGTTCCTGTCAGTGTCGCCGGAGCGCCAGGAACGGTTGGAGCTGCCGGTGTGCCCAGCAAACGGTCATACTCAGCATAAGCTGTTGCAATATCTACCTGCGACCAGAAACGGTGGTACTTAAACGTCGGTACGCCATTATCCCATGTTTGCGTCGTATTGTTCCACGACGTGTTGTACAGATTGGACAAGTACGACCATTGCGGATCCTGCTGGATCAGCGGACGCAAATCAGCATAGCCGATATAGACGCCATTGCCGCCTTTCGCTGGATCGGAGGCTACTGCACCGCTGCCTGGAAGCGCGTTGCCTTGGCCAAACGTACCCGTCCAGCCGCTTGGGAAGTAAATTTCCTTCGTGAAGAAGCGGTTGTAATCTCCGCGTTGCTCTTCTGTGACGATACCAACGCCATCGTTGTAGGTCCAAGCCGTGTCAAGAAGCTTGGCAGCCATTTCCTTCGCTTCGGATCCAAGCGGAGTCAGGCTTCCCGTCTCAGCCTGCGTACCCGCTGCGAAGAACGCAAGTGCTTTAACGTAAGTGCCGAGCGCGCCAACGTCCTGGCTCGGATTGATCGTAGTCGCATGGTAGGTCGGGTTGCCTGTATAGGAGCCGAAGCCATTCCATGTGTCCGGCTGGCCATTCCACTCTTGGCCTCCAGGAATCCAGAACTCGCCTGGTGCAGCTACAGTCGCTACGTTCACATTGCTGCCGCCCAGTATACGCTGGCCTTGCGCATTCAAATAGTAGCCGTCAGCATCAGTTACCGGACGCTCATCGACGAATACATAATCCAGCGTCCAATCCACCCACTTCTCGATGACGGTTTTAGCCATTTGGAAGTTTTCCGAGCTAAGGTCGCCATTTTCAGCCAAAATGTAATACAGCTCAGCTACACGCTCAAGCGGCCATACTTGGAAGCCAAACCAAGTGTTCGAATCCGGATCATGATAAACCGGAGCCTCATCATAGGCCATGCCGTAGAATTTGCTCACGCCTGCCGGATAAGCGGAATATTGGCCATTCCAGCTGTTCGTTGCGCCGCCGCCCATTGCGCCTTCAGACGATTGCAGCCATGTATAAAACTCGAGCTGGCGTTTAAGCGATGCGTTCCAGTCCGTCTGCGCCGTCGCGGACGTTGGGATAAGTCCGCCATCCTGGGACGATAGTGCATATGCGGCAACCGGGTTTTGGTAGGCCTGATGCGCGTGGCTTGCGCCGATACGCCAAGCCCAATTTCCAGAGCCTTGCTCCAAGCCGCCACCCCACGACGTATACCATGCCATCAAATAGGAGCTGGAATCCTTGCCCGTTCCCGGAGTTGGCGCACCGCCGCTTGCGCTTCCAATTTTTTGGAAGTACTTATCGTACATGCCGTAACGGAGATAATCGCCCATCTTTTTCGCTTTATTCAAGTAAGCCGTATTGTTATAGCCCAGCTCCTTCGCCCAGTACATCACTTGTACAGCACGGCCGTCCGCATCCGTCGCATTCGTATAGCGCCACTGCTTCGCAGGAGCCTGATTTTCCTTCGTGTAGAGGGACATAAAGCCTTCGCCTGTTTTGCCAAAGGTGTGATTGTCCTGAGAAGGATGCGGGATCGCCTCCCACACCGACTCCTGCTCGCCGCGCTGGAATGTATTAACGTAAGTAGACGTATGTGTTGGGTTAAGAAGATTTCCATAATTATACCAGTTGTCAACGTCAATCAGCCAATGCATCAAATAAGTCTGGTTGTTGCCGTACGTCGCTTTCAGCTCGGCATCAAGCGGGTCTTTTCCCGCTGCATATTTGCCGGAAAGCTGCACCGGATATTGATCCGGGAATGGCTTTTCATCCGCATACGTCGCTGGGCTATTCGGATTGTAGTAGCTCATTGTCGGCTGTTCTTCCTTGCCGTCTCCTTCATTAACCGGAATGATGTACTTCTCCATATTGTCCCAGGCCGCTTCCAAATGGCTCCAGTCCTGCGTATAGTGACCATACAGTGTCTCCAGCCACAGCCAGTAGCTGTAAGCCTCGGAAGTACTCATATGACCGTAATCCGGCGCTTCGCTGATCAGCGTCTCAATGGAGTGATAAGGAATGCCTTCCGGTGAAAAATAACCGTTCGACGGATTTTTGATCTGGTCGTACATTTGCAGGAAGCGCGACTCCTCAATGCTGACTGCCGCCGCAGCAGCCACGGATACTTTTGGAGTAGATCCCCAAAGTCCGGTGGACAGCGTGACGAGCAGCGTTGTAGACAAGACGAGTCCCGTCACTTTTTTCGAAGCTTTCAATGTGAAAATCGGTTTCATTTGATTTTACCTCCCCAATTTGGAATAACGGCTAGCGACTAATACTAAGGTTCGATTCCCCATACGAGCGTTCCATTCTGGTAAAGCGTCACCTTGCTCCAATCGACGAATGATGTATTTGTTGCATCGAATGAATAATCATTCGCCTCGTTCAGATTCGACCAGTCTGTTTTGGAAATACGGCCTTGAATTTGACCGCTGCTGCCACCTGCGCTAATCGAGCCTGCAGCTGTCGTAAAGCTGAGCTCCAAATACGTATCTGCCGTTGCGGCCTGCGAGCTCATTGTCACGAAAGCAGCCTGCACATTGCTGCTGCCGATCTGGGCATAATCGCTCCAGAACTGATGCGACTGCGTGCCATCAGCTGTGAAGTAATAGCGAAGCTTAAGCGTATTCATAGCTACAGCGCTTGAACCGTTGTTGAAAATTTCAAACTGCGGCATCATCGCATTGTTCGTTGCATTCGTATCCGCTGCTCGGTATTGCACCTTCAGGCCGCCTGCCGGAGTTGGCGTCGGCTGTAGAGTCGGCGTTGGACTTGGCGTCGTTGTTGGTGTTGGTGTTGGCGTCGTCGACGGTGTCGGTGTAGGACTCGGCGTTGTTGTTGGTGTCGGTGTCGGCGTTGGTGTAGCAGAAGGCGTTGGCGTCGGTGTTACACCGCCTCCATCCGGCGTCTGACCGAACACGAGCGCTCCAGCATCGTAGACCGGAATTTTAGCTGTCTTTACTGTCTGGCTTGATGAAAGCCCTGCATACGAATAATCATTAGCCGGGTTCCATGCCCCTTGAGGACCGGAAATACGGAACTGAATTTCCTTGCGGAAATGCGGTTGTCCGCCTGGGTAGATTTTCGTGCCTGTAAAGTCTGCCAGCACATAATAAATATGGTTTGCCTCGTCAAATGGCTTCAAGCTAACCGCTGCGCCTTGATTATAGTTGGCAGCAACACTTACGTTAGCTGCGGTGTAGCCGGCCGCATATACCTCACTTAAATCAATGAAGTAGCGGAAGGACAATTTGTCGCCCATGCGGGCAGGCCATGCCGATTGATTATTTATGAATGCTTTAATTTCAGTAAAATTTGAGCTAGATTGGTTCACTTGCGCTTCCACAAACATTTCATCGGCCTTCGTTTCGGCCGGAGGGAAGTTCGCAAGCGGCTGCTGGCCTACGCCGTACAGCAGGTTCATTTTTGCAAGCGAAGCCGTAAAGCCTGCGTTGTAATCCGTCGCCACCTCATTGCTGACGTAGTCGTTTATCGAATCGGTGTATTGATCCGATGCATTCGGTCCGCCTACCAATGCGCCATAAAGCGTATGGCGGTGCGAGGTCGGATTGCTAAGGCTGTCCGTCCACGAGCTGTGTGACGTACGATGATGCGGGTGCTCTGGTGCGTTGACGCCATATCCGACCACGTAGCTGCTGTTACGCGGATTGTCACCGAGCATATATTTAATCTGGCTAACGGCAAAATCGTTATAGCGCGCTTTTTTGACTGGGTCCGCTACAAAATCGGAATATACAAATGCAAGGAAAGAAGCATTCGCCGCATAACGCAGGGAGCCCCATGAATCCAGCCATGCCAGGCCGCCCGGCGAATACGTAATTCGCGATCCGTTTGTTCCAACGGTCCAATAGTTCAAATTGCGCTCAGTCGAGGCGATAAAATCACTGGCCTCAGGCCTCCCAAGCTCTGATGTAATCCGGGCGAGGAGCAATTGGGCGCCATAACGTTTGTCATCCCAGCCGATTGTCCATTTGTAAGCCCAAGTGTTGCTTGAGCTGTCCGTGTCCCAGTCATAAGCAGATTGAATAGCTTTATTCAAATAAGTGTTATCCTCTGTTGCCATATACAGCCAAGTCGCTGCCCAGGTTAGCTCATCTGTATAACCGCTCCACGAATTGTAGAAGGAAGCAACATCGGTAATACAATCCGAATATTTGCCCCGGTATGTGTCCGCAAAATTGTATAGCTCTTTCGCATGCTGGAGCAACAGTGCGGAATAAGCCGGATCTGATGCTTTAAACACGATAGATGAGGAAGCGAGCGCCGCCGCCGTCTCTCCTGCCAGGTCCGAGCCACGGCATGTTTCCGTGATTTTGAATGAAGGACGAGCCATCTGCATCACTTCCGCAGGTCCCCACCAAGCATGATCTGCGTTGCCGCCTCCAACCTGCCCCCAAAGCTCATTAGGCGCAGTATGCGCTCTAACAAAATAATCGGTGGCCCATTTCAAATTATCCAAAATCTCGTTCAATTGGCCAGCCTGCTCATAGCCTTCCTCATATTCATAAACCGACCAAGCCAGCATCGTTGCTGAAAAAGCCATCGGAAGCCCAAATTTCACATGGTCCCCAGCATCATACCAGCCGCCTGTTAAATCGACGCCATGATCAGCTCCGTCGAGCAAACCGGAATCGCCACGCCATTCGACACGGTTCGTGTCAGGAAGCGCTCCTGAACGCTGAGTTTCGTAAAAATAAATCGCTTTCTGTAATGCCTCTGCATAATTATAATTACCTGCCGCCTGAACGCTCGAGACTGGCTGCAATGGCAAACTGCCTAATAGCAGTGCGATTGCAAGTGTCTGAACGAGCACCCATTTGATCCGCATTTTGCGGTTTTTACTCAAAACCAACAACTCCTCTCATCATTTTCACTGCCATGTGCTTCGTATTGGCCTTGTCTTTGTTCTATCCTCCCTTCTGCTTCTATTCCGTCGCCCTCCCCACTGTATAAACTAATACGAGGGTCTATTACCATTTTATAGGATCGATTTCAGATGGCACTAGTCCTTTAAATGACTTCTTTACTGTCACTTTAATGACTTTTTTGGCGTTTTTTTCGTACAACCCCTACCTAAGTCCTTCCTTTTTTGAGGAGAATAGTTCAAATGGTTTCAGCATTTGGGACGATTTCAGCTCACCGCTTGTCATACTTAACACACAAGCGTAAACGGCTGAAGCCGTCCTTTGGCGGCAAGGCTTCCGTTTCGCAGGTGAAATATAAGTCCATTTATAAGGATGAAACTTATAAAGTCTTATATTTAAAAAAAGACCGCTCCACAAGCTGGTGCGTGATGCACACTAGCTTGTGAAGCGGTCTCCCTTACACAATAAACGACTACGAAAAAATTAGGACTTGAGCAAAGCTAAAAATTCGGAACGCAAAGCCGGATTGGAACGGAACTCACCGCGCACAGCCGACGTCACCGTCATGCTGCCAGGCTTCTTCACCCCGCGGGAGCACATACACAAATGCTCGCCTTCAACGACGACCATAACGCCATGCGGCTGCAATTCCTTGTCTAAAATATCTGCGATTTGGCTCGTTATCCGCTCCTGCACTTGCAAGCGCCTTGTAACAGCTTCTACTAGGCGAGCGAGCTTGCTGAGGCCGGCAATTTTGCCGCTTGGAATATAACCAATATGTGCTTTGCCGAAAAATGGCGCCATATGATGCTCGCACTGGCTGTAATAGATAATATCTTTTACAATAACCAGCTCTTCATGCTGTTCATCGAACGTAACGCCTAGCACCTCGCTCGGATCAACCTCATAGCCTGCGAAAATTTCTTCATACATGCGGGTGACGCGTGCAGGCGTCTCCAGCAGCCCTTCCCTTTCCACATTCTCGCCCACGAGCTTCAAAATTTCTTTCACATGAAATTCGATCTGCTCCCGGTTTTGAATGACTTTAGAGTTGACGTAATCTTTCTTTCCCGCCATGCGGACCACCCTCTTTCGGCTAATCAGAAGCTTATGCAGTTATCTGCGCGGCATCTTCTGATTTTTGTTCATATTCTGGTTCTGGTTTTTCATCATGTTTTGGGCACGCGTCATCTGCTGCTTGTTCAGATTATAGCCCATTTGTTTTGCCATTTTTTGAATCATTTCTGGATCGCTCTGCATTTTCTCTAGCTGTTTGCGCAAGTAGAATACGCCGATGAAAAATCCACCGACTGCCCCCACGATTAATGTCACAATCGGAATAATGTAACTCCACATAAAAAGCAAATCACCTGACCCTTTCCTGACTTAAACTTGTCTACAATGACCCCTATAATAGCATGTAAACTTGACATTCGCAAACGTTGGAAGCGCAAACGGTTTTCCCTATTCCAGCAGCCGCTAAGCGCAGGCAGCTGCTGGATCAACGAGGTAACGTATCAGCACCTTCTGCTAGTGAGAGCAATGCCTGCTCCATATAGCGCCGTGCGTCATCATCCGCTTCTTGCAGCAATGCCTGCTGGATCGCTTCCTCTGCCTCTGCGCCGCCAATGCGGCCCAGCGACCATGCCGCGGTTCCCCGCATAACCGGGCGCACATCCTGCCGCAGCACTTGAATGAGATCCGGCACTGCGCTCCGATCTTTAAAATTGCCCAGCGCAATAACCGCATTGCGCTGAATCGGCTTTTTGCCCCGCCAAGCAGAAGAACTGCTCGCATATAGGCGTTGAAATTCTTTATTGCCAATCGTCAGCAATGGTGTAAGCAGCGGCTTAACCAGCTCATGATCGGGCTGCAGCTCGGGCTGATGCGTCCAGTTTTTGCCCCGATTTACTGGACATACGGTCTGGCAAGTATCGCAGCCATACAGACGATTGCCAATTTTTCGCATATATCCGTCTTCTACAAAACCTTTCGTCTGCGTAATAAATGAAATGCAGCGGCTCGAATTAAGCTGGCCAGGGCCAACGAGCGCGTCCGTCGGACAAGCGTCAATGCATTTGGTGCATTCGCCGCAGCCATCAGTCACTGACTCATCCGGCTCCAGAGGCAAATTTGTAATCATTTCCCCGAGGTAAATCCACGAGCCAAGATCCTCAGACAATATCGAGCAATTTTTGGCGCTCCAGCCTAGTCCCGCCCGCTCGGCAACGGCCCGATCCGATAAAGCCCCAGTATCGACCATGCTTTCAGCGCGAAAGCCCGGTACGCGTTCCAAAAGCCAAGCTTCAAGCCTCCCTAGCCTATTGCGCAGCACCTTATGATAGTCCTCTCCCCAAGCCGAGCGGGACAAAATGCCCCTTCTGGCTCCCGGCTCCGATTTAGGAGGCTGATGGAGCTTGGATGGGTAAGCGATCGCAATGGCAATAATCGATTGGGGCTGGTCAAACAACAGCGCCGGATTGGTACGCTTGTCAAGGTCCGGCTCTTCGAATCCAGACTCATAGCCAAGCTCCCGGTGCGAAATAAGCCGCTGCTTCAAGGTGATGAACGGATCAGCAGAGGCGATGCCTATTTTGTCGATGCCGAGGCTGTGCGCGGCGGCTTTCATTTCTTTTTTCAATGCTGCGTAATACGCCCGTTCCTCCATCCCTTCACCTCCCAAAAGCTTCAGCCTGATGTTTGACGCGCTTGCTGTATCTAAATCTATAACGGCTTTATTTGTTTGTAAGGCCATACGATAAACTGCGCCTTGCCCTCAATCGCTGCAAGAGGAACCGCTCCAAACATTCGGCTGTCCTTGCTCGCCCGCGCATGACGGTTGTCGCCCATGACATAATAACTGCCTGCCTCGACAGTTAGCGGCATGATGTCCAGATCCTCAATATCCGTATCAATATACGGTTCGTCCACAAGCTCGCCATTGCGATACAAATGCTTGTCCGAAATTTCAATTCGGTCTCCTGGCAAGCCGACGACGCGTTTTACGAGCAGCTCCTTCTCTTTGCCAAACGCTGAGGGGTCCTGCAAAATAACGACATCGCCGATTTTTGGCGCACCGATCAAATATACGAATTTATTTACAAACAGCCATTCCTTCTCCTGCAAGGTTGGCTCCATGGAATGTCCTTCTACGGTAGAAAGATTAAACACAAACAGATGCAGCGCTGCTACGATAATGAACGATATGCCAACGGTTTTCACCCATTCCCAAAGCTCCTTCGACCAACCTGCGCGTTTAACTGCCCCAAGCTGCTCCCGTCCTTCAGCTTCGCTGCTGCCGCCGCCGTCAAATGAAAATCTGTCCATTCCTTAACCGCCTCCGCCCTATAAGCTTGTGCGCCATGCTTCATAATAAGCAATAATCACTTCGTCATTAAAAGGAATTGCATTCTCGTCCATCTTCAAAAGAAGCTCGCCTAGTCCAAACAGCACATGCTCCTGCACATCTCCTGGATAGTCGTACTTCGCTTTATGCAGCTCGTATTCATCCTCGTCCACCACTTGGCGGCTGCCATCCGGCAGACGAATGACATCCAAATCGTAATCGATATAGGTGAGCAGCGCGCCATGCCGAGCAAATGGAGAAGCGAGATTGCAGTAATAGCGAATACCGCCTTCCTCAAGCAGCGCAACCACATTATACCACTGTCCGGGCAGAAAAAAAGAAACCGCAGGCACCTCGCTCATCCAAACCTTGCCGCTGGCTTCCACAATAGGTGTCTCAAAGTTGATCGTCACCATAAACCCAAGTGCAGCATGCTGCGGAAGGAGCAGCGGTGCCGGAATAAGCCAATTATGCTCCCAGCTGCGATGAATGCTTCCATCGTGCTTGAAGCTCTTGATGACGCAATGCTGATAGGGTTCCATGTTGTTCTCCTCTTTGCAGGCGCTAAGCGCAGCGCTTAAACAGCCCTCTTAATAAGGTGAAACGGCTGCCCTCCGTCCTCTGGCGGCGCGGCGCGTTTCAGTCAGAGAAATATAAGCGTATCTATAGGTGTAAAACTTATAAAATCTTATATTTTAAATAGAAAAGCATACCCCACCGCCAAAAGCAATGGCGATGCAGATATGCCCTACAAACGGTTATTGGACAGCCTGAGGCTTGTCCTAACCTGCTATAATACTTAGCTGTTGAAAAGAGCGGAAAAAATCTTTGGACACATAGCCCAGCGATTCATAAAGCGGCAAAACGGCTTCATTGTGCTCATCAGCTGTAATTAAAATTTTCTTTACTTGGCGCTGTTGGAATCTTAGGCGCAATGACTCAATAAGTGCTTTGCCAATTCCTTGACGCTGATGGTCCGCATGGACCGCAACACGATAATAGTAGCCCGTGTTATTATCAATCGTACCGATAATGACACCTACAACTTCCGACTCATAGAGAGCGACGAGAACAAGCTCGCTATCCCATGACAATTGACGCGCAAAAGCTTCCATTGTTTGCTCGTAACATTCTTCAGTTAATACATCCGCAAGAAGAGCTGTTAGCAACCTGTAATCTGATAATTGGAAGGAACGAACATTCATTATCGATACACACCTCTATACCATGTCATTGTGCTGCAATTTAATCATTATACTACATCTTCTATCGTTTTCCTTCACAAAATTTTAAAATTTGTTTAAAAAAATCTAAGAATTTAGCGAATTATGACTGAAAACGCTTTAAATTAAGCGCTTACATAAAGTTTTGACCCTTTTTCGTTCATTTGATTGGATTTTCTCCCGCTTATGCATAATTACTTTATCTAAATGTCATGCTATTGGGGTCTACCTTATCTATCAAAATCCGACTTTTGAAACATCAATGTTGATTTATGTGATCGGATAAGGGATAATAAGAAGAGTAATTTACATATTCTAATTTTAGGAGGCTGTTTATATTATGGCACATCAATTACCAGCACTTCCGTATGCTAATAACGCTCTTGAGCCCCACATCGACGCTCTGACGATGGAAATCCATCACGACCGTCACCACAATGCTTATGTAACAAACCTGAACGCTGCTTTGGAATCTGCTCCTGAGCTGCAAGGCAAATCTATTGAAGATTTGATTGCTGATCTGGCAAGCGTACCTGAAGCGATCCGTACAGCGGTTCGCAACAATGGCGGTGGACATGCTAACCACAGCCTGTTCTGGGAAACAATCGGTCCTGACGCTGGCGGCGCTCCAACTGGCGCACTAGCTGCTGCGATTGAAAGCGAGCTGGGCGGCTTCGATACATTCAAAGCTGACTTTGCAAAAGCTGGCGCTACTCGTTTCGGCAGCGGCTGGGCATGGCTTTCCCTGACAAAAGACGGCAAGCTGAAAGTTTCCAGCCTGCCTAACCAAGACAGCCCGATCATGGAAGGCGAAACGCCGCTTCTTGGTCTGGACGTTTGGGAGCATGCTTACTACCTGAACTACCAAAACAAACGCCCTGACTACATTGCAGCGTTCTGGAACGTTGTAAACTGGGCTGAAGTTGGCAAACGTTACGAAGCAGCAGTTAAATAATACGGCTTGCCGTTTAAAGCGGAGTCTCCATGCGGAGGCTCCGCTTTTTTTTGTTTTCCAGCTTTCGTGTAAAACCATGCACAAGAATAGGCATTCGCCGCATAACATGAAGTAGGATAGTTAAATGCCTAACTCGACGTGCAAAGGAGTCTGACCTATCGCATGAACGATACTTACGGTTTCACCAATGGGCAAGTGCAGATTCATATCCCGCCATCTCCGTCTTCCCGCGCAGGGCAAGACTGCGGCTGCGGCGGCCCGCGCATGCTGATGCCTGGAGGCCCGGGATTATTCCCGCCAGGGCCGGGACCAGGGCCATTCCCGCCAGGGCCGGGACCGTTCCCGCCAGGACCAGGGCCGTTCCCGCCAGGACCAGGGCCGTTCCCGCCAGGACCAGGGCCGTTCCCGCCAGGACCAGGGCCGTTCCCGCCAGGACCAGGGCCGTTCCCTCCGGGGCCAGGGCCGTTCCCGCCGGGGCCAGGGCCGTTCCCGCCGGGGCCAGGGCCGTTTCCTCCGGGGCCAGGGCCGTTCCCGCCAGGACCAGGGCCGTTCCCTCCGGGACCAGGGCCGTTCCCTCCGGGACCAGGGCCGTTCCCTCCGGGGCCAGGGCCGTTCCCGCCGGGGCCAGGGCCGTTCCCGCCGGGGCCAGGACCATTCCCTCCGGGACCATTTCCACCGTTCCCGTTCCCATTCCCGATTCCGATACCTATTCCTTTCCCGCCGGGGCCACAAGGGACGGTAACGGTCGTTATTAACGGAGGACGGACGTTCCCTAATGTCACGCAGGCTTACCGAGTGTTCCATCGCATCGGCATGACGATTTATCAGGCGCTGCTGGCGACCGGAGTTGTCCGCTTTGGCTTCAACGGACAAATTACCTCAATCAGCGGGATTCCAATTGGCGGCAACATCAGCTATCTGCTCCGCCTGAATGGCAGAGTTATACCTTCCACGCTGCTGAACTTCCCGCTTCAGCGCAATGACGCCGTAGCTCTGGAGCTGATCTACTCCCCTTCCGGCCGCCAGAGCGATGAAGATTTAGCTGATATTTCCGACGTAACGCAGCAGTCCTAATATAGTTGAATTAAAAAGAGCGGGCCTACCGAATTCCGTAGGCTCGCTCTTTTCATCTTTCCGTTCACCTTCAGCTTCTGCTGTAGCAAATGGACAAGCCTTCCTTTATTCCTTAACACCGCCGAGCGTCAGCCCGGTAACGAAGTATTTTTGCAAAAAAGGATATACGATAATAATCGGAACGGTGGCTACGACTGTAATGGCTGCACGGATGGAGGCTGGCGTTACGATATTTGCCTGTATATTTTTGCTGCTGGCAAAAGCCGATTCCGCCGTTCCTCCAACGCTCATATTGGCGGATTGCAGCTTTTTCATCAATTCATATTGCAGCGTGCTAAGGTTAATATTCGAGGAGTTATATAAAAAAGTATCAAACCAGCTATTCCATTGTCCCACTGCGACGAAAAGGGCAATCGTTGCAATGACGGGCAGGCTGAGCGGTAATATAATCCGTAAAAATATGGAGAAATGCGTCGCTCCATCTATTTGAGCTGATTCAACCAGACTCTCGGGCAGGCCCTCCATAAAGGATCGCATCACAATAAGGTTGAACGCGCCTATAAGCCCCGGAATGACGTAAACCCAAAACGTCCCGTACAAATGCAGATTTTTGATGAGCATGTAGGTTGGAATCAAGCCGCCACTGAAATACATCGTAAAGATGAAGATGAAGGATATCGGCCCCCGCAGCATATACTCCTTGCGGCTGAGCGTATAGGCCAGCATCGCTGTGCAAAACACGCTGCTTACTGTGCCGAGCAGCGTCCGGGCCACGGAAATGAAGAAGGCATGATAAATGAGCCCATCCTGAAACAACGTGCTGTAATTTAGTGTCGTGAACTCGCGCGGCCACAGAAAGGTGCTGTCCCGAACCGTATCCTGTGCCTGGTTAAACGAAACCGCGAGCGTATTCAAAACCGGATAAAGCGTAAGCACAAGCAGCGCTAGCAGAAACACGGTATTGCATATGTCAAAAAGCAAGTCAGCTACAGACCTCTTCGACCTGCCAAGTGTCGTCGTTGTCATCGTTTCCTCCTGTTCCCTGTCATCTTGCATGAGTCTAAAACAGGCTTTTGCCGTCCACTGCAGGGCGGCAAAAGCTCCTTTCATCTTCAACTAAAACAGCCTCTCCTGACCCATCCGCTTCGCCATTCGGTTTGCGGCAAGCAGCAGCACGACGCTGATGACTGTTTTGAAAATGCCGGCAGCGGTTGCAAACGAGAACCGCGACAGATTAATGCCATACTTCAACACGAAAATGTCTATCGTCTCGGAAAAGTCCACCACCATTGGGGTTTGCAGCAAATATTGCTGTTCAAAGCCGGCATCCAAAATATGTCCAATATTCATGATAAGCAGGATAACAATAATTCCGCGAATGCCGGGCAGCGTAATATGCCTTATTTTTCGAAACCGTCCCGCCCCGTCGATGCTGGCCGCCTCGTAAAGCGAAGGATCAATCGTCGTCATCGCGGCCAAATAAATAATCGCGCTCCAGCCGATTTCCTTCCACACGTTGGAGGCGCCAATAATCCACCAAAAATAATGCTGCTCGGAGAGCCACATAATAGGCTCCTTAATAATATGAAGACTCACGAGCAGCTTGTTGACGGCCCCATCAATAGAGAGCACGTTCATAATCAGGTTCGCGGCCACAACCCAAGATAGAAAATGCGGCAAGTAGCTCACCGTCTGGACGACACGCTTAAACATCACCTTGCGCACTTCATTGAGCATAAGCGCAAGGCCAATCGAGCTGACGAACCCAAACACAAGATTGATGAGGCTCATCGCGAGTGTATTGCGAATGACGCGGATGAAATTCTCATCCTGAAACAGCTCTCTGAAGTTGGCGAGGCCCACCCATTCGTTTTCAACCATCACAGAACCAAGCTTATAATTCTGAAAAGCCATCATCCACCCGTACAACGGCACGTAGGCGAAAATAATGACATACACCAGAAAAGGAATGGACATGATCATTAGCGCCTTTTGACTGCGCAGCTTGCTCCATTTGCTCGGCCTTTTCTGGATTTGGGTATGCTCTTTCACACGCTCGACCGTTACAGACATGGCATGCTCCCTCTCCCTCCTTGCTGCGTGTTTCCTACCAGTTCTCTTGGCGGTCCTTCACCTTCGTCGTCAGCTCATCGAGCCAGCCTTGAATATCCAGTTTCTCGACCGCAGCGACATATTCATTCCAATATTTTTCGAAGTCGTCGGTATTTTGGGCAACGACCATTTGCGGCGGATATTTTTTATTAATATCGTTAAGCTTCTGGTTGAACACCTTGTTTTTCTCAGTTAGCTCGATGCTCCAGAGCGGGAAATATTTGCGGTCTAGATTCGGGCCATCGAACAGCTCCTCGTAGGTTGTTACGCCATAAGCCTTCAGCAGCTCCAAATCCATCTCATCGTATCCGGCTGCAATTTCTTCCGGCTGCTGATACTGCTGATAGCTGTTGCCGTCAGCCATCGTCCCCGACGAGCCCGGCCAGTACCAGAGGATGTTTCCGGTTGTTTTCAAGCCATTTTTCGGGTCGGCAAAAAAGTCCCGCTGCTCCTGATTGCGATAAAACCGTCCGGTTTCGCTGACCGTATAATCTTCGCCCGCCACGCCCCAGTTGCGCAGCAATTGTCCTTCTTCACTTGCCATGTAATCGGCATATTTGATAGCAGCTACAGGGTCCTTCGCATTAATCGTAATGGAGAAGCCCATATTGTAGTTCATCGAAGGCACGTCCAAATAATCCGGCTGAATACTGTCATCAAAGGTGAGCTGGAGCGGTACAAACATCCGATTTGCTTTGCCCTGCTGCTTCAAGGAATCAAGCGCCGTCTGGAACTGCCACTTCTGGTCAAACATCCCCAGCACCCGGCCACTGGACAGCTTAGCCAAATACTGCTCATAGTTCATCACAAAAGCTTCCTTGTCAATCATGCCTTCCCGGTACATTTCCTGCAGCTTCGCATAATAACGCTTCGTAACGTTTTCGTCCGTCTGGTAGAAGGCCAGCTTGCTTGCCACCGGGTCAACAATAGCCCGTGAATCGTTAGGCCCGCCGGCTAAAAATTGCATCGCGGTCGTCAACGTGAAATTGCGGTTGTCATAGGTTAAAATTTCAAAAGGAATCGTATCCGCACCATCGATTTGCGGGTATTTTTTATAATAAGCGCGCAATACATCGACGTATTGATCGAACGTCGTTATTTTCGGATAGCCTGCGTCCTTAAGCACTTCCTTCTGAATCCAAAAGGCTGCGCTGATGCCCTTAATCGGCGTCCCCGTAGGTGCAACCTGCGGCAGCGCATAAATATGTCCATCCGCTGCTTTCAGCCTTTCCCAGTATGGCCCATAAATGCGTTTAATGTTCGGGGCATGCTGCTCAATTAAATCCTCCAGTGGAATGAGCGCGTTCGCATCCTCGAATTTAACCGTCTCACTCGTATTGATGAGGTCAGGGTAATCGCCTCCGGCGATCATTACGCCTACCTTCTGCTCCTTCTCGCCGACAAGACGTTCATATTTGATCCTCACCCCTGTCTTCTGCTCAATCATATCGCCGATTTTCGTATGCTCAGGTACATTATCGCCGGGGTCAAATATGAAATAGCTGAATGTGGTCAGCTCTCCGGAGCTGTTATTTTTGCTTGTGCCCGCAGCCGTATTCGTGCTCTCCGTACTGCATCCTCCCACTATCATCGATAAGGCCAAAGTCGTCCCGGCGATCCATGTAAGCGCTATATTTTTACTCAAGATCGTTGCCACCCTCCCTTTAATATAAATTAACTGTATCAAACAGGTAGCTGCCCAGGTACCCGAAAAACCTTAACATCATACCCTGCAAATCTAACGAGATTTGCAGCCGTTGCTCCGGCGACGGGGTGGAGAATTACCATATTTTATATATTTAGGGTAGCTATTTCAACAAATAAGTGTTAATTTTACTAATGAAAACGCTTCATTAGCTTTTGAATGACACTATTATACTAACAAAATGATTCGGTTAGCCTTTGGTCAAAGGAGCAGCAAGCGATGAAAATGATGCAAAACCTCCGTCCCTTCCGCTGGAATGATTTCCGGCTGCGAAACAAGCTGTTGCTTTTATATTTTGCCGCTGTTTTTATCCCGGTCATGCTGACGAATACGTTTTTCTATACGATAACCGCAGGCAATGTCCGAACAGAGAAGGTCCAGGATCTTCGGCAATCGCTTGAGCGGAACAAGGATAACTTTCGTAAAATGCTGGAGGGCGTCATTAGCTTCTCCTCGGTCATCTATAATGACGGCATCCTCTACAGCGCGCTGGATCGCACTTATGCGAGCGAAAGTGAAGTCATTTCGGCTTATGGCGAGGTGCTGAGCAACTCGATTAACCGCTTCGTTCCACTGAATAAGCAATTTTATAATGCGTATTTGTTTACCGACAACGACAGCCTGATTCACGCAGGCCTCCTGCAATACATTGACTTGCAGACGAAGCAGGAGGGCTGGTTTCAAGCGACTACCGACCAGGCGCGAAGCCGAAAATGGCTGCTTTACACGAACACGCCGAGCGCGCTTTGCAGGCAGTCTGGGGCAGCATCGGCAACGCTCACAGCCAGCGGGGAAACAACCGTACGAACAGAATCGGCAGAATGCGGCGCTCCGTATTTGAGCGTGATCCGCGAGCTTGATTTTTACAAAGCCTATTCCAACTATCATAAAATTCTCAGAGTGGATATTTTGCCGCATTATTTGGAAAATACATTATTTGATCATTCGTTTCCCGGTGAAATTTATTTATTGAATCCGCAGGGCCATGTCATTTACTCGTCGGAGGCAGAGCCGCCAGCGTTCATTCATGGCAGCTCTCCGCAGGACAAAACAACCATCGTCAGCCCGTTTGAAGGCATCGATTACCTGAAAGGCTGGGAGATGGTAGGTATCTACCCTAATGACGTCGTTAATCAAAGCCTATTTGATTCACGAAAATTCATTATTTACTTGACCAGTGTGAATCTGCTATTTCCGAGCATTATTATTTTACTTATTGCCAGATCGCTTAATCTGAGGCTGGGCATGCTGCTGGGCGGTATTAAACGGGTGAAAAATCAGCGCTTTGAAGTGCTGCGGACTGAACCGGCATCCGATGAAATCGGGCAGCTGACCGAGGAATTTAACCGCATGACACAGCAGATCAACGGCCTCATCCAAGATGTGTACGTGGCAGAGCTGGATCGTCGACAGGCGCAGTTTAATGCCCTGCTAAGCCAAATCAACCCTCATTATTTGTTTAACACGCTTGATGCCATTCGAATGAATTGCGTCATTAAAGGCGAAGAGGAAACGGCATCGGTCATTAAGCTGCTCGGCCGCGGCTTCCGCAGATCGCTAAGCTGGGGCGAGGATATGATTCCGCTTCAAGAGGAGATGGCGTTCGTCACTGACTATCTGGACATTCAGCATTTCCGCTTCGGCCATCGCCTCTCCTACCAGCTGGAAATGGATGAAGAAGTGCTTGAGCTGCAATTGCCGAAAATGAGCATCCTTCCGCTTGTCGAAAATGCCTGTATTCATGGCATTGAGCATTCCGAGCAGCCGGGCAATATTATCGTATCAGCCAAGCTGCATAGCGCCCGCATTGTCATTCGCGTGTCAGACAATGGCATTGGAATGGAAGAAGAGAAGCTGCAGCAAAGACTTGCAAGTCTGGAGCAAGCAGGAGCGCAGCATCAGCAGGGCAACCATGTCGGACTGAAAAATGTTTATGACCGGCTCAAGTGGCATTTTGGGAAGGAGTTCAGCTTTAGTCTGGATTCCCGTTATGGGGAAGGCACAACGATTGAGCTGCAAATTCCCGCCGCCTTCGCTAAGGATGAATCTGTAGTTGAAAGGAGAATCATCGATGTTGAAAACATTGATCGTGGAAGATGAGCCGCGAATGCGTGAAGGGCTGAAAAGAATTATTTATTGGGAGAAGTATGGCTTTAATCTATGCGGTGATGCGGAAAATGGTCGGCAGGCGCTCGAATTGATTGAACGCGAGCAGCCCGCACTTGTCATTACCGACATTCGTCTGCCTGGCATTACAGGACTTGAACTTATGAAGGACGTAACGGGTCGAATGGATACCTGCTTTATCGTCATTTCTGGCTATGATGAATTTGAATATGTGAAGACAGCCCTCATCTGCGGTGCTGTTGATTATATTTTGAAGCCTGTGGAGGAGGAGCAGTTGATTGGTGCTCTGCTGCGGGTGAAACAACGGCTGCTCAAAGCTTCGGCCAGCACAAATGCCAGCTCGGCGGATGCTGTGCTACCGGATGCGGGAATGCCTTCGGATGATCCCATCGCTTTTGTCAAAGAGTATGTGGCCTCACATTATCAGGAGCAGGTGACGATGAAAGAAATTGCCGGCAAAACGTTTCTCCATCCCTTCTATCTCGGGCAATTGTTCCGCAAATCAACCGGTATCTACTTCAATGATTACGTCCATCAGATTCGGGTGGATAAAGCGCAGCTGCTGCTCGCCACTACAAGCAGCAAAATAGCCGACATCGCTGCTGGCGTCGGCTATCCGGACCCGGACTATTTTGTGCAGCAGTTCAAGAAATTTACCGGCTGCACCCCTTCCCATTTTCGTAAAAATCAGCTGTAGCGTTTCATTAATTTTTCCATATAGGATTCAGAGAATTTTATTTTGTATCCATACAAAAAAGCCAGCATCCCTTATTCGGTTTGCTGGCTTTCTCTGCAATAAGCGTTAATGTTGCTCTTTCTCATGCGCGGCCTGCTCAATCACCTTGCCTCTGCCGGTTATCAGCTTGAGCTGGTCGTTCTCATAGCCAACCTCGTAAATCACCTGATATTTGCTCAGCTTGTTTTTGCCGCTTACTCTCTCATCAACTGAAATAATCGCCGTCACAGTCGCTTGCTGATCGTTGTTGACCGTTACATGCATATCGTCGATAACGACATTGCGCGTTGGCATATAGCCTTCCCGAAATTCGTCATAGCTTGTTCCCTCTTTCCAACTGCCGCCCAGCAAGGAGTAGGCATATACATAATCGGCATTGTTCAGGCTGTCGTAAAAATGAGTAACCAAGTAGCTGGCATATTCACTCATCGTCGCTTCCTGCTTTTCCATGCCCGCGCTATTCGTGCCCTCCTGCTCAGGGAGCACCTCCATAGGCTTCGTCGACCATGCTTCCACCGTTGCCAGCACATTTACAATTGGAATGCTGAACCCAATAGATCCTTGCTCAATCCCTGCTGAATTAATGCCGAGCACTTCGCCTGTCTCTCTTCTGACCAGAGGGCCGCCGCTGTTTCCTGGCGCAATGGGCGCAGAAATTTGATACAAATCCTTATACGAATACGGTTCGATTGTAAAATTACGGCCCAAGCCGCTAATGATGCCTGTCGTTACTGTATTCTGAAAACCAAGCGGGCTGCCGATCGCCATCACTTCATCGCCTATTTCCGCTTTTTTATTGCGAACCATCTTAAGCGGCTTCTCGCCAACCAGTCCCGGGACGCGTACGACCGCGATATCCGTCTCCTTGCTGATGCCAATGACTTCGCCATCAAGCTCCCTTGCATCAGACGTGTGGATTTTCACCTTATGAACGCCGGATACGACATGCGCATTGGTGATCAAGTCACCTTGATTATTGTATAAAAAGCCTGATCCCTGCTTGCCATTGCCGCTTTCAATCATGACGACCAGCTTCTGGGTTTCATATATGACGTCTTTAAGCGGCTTGCCGGTTTTCTCCGAGCGCGTTTCTGACACGGCGAGCAGCGGCTTGCCACTAAGCTGCTTGGGAATTTCGGAACGGATAAATACGACCGCTCCCGCTCCGAAAAGCAGAAAAGCAACGGACATTATAAGGCTAAGCCAAGTTCCTTTTCTCATGAATATCTTCTCCTAGTCCAAATACCATGTGACATGATCGATGACGACAGTAGCATCGGTCTCTTCAATGCCTTCCACAGCTGCGTCGAAAGTAAAGGATTCGTTAGGCTCTATATAGTTAGGCATGGCGATAGACGTACCCTTCTTCAAAATCTGTTTATCCTTGCCGCGTACCGAATATTGGATTTCAACGGAATAAATCGGCCGGGTGGCCGCATTTTTGAGCAAGGCATGGATTTTGAAGCTGCCCGTTTCATCAAAGCTTGTATCAACCTTAACCACTTCAACGGCAGCCGTCTGATTAAGCAAATCCTCTTCCGCCGCTTTCTGCATGGCACGCTCAATTCTTTCCTGCTCCGCCTTCTCAAAAGCCTGCTTCTCCGCATGAATGCTTTCAAGCAGCTTCGTCAAGTTCGTATCCTCCGGGGCATAAGCCATTCCCTTCTGTACGGTGGCGATCGCCTCGGAGAAGCTTTTTTTCTGAAGCAGCTCCTTCGTCTGCTGTTGGCATACAATCGCGATTTTGTCCACGATCTGCTTGCGTACAGCTACCGCTTCTTCGCCGCCTAAACCATTAACGGTATTAAGCTTCACCGCCAAAGCATCCAGCGAGTTAATCTGGTCCAGCTCATTTTGCACCTGTACAACGACCATTCTAACATTTAAATCGGCAAACGCCTCGCGCAGCGGAGAAAAAATCTGCTCTTCCCGGCCTGCAAGCAGCGTATTCAGCTGCTTCACTAGCGGTCCAGCCTCCGTCAAAGCTCCATTGTCCAGCTCGCTGGCAAGGCTGTTAATTTTATTTTCAATTGCAACCGCCTCGTTGACAATATCCATATCCTCCTGAAGAGCACCATAGGCTGGACGCACCTTCGCTGCTTTCTCAAGCTGGATCATCGCTTCGTGATATTTGCCTCCCCAAGCTTTCTGCTTCGCTTGCTCATGCCATTCGGCAACATGATCATTCAAATCGCTTTCATATATGTAATAAGAAAAAACCCCGGCAGACGTTGTAATGAACACAACAACTGGCACGAGCGCAATTATAAACTTACGCCCAGCCCCGGCACGGTTTCTTCTGTTTCGTACTGGCGCTTGCTCTGGCACTAATGAGGCACTTGCCTCCCGAATGAATAATTCATGCTCTTGAATGACAATGGCCTGCGTCTGCTCATTTGCCTGCGCGTCCTGAAGCAGCGGTTTCCCGCATTTGCTACAGTAAACGGCACTAGGCTCATATTTATTTCCGCAATGTTGGCAATGCACCTGTGCTCATCTCCTGACGCAATCAAACTTTAATCGTCCTTGCCTCTATTCTATATGAAATAGTAAATGATCTCCATTTTTAAATGATGGGAATTAAAAAAATTAATAAGCTTATCATAACATTCCTTTTGAATTAGCGCGCTGCTTCCTTAATTTCCTTCAGTCTTTTCATGACATCGTTCACCCCGCGGCCAAAATAATCATGCAGCAGCTTGTATTCTGCATAAAGTTTATCATACACCGCTGCATGGGCCGGAATCGGTTTAAACGTCTCCTTGCGTACAAGCGCCATAACTCTAATATAAGTTGTACGAACAAGTGCATAGCTTGTTTTTCAGAAAAAAGGCTCCGCCGTCGACTCCCGAATAATCAGCTTCGGCTTATACACCGTATCAGCCATCCGAACTTGGCCGGAAGGAGCTCCCTGCTGAATCATCTGCAGCAGCTTGTCGACTGAATCTTCGCCCAGCCGCGTCTTTGGATGCTCCATCGTCGTCAGCTTCACTTCGGTTGCCGTCGCCAAATTCGCATCATCAAAACCGATTAAAGACAAATGCTCAGGGACATGAAGCTCGTGTCGCCGCACAACATCCAGCATGCGAACTGCCAGCTCATCGTTATAGCAAACGACCGCGGTAGGACGAAGCTCAGGCGCCCGGCCGAGCATTAGATCAAGCGACTGCTGCGGTTTTGTTGCCTTTTCCTCTGTGCTATAGCGTACGAGATGCTCTGGCTGCACAGCAATGCCGCGCTCACGGCAAGCCCGCAGAAAACCGCGCATGCGGTGCACGCCCTGGAAATCATCCGTCTTGAAAAAGCCTGCTATACGGCGATGTCCAAGGTCGAGCAAATGCTCGGCAGCCAAGTAGCCGCCCAGCTCATCATCGAGCCTCAAGCATGGCGCATCTACGTCCGAATAGCGTTCATTAAGCATAATATAAGGAATTTGCAGCGCATCCAGCGCCAAAAAACAATTAAAGTTCGGATTTCCCTCCGCGCTTCTCGTAGGCTCAATGATTAGTCCGCTGAGCGGCTCGCGCAGCATAGACTCGAGGCTTTCCCGCTCTTTCTCCTTCTCATTGTCCGTGCTGGCAAGCACCAGCCTTCCGCCCTTCGATCGCAAGCTGGATTCTACACCGCGAACGATCGTCGGAAATATGTAATCGGAAATATGTGTCGTAATTAATCCGACGGTCAATCCTGCCGAGACGCTTCTGCGCTCATGCACGCTTTGATCCGAGACAAAGGTGCCTTTGCCCTGCTCGCGATAAAGCCAGCCCTCTTTCTCTAAATCGCCAAGGGCTTGCCTAACCGTCTGTCGGCTCATGCCAAACTGCTTGCCGATTTCATTTTCCGATGGCAGCCGGTCATGCGGGAGAAATTGCGCCGCTGCAATCCAGCTCGTAATCTCTTGCTTCAACTGCATATATTTAGGAGAACGCTGCATATTTTGCACTGCACCTCAATTATAAAATCCTATTATTTGCATAAGTATAGCATATCGCCAACTTGTACGTACATATTTCCATATCATTCCCAATAATGGACTTGACCACTTTCTGCATTTTCCCTTTCTTCCATAAAAAAAGCAAGAACAAGGCCTAAGCCCTGCTCTTGCTTTAAAAAGAAACTGATTAGCGGCTCGCCAATCGCATATTAGGCGTTTTGCGATAGAGTAAGGCGCAGCTGCACGGTAACGTTATTTTCAGTATCCATCACGACATTATGCGGATTCTGCATGCCAAACTCCTCAAACGTGACGACCGTCTCGCTCTCCACATTCAGTTTACCGCCGCTGTATGCCGCTTGTCCTGTAAAGGTAACTTCCTTCGTAATCCCTTTAATCGTCAAGTCACCTGTCATGATAAGCGGGAACGTTTCTCCGTCCTTCACTTCCGCTGGCAGCGCCTCAAACTTTGTAGCTTTGAATGTGGAGCTTGGGAAGTTGGTCACATCGAGAAAATCCGCTTCTTTCACATGTCCGTCGCGCTGGCCATTGCCAGAATCGAGAACGTTCATATCCAGGCTCGCATCCGCCGCATTAGCTGCCGCATCCGCCGTATCTACATTCCATGTTCCCGTTACGCCATTTACTTCAAAGTTCACCGTCTCACGGGAAGTCGTAACCGAGAAATACACATTGGAGGAGGAATCAATCGTCCATGCCCCGTTTACATCTGCTACAGCTCCAGCAGCAGCTGTCTCCGTACCACTTGTACTATTTGTAGAACCAGAACCTGAGCTATTCGTGCCTGCTGCACTATTCGTAGCTGTCGAATCCGTGCCAATGACACTTTGGATTTCCTTGTTGTTGCCCGTAAACGAATCATACATCGCATATGCACCTGCTCCACCTAGCAAAACCACCGCAACAACAGCACCTATAACCACATTTTTCTTCTTCATCTTAAAATCCTCCTTTGTTTTTAAAACTACATTGTGTAGTGTTGTACGTTATATAAAGGCGAAGCGCGCCTTCCCTTGAGGGATCTGTGCGCTTCGCATAAAACCTGTATTTCGAATTTGTAGAAGGGCATCAAGCTGCAAATTCTATAGCATAATAGAAAGATACATGACGGAGATCGATCCGAAGGTCAGTATCGATAATACCAGTGCCAGCACCGGACAGCGCATGCTTAGCTCCTGCGACTCGGGATTGAGCAGCCTCATTAATCGATAATTAATCGAATGGTCGGCGAAAGAAGCATGGACAAAGGTCCGGACACTGCGCTCTCCACGGCTATACTTCACCAGCTTGAGCAGCGCGCTGCCAAGACTATGCTCGCTCACCCGCCGCTGCAAAGCGAAATGGTCCGCTAACAGCTCACGGGTTGTTTTATACTGCTCGACTCCCCAGCGAAGAATCGGCATATACCACAGCACCGTTGCCCCTACCTGCAATATCAAAATCATCAGCGGATCGCGATTGCGATAATGAAAGTGCTCATGCTCGATGACCGCCTCAAGCTCTTCCTTATCGAGCAGATTGAGAAGCCCAGTGGATAAAATGATTTTGGGACGTAGAAAACCAAGCGTCAGCGCAATCGGTTCTGGATGTGATACGACCATGATCGCCTTGCTGCCTGCAAAATAACGCGCATTCAGCTCATCCGATAAGTTGTCATGCTGTAAAACACTCATTTTACGGTTTGCGGCCCGTACGCCAAGCCACTGCTTCACCGTTACGTACATCAGATGGACGAACGTCCCAAAGACAGCAAGCTTCATAATGTAGCTAAGGAGCAGCAGGCTGTACCGCTTGATCAGGCTCTCGCATAATTCAAATACATTAAACGCAGCCTTCTCCCAGCCGAACAGCGTATGCGCCGCATACATGCCCATTTGCAGCAGCGTAAATCCAATCAGCATCAGGCAAAAGCCAAACATCCATTTCGACCTAAGACTCCAGCTCATGGCGTCTGCCCTCTTTAAGTGATTTGATTTTTTGCTCAAGCTTGTCCAGCAGCTCTTCATCAACCTCTTCCATCGCATCGAACATATAGTTGACGACGAGCGGGCCAAGATCTTCAAGAAGCTCCCGAGACTGAATGCTCAGAAATTGCTCTTGCGTGTGCACAGGCGCATATTTCGATGGCTTTCCTGATGACTTCACCAGCAGTCCCTTGTCCACAAGACGATTCATGACGGTCATAACGGTGTTGAAATTTAACGGCTTGTCCTGATCGAGCTTATGCTGCACATCCTTGATGTAGCTATCAGGCTGCGACCACAGGATGGTCATAATCCTTGCCTCCAGCGGGCCAAAAAACCGCTCCAGCCCTTTTGTCTGAATGTCACTTGTTCCCATGACTGCCTCACACCTTGCTATAACTACTTAATGTAGTGTAATTATAAAACCGGTTTATGAAAATAACCTTAAAAAAAGATGAGCAGAAAATTAATTTACTGATCTGACACAAAAATACATAAACGCCTCATGCAGACTAGCTGTGTGTATAGGCAGCAAGGCGCTCCAGCACATAACGCCGAACGTCCTCCCGTAAATCTTCACGCTCCAGCGCAAAATCAATCGTCGCTTGAACAAAGCCCAGCTTATCCCCTACATCATGGCGCTTGCCTGTAAAACGATGCCCAATAATCGGCGACAGCTCGTTCAACCGCTGCAGGCTGTCCGTTAATTGAATCTCCCCCGCTTTGCCCGGCTCCGCCTTAGACAAAAGGTCGAAAATAGCCGGCTCCAGCACATAGCGTCCCACAACAGCCCAATTCGAAGGTGCTTGTCCAGGCAACGGCTTCTCGATCAGCTCACGGATATGTCCCGCTTCGTCGCGAATATCGGCAATGCCATACTTATGCGTCTGATTCCATGGCACTTCCATAAGAGCAACGACTGAGGAGGCATACTGCTCATAACGATCGATCATTTGCTTCAGGCATGGCGGCTCGGACGTCAGAATGTCGTCCCCGAGCAGCACCGCGAATGGCTCGTCACCAATAAAACGCTGCGCGCACAGCACCGCATGCCCGAGACCGAGCGGCTCCTTCTGCCGAACATAATAAATGTCGGCCAGCTGCGAAATTTCTTTTACAACCTTGAGCATTTCCTCATTGCCGCGCTCCTCTAGTTCTCCTTCAAGCTCAACCGACTTGTCAAAATGGTCCTCGATCGCCCGTTTATGACGGCCGCTCACAATAACGATGCTGTCGATGCCCGACTGCACCGCTTCTTCCACAATATATTGAATCGCTGGCTTATCTATAATCGGCAGCATTTCTTTAGGCTGCGCCTTCGTTGCGGGCAAAAATCTTGTGCCAAGTCCGCCTGCAGGGATAATCGCCTTGCGTACCTTTTGTCCCATACGTCGCCGCCTCCATCTTTCACATTTTGTTCGAGTAAAGCTCTCCTCATCATACCTTGTCTTGGCTTCTGTTTCCAGCTAGTCCATGTCTTTTTCATCGCTGCCAGCTTGAGCCGCTTGCAGCTGCGCCGAACGAAGCGGCAGCATGACCCGAATCGTCGTGCCGGATGGCGCCCCATTGCCTCTGCCTGCTAAGACGCTGGATTCGATTTCAATCAAGCCTTCGTGAATATCGACGATTTTCTTCACAATAGACAGCCCTAGCCCGCTGCCGCCTTTCACCCGGTCACGCGCCGCATCCGCTTTATAAAAGCGCTCGAATACCCGCTCCTGATCAGCGGGGGAAATGCCGCTGCCGTTATCGGCAATACGCACGGTTGCACAGCCATTTTCCTCAAACAGCGTAATGTGGATGTGCCCATTATCCGGTGTAAACTTCATGCTGTTCGCCAGCAGATTGTTCCAAACCTGACTCAGCTGATCCTCGTCCGCGACGATGACCGTCTCCTCCATCAGCAGCTCAACCGTGAGCTGCTTCGCCATCCACTGCGGCTCACATGAAAGCACGACATCGCGCAGCTGGCGGTCCAGCCTGATCGCTCGCGGCTCAAAGGGATGCTGCTTCGAATCCAGCGAAGCGAGCTTAAGCAAATTCTCGCTCAGCCGGGACAAGCGGCTGCTCTCCTGCTTAATAATGCCGACGTATCGATTGCGCTCCTCATCGGTCAGCTCCTCGCTGCGCAGCACCTCGGCGAAGCCGCCGATAGATGTCAGCGGCGATTGAATTTCGTGGGAGACATTGGATACAAAATCCTGCCGCATCGTCTCCAGCTGCGACAAGCCTAATGTCATGCGATTGATGCTGTCCGCCAAATTGCCGAGCTCATCCCGGCGCTGCACCGGCAGCTGCACAGAGAAATCTCCGGTGGCGATGCGCTTCGTCGCTTCGGTCATCATTTTGAGCGGCTTGACCAAATAACGGGCGGCAATCGGAATTAGAATGCAGCCAACGACAAGCAGCGTGATCAATATGGTGTAGGTATTGCGCTGGAAGCTGCGAATTTCCGGGACGCGATCGGGCCGAACGAAGATAGCCCAGTCCCTTTCGCCAAGCACAGCTTTGCGCCCTAAAGCTGGTGGCGAGGATGGCCCGCTGGTCTCGCCCTCAGCTTGGCTCGGCAGCATTTGCAGTTGACCGGCGAAAGCATTTTCAATCACCTCTGGAGTTAGAAGCTGTGTGATTTCCGCGCTGGTCTTGCCCGCCTCAATGACTTCTCCACTACGGCCTATGGCTACAATCGCTATATTTTGCATTTCTGCAACCTGTTTAATGAAGATGCTCAAGGACTTTGGCGAGGAAGCGGCATACAGCTGTTCCATTCGTACAATCGAGCGATCCAGCTGGTTAGGAAATTGTCCGCTTAAATCCCTTGTGAAAATTTGATCCGCCATCCAATAAGCGATGCCCATGCTGATGACCACAATGACCAGAAACGTCAAGGTCACGCGAACATACAGGCTGCGAATCATTCAAGCTCCTCCATTCGATAGCCGAGCCCGCGAATCGTGACGATCCGGATGCCCGCTTCTTCCTCGGTAAAGCGCTCGCGCAGCCGTTTGATATGCACATCCACCGTCCGCTCATCCCCTTCATAGTTCATGCCCCATATTTGCTCGATCAACTGTTCCCTTGAAAACGTTTTGTCCGGGTAGCTCGCCAGCTTGAACAATAGCTCAAACTCTTTAGGCGGCAGCAGTATCCGCTTGCCAGCCATCGTGACATGAAATTCACTCAAATTGAGCGTCAGCTGCCCCAGCTCCACGGTCTGTGAAGCCGCGATGCGGTAGCGCTTGAGCAAAGCTTTAATGCGTACTGCAAGCTCCAGCGGCTCAAATGGCTTAACCATATAATCATCGGCCCCAAGACCGAAGCCTTTTACTTTATTCGCCGTTTCGCCTTTAGCGGTCAGCAGCAGCAGCGGCATATCATACGAGGCGCGCAGCGTTTCGCATAAGGTCCAGCCGTCCATACGCGGCATCATGACGTCAATAACGGCCAAATCCGGCAGCACCGTCTCCAGCAGCTCTAGCGCATCCTGTCCATCCTGTGCTTCTATAATTTGAAAACCTTCGCGGCGCAGCAAAATGCTGACAAGCTCACGAATGTTTGGATCATCATCTACGACTAATATTTTTGGCATGCGGATCACCCCTTTTGTTCGACTTTACTCTACCATAATACATATAGATGAATTTAAGATGAACATGTTTGACAGTACCCGTTAATTGTAATAATTTTAAACTAGAATTTATTATCAGAGGCTATCGAATGGAGGCAATCATTTATGCATAAAACAATTATTATCGGTACTGGACCTGCGGGACTAACCGCTGCTATTTATTTGGCTCGCGCCAACATGGAGCCGCTCGTTATTGAAGGCTGGCAGCCAGGCGGCCAACTGACGACGACGACCGAAATCGAAAATTTCCCCGGCTTCCCTGACGGCATTCTCGGCAGCGAGCTGATGTCCAATATGCGCAAGCAAGCACAGCGCTTCGGTGCTACGTTCCGCACTGGCTCTGTGAAAAGCGTAGATTTCAGCAAACGCCCTTATACGCTCGATGTGGAAGGAATCGGCGAGCTGCAGGCTGAATCGGTCATTATTTCAACCGGTGCTTCGGCGAAATATCTAGGTATTCCGGGCGAGCAGGAGAACATCGGACGCGGCGTCAGCACATGCGCAACCTGCGATGGTTTCTTTTTCCGGGGCAAAAAAATTCTCGTTGTCGGCGGCGGCGACTCCGCTATGGAGGAATCGGTGTTCCTGACTCGCTTCGCGTCGGAAGTAACGGTCGTTAACCGCCGCTCCGAGCTGCGCGCTTCGAAAATCATGCAGGACCGCGCTCGCGACAATGACAAAATCTCCTGGAGTCTCGACCGCACCCCGCTTGAGGTAGCAGCCGGAGATACAGGACTTCAAGGCCTTAAAGTGCGCAACAATGAAACCGGGGAGGAAGAGCTGATTGAGGCGGACGGTGTATTCATTACGATCGGGCATACGCCGAACACGGGCTTCCTTGGCGGTCAAATCGACACCGATGATCAAGGCTATATTATTGTGAAGCCCGGAACTGCCGAGACGAACATCCCAGGCGTCTTCGCCTGCGGCGATGTACAGGATCGCCAGTATCGCCAAGCGATTACTGCTGCTGGCAGCGGCTGTATGGCGGCGCTCGACGCCGAGCGTTTCCTAGAAGCCCAGGCTCATGTGGCTTCGGTCCATGCTTAAGCTCATTTCCCTTAAATAAATGATGGCATGATTTCCCTTCACGGTGTATAATCAGAGCTGAAGATAAAGGCAATGCTACCGAACACATTACGATCAAAGGCTGATCGATTATGGAGAAGGTACAACCTCGCTGAAAAGGTGCGGGTTGTACCTTTTTTTGCGTTCTTCTTGCTCGTTTAAGCCATTAAACTTGAGGAGAGTGGAATGATGTTATTGGAAGCTATTTATCATCGGCCAAAGCAAAACTGGGCGTATGCCTACGACGGGAAAACGCTGCATATCCGCCTGCGCACCAAAAAAGACGATATGGACCACGTCCATGCCATCGTTGGCGACAAATATGCCTGGGAGGAAACCAAAGAATTAATCGAGATGTCGCTGCTATCCTCCGACGCCTTGTTTGATTATTGGGAAGCAGCGGTAATCCCGCCGTTTCGCAGGCAGCGATACGCCTTCCAGCTGACTAGCGGCTTGGAGCAGCTTATTTTGACGGAGTCGGGCTTTCATGGGACGATGCCGGAAAACTCGAACAGCTTTTTTGACTATCCGTTTATTAATCCCGTTGACGTATTTGCTCCTCCTGCATGGGTGAAGGATGCCGTTTTTTATCAAATTTTCCCCGAACGGTTCGCAAACGGAGATGCCGATTTAAATCCCGAGGCTACCGAAGCTTGGGGCGGCGAGCCGACGCCACGCAATTTTTTTGGAGGCGATCTTCAGGGGGTCATTGACCATCTGGACTACCTAGGCGAGCTTGGCATAAACGCTATTTATTTCAATCCTTTATTTGAAGCTACGACTAACCATAAATACGATACCGCGGATTATATGAAGGTAGATGCGCATTTCGGTACGAATGAGAAGCTCAAAGAGCTGGTGGACGCGTGCCATCAGCGGGGCATACGCGTGCTGCTTGATGCGGTCTTCAATCATTCCGGACGAACATTTCCGCCATTCGTGGATGCGCTTGAGCGCGGAGCGGCATCGCCTTACGCTGATTGGTTTCATGTGCGGGAATGGCCTTTGCGTGTAGTAGACGGCATACCCACCTATGAAACGTTCGCCTTCGAGCCGCTGATGCCAAAGCTCAATACCGAGCATCCCGATGTTAAGGAATACCTGTTTAAGGCCGCCCGCTACTGGATTGAGGAAATCGGAATCGACGGCTGGCGGCTCGATGTGGCCAATGAGGTGGATCATCAGTTTTGGCGCGTGTTCCGAGCCGTTGTGAAAAAAGCGAATCCCGAAGCCTACATTCTCGGTGAAATTTGGCATGACTCAATGATGTGGCTGCAGGGCGATCAATTTGACGCCGTCATGAATTACCCGTTTACGAATGCTGTGCTCGACTTTTTCGCCTATCAGAAAATTGACGCTTCCGCTTTCACTAGTGCCCTCGGAGCGCAGCTCGCTGCTTATCCGCAGCAGGTAACCGAAACTGCCTTCAATTTGCTAGGCAGCCACGATACGCCAAGACTATTGACGGTTTGCGGAGATGAGCTCGGCGCGATGAAGCTGGCTACCCTGTTCAAGCTGACCTATCCCGGCGTTCCCTGCATTTATTATGGTGATGAAATCGGTTTGAATGGCGGAGGCGATCCCGAATGCCGCAAATGCATGGTGTGGGAACCAGAAGAACAGAACGCTGTGCTGCTAGATTTCTTTAAGCAAGCGATTGCCCTGCGCCGCAGCCATGCTGCTCTTCGCAGCGCAACCATACGCTTCATCCACGCCGATGAAACAAGGCGCATCATCGTTTATGAGCGCCGTTCAGGCGATGAGCGAATCGTTATTGCGATGAATGCCGGAGCCAAGCCGGCCGAGGTGAGCTTTCGCGTAGAAGATACAGCGGTTGGAGAGGCTTCGCGGGAGGTTGCCGCAAGCGCAGACGAAAGCAGTGTAGAACTGGTTAACTCAACAGAAACCGTCCAAGATGTAATCCGTCGTTATGAATGGCTGTCTCTGCTTCACGATTTTCCACAAGCACATGATGCAAAGTCCGGCAGCATTACTTTACAGCTGCCAGCTTATGGCTATGAGGTGCTGCTGCAACAAAAGCTGTAATAGCAGCGGGCGTAAGCTCGGCGGCAGCCGTTTCGAGGGTGAATTATAAGAAGCTTCTAAATGTGAAGCTTCTCCGTTATTATATTTTAAACAAGGAAAAAGACAGGCAGCATGCTCGCCTGTCTTTTCCTTGTTCACCATTTCGTTTCAAGCGCTGTTACGTTTCAAGCGAGGCTACCTTTAACTCAGCCCGTTCAGTCGCCTCATTTTACAATAAACACACTATATGGCGGCAGACTTATGAGCCCATCTTGCATCTCCACACCCTTATGGCTGTCGCGTATTACCTTGTTGAAAGAGCCGAAAGGCTCCTGCTCATGCAGTTTAACCAGCTGCTGTTCCTTCGACAAGTTAATTAGCACCAGCACCCGTTCCTTTGCAGTTGCCCTTACATACGAGCTAACCTGACTTATCGGCGAATCAAGACGATATTCCTCTATGCCGCCATCACGCAGGGCGGGCAGCTCATTACGCCAGCCGATCAGCATTTGATAATGGGCCAGCAGCGATTGCTCATCATTGAGCTGCGCTTCCACAGACACCAAGCTCGGGTCGGCATTGGAGCTGGCATCCTCCCAAGTCGTTTGTCCTTTACCGCCATCTATGGAGGAGTGCCAAAGCATCGGCTCGCGAATACGCTCATCCGGCTTCATGCCCTTCATTCCGATCTCTTCCCCATAATAGATGAAGGGATTGCCCGGCAGTGTCAGAAGCAAGGAAGCCGCTGTCTTCGCATGTGCCACATTTCCATTCAACACCGACATCACACGATTTTGATCATGGTTGCTCAGAAACGAAGCATCGGTGAACGCACCTCCTGAAGCATCTCCGTACAGCTTATAGGCCCGTTGCAGCGAAAAAGCAGCATCAGGGTCGCTCTCGGAGCTTGCTGCACGGAGCAGCTTCCCGGCCAAGTCAAAGTTGAAAGCCGAATCAAATGCCCCCTCCAGATAAGGCGCAACAACCGTCACTGAATCCCATACCTCGCCAATGAGAAAAGCGCCCGGATTCACCTCCGAAAGCCCGCTGCGAAATTGCTGCCACCAGCGCTGGTTGTTCTTTTTCACAGCATCACTGTTCACTGTAGAAGCAAAATCGCCATATATATGCTTGGCAGCATCGAGCCTAAAGCCATCTAGGCCCTGCTCCAGCCAAAACCGCCCAATCTGGATCATCTCTTCTCTAACGCCAGGCTCATCAAAATTCAAATCCGGCATCCCTTCCCAAAAAACACCCAAATAACGACTGCTACCGGCAGCATGCCAAGACTTGCCCCCAACTGCCCCATCCTCCTGCACCTTCTCATCCTTATCAGCAAAATGATACCAGCTTCGATAAGGGCTTGCAGCATCCTCCGTGGCCTGCTTAAACCACGTATGCTCCGTGCTTGTATGGTTTACGACCAAATCCATAATAACTTTGATATCCCGCTTATGCGCCTCTGCCAGAAGTCTATGCAAATCCTCCAGCGTCCCATAATCGGGATTTATCGCATAATAGTCCGTCACATCATAGCCATGATAGCTTGGGGAGGGTTGAATGGGCATAAGCCAAATGCCGCCTATACCAAGCTGCTGCAAATAATCCAGCTTTACGGTTACGCCGTTCAAATCGCCGATGCCATCGCCATTCGTATCATAGAACGACCGCACAAATATTTCATAATAGACAGTGGAGGGCTGTTCATCCACTTCATAGCTATCAACTTCTGGACTGGCGCTGGGGCTGAGACTGGGACCGGAATCGGGACTGGCGCTCGCGCTAGAGCTGAAACTGGAGCTGGAATTGGAGTTGGAGTTGGAATCGGTGCTGCAAGCGGCAACGAGCAGCAGCAGCAGAACAAAAACAGCTAAACCAGCCTTGCGCACGCTGTCGCCCATTAACCCATGAACGCTTATCCACATCGCCTCACCCCTTCGATGCGCCAGAGGTGAGCCCCTGTACGAGAAAACGCTGGAGAAAGATGAATAGCAGCGTAATCGGTATCGCAATGAGTACAGAGCCAGCAGCGAACATCGTGAAATTGCTATTTTGCAGCGAATTGACCAAATCCCACATTCCCACCGCCACTGTCCAGTTTTCCTTCGTACGCAGCACCAGCCTTGCGAAAATAAAATCGCCCCATACGCCAGTAAACGAGGTCAGCGCCACGTAGGTGAGCATTGGCTTCGACAACGGCAGCATGATTTTCGCAAACACCTGCAAATGCGAGGCCCCGTCTATTCTGGCCGCCTCATCCAAGCTGCGGGGAATCGTGTCAAAGAAGCCCTTTACAATAAATCCGCCCAGCGCGGCCCCCGCCGAATAAACCAGAATAAGCGCCATATGCGTATCAAGCAAATTTAATTGCAGCAATATGATATAGATCGCAATCAGGCTCATAAAACTCGGAAACATCCCGAGCACCAGCATAACCGTCAAGGCTGTCTTGCGCCCGCGAAAGCGAAACCGCGATAGGGCGTACATGCTGAGCGTTACGAGTATCGTCGATAAAATCATCGTGACGACGGCAATTTTCAGCGTATTCAAATACCACGTGCCATATAGATAGGCCTTGCTGGTAAATAGCTCCGCATAATGAACGAGCGTAAATTGCCTAGGCCAAAAATGTTCACTGTACAGCGAGCCTCCCGGGCGCAGCGAAGACAGAACGACCCACAGTGCCGGATAGATCGCGACCACCGAAATCAACAGCAGCAGCGCGTAGCTCAGGGTCAGACGGGCATTGCTTTTCCATTTTCTCATTGGATCATATCCTCCTCTTTAAACGATTTCGAGCGCCGGAAATTCCAGATCGAGAAAATAGCCACAATCATAAAGATAATGATGCCAACGGCCGAAGCCACATTATATTTATTGTTATCGAGCGTCAGTTTATAGAGCCAAGTAATCAGCAGGTCGGTCGCACCAGCAAACTGGTAATCGCCCTTCGCCGGATTGCCGCCCGTCAGGAGGAAAATCACATTAAAGTTATTAATATTGCCTGCAAACTGCATAATCAAGATCGGCATCGTCGAAAACAAAATAAACGGCATCGTAATAATGCGGAATTTTTGCAGCGTCGACGCTCCATCCACATCAGCAGCCTCATATAAATCACGGGGAATCGAGGTCAAAATGCCAAGTATAAGCACCATGCTAACTGGTATGCCAATCCACATATTGACGGTAATGACCGTCACCTTGGCCCAGAAAGGATCGGTGAGCCACGGCAGGCCGCCGAGTCCAAAGTAGCCTAAATATTGATTAATCGGCCCGAATTGGCCATTAAATAAATTTTTCATGACCAGTAATGAAATGAGCTGCGGAATCGCATACGGAATGATAAAAATCGTGCGCCACAGCTTCTTGAAGCGAATACCCTTCTGCTCAATCAGCAGGGCAACGAGAATTCCGCCAAAATAAGTTGTCACCGTCGCCAGGACGGCCCAAATAATCGTCCAGATCAGCACGCCTACAAACGTGTGGCTCCATGACTTCATTTTCACAAGATCAGTAAACGTCTTGAACCCTACCCAATCGACAAGCTTCGCTGGCGGAATATGATCAGGAGCCGAATAGTTTGTAAAAGCGAGCATGACCGTAAACACGATAGGCATAATCGTGAAAAAAAGCACGCCCAGCGCCGGAAGCGCGAGCATAAAATAAGGAAAATAAAAGGTCGCTGCATGCTCATACGATTGCCTGAACGTTCTGACAGGCTTCTTCTCATCCCGCAGCTTGCCATTGCGATAAGCATCCATGATATTCCACACATACACGCCCAGCAGCACAAATACGAGAAATAATAGAATTAACCCGTCCAATATTAAAAAAATCGAATGGTCGCCCTTGACCATTTGCGCCACTTTGCCAACCTTCACAAATTTTTGCGTCTTCTCGCCTAAAGTAACAAGGCCCCAGATCGCCCCACCGAGACGTGGTGCAATATAGATGAACCCCACCACTTCAAGCAGCATAAAAAGAATGCCCTTTAACCACTGCCGGTTATAAATTTGTCCCAAACCTTGCAGCACGATCGATAATAGTACAGCAATTGTGCGATGCTGCTTCATTGCGCTCCGGCTCCCTCCCGACTAAAATTCACCCGCTGCAGCTCCTCCAGCGGGTGAAAATAAGCTGTCGCTAACGTGTTATTGGCTGGCAATGGCATCTTGAATTTGTGCTACCGAGTTGTCGAGAGTAGCTTTCACATCTTTTCCCCCGTCCCAAATATCAGCGATGCCGGCTGTTATCGGCCCCCATACACTAGCCATTTGCGGAATAGCTGGCATTGGCGTAGAATGGGAAAACTGTTCATAAAAAGCTTTCGTAATTTCATCATTTTGAATTTTAGGATCTTGGACCGCTTCTAAATTTGCCGGAATCGTACCGTTCATTTCAAAGTTGCGAAGCTGGGACTCTTTCGTAGACAGGAATCGCGCAAACAGCTTCGATGCATTCGGATATTTCGTAAATGCGTTTACATAATAGCCTTGGACGCCCGAGAACGAGGTTGTTGGATTTCCATTGATCGATGGCAGCGGCGCTACGCCAAGCTCGATTCCGGCAGCTTTGTAATCAGCAAGCGCCCATGGCCCGTTAATATCCATCGCCAAGGAGCCTTCGATGAACAGACCCTTTTTAATATCAAATGTAATATCGCCTGTATTGAGCGGCAGCAGGCTTTCCTTCAGCGAAGCAAGGAACTCGGCTCCCTCCACAGCGCCTTCATTGTTTAGGCCAATGTCTTCTTTATCTGTATTATTGCTGCCGAACATATATCCGCCGGTTGTGGCAAGGAAGGCATAATCATAATAAAATTGCTGAAGCTCCCACATAATCGTATATTTATTTTTTTTCGGATCATTAAACGTTTTGCTAAATGTGATGACCTCGTCGAACGTTTTTGGAGCTGTTGGAACGAGTTTTTTGTTGTAAAGCAGCGCATACGTTTCGACGGAACGCGGATAGCCATAAAGGATCTCCTCAAAGGTTACCGCGCTTACTGCATTGGGATCATTTTCGCCTGCCGTTTCTTCCCCAAACCAATCATTCGGCAGCACGAGACCGGCAGAAGCGGCCCGCCCGATCTGATCATGCGGGAATACAACAATGTCCGCTCCCAGCCCCGCTGGCCCATCCGTCGTCAGCTTCGTCACCTGATCCGGATTTTCAACCTCCTCCAGCTTGACGGGAACGCCGTATTGCTCCGTAAACTCCTGCGCTAAAGCTTCTACAAACGCACGCTGGGATTTGCCTTCCCAGATGATGAGACTTGCTCCATCCTCCGGCAGCAGCTCGCCCTCCTCCTCATTGACAGCGTTGCTCCCCCCAGGCTCTGCAGGTGTAGAGGAAGCTTCCGGCGCACTCACGTTATTGCTGCCATTACCCGCATTGCCGCATGCTGCCAAAGTAAACACGAGTACACAGACGATAAATACTCCCAACCATTTCTTCATCATTAAAAATCCCCCTCCATAATGTGATGCCTTTGCTGCACGCCTACTGATACAGATGCTCCAAACGCTTCCCTCTGTTTGTGCAAACGTTTGTACAAATGATCGTGCAAAAATCATTCAAGCCGCTTTCAATCGATATAATCAGCTTGAATCTGTTCATTAATTGCGATGTAAGCGTTTGATTATTGGATTTATCATACAACATGGACAAAGGTTTGTTAAAACGTTTGCACAGCTCAAAATGCTGAAATTATCCGTTTGTTTCGCTTGATCACTGCATTTTACTTCCATTTTCTTATGATTTCATCATTTTTCCATTTTTAAATCTCAGGCGTATTTACTTTTCGGTAGCGCTTGCATTAACATGTAACTATAATGTTCAAACGATTGCACAGTTAAAGTGACAGGAGCCCGATTAGACTATGGTAACGATAAAAGATATTGCAAAAGCGGCAGGGGTATCTCCTTCGACCGTATCAAGGGTCGTCTCTAAACACCCCCGCATTAGTAAAGAAACCGCAGATAAAGTAAAACGCATTATGGCGGAAATGGGCTACCATCCCAATGCGATGGCTAAAAGCCTTGTCTCCAAAACAACGAATACACTTGCTATTATGCTGCCAAGGCCTGCGGAGGAGCTGTTCCAGGACTTTTTCTTTGGGGAGCTGCTGCGGGGCATACTGACACATTCCACTAGAGCCGGTTATGACATGCTGCTGACAACCGCTACTGGCGAGCATGATGAAATCGAAACGATATCAAGGCTCGTCCTTGGACGCCGGGTTGATGGCGTCATTCTTCTATCCGCACGCGTCAAAGATCCGCTCATTCATTATTTGAATGAGCAGCAATTTCCGAGCGTGCTGATTGGACGTACAGACGATTCGAATCCGCATATTTTAACGGTCAACAACAATAATGTGCAGGCGGCTTATGATGCGGCCCAGCATTTGATTTTGCAAGGCCATGAGCGAATTGGCTTTGTTAGCGGACCGCGCAATTTGACCGTTTCCTTCGACCGAATGGAGGGGTATCACCAAGCTTTAGCTAACGCTGGGCTGAAGCTGAATACGGAATGGGTTGTTGAGGGCGAATTTTTGCAGGAAAGCGGGTTTCGGGCAATGTCTTTTCTCATGGAAATGCCTGACCGTCCTACCGCGCTCATCGTCATTGATGATGTGGTCGCCTTCGGCGTACTGCGCGGACTTACCGAACTGGGCTATTCCGTTCCAGACGATATTTGCATTGTCAGCTTTAACAATATCGCTCTCTCAGAGCTTGCCACGCCTCCGATCAGCTCCACCGATATCGGTACTTATCAGCTTGGCTACACCGCCTCGCAGAAGCTTGTCCGTCTCATCCAAGACGAGCCGATTCACCAATCGAGCACCATTATTCCGCATCGGTTGATCGTCCGCGAATCCTCGATGCATGTTCCTGTTAAGAAGGGCTGAATAACTACAGCACCTAGGTGAGATAAGGACCAAAACATTGCTAAAATAAAATAACCAGTCGCTGAAAATTCATCAGCAGCTGGTTATTTAGATTGCTTAAATTCAAATTTAGTTATAGTAGAAGCAGATACCATTGTAGGTATGACCATAAAAAAAATGTACTCAAATCACATAGCAACTTGCGTGTCACTAATTAAACGAGATGATCCATTAATTAGACAAGCAGAGAAGTTAAACATATGATTTCAATGCATTATAAAATCATTTAGTGTTGAAATTATTTCATACCATAATTCTGAAGGAGACTCAAAACTATGAAAAAGATATTACTACTGGTTATTTCTGTATTAATTATATCCTTCCTATGTTCTTATTACATCTCTGGAACTACCGTTGGAGAATCAAGTACAGTTACGGAAGTCACAGAGAATTCCATAACTGTATTAAATCAAAACGGGAAATTAACAACTGTTTCGATTCCTAGCATAGTTCATGAGCTAATCCAAGAAAAAAAAGAATATTTTGTAGTTTTTGAATACAATGTATACAGGAAGCCTCATCTGATTTCAATTTCTCCTATTGATTAAATATATAATGAGCATATTCTGTAACTTAAGATTGAAGCGGAGTATACCCTGTTTTCTCAATCAAATATTGACCCTGCGGCGATAAAATCCAGTCAATAAACGGCTGTACTTTGGGATTGTCGCTGCCTGCGGTAATCGCATAAAACGGCGCCGTAAGCGGATAGGTCCCGTTTCTAATGTTCTCGCGGTTCGCCTCCACGCCGTTTATTTTCAGCAAATGGATTTGCTGCTCGTGCACCATTTCGGTGGCGTAGAAAAGAAACGAAAAGCCGATTGCATTTTTATAATTGCGGTAGTTTGCGGTTTGTTTAATGATATCGCCCATCCCGGAATTAACATCTTCTTTCGCAGGCTCCATCAGTTGCTTATCCTTCATGATTTTTTGCAGCATCGTCTGGCTGCCGCTGTTCTCTCGGCGCTGGAACGGCCGAATTTTCTCAGCCTCGCCCCCAAACTGCTTCCAGTTCGTGAGCTCTCCTGCATAAATGCCCTGAATCTGCTCCAGCGTCAAGTTCTGCACCTCATTGCGGCTGTTCACGAAAAAGATAAAAGCCTCATAGCCAATCGGCGTCAGCGTAAGCTCCACACCCGCTGCTTTTGCCTGAGTTTCCTGATCCTTGGACGGTGCAGGCGCAAAAATAATATCAGCCTCGCCTTTAATTAAGCGATTATAGGCATCCTCTGTACCGTTCACCTGAACCTCGCTGTCCTGCCCATAGTAGGGATATTCTTTTTGCTTGTATACCGCCTGAACGAATGCCGCATACATCGGATATAGGGCGGTTGAGCCATCCAGATGTGGAAGCTTACTGCGGATCTTGAGCGTTGGCGGCTCTGGTAGGGATACCGCCTTCGTTCCTTCTCGGAAGGGTTCATAATCCCTCATATTTATCGCTTGATCATCGACGATTTTCAACTTCTCTACGTATTGTTCATATCTCCATCCGAGCACAAAGAATATTGCAATGACTAAGATTGCTGAACCGCACAATGACCAGAAAACCTTTTCTTTTATGACATCAATATAAGCTAGCAAATAAAAGATACTTATAAGCGCAGAAGCCGCAATGACTAATGCTCCATATAATTTCGAGCCTGTTGACAGCATCACAATAGCATAGATGATCCAAGTAAAGAACATAATCGGAAAGCTAATAAGTATCGCAGCTAAAATAATGGTACTCCACTCTCTCTCTTTCAACGACTGTTTCCCCTTTTTCGCCCCATGGGCTTTTTTTCCTATTTTAGCGAATGGTCAGCATCCAGCTAGTACCAAGTTTACGTAGTACTGGCGTTTGCACACTATCCTTGGTTGCACCCACCAGCATGCAACAGCTAAGATTAAAGAAGTACCGCCAAGGACATGCTAAAGGAGATAGTTATGCTGAAATGGGTTTCCGCCATTATTTATGCTTTATTGCTCGTCACCGTTTTTATATACAAAAACAATCTGCTCGATTGGCTGCAAAATGACACCCCATCTGTATTTATCGTCTTTCTCGTCGCTCTGTTCCTCGTGCTCGTTCCCGTCGTTCCATTCAAGATCATGATTGCTCTGCTCGGTTTTATGTACGGTCCACTGCTTGGGGCATTAATTAGCTGGCTGGCCGCTTCACTTGCTGCCATCATCGTATTTCTGCTGGCGCGCTATCTCTTCCTAGAGCAAGGAAAAGCCTTCCTCCATAAATTCAACCAACTGGATAAGCTTCAGGCGACGATGGAAAAACGGCCGTTTCTAACGATTTTGACAGCGCGTTTAATTCCGATCATTCCCCATATGGTCGTCAATATTTATCCTGCGGTCACTTCTGTACGGCTGATTCCGTATGCCATCGCATCGGCTCTTGGCAAAATCCCTTTTATGCTGCTATTCGCTTATATGGGACAAAATATGTTTAAAGATTGGGCGAGCTTCGCATTATTCGCAGGCGTATACGCCGCTTTTTTCGCCATATCTTATGGCGGTTACCGCCTGTGGTTAAAAAGACAATGAAACGCATAAAATAACACTGTCTGTTTAACAGCTTGTTTAAAATAAAGCTCGGACGTTTATAGTATGTTATCGGATGAATGCAGCGAGGCGAGCTTGACAAAATGCTTGTTATTTGTAATAATTATAAATAAGTAATTATTATAAATTAATCAATTAGCTTGTTAGCCTTTGAGTTTACGTCTAGCAAACTCCCCTTTAAGAAACATAAAATCAGGAAACGAAAGGATGAACGATAATGAAAAAAACACATGAGGTATTAAATAAACAAATCGCTAACTGGAGTGTCCTCTATATTAAATTGCATAACTTCCACTGGTACGTGAAGGGCTCGCAATTTTTCACCCTGCACGTGAAGTTTCAAGAATTTTATGAAGAGGCCGCTTTGAATGTCGATGAGCTGGCCGAGCGCCTGCTCGCACTGGAAGGCAAGCCTGTCGCAACGTTGAAAGAATATATGGAGACAGCTTCCATCAAAGATGCTACAGGCAAAGAAACAGCTACTGCTATGGTTGAGTCTCTCATCACCGACTTCTCGACCATTATCGAAGAACTGAAAGCTGGCATGTCGATTGCCCAAGAAGCGAATGATGAGACGACAGCCGATATGCTGCTTGCGATCCACACCTCGCTTGAGAAGCATGTATGGATGCTGAAAGCTTTTAACGCTTAATTTGCAAAAAATCATGCCACACGCTCGTATAGGTGCACCTCATATTCAGCTGTCACAGCCTCTCCCGCAAGGGAAGGCTGCGACGCAAAAAAAGCCTTCAAACTCTGCGAACTGCGCGGGTTTGAGGGCTTTTTGGTTGTTTGAATCCGATTATACGAGCTTAATTGAACAGCTAGCTACTTCTTTGCCTTGCCACAATGCCGAGAGCTTGTCGCCATCCTGCAAAGCCGCAACACCTGCTGGCGTTCCAGTAAAAATGAGATCGCCTGGCCCAAGCCCGTAGTTGTCGTTAATGTGCCGAAGCAGCGTTCCAATATCAAACAGCATATCGGCAGAATTGCCATGCTGTACTTCTTCATTATTGCGAAGCAGCCCAAAATCATGGACCTTGAGCTCTTCTGAACCAGGGTACGGCAGCCATGCGCCAAGGGGAGCGGAGCCTTTGAAGCCTTTAGCCGGAAGCCATGGCTGGCCTTTCGCTTTGATTTTGCTTTGCACATCGCGTAGCGTCATATCAAGTCCCAGCGCCAGGCCATCGATACATGCGTCAGGGTCCATGCCCGGCTCAAGCGTCCTACCAACCCGCAGCACCAGCTCCAGCTCGAAATGAACCTCGCCTTGATTACCCGGCAGCTCCACAACACTGCCATCCATCGGCACAAGCGCATGAGTTGGCTTCGTAAATACCATCGGCGATTCAGGCACCTCATTGCCCAGCTCCAATGCATGCAAACGATAATTCCGTCCAATGCAATAAATGTTGCGTACTTCTGAAAACATCCCCATCTCCCTCTCCTGTTTTCTAGGCCCCATTATCATTAACCCTTCTTCTGAGCGGCAATTTGCTCAGCGAGCTCATTCAGCTCTGTCCAGCGCTCCATAAGCTGCTCCAGCTTTTCTTCTAGCTGCTGCTGCTCCTCCGATAGCTGCTGAATCAGCACCGAATCACTGCCGGATTCCTCCATGCGCTGCACAATGTGCGCAATATCATTTTCAGCCTGCTCAATCCAGCCGTCAATTTGCTCAAAATCCTTTTGATCCTTGTAGGACATTTTGAGCGCGCGTTCTTTACTGCCGCCCGTTCCGGCTTTTGCATTCGATTCGCCCGCTGCACTCCCGCTTCCAGCAGCTGCCGCCGTGCCTGCCCCAGCATTCTTCGCATTTCCGCCCGCCGACGCTCCTCCCGGCATTGACGATGAACCAGCCGCCGAGCCATGCTTTTCTACAAACTCCTGATATTCGCTATAGTTGCCTGTATGCTGCGTAATGGCGCCATCCTCAAAGGACAAAATTTTATCGACCGTCCGGTCAAGAAAGTAGCGGTCATGAGATACAACAAATACGACGCCCGGAAAATCATCCAAATAATCTTCCAATACGGCCAAGGTCGAGATGTCCAAATCATTCGTCGGCTCATCGAGCAGCAGCACGTTCGGCGCCTTCATCAGCACGCGAAGCAATTGGAGACGGCGCTTCTCGCCGCCTGACAGCTTGCCGATTGGGCTCCATTGCATCGCAGGAGGGAACAAAAACCGCTCCAGCATTTGTCCTGCTGAAATGAGCGAGCCATCCGCCGTTTTCACCTGCTCCGCACCTTCACGGATAAATTCAATGACGCGCAGCGACTCGTCCATCTCTTCATGCTCCTGCGAGAACCAGCCGAGATTAACGGTGAGGCCCAGCTCAACTGTTCCTTCATCTGGCACCAGCCTACCCTCAATCAGCTTCAGCAGCGTAGACTTGCCGCTGCCATTGCGTCCGATAATGCCCACCCGATCCTCCGGTACGGCGATATAGCTGAAATCACGAATGAGCGTCCGCTCGCCAAAGCGCTTCGTCACCTTTTCCAGCTCGACGATTTTACGTCCAAGGCGAGTGGAAGCAACCGAAACATCCATTTTTCCCGCGCTTTGCTTAGGTGCCTGCGCCTTCAAATCCTCGAAGCGATCAATTCTTGCCTTCTGCTTCGTCGTTCTCGCCTTGGCTCCGCGCCTGATCCAGGCCAGCTCGCTGCGCAGCAGGTTTTTGCGTTTGTTCTCTGTAGAAGCCTCACGCTCTTCCCGTTCCAGCTTAAGCTCTAGAAAACGGCTATAGTTCGCTTCATAGAAATAAGCACGTCCGCCGTCCAGCTCAATAACCCTATTGCTGACCCGATCGAGGAAATACCGGTCATGGGTAATCATAAGCAGCGCGCCTTTGCGCTTTTGCAGCATGCCTTCCAGCCAAGCGACCGAATCATTGTCAATATGGTTCGTCGGCTCATCCAAAATCAAAATATCCGAAGGCTGGAGCAGTGCCGCCGCCATCGCTACCCGCTTGCGCTGCCCACCGGAAAACGTCTCGACCTTCTCGTCAAAATGAAGAATGCCAAGCTTTGCGAGCGCAATTTTCGCTTCACTCTCCAGCGTCCAAGCATCGAATTCATCCATCCGCTGGTTCGCTTTGATCAGCCTTTGCTGGAGCGCCTCATCATTTGGATGAAGCTCAAGTGCCTCAAGCGCCTCCACATGCTCGCGCACAGCACGCTGCTGCGGCGAATCGCCACCCAGCACATGCTCAAGCGCCGTTTCTCCCGGCGTAAACACCGGGTCCTGCGACAGCATGCGAATACTCACACGGTTCCCAATGGAAATGTTGCCTGCATCCGCTGGCTCAAGCCCGGCAATCACTTTAAGGAACGTCGATTTGCCCGTCCCATTGACGCCGATAATACCAATTTTGTCGCCATCCTCGAGACCGAAGGTAACGTCCTCGAACAGCATTTTTTCCCCGTAGCTTTTCGTAATATGTTCGACTGATAATAAATGCATCGCAATAACCTACTTTACATCAGAGATAGTTGTGCCAAGCTAGCTTTTCCTGCAATAGATCGCTTGGAAAAGCCGCCCTTTCCAACTATCATATCATAATCCACGCCCCTCCACCCCGCTTAGCAGCCACCTCATTTGTATATTGACAAAAATAATTATTTGTGTTATAATAAAATATTTTATTGTTTACACTAATTTATTTATCCCTTATGATAGACATGCTTGGCCAAGCACAATTTGAGCTGATGTTCATCGGAGGGATCGTATGCTGCTTGCAAAAGGCATTGTCATGCTTGAGATTACAGCCGTCATTATGGGAAAATCCACAACGATTCACCCTACCCTTATTTGGGATCATAATCACCAAATCCTTATAGACACTGCCCATCCCGGGCAGCTTCCTTTGCTTCAGGAGGCCGCGGCACAAGAAGGCGTTCTTCTCGAACACATAACCGACATCGTACTTACCCATCAAGATATCGATCATATTGGTAGTCTGCCCGCCGTTATCGAACAAGCTAATCAAGCACCACGCGTGTGGAGCAGCGACATCGAGAAGCCCTACATTGAAGGACGCAAACGCCTGATTAAAATAACCGATGAGGCGCTCGCGAGCCTAGACCTAATGTTTCCACCGGAAACACCCGCTGCGTTCCGCGCCGCTTTTCGAAAAATGCTGGAGCATCCGCCCCACGCAAATGTAACAGCGCAGCTGCTGGGCGGCGACAAGCTTGATATATGCGGCGGGATCAGCGTTATTAATACGCCGGGACATACACCCGGACATGTCAGCTTGTACCATCACGCGAGCCAAACATTAATAGCCGGAGATGCGCTTATCGCAGAAAATAGCAAGCTAGCACCTCCTATTCCTGCTGCCACGCTCGATTATGAAATGGCGCTGCATTCTCTCAAAGCACTTGCAGATTACCCCATCCAGCATGTAATTTGCTATCATGGCGGCTTATGCAGCGGCCGGTTAAATGAACAAATTGCACTCATTGCTGCGGGAGCTGCTGTTTAAACAAAACAAAAACAAAACAAAGGCCATCCCAAAGCAGTGTAAATACTGCCTTGGGACGGCCTCGCTTATTTCATTAAATGCCTTTTGCTTATTTGCTTGCTTCTGCGTATTTCGTTGCATTCAGCAGCAAGGTGACAACCTCAGCCCTCGTGGCCTTAGCATTTGGATTGAACTTATTGTTCGCCCCTTGTACAATGCCCGCTTTGGCTGCCGCAGCTACATAAGGAACTGCCCAAGCTGGAATTTCACTCGCATCGGCAAAATCTACCGTTGCGGCCGGATCAACTGGAATATCTAGTGCACGTACCATAATCGCCGTCATTTCAATACGGGTCAATGGATTGCTTGGACGGAACGTATTATCCGCATAACCGCTAATGAGTCCCGCTTCCGACAGCTGCGCTACGAAGGAGCGTGCCCATACCGGAATCTCATCCACATCGCGGAAATTCGGTACTGACGTTGCATCTCCAAGCTTAAATGCACGGCTAACCATCGTTACAAACTCTGCACGAGTCGCATTCGCTTCAGGGCGGAATGTACCGTCTGTGAAGCCTTTTACAATCCCTTGCTCTACCGCTTGCTTAATCGACTGCTCTGCCCAGTGTCCCGTTACATCCTTCAGCTGAGCTGGAGTTGGCGTCGGGCTTGGATCTGGACTCGGAGATACTGAAGGTGTTGGTGTCGGGCTCGGGCTAGGAGTACTCGTTCCTGGATTGCTCGTCCCAGGAGTTCCTGTGCCCGGATTTCCGGAACCTAGCAAATCGGTAATTCTGCCTTGAATGCCGATATCTACTGTACCGATTTTCGCCAAATATTCATTGAACACTTCATAGTCTACAAAATTCAGTTCATAGAAGCGGCCAGCGTCTTTCGCTGCTTTCATCGACAGATAGAAGTCGCCGCCATTTGCCATGAAGGAATTCGTCGCTACAATGTAATACGCATTTGGATCAAGCGCTACATATTCGCCTTGCTCATTCAGCACTTCTACTTTTACGATTCGCTCGCCCTGCTGTGTTACAACACCCGTAACCGAGTTGTAGATTTCAGGCTTCTTCGTGGAATCGAAAGTATAACGCATGCCCGCCACTTGCGGGAATCTGCCTTCTTCCGTCGTCGGCGTAGATCCGCTGACGCCATTTTCAAGAGCAGCAGTGATTTCTGCACCTGTCATTTTCAGTGCCGTCAGATTGTTGCCAAATGGCATAACCGTCAGCAAATGGCCTAGTGTAATGTCGCCAGCAGGGATGGAATCACGGATTCCGCCTGCATTTTGAATCGTCACATAGCCGGCGATGCCCGCTTTGTCGATTAATGGGCTATTTTTCACCTTGTCCAGCATGCCATCCGCGATCAGGTTTCCAAGATTCGTTTCCTGTCTGCGCACGTTTTTACGAAGACCATCGAGTGCAACATCCGTTTTGCCAACAACCGTCTTCTGAAGCTCTGCGATTGGCGCTTTGAATTCTTCCAATTTCGCAGTATGTCCAGGATAAGCGTTGAACTTATAATTCGAGCCAATCTTCTCGTCTACGTTAACCAGCTCGCCATTCCACACTACAAGCTCGCCTTGAGCGTCAAAAATCGCATCCAGCTTGCCTAGATATACGCCATATTCTCCCGTTTGTACAATCAGGGTAGAAGCTGCGTCAGCCGTCTTCTGATAAACAGTCGGCTCATTCAGCTGCGTATGCGAGTGACCGCCGACAATAATGTCAATGCCATCAACTGCTGCTGCCAGCTTAAGATCTTCGCCGTAGCCCAAGTGGGACAGCACGATGATTTTGTTGACGCCTTTCTGCTCAAGCGCCGCAACTGTTGCCCGTGCGCTATCTACATAATCCTCAAATCTTACCTGTCCCGGAGAAGCGAGCAGCGCAGTATCTGGTGTTGTTAATCCAACGATACCTACCTCTTCACCGCCAAATTGCTTAATAATTGCCTTGTGAATTTCCGCCTTATTATCATCAGAAGACGAGGAGTACACAATATCATCATTGAACAAAGCATCAAGCTCTGCTTCGCCGCTGAAATTAACGTTCGAGCTGACAAATGGGAAGTTTGCCCCTCTGATGAATGCCGCAAGCGTCGCTGCATCCTTGTCGAACTCATGATTACCGAACGTCATGGCATCATATTTCATTTCATTCATAAACCAAAGATCGGCAAGTCCTTTAAATTGATTGAAATACAGCGTACCCGAGAATACATCGCCAGCATCAAGCAGCAATGCATTTTCCTTCTCACTCTTCAGACTCGTCGCTGCGTTAATACGACGCGGCGCATTGTCCAGGTGTGCATGGGTATCGTTCGTATGAAGGACACGCAAATCGAATGCGTTCTGCACATCGGTAATACGGCCCTCTACTCCAATGTTTACCGTACCTACCTTGCTCAAGTATTCGTTGAACACTTCATAATCTACAAAGTTCAGCTCGTAGAAGCGTCCAGCATCCTTCGCCGCCTTCATGGACAGGTAGAAGTCGCCGCCATTTGCCATGAAAGAGTTGGTTGCTACGATATAATAAGCATCTTCATCGATGTCAACGTATTTACCTTTGTCATTCAGCACTTGAACCTTGAGAATACGCTCACCCGGCGAAGTAATTTGGCCTAGTACGGAGTTGTAAATCTCCGGTTGCTTCGTCATGTCATAGTAGAATTTCATGCCTGCCACTTGCGGGAATCTGCCTTCCTCGCTCGTTGGCGTGGAGCCGCTGACACCATTTTCAAGTGCCGCAATGATTTCACGTCCCGTCATTTTCAGCGCTGTCAGATTGTTGCCGAAAGGCATAACCGTCAGCAAATGACCCAGCGTAATGTCGCCCGCAGGAATCGAATCGCGAATTCCGCCTGCATTTTGAATCGTCACATAACCGGCAATGCCTGCTTTATCGATCAATGGGCTATTTTTCACCTTGTCCAGCATGCCATCTGCAATCAGGTTACCAAGATTCGTTTCCTGTCTGCGCACGTTTTTGCGAAGTCCGTCTAACGCTACGTCAGTTTTGCCTACTACCGTTTTCTTCAGCTCAGCCAAAGGAGCATTGTACTCTGCCACTTTCGCTGCAGCAGTTGGATCAGCCGCAAAAACATATTGCGAGTTAACCTGCTGATCTACATTCACCAGCTTGCCATCCCATGAGGTCAGCTTGCCTGCCGCATTGAATTTAACATCCAGTTGACCCAAATTCACACCGTACTCGCCTGTTTGAACGATAAGCGTTGGATCTGCACTTAGATTTTTACGGTATACAAAAGGTTCATTTAATTGCGTATGTGAGTGGCCCCCGACAATAATGTCAATGCCGTCTACCTCAGCCGCAAGCTTCTGATCCTCGGTATAACCGATGTGGGACAATGCGATAATTTTATTAATCCCGAGCGACTCCAGCTGTGCAACTGTCGCTTCTGCGCTTGCTTTCACTTCGTTAAATACAACGTTGCCTGGGGATGCAAGCAATGCTGTATCCGGTGTCGTCAAGCCGAAAATACCAACCCGCTCGCCATCAACCTCTTTGATGATAGCCGGGTAGATTTTAGCATCATTCGCTGCGCCATCCACTTGTGGAATGCTATTAACGAATTTACTGCCAAGCTCTGCTTCACCGCTAAAATTCACATTCGCAGCAACGAATGGGAATTTCGCCCCACTAATGAACGCTGCCAGCGTCGCTGCATCCTTATCAAACTCGTGATTGCCGAATGTCATCGCATCATATTTCAGATCGTTCATGAACCACAGATCAGCAAGACCATGGAATTGATTGAAATAGAGCGTACCCGAGAACACATCGCCTGCATCAAGCAGCAGCGTGTTGTTGTCGCGCAGGCTATTAATGGCCGTTACACGGCGCGCCATGTTATCCAGATGCGCATGTGTATCATTCGTGTGCAATACACGCAGTGAGAAATTGTCATTGCCGACAACGGGCTTGCTGCCAAGATCAAGCTGGGCAAGCAATGGATCATGGTCGCTGACGCGTCCCATTGAATCCGTAAAGTCAGCATTGACGTGTACCACTTCAATTGCCGAATAGTCTGTCAGAGCATCATTGACCAAAATATGGTCAAGCGTCTGGGAGTTGCCATCATAAATATAAGAGTAACGATCCTTTTCTGGCATTTCGTCTACAAGATTAGTCAAAACATCCTTCTTCAAAATATCAAGCGTCTTCGAAAACTGGAAGTCATTCAGATCGCCTAACACCGTTACATTAACATTCGGATCACTAGCTACAAGCTGCGATACGAAGGAATTTACAATTCCAGCTTGCAGAGCACGCTGTGTTTCACTGCTGCGGATAACCGGCTGGATCGTTCCCCAAGGAAGACCGTCTCCACCTTTGGAATTAAAGTGGTTCGCGATAACTACAACACGTTTGCCTTGGAAGTTAAATTCTGCGGCAAGCGGCTTACGCGAAGCATTAAAGGCAACGTCCGTCGGGCTGATTCGGCCCGGATTCACAGACAGGCTGCCATCACCTTTCACCTGTACAGCAGTTGTTGAGTCGCCTTTCGTTCCAGTCGCAAGTGTTACCCGCGCTGTGTTATACAAGTACCCTACACGGATATTTCCGCCCGGAGCTCCGCCATCCAGCCCGTCTACTGGAGCAATGTCCGTGTAGGCATAGGTTGGCCCGCCTTTAGTAACAACAGCGTCGATTAATGCTTGGAAGCTTTGGCTCGCATCCGTTACACCGTTGTTTGTTTCGCCATTATTATCTTGAACCTCCATAAGACCAATAATGTCAGGAGTCTTGAGGTTGTTCACGATAATGCCGCCGATTTTTGCAGCTTTAGCCGTCTGGCTGCTGCTGAAATTTTCTACGTTGAACGTAGCAATCGTCAGCTTATCAGCTGCTGCAACCGTAGTCGCAACACCTTGTGCACGCGATGAATACGTAATAGCTGGCAACGTGCCATCAGGAATGAGCTTGAACAAATTGCTCGTATAATTCAAAACACCAGTAATCGGAGCATTAAATTGGTCGCCTGTTTTAATATCCTGACCGGCCGGCTTTGCCGCGATATACAATTTTTGTGGATTCAGGCTGCTGTCGAATGGCTGCGTGCCATCACCTGTAAGCACAATGCCGCCTGCATCGGTTTTAATCGGATTGTTAGCGCCATTATCGAAAGTCACTGGCGTAACCGAGTTAGCATAAGGGCCAGTAATGCGGGCATCATTCAACTGGATGCGCATGCCTTCCAGGCTTTCGAAGAAATCAATCGCATCGCCATCGGGATTAAATGCTCCGAAGCTATCGGTATCAATGACGTTCGGGACGATACGTCCATTTGTACCGAGTACAATCGGCGAAGGTAATGGCTGCGAAGGCAAGCCCTTCGTAATGGTTGTCGCTGTAATTTGCGTGACTGTCAGAGCAGGGCTAGTCCCAAACTCTACAACCGTACCATCAACCGTTACCACATCTCCCACTTGAGCGCCGTGCGCCGCTTTATACACTTGAATCGCCTCTGAGGTAGCAGGATCGTTATCGATGCTGCTGTCTGGCTCCTGCATGTAGAAGCTGTTAGTGCTTATCGATGTGACGATACCGGACACATTGGTCACCGCTACATTTTCATAAATGGAACGATGGGTTTTGCCTTGAATCGTATGAATTTTGATGCCGTCTGTATTTTGCAGCACCGTATACTCGAAGGTGTATACAGAGCTCGTCTCAGCACCCGCTACTACGATTGCTTTGATCGTTGTATCAGCATTAATTGTTATTGGAGCGCTGTATACCGGGCTTGCAGATGTCGGCGTTGATCCATCCGTCGTAAAATGAATAACTCCGCCATTCATTAGCGTACTAAGCTCTACCGTTCCACCAGCCGCAATGCCGCCAGAAGGTAGGCTTGACGTAACGGAAAGCTTGCGCTCCACAATGTCGGATGAGCCTCTTGGAACAAGCTCAAGGCCCACACCTGTGTAATAAGTCATTACACCTGTCACTTGCTCAAACGTTTTGTTCAGCGCGAATGCCGTATCGGAGGAATAAATCGCGATCTCTTGGCTGCTGGCCGCATCCGTTGCAAAGAATACACCGCTTGCCGCGCGCTTAATGGTTACATTATTGATTTGCACCAAACGGCCTTCGGATTGATTCCGCACTGCGTCACTCGTACCGAAAGACGTCGAAGTAATGACGGTCGGCCCAGGAACCCCGCTTTGGCCATTAATCGTGACATAACCGCCTGTTACCAGATCAGTGTCCAGCTGCAGTAAGCCATTGTACAGCGAAGTTTGACCATAAACTTCAACGTCATCCCCTGGCTGTGCACCTGAATCCGTTCCTCTAACAACGACTGCAGAATTGGCATCCTGAACAAACAAATTCACTTTGCCGCCAGATTCTGTGCGATGGGAAACTGTCCCTTGCGTTACAACCTTCGAGCCTACCGCTGCGCTGCGTACATCCGAAATCGCAACGGGCGTAAGGTTTGCTATTGTATAAGAGAATTCAGTCAGGCCAGCCATTGTGCCTTCTGTATTTTTCACATACGCATGAAGCGTCATTGGGGCTGTAACTTCGATAGGCGAAGCATAAGCCGCAAAATTTTCCGGAGCAACCGGTGCATCCGGGCTGTAGACGCTGTAATAAACGCTGTAACCAACCGTCGCTGTAGACAAGGTTACATACGTTCCTGCTGGAACCTCGCCTCCCGCCGGACTAGCCGAAACGCTTGCAACCGCGCCGTAAGAAGAGTTTCTAGGGCTTGGTGCAGCTACCGTAAAGTCAGCGTTATTGTTATCCGTATCCAGCGCCCGATCACCCGGATTCAGCGCCTTGCGGATAGCCGCTAACGTAGCACCCAGGTCTCCAGTTGGCGTACCCTCTCCACCAGTCGCCGTCGAACCATAGGCAACTAGATCCACTACTGCGCTGCTTGCATCAAGCAGTCTAACTTTACCAGCGGTACCGCCCATATTCAGCGAACCAATGGCATCTGGCGATTCCAGATTAGCAGCCGTCGCGCTCGTTCCCGCCGCCTCTTGAATAAGGAAATAGCCTTTAGCGGCAATCGTACCGCTAAAATTGTGTACATTTGTATTCGGTGTAAAGGCCCCTGTAGCCGAAGCATACTGCACACTCCAGCCCGCAAGGGAAATTGGTGAATCCGTTGGATTATATAATTCAATAAAGTCCTGTTTGATTGGCGCGCCACCATTGCCGCCGCCCCCATACACTTGTGAAATGACAATGTTGTCATTGCTCACGGCCGCTTGCACAGGTGCACCAAAACCACCTAATATCGTTCCTACAAGCAAAATAGCAGCCAAAAATAGGCTGACTGGCCGCTTGAACGCCTGAAACTTTCGTCTCATAGACAATCTCCCCTTTTTTCCTAGGATAATCCCATACATAGTTCTTTTCTCTCACATATATATGACATTAATATCATTTTGTCGAATCTTGTTGTCATTTCGTGCAATAAACCGGGTAAACATGCGAAAAATCCACAACAAATTTACTTTTTGTGCATTTTTCATCGATCAACTCCTTATCAAAATTTCATATAAACATAAATCAATGAAAAAAAGAAACCTTTTTATCTCTATTTAATATTTAATATAAAGTAGAGTAGACCTATTGTAAACATTTTGACAAAAAAATATTGTTAAGCTATCTTTAATTGTCATCTAAATTTACATTGTCTTAACATTCAGCCGTGAAAATGAATATAATATCTTAACATTCCACTAATGATCCACTCATTTGATCATATGCTCGGCACAAAATTAAACATATGTTCAATAATAAAAATAGAAAAGAACCTCTGATATCCCGAATTTCTTAGGACACCAAAGGCTCTTTTCTATACTTATTCGAATTTCCTTGTAGAACAAACTAAGTTAGTGGAGCTAGAGCTAGTACCGCTAATACTCCGCTTAGCGTTTGCCGATCATCGCTTCCGGCTTCACAAACTCGTCGAACTGCTCGGACGTCAGGAGGCCGCTGGCAATCGCCGATTCTTTCAGCGTCAGCCCTTTTTTATGCGCGTTTTTCGCAATGGCCGCTGCATTCTCATAGCCAATATGCGGATTAAGCGCAGTTACGAGCATGAGCGATTGATCGAGATTACGCTTGATTACAGCTTCGTTCGGCTCAATGCCAACCGCACAGTTGTCATTGAAGGAAATCATGCCGTCCGCCATCAAAGCAACGGATTGCAGGAAGTTGTAGATAATAACCGGTTTGAACACGTTCAGCTCAAAATTGCCTTGGCTCGCCGCAAATGCAATCGTCGCATCGTTGCCGATTACTTGGCAAACCGCCATCGTAATGGCTTCGCTTTGCGTCGGATTTACTTTACCTGGCATAATGGAGCTGCCCGGTTCATTTTCAGGAATCGAGATTTCACCAATACCGCAGCGCGGGCCGCTAGCCAGCCATCTAACATCATTGGCGATCTTCATCAAATCAGCCGCCAGCGCTTTAACCGCACCGTGTGTGTAGACGATTTGGTCGTGGCTTGTCAGCGAGTGGAATTTATTTTCCGCTGTAATAAACGTTTTGCCTGTAAGTGTCGTTACTTCCACCGCTACCTGCACCGCGAAATCCGGATGCGCGTTAAGGCCCGTACCTACCGCTGTGCCGCCAAGCGCCAGCTCGCGCATTTCGTCAACGCTTTGCACGATCATTTTGCGCGTTTTAGTCAGCATTGCGTACCAGCCGCTAATCTCTTGGCCAAGTGTAATCGGAGTTGCGTCCTGTAAATGCGTACGGCCGATTTTCACAATATCGTTGAAACGCTCCGCCTTGTCCTGGAGCGTTCTTGCCAGCACATCAATAGCCGGAATCAGGCGCTGCTCCACCGCTACTACGCCAGCAATATGCAGCGCTGCCGGGAATGTATCGTTCGAGCTTTGGGAGCGGTTGACATCATCATTCGGATGAATGCGAACGGCGCTGCCGCGCTCCTCAAGCAGTTGGTTGGCGCGAAACGCTACAACCTCATTGACGTTCATATTCGTTTGTGTACCGCTGCCCGTCTGCCAAACGACAAGCGGGAAATGCTCATCCCAGCGGCCTGTCAAAATTTCATCTACCGCTTCACCGATAGCAGCAGATTTCTCCGCATCCAGCACACCGAGCTTTTCATTGGCGATTGCTGCAGCTTTTTTGATAATAGCCATGGCATGAACGACCTCAATCGGCATCCGCTCTCCGCTGATTTTGAAGTTTTGCAAGCTGCGCTGCGTTTGAGCGCCCCACAGCTTGTCCGCAGGAACCTGAATTTCACCCATTGTGTCCTTCTCAATCCGATATTCCATCTTTTAAGTAGCCTCCTTCAAAATCTTGAACAACCTACTCCTACTTTATCAAACGCAAACAGCTTTCGCCATCCATATGCGTCAAAAGCACCTCAATTGCTTGCATATGGCTGCCCATTCGCCTTGCAGAGGCTGCTTTCCGCCGGTTTTCGCTAATGCGCTTTCATAAAAAGCAGTGGCGAGAGGTGAAATTTAGCGCTTCGCGCTGCGGTAAGCTTCGATATAAGCGCGTGCCTTCGCTTCAATTAAGGAGTAATCACCTGTTTTCACAGCTTCCTTCGTCAAATCGGAGCCAATGCCAACAGCAACCGCGCCCGCCTTTACCCATTCGCCGAGGTTATCCAACGATACGCCGCCGGTCGGCATCACATTTGCCTGCGGCAAAGGTCCTTTAATCGAAGGAATAACGCTTGGCGAGTACAGATTGCCAGGGAACAGCTTCACGACATCAACACCTAGCTCCAGCGCATGCTGAATTTCATTGACGGTCATCGTTCCTGGCATAACCGGAATTGCATAACGATGGCATAGCTTTATAGTATCAGGGTTAAGTGCCGGGGAAACGACAAATTCCGCGCCGCTCAAAATCGCCGCGCGCGCCGATTCCGGATCAAGCACCGTTCCCACTCCGATAATAGCAAATTGATCCGATTGCGGGTCCGCATCCACCGAATATTCCTTGCTGAGCTGCTCGATTGCCCGAAGCGCAAACGGCACGGTCAGCGTAATTTCAATCGCTTTAATACCTCCTTTTATCGCATGGCGGGACATTTCTACAACTTCCTCCGCCGAATCAGCGCGAAGTACAGCGACAACGCCAGCATCTACAATTTGTTGAAGCACCTTGATTTTCTTCACAGGTACAGCCTCCCCTAATGTTCATATTTGTACGAAAAAGTACGATGTTTGCCGTTTTAATTATATGCCTTTCTCGCCCGCTCGGCAATCCATGACAGGCAATTGTCAAATTGTGCGCAAAAATAGGGAGCTACCTAGTCCCATCTGCTTGGTTACCGGATACATATATAGTAAGGTGAAACGACTGTCGCAATCCTTTAGCGGCGTGGCGCGTTTCAGCCCGAGAAATATAGAAAAAGGATAACATTATGCTTTCCTATATTTTAAATAAAAAATGGGAGGATACGCCATGATTGCCTTTCTTAAGCCTCCTCCGCGCAGGAGCAAGCTGACGTCGCCTACACTTAAACGCCGCAAGCGTCGTAAAATCAGAAAAAGACTGCGTCTCAAGTCATCCATATGCAAACGCAAGCGTAAAAAGCTTCATAAGCTGGCTCGACCTTCTTTCGGCTGCTCTGCCCGCCGACGTTTTCATAAGCATTGCAAGGTTTATCGCTTTACGCCAGCGCAGTCTCAAGGAGCCCCTAAGCCGCGTATTTCCTACGGCTGCATCGGCTCGCGCGGCTTTCGCGGGCCTGCCGGGCCTCCGGGGGAACCCGGGGCCCAAGGCATCGCCGGCGCGTCCGGGCCAGCCGGACCGCAAGGCGCAGCTGGCTCGCCGGGCGCACGCGGCGAGCCTGGAGTGCCCGGCGAGCAAGGCGCGCCGGGCACAATCGGCCTTGCAGGCTCCGCCGGCATCGCGGGGCCTGCCGGCCCTGCCGGAGCCGCCGGGCCAGCTGGCGCTCCCGGCGCGCAGGGCCTGCCCGGCGAGCCAGGGCCGCCGGGCGTGCAGGGCGAAGCCGGGCCAGCCGGCATCCCCGGCCCGGCAGGAGCGCCGGGAGCCGCCGGCGCGCCAGGGCCAGCCGGCCCCCAGGGCCCTCCCGGCACCTCGGGAAATGTCGATTTCACCGAGCTGCTTGCTGTACTTACCGGCTTCCTCGATGCCGGGACACTCATTACCGTCATGACTGCCGGACAGCCGACAGGCTTTGCTGGAACCGTGCTTAGTCTGGAGCAGACGCTTGCAAGCTTCACCACTTCTGCCCAGTCGGTTATGATCATCCCGCTGGCCCACATTACGAATATAGAAGCCCTGAGCTGAGGCCATGGCTTCAGAAGCGGTTTTGGCCCGTCCCGGCAAAGCCGAAAAGGAGGAAAGGAGCTCATGGCTACTACGCTTTCGGGTGATTTAATTCCCTTGATTGGCAAAGAGGTGTCCGTGATGACCAATGGCTATTTTCAGCTTGCAGTCGTCGGAACGCTGAATCGGGTTGGAAATGATTATATTCTCGTTTCGTTTGAGCAGGATAATTTTTTGTATGAACTGCGCATTTTCTTCGTCAACATTATTTACGTGCATGAAAATCCAGTTTAACGAGCACAGACGACTTTGCTATCCTTTTTGAGGCACGGCGCGTTTCACGGAGGAATAAAGGCCTAGTTATAAGCCGCACATTTTTAATTTCTATATTCTTTTATATCCTTAAAAAGGAGGGGCCCTTGATGGCTATCGAATCCACGGCCAAGCATATTATTCCCGGAAGCCCTCTCTCCACCGTACTCAGCGAGAACAAAGGCAATCCCATAACGGTTAATACGACGGCTGGCAGCAGCGTAAGTGGACAGTTTACCGATTACACTGCCTCCTATCTCGTTATTACGACTGCTCCGTCAACCACCTTATACGTGATGGTGGAGGAAATCGTTAGCTTTTCCTTCTCCTAATGCCCTATCTATGTCAGTAAAAAGGAGCCACCCACGCAGCACTAGCTGTGTAGATGGCTCCCTTTGTTCTTTTATTTGGTCATTCTATTTGCTTAACCCGTATGTTTATCCAGGTTTGGGGCTTTGCCCGCACCATCTCCATGCTCGCCTTCCACTTTACTGCGGCCCGACAAGAACCAACCAACTACAGCGATCAGGACGAGTACGATGTAGAAGGTCGCTTTCCATAAAGAGCCTTCTACAAAATCATGCGACAGCCAGTGAATCGATGGATGCGCCATCGTGTGAACAGCCAGCTTGACGCCGACCCAGCCCACGATAACGAATGCTGTCAGCTCAAGCGCTGGACGGGAATGCAACAGCTTCACGAAATAGTTTGCCGCGAAACGCATAATGACAAGCCCGATAAAGCCGCCGAGGAAAATAACGATAAACTGTCCGCCGTCCATGCCGCCGATTGGCTTCAGACCACTTGGAGGCAGGGCGACAGCCAAAGCTACCGCTGCTAAAATGGAATCGATCGCAAAGGCGATGTCGGCGATTTCGACCTTCAGAACAGTCCACCAGAAGCCAGCCTTGGAGTTTTTCTTCTCCTTCTGCTCCTCAGTCTCCTCTTCCTCTTCGCTCTCTTTAGACCTTCGTAAAAACTTAATTATATTGCTTATTGAAATAAATAAGAGATACAGCGCTCCGAGTGCCTGAATTTGCCATACATTCACAAGCAGCGAGATAACGAACAAGGAGGCTAGACGGAAAATAAATGCGCCGAACAACCCGTAAAACAGCGCCTTCTTCCGGCTTTTCTCATCAAGATGTTTAACCATTACAGCTAGCACAAGCGCATTATCTGCTGCCAGCAAACCCTCCAGAACAACCAAGACCACTAATACCCAGCCATATTCCAACAGCAATTCCAACGTTGTCTCCTCCTTCTAAACGACCGTAACGTGTTTCTGATAATCAATTTCCAGGAATTTCTCTACTTCCGTAACCCAGCGCTCCTCGACAAACTTCACATGCAGCGGATGCGCATTATAGGCTTCGTAATCTTCGTTGCTCTCGAATACCATGGAGAAGCCAAAACGATAATCGTTTTTAGGGCTAACCTGCAAATACACCTGAAAATCGCGAACGACCGGGATAGCACTCAAAATCGTACGTCCATCCTCCAGAAAACGCTGCTCTTCATCCGAGCCCTCTGCATGCTTCAAACTAAAAATAACCGAATGCTGAATCCAAACACCTGACATTTGTCTCCTCCTTATCATGTTCCGTTTCTATTCCTATTAACCACATTTCTCCTTCCTTGTACGTGGCATGTACGCAACGCGTTTCAAAAACAAATCCATTTCTAGAGACTTATTTTTAAAGGAAAATAGTCCCATTAAGCTTGTCCCTCTGTTGCAGCGCACCTATAATAGGGTAAGCATTTCCAAGCTTCAGTTATGCGAACTATCATTTTCCAAACCAGAACAGGAGAGTGGCCTATTTTGAAAAAGCTTACGATAGCTGTAATTCTTGGCACAACGATTGTTGCAAGCATGGCAACTGGTGCTTACGGAGCTACAAAACTTCAAGAAATTAAAGCTTATTTGAATAAAGACATTTCTTTCAAGGTAGATGGCAAGCCGGTGCAGCTCCGGGACGGCAGCAATAATACTGTTGTTCCAATTAGCTATAAAGGCACAACCTACCTTCCGGTAAGATCGATTTCCGACGCGCTTGGCGTTGCGGTTGACTATGACAGCAAATCGCAATTGATTCAGCTTGGCGAAAAAGTAGAGGGCGTTTCTATTTCAAGCTCCCTGACCACCAATACGTACCGCACGAAGGATGCTGCGCAAACAACCTATAACGGCAAAGATTATAAGGAAGCCCTATTCGATAATGCAGAAAGCTCTCGTTCAAGCTCATTCATTTTGGAGCCTAAGAAAAAGTACCAAAAGCTGTACCTTCAAATCGCAGCCGTTGGTCAGGACCTCGGCAAGCTGACGGTGAAAGACACGGATACCGATACGATTTTGAAAACGGCGGAAATTAACGTTGCCGATGGGCTCGTCACGGTTGAAGTAGACATCGGCGGAGCCAACCAGCTGTACGTTTATGCCGATGCCAAAGAGGACGGAGCTGTATTCGTTCCGCTTACAACGTCCTATTACAAATAAAAGCTGATTATAAGGGTGTAGCTTATAAACTCTTATAGTATAAACAAGCCTCTGTTCTCGCTGCTGCAGCGCATTCAGAGGCTTGTTTTTCGTTGCTGTGCTTTTTTGTCTCTTTTTGACGAAAACACAGTGGGCACAAGCTGTAGCAGCCTTTGTTCCACCCTGCGAATATGATATGATACATTCATCATATAAGCTGGGAGCCGTTCATCGTGAGAACAAAAATGTTGCGGAAATTCAAATATTATTGCTTGCGCCTGCTCCGTATAAAAAAAAGCGACCATGTCGTTGCGCTTGGCAGCGTACTGGGCTTTCTGCACTGCTGGTTTCCGACTTTTATCGTCGGACTGCCGATCTCCCTGCTGCTGACTCGGCTGCTTCGCGGCAATCTGGCCGCCTGCGTTATTTTTTCAACGATTGGCTCTTTTACTTGGCCGGGACTGTTTTATTTGAATTACAAAGTCGGATTTTGGCTGAACCGCCTCGTAGGGGCTCCAGCCGCCGATCATCCCGCCCATGCGGCCAATGCCGTTGCGCCACCGATTACACATAAGGCGGGGCATTTTGCTTCCTTCGGCCATCTGGGCATGAATTTTCTGATTGGCTCCATCGTGAACAGCATTGTGTTTTCTTTACTTGGCTATTTTGTCATCCGCTTTATCCTGAGACGCTACAGACCAACTCTCGTCACCAAGCTCAAAAGCCAAGGCAAGGGTGTTCGAGGCAGTCTATCTGCCGGTTAATAGCGCCCTCTGCAGCTCACACTATTGCCAAACAAACCTTATTTCGGCATATCAGCCAGCCAGACCGCTCCCAGCTTGCTCACCGAATCGCTCGGCCAAGCGCTGTCGTTCCAATAGATTGGCTCGCTTGCGCCGGACGATCCATCTATGATTTTGACTTCAAACCCAATTTCCCGTCCGTTTGCCCCCTTGATCGCTTTCCAAGGAATGACCGTTTCTACTATATAGCCGGTGGAGAGCGCTCTGGTTACATAAGAATAACTGCCCTTCTGATGATTCAGACGAGGAAAGCTCAGCCGTCTTACTTCTGCTCCATTATCGCTGCCCTCCTGCCCATTCTCCTGTACATACAGCTCCACCTGATCAGCATCATCGCTTGTTTTATCGGCTACAATGACCTGTACATACAAATTTGTCCCATCCCATAGCGTTTTGAAGCTCGACTTCTCGCTTCCTGTCTGCGTAAGCTGGGAGGACACCGCTTGATCCCATATTTGATCAACTGACTGCTGCACTCTTGGTGAAGCTCTTAAAGCAACTGTGCGGCTTTGCGGGTCTGACGGCAGAAGCGACGAATCCGCGACTCCCCAATAAGCTGGCTTAGCCTGCAGCTCCGTATCGAATAGCAGCGCCTGATTGTTGTACGTCTTCTCATCCTGCACCCCCCAGAAGGTCACAGAAGAGATCGATTTGCTGTATTTTTTATAAAGCCCCAGCAGCTCCTTGTAACGGTATGCCTGCTGTACGGCAATCGCCTCCGGCATTGCGGTTCCGAAGCTGATCCGGGTGTCGATGTCCAGCTCCGTAATTTGAATGTCCAAGCCGAGTCCGGCATACAGCTTGATCGTTTTCTCGATTTCCTGCGTCGATGGCGACTCCAGCTTATAATGCGATTGCAGCCCTACGCCATCAATAAGTCCCTTGCTCTTAAGACGCTTGAGCAGCTGATAAATTTGCTGCCGCTTTTGCGGTGTTTCCGTCCCATAGTCATTGTAATAAAGCTTGGCCGATGGATCAGCAGCACGCGCAAATTCAAACGCTTTGTCAATGTAATCCGGTCCGATCGTTTTATACCACGACGTTTGGCGAAGCCCGTTTTTATCGCCGCCTGTATCCGCAATCGCCTCATTAACGACATCCCACGCATATACCTTGCCCTTGTAGCGCTTCATGACCTTCTCGATATACTGCTTCATCCGCTGCAGTGCTAGCGTTCGGCTGGCCGGCTTGCCATTATTGTCCCAATACATCCATTCCGCCGCATCGGTATGCCAGATGAGCGCATGGCCGCGCACCACCATATCATTCGCCTCGGCAAAGCGGACGTAACGATCCGCTGCCGCAAACGCATATTGCCCCTGCTTGGGCGCCAGAAACTTTGGCTTCATCTCGTAGGTTGCGGTTAAGCTGTTAAAATGCTTTTTGAGCAAATCCCCGTAGATGCCTTCCATTTGCCACGGATATACCGCCGCTCCAATTGTAAAATCGTCTTTATAAACCTCCTTTATTGCCGGAATATTGTCCTCTATCGCCATATCGGAGATAACCGCTATCGATACATCATCCACATAAAAAGCTGTCGTATCGATCGTATCATCCGTTATGTAAGGCGTTTCCAGGTACAGTTTCAGCTCGGATGGGGTGTCTCCATGAAGAAACGTTCCCTTGAGCTCATGCCACTGCTGCCACTCCTCCTTCTTGATTGTCATGTGCTTAAGCGGGCTCCAGCTTGCCGCTCCCGAATTTTTATAAACGGTTAATTGCATCGTTATGTCCTTGGCCGGCTTTTCCTTCAGCTTAATATAAGCCGATATTTCATATTCTTTATTAGGGAGCATCTGCTTCCTAATATCGAGCATGGGACCATTATAGGTACGCTTTCGCCCCTCTACCAGCATGCTCCCGCTGCCGGTGTTCGCCTCCTGCTTGCTGAGGCTAAGCTTCTCGTGTCCGATTCTGGCTTTCCAGCCCTGCAGGCTGCCGTCTTCAAAATCGCTGCGGAGTACAATCTGTGGAACCTTGTCCGCTATAACAGCATTGGAGAAGGGAATGGCCGCGCCTATAAAAAGCGACATCACCATCCATGAAGCCAATATTCGTTTTTTGAACTGCATTTTTGTCCTCCTTCTAGTCGTTAGCATCGGGTTATTCCCCTTGGAGCTTGGGGTAAGTTACTATTATAAGATAAATGATGCAACCAGAAGGGCTAGATGAAAGATTATTAACCTGAGGAGGATGAATTTGCTAAAAGAACGGGTTGAGTTTCTATGTAAAAAACGCGGCTTAGCACGCAAGGAATTGGTCGAGGGGCTGGTGACGCAAGCGCATTTTGCAAATATTTTAGCGGAACGGTATCCGTTTGCCGATGATTTAGCTGAGCTGATTGCCAGCCGCCTTGCCGTCTCTTCTGAGTATTTAATCCATGCCGCCTTGCAGGATGAAGCCACGCTTGAAAGGGCTGAGGAGATTTTCGCCCGGCTGTCGCAGCCGGTTTCAACGCTGACTGAGACGGATGTCAATGAACTCGATGACAAAAATGACGCATTAACGATTGAGCTGACTACCGCACTAATGAAAGCCATCTATTATCAGCAAATGAATGACGGCGATGCTTATGACTATATTCATCGCACTTATCTTCATTATTATTTAGAGAAGTTTGGACGCGCCGACGACCCGAACTTGCCTATTCCGCTCAAGAAGGCACTATTTTTGTATAAAATCCAGCATTACCGCTCCAAAAATCAATATTTCGAAGCGTTAAGCAATAGCAAGCGGTTAAGTGCACTTGTGGAAGAAGGCTCGGAACTCTGGTTAACGGTACAAAACTTTCTAATGGAAGCCTCTGTTTACAGCAAGCAATATGAATCGGCTAAAGCGATTTATGAGCAAACGATGCAGCATGTGTACAGCGAACGGCTGTATCATCGATTGTCCAGCCAGCATCTTGCCTACAGCGGCTATTGCTTTGCGATGGGTCTTTATCAGGAGGCTCTGCTCGCTTTGTCGATGGCTGAAGCCCATCTCGTCTATACGCCGAGCCCTGGTGACCTGTTTCCGTCCATTATGAATAATCGCATCATTATGCTGACACTTCAGGGGGAGCTGGACAAAGCATCCGATGAAATATCCCGCTTTGAGGAGCTCGCGCAGCAGGAAACGGACGAGACCAAGCAGCTGCTTCTTCCGCTTCTACTGATCTATCGCTGCGAGGTGGCCTTCACCTCCAAAAACTGGGGCCTGCTTTCGCAAGGACTTAGCTTGCTTGCCAGCTACTCGCTGACGGAGGATCAGCAAATGACTACCGTATTTTATGAAAGCCAGCTTGCCTTGTCGAGCGATAAAAAGGAAGCTTTTATGGATGCGGCCTTATCCTGCCTGCCCTATTTCGAGCAGACCCAGCAGACGTTGCGTTTGGAGCCGCTTTATGAGACGCTCGCTGTGGCCTCCGAAGACGGTCGCCGCTACAAGGAATCAGCGCTGTATTACCGCAAATTGGTCTATTTATTGCGAAATAAATAGGCGAAACAGGGCGGCAGCCACAGCGAATGCCGCAAAACAATCGGTACTGCGGCTCATTGAATCGCCGAAATCGGCTGTTTTTTTGCATAAAGCCCCTTCCGGCACAAAATAACGACCTATTTTCGCTGCTCAAGCTTCGTTTTTTAAGATTTGTTTACATGTGCCGGATTGTATTGAACGGATTTCCAGCCTGCCTCATACTTAAATTAAGCTACAAAATACGATGAGAACGAGGTGTTGTTATGTTTAACTTATTCGGAAAGAAGAAAAGCAAAGAAGAGGCTTTGGAGTATGCGGATAAGAAGCTTAACAAGGGATTCACCGGCATGATGATGAAAGGTTTTGTCCCTAAGGAGCATCGCGATATGATGAATCAAAGCTTGAATCAAGCAAAGCAGGCGCATATGGCGTCTACTGGCGCTATTCCTATTGCCGCAACTGCGACCGTGCTTTCGATAACAGATACGGGCAAGCTCGTTAACTTCGATCCGATTGTCATTCTTGCGCTTAATGTCACCGAATCAGACGGACGCAGCTATCAGAAAACGATGGAAACCCTCGTCTCCAAGCTGCAAATTCCGCGCCCCGGCGATCAAATTGGGCTCGGCCAAAACCCCGCCAATCCTTCCGAGCTGATTTACATGGGGCTCCTGACACCATAAGCCACCAGGCACCGGATTGCAGACCATGTCATGGTCAACGGAAAAACCAATTATTTTATCAAGATTATTCAATTTTAAAATGGAGCAGCAAAAAATAAAGGACGGCGAACCTGCCGTAGGACTTATAACAAGCGCTATGCAAACGGGCGTTTATATAAATGAGCAGCCGCAGCTGCACTTTAAGCTGCTAGTAACGAGAAAAGGTGGTGCGCAATATACTACCGAGCTGAAAGCAGTCATTTCTTTGTTGTCGCTGGACAATTTTAAAGCAGAGGCTGTCGTGCCCCTGCTTGTCTCCCAGCAAGACAGAAACAAAGTCGCTTTTGCCTGGGAAGGTCAGGTCGCCACCTCGGATATTCAAGCCTAAATGAATGAGCAGCTAATCAAGCAAGACGTATCCGCCGAGCTGCTCGAAGTATCGCGCAGCGGCGAACACGCCTATGCCAAAGTGCTGGATGCCACTCCGCTCGGCAGCACGCCGAACGACAAGCTTAAGCTGCGGATGGATCTGGCGATAACGAAGGCGGATGGGGATACGTTTCAAGTAACAACGACGAAGGAGATAAGGGATTCTATGCTAGCCCGTCTGCAGCCAGGCACAATCATTAAAGTCACCTACGCTCCGTCCGATCCGTCTAAAATTGTCCTCGTCCTGCCAGCAGAGGCCGCTGATTTAAAGCAAACGTTCGGCTTCTAAACCTGAGCCTATTTAAGCACTTTAATCCATTCGCCAGCGAGCGCCAGCATCTCATCTTTCGTTAAAGTCTTATTCCCGCGATCTGTAAGCATATACATGGAGTCCTCGCGCTCATCATACCACTGGACATAATGAAAGCTGAATTTTTCACTGATGCTTGCTTTGCTGTAAATCACTTCTGTTCCTTCTACTTTGATTTTCTCCGCATTGTGATAGGAAGGGAGAGCTATGCTTAATTGTCCGCCCGCCAGTGAATATTTAGATAGCTCTGATTTATATTTCCCCTTCGTATATAGGCCACTGACTGAACCCGGCTTGCTCCAAGGCACAGCCTTCATGAACAGCTTCTGGCCGTTTGTTCCGGCAGCGGCCTGCTCCTTCAGCTCAGACAGCACTTGCTTATATGCCGCCGTCTGCTTGTCCGCATCGGTAGAAGGCAGATAAGGAGCTACTTTGCCGGAAACAAAGCTGTAGCCATTCAGCTTCTGGGGCAGCAGCTGCGCACCCGTCCGATTTGCCTCCTGCGCAAAGGCCGTATAAGCTTCTAACGGCTTTTCTTTATAGGTGTACAGTACTCGATCTTCTTTCCCTTTTACATAAAAAGCAACCATCTCGCCAGGCTTGGCAAAGTTTTGGGCCTTGTACAAATAGTTATGGTACGCCTCGTTCTCTGCCCTTTCTGCGCTGCCTTGTTGCGGCGTTATGGCATCGATTGTCTGCACCTTAATTTCGCCAGCCGCATTGCGAATTTCAATATACTGGCTTGCCGCATAGGCACTTACCGATAGCAAGAGCAGCAGCATGAGCGCTCCGCTGAAAGCAGTCGTGCGCTTCATTACAGGACGCATGAAGGCCCCTCGTCCCTTCCTGTCCACTGCAGCTCCCCGTGAAATTCGCTCCATCACAGCTTCAGTCACATTGATAGCTGGGAGCCTTCCATTTGCTGCGGCTCTGTTCGTTATATCGTCGTATTCATGATCGAAGCGGATTCGCTCCATGCCTCTTCCCCCTTCTCTAGCAGCTGCTGTTTGATCCTTTGCTTAATGCGGCTCATTCTTTTTTTCAGCGCATCCGGATTTTTCCCCATAATCACCCCAAGCTCCGCATACGATTTCTCCTCAAACACTCGTAAAACAAGCAAATTACGCTCCTCCAGTGACAATTTAGCAAGAGCCGCCGCAAGCGCTGGCGTATACAGCCGATTGTCCATTTCCTCTTCCGCGCTTGCGGCTGTCATTTCGCTTGGCCGAAACAAACGCAGCCACTGCTTTTGCAGACGCTGCCTTCGCAGCAAATTAAGACAGTGATGATAGGCAATGCGGTACAGCCAGGCCGAAAAATGCACCTTGGGTGCATAACCCTCTATCGCCTCATACGCTTTTACAAAAATATCCTGTACCGCATCCTCTGCGTCCTGCCGACTCCCCAGCATCCGCCAGCAATAATGGTAAAGCGGCTGCTGAAAAGCTTGTACGACCGCAGCATAATGCTCCGTCTCCCCTGCCTGAACAGCGGTGATCAGCCGTTCCAGCTCCGATGCCTCCAATTGATTATGATGCGATGTGAGCACCTCCTTCTTGGTTTGTATACTCTCTATAACACCTGACGCCCAAGAAAGGTGACCACAGGCCACATTAATATTTGCGTTTATTTCCCTTTTTCACAAACTCCCAATCCACTTCAATATTTTTTCTCACCCGCTGCAGAAGCTGATGCATATTATCCGCTTCCTCCGGCGAAAGTCCGGACAATGCAACCGCATTGGAATGCTCGCCTTCTCGCTTTAGAAATGGATAAACGGCTTCCCCTTTTTTCGTCGGGAACAGTTTTTTGATTTTTTTATTGCTGTCATCGTCTTTTTTCTCGATCAAGCCTTGCTCCTCCAGCTTCTGGATAGCTCGGGCAGCAGTCGTTCGATCTACCTTGATCATTTCAGCCAGCTTTTCCTGAATAATGCCCGGATTTTCACAAATGCGCACCACATATAAATACTGCCCTTTTGTCAGATCAAATTGTTTAAATTCAATATTGCTAATCGAATCCAAAGCCCGAGCAATCATGCCGATTTCACGAAGAATGTCTTTCATTGTTCTCACTGCCCCTCATTTTCTTTTTGTTGCATTTACAACAAAATTGAATTCATTTATACTATTAAAAAGCTTTAAAGCTAGCACTTATACCTATATAGAAAAGGACTGAGGCAGTTGTATTCAAGCATGATACAAACGCAAGCTGATTTAACCATTGCTTTGCATATCCGGCAGCTCGTTTTCGTCGAAGAGCAAGGCACACCCTTGCAGGATGAATATGATGAATTCGACGATTATGAAGAGCTGAAGGATCGCGTGCAGCATATTTTAGTTTATTATAACGAAAAACCGGTCGGAACTGGACGTTTAAGAACAGTAGACAGTTTCGCTAAGCTTGAGCGCATCTGTCTTTTGCCAGCTTATCGGAAATTTGGGCTGGGAAAAGTAATCGTTCATACGTTAGAGGAAATAGCGAAGGGGCTCGGTTATACACGGTTTAAATTGCATGGGCAGCAGCAAGCAGAGGGCTTTTATCATAAGCTGGGCTATCAAACCGTCTCGGACCTATTCATGGAGGACGGGATTCCGCATGTTTTAATGGTAAAAGCATTAGCTTCCGAGGGCTCTGGAAAAGACGGGGTACTGTGAAATATTTCTTTTATACGACTGGCATTTTAATGATGTCTCTCGGCATCGCCCTTACGATTGAATCGGGCTTTGGAGCATCGCCGTTTGATGCGCTTCTCGTTGGCCTGGCTGGTCAGGTCGGGCTTACGGTGGGCAGCTGGGAAATCCTTATTGCGCTTATCATGGTCGGCAGCAATGCGATATTTTCCAAAACAAGGCCCGAATTTAAAGGCTTGCTCACCGCTTTTATTGCCGGTCTCGGCATCGATCTGTGGCTTTATGTGCTGCAAGCCTTCACTCAGCCTGAAATGTGGCTAAGCAGGCTATTGTTTCTGATACTCGGCTTACTTATCATTGGAGCAGGCATCGCCTGTTATTTGCAAACGAAGGTTGCACCGATTCCTATGGATCGCTTAATGCTCATCATTCGGGATAGGAGCGGCATGAGCATTCTGCTTTCCCGGACGTTGATCCAGCTCTTTTTCTTATTGATGGCCTTTCTATTTCATGGCCCCATAGGGATTGGAACGTTATTAACCGTCTGCCTGGGCGGTGTAATCCTACAGTTTTTTATGCCTTATGCAGCAAAGCTGATTCCAGCTGGCAAGAGCAGCAGCTCTGACCAATGAGCCTTTTCGACCATCCATAAAAAAAGCCTTGAAGCGCAAACACTGCGCCTCAAGACTTTGGTTATTTCTGTTAGCTTATGAATTCCCTCCAGTGCTCGCTTTAGTCAACCCACCGTATGCTATGAATCTGTTCCGCTGAAAAGCTGTAGCTGTCTTTTATTTGACGGGAAAATAACGCATGCTGCAGGTTTGCTCCTTCAAAGCTGGTCCTGCCAAAGGTCGCCCCGATGAAGCTCGCCCCTTCCAGATCGGCATGATCGAAGCGCACACCCATCAGTCCCGTTCTAAGGCGGTCTCTCGGTTCATGGCCGCTCACATAATCAAACACGGCTCCGCGCAAATCGGCATGGCGAAAATCCGCTTCCGGCAGCGACGAATAGCGAAAATCCGACTCGGGTGCCAGGCAGCCGTTCCATCTTGTACCCATTAAATCACAGCGCTGAAAACGACTTCCCTGCAAATGGCTTCCGCTGAAATCCGCATATCGCAAATCATTTGATTCCGCTCGCACCTGGGGCAGCATCAGATTACGGTAGCACCCATAAGCAATGCTGCTTGCCTTGCTCTCCTCCAGCCGCCTGCGAATTTCCTTTACATCCTGCAAGCCTTGATAATCGACCAGCACATCCTCGCTCAGATCTGTATATTCGCCAATGCTGATACGCAAAGCGAGCTCTCGCTTAATGGACTTATATTCCTCCAGCATAATAGCTTCCGGCATAGCTGCCCGCAGCAAGGCAACCGCAAATAAATGATAACAGCCCACTGCTTTCTGCATCATCGCTTCAAATTCCGTAGACTTGGCGGATTCCCCAAATCCTTCGTACGATTCGGTCATTTCCTGAATAAATGCCGGCAGCGAATGATATAGCCAAGCAGCATCATATTCCTCAAACAGCGGTGCCGAATTTTCATACCATCTTTCCGAATACGCTTCAATGAAATAACAGGAATGATCCATCATCGACCTGCGCAGCAAGCAAAAATGGATGAGCGAAATCGGGCCTTTTTGATCCGAGTCCTGCATTTCCCTAATTCGTAAGCATATACGCTTGAAGGTTTCCAGAAACTGATCGATCCACTGCTCCTGATGACGCTGAAGCTCCTCTTCTATCGCAGTCATTTTCTGGTCCAGCGCCGGGAGAAATTGATGCTCATAAAAATATTGCACAATGTTCTTGTTATTCATCTTCACACGCATCCTTCCAATAACAAGGAATTCCACCCTATAATTAACTTCGGATTTCGTGCGAGAAAACTTTAGTTTTTAGGGCAAAATGCCCAGGAAACTTCAAATTTTCTTTTTTCAAGGATACCTCATATTAACAGTTACCCTAAAAATAGTATGATTAAATCACTAATTATCAGGGTGTTCCCTATCTCCATATATTGCTAAAATACTAAATGAAAGCGCTTCACAAAATCGATAGCTATTTGGCTGCACAGCACAGGAACGGCGACATGGAGCAGCACGCCAACGGAGGAAATTATGATTTGGAACCGCTGGACAAGCGGGGTTGGCCCTATTGGCGGGCTTGTTGCCTCCAACGTTTCCATAGGCGGACAGGGCTACGACGTTTACCGCGGGGAAATTACCAACAACGGGGTGCATCAATGGTGGGTCTATTCCTTCCTCAAACGAACGCAGACGGATCATTTCACAATTAATGTGAAAAACTTTACCGATTATCTCGTTGGCAAAGGCTATTTCCCAACAACCCGCTACGTCAGCAGCATAGAATACGGCACCGAAATTACAAATGGCAGCGGCCAGCTTAATTATTCGAACTACTACGCAAACGTTCAATAACCTTTATTATAGAACGAGCAAGCGGCTCTCTCGCCCCCCCTAATACGGCGCAGAGGGCCGTTTTGCTGTGCTTGGCTGTTCTAGTGACCATCATGGGGTTTTAAAACCATGGTAGAATGTATCCACGACCAATGCCGCTGCGGATTTTCTGGCAATATCCCCGCTAACGACTTGCTGCCACGTCAGAAATAGGAGTGAATACAGGACATTCACAATCCAGTTTTTGTCTACATCATGGCGAAAATAACCTTTTTGCTGCAACAAACCGATGGCATGCAGCACGGGTTCCCTCAGCTTCTGATCTGCTCCAATAATTTCCTCGTTATAATTAATGGTTGTATCGTGGGCAATGAAGTGCAGCTTGTCCCCTAACGGAATGAGCGCTTCAATGAGCATTGGGATGTAGCTTTCACAATTATCCTCATCCAGTGGAATACCGCGCATGGTTTCACTAACAACCTCGATTGCACGCAGGCCCAAATAAATCATCAATTGCTCTCTGCTCTCCACATATCGATGCAGCGTAGCGATTCCGATTCCTGCCGAATCTGCAATTTCATTCATCGACGCATTTGGCTTCTCAATAAGCAGCTTGGTCGCTTCATCCAGAATGGAGTTAAGCCTCGTTTGCTTGATTGATGACATTTCTGTTCTCATCTTATTACACTCCTTGGAGAGTATTATTCTATAATTGATTCCCATTCCAATCAAATAGTAGGGTATTACCATGAAATTATAGCATAACCGCGATTACAATTGATTGTTTCACCATTGAATCCCCCTATTAATGACCGCCTCTTCACAGCTAAAATGTATCCCCGGAGATATGACATGCTATAGTATGATCTCCAGGGATGACGTTTCGGCATTAGCTTTCATTTGTCTTTACATCATGCTGCCGTATGTTAAGTTACTGTAGGTTTGGAATTTCCAGCCCATACATCCTTTACATACCGACTGTCCTTCTCTAGCTGTTCGAGCCAACGGTCACCTGCTTGTGCTCCATGCCTTTCCTGATAAGCTGCCTTTAATGTCTCTTCCACAGCAGGAGCCATTTGGCTGCCATCACCACATACATAGATTTTGCCGCCCTGATCCATAAGCTCCATCAGTGATGAAGACACCTGTTTCAGTAAATCCTGTACATAGGTTTTGGGTTCGCTAGCCACGCGCGAGAAAGCGGTATGCAGCTTAACAATACCCTCCTGCTCGTACTGAATCAGCTCGTCTCGATACAAGAAATCCATTTCGTTCCTGCACCCATAGAACAGATGGGCTTCTCCAAGCGCCACCCCTTGCTTTTTTAGGACAGATCTAGCCTGCAAAAACCCTCTGAACGGAGCAACTCCCGTTCCAGGCCCGATCATGATGATTGGAACAGCTGCCTCTTCTGGCAGTCTAAATCCAGATTCCGGCGTCTGTACAAATATTAGAACACGGTCGCCTGGTGCACGTTCCGCCAAATAAGTAGAGGCGACCCCCGCATACTCTCCTTTGCCGTTCCATGCCTGATCCTTAACGACGCCTACCGTAATACTAACCTCTCTCGGATGGAGCAGCGGAGAACTGGATATAGAGTAATACCTCGGCTTCAGCGGAGGCAGCAATTCCAGCAGCCTGACAAAAGGAAGCTCGCAGGCTTCATATTGTTCAAGCAACTCCAGCATCGTTACTCGATTGCCTAAGATATACGGGGTGTAGCGCTCATCCTCCATCATGGCCTCCAGTTCACGACGATGTGGCGGGCAGACAGTGTGGACAGCCAACTCCTGCAGCTGAGCACGAGTAACTGGCACCTGAATTTCCACACAGGATTGAATCAACTCACGCACATTAACGGATCGATCAAGAGGCAGATGGGCCAGATGTGAACCTTCGGTGCTTAAGCAAATCATTTCGCTGCCGTCCATGCCAAACCGCTTCAGAATGCGGTCTACATTTATATCCCGGTTAAGAGGCAGCACGCCGATGTGATCACCCTCGTGATAGCTGATGCCTTCGGGAAGGAGAAGCTCGATATGGCGAGTGCTTCGTCCACTTTCAGAGGCTTGCAGCTCCCGGTTATTTTGGACAGTCGCATAGGCGGCTTGATAGGTTTTCTCGTAAGGTACTTGAGACGGCCCCTCAACAAATTGCAGCTGAAGCGTACTTGGATTTGCCGTTTCAATATGATTTATCTGTATTCCCAGCGCGTCCGTAACCGCTGGCCACATCTCTTCCATCCACTCCTTGACCTGCTGTTCCATATCGCCCCCTGCATCAACTTCACCCCGGGCTACAAGTCTTTTGGCACCGATGGCATCCAGCTTTTCATCTATAAAGCGTGGAATGCTCTGGTACGTTCCCGACCAGGACCGGTCTCCGCAGCCTAATACCGCATACCGAGCAGCTTGCCCCTCATCATTTCCGGCCCCCTTCAGCCATTCTACAAATGCCGACGCATTGTAAGGAGCCTTGCCATTGTATGAAGCCGTAACAATAATGACGATGCCTTGCCCCTGCAGTCGTCCACTCCATTCATTAAGTGGTGCCGCTTCACTTTGGATGCCGTAACCAAGGGCCGTACTCTTGATCTGACGGGCAATGCTTTCCGCTGCACCCAGATTTGAGCCATATAATACAAGCAGCGATCCATTGCCGCTCGGCGTTCCGACTATGCTTGGTACAACCTTATCCGCAGCACTAGATGGAGAAGCCTCAGGTTTTGTTCCCACCACGCCTGTTATCCCTGCGGTTCCCATGGTGGATACGTGCTGACGGTGCCCCACTCGAATTCGGAAATCACCGGGCTTCAACGTCAGAGTCTGCTTAACGTCCAATGTATAGTTGTCATAATCGATCAAGTCGAAATGCTTTAGTACCATACCCAGTACTAATGTGGCTTCATAGAGGGCAAACTGCATGCCGATGCAGGCGCGTTCACCATTCCCAAAAGGCTTGTAAGCATGATGGGGAACCTTGGCCATATCCTCAAACCGCTCAGGCCGGAAAAGCTCTGCATCCTCTCCCCATGCAGCCGAATCGCGGTGAAGCTGAGGCAATAGCACACTGAGACTCTGTCCCTTGGGGATGGGATACTTCCCGCCAAGGATCGTGTCCTCTCTGGCATAAACGTCAAATCCTGGAGCCGTCGGCCACAACCGCAGCGATTCATTTAATATCATACGGATATAGTTAAGCTGAAGAACCTCCTCATATTGCGGGGCTTTACTTGTCAGCACGCGGTCTACTTCTTCCTGAGCCTTCGCGAGCACTTCCGGATGCTTCAGCAGGAAATAAACAGCAAAGGATAGCAGACCGCTCGTTGTTTCATGACCTGCAATCAGAAAGGTAATGATCTGATGACGAATGTTTTCGTTGTCGAGCATTTCTCCGGTTTCCGGGTCCTTGCCTTCCAGCATGCGTGCCAATAAATCCGTCTGTCCCGGCTCGGCGCTTGCCTTTCGTTCGGCAATGATCTTATCCACCAGCGTAAACATCGTCTGAATGTCCTCTTCAAAACGGCGTTTTGTTTTGACCATCAACATAGTTTGAATTTTCATTCGCGAGCCTCTGAGCATCGCTTCGTTCAATGCGCGAACCATGCTTTGGACAAACGGGGCATGATCTTCCCGGTAAAAGCTGTTGAATCGATAATTGAATCCACAAAGTCCAATCGTATCCAGCGTCAACCGGGTCATATCATCGGCTACATCGATAGTGTCCTGCGGGTTTAGCCGTGCCCACTTGAGCATTAACTGATCGGCGATGTCAATCATCATGGAGTGATATCCCTTCATCGCCTGCTTGCTGAACGTGGGAAGCAGTATGTTGTGCGCTTTTTTCCAGTTCGGCTCATGCGTCCAGCTTGTAAACAATCCGTCGCCGCCGAAGGCGCGAACGTTCTGCAGCTCGTTGTATACATATTTGTCAAATCGGGTCACATCGCATACCTCAGCAACGAGCTCATGCCCTGACACAATTAAACTTGATAGTCCCGGTGCAGTAAATTTGAAAATAGGTCCGTATTTTTCTGCCAAAGCTCCAAGGGATAAGGTTGGCGAGTCTATGTTAATCAAAGGCAAATTGCCGAGCGGACCATACGTTGGGGGGTGGGGAATAGAGATTTTTTCTTTCATCTTCTATCATTCCTCTCTTCATATCTTGAACATTTCCAATCATTTAATATGGCATTAATCCAGCCACGCTTGAGCGGTATTGAAAAATTAAGAACGAAAAAATGTTATCAAGTGATAGTAATTACTATCACTTGATAACATTATAGTTCCTTCTTGTTATATTTTCAACTTGCATTAAAATTTTGCTTGCATTTACTTTTCTATATTCTTCCGGATTGCGTTCGTTTTCTCTTCGGTAAAGACCCCCGAATCCAATAAGTCCAAAATGGAAAGTACGCCGCCACGAGAAGCCCAACTTCCCTCTTCAATGACCTGGAACGTTATCCACCATGTCGGGGATGGTTCAGGAACCTCAAGAGCTTTAGTCAAACTGCCCATAATGTTCTCCAATACTTCCTTGCGTACTTCATTTGGCCAGTCACCATCCATTACCAGAACATTGATCATAATCACATCACGTTCAGGCTGATCGGATAACAGCTTGCCGCCAATCGCCATGTAATCTGTTGGACGCTCCGTGAAATGAACTTGAAATCCTTCTCTTGCTGGCGGACAATATTGACCTACTTCTGGAAGAAGGACCGCATCGGTCAGACCTTCTGCCAAAAGACGGCGTTGCTCAAGTGTCATACGGCCAGTTGGATAATTCACATTAATCATTGTCATGATCTGTATTCTCCTTTGTGAGGATTGCCAAAAATACTATCTCCGTGCTCTTCATGCTGTCTGTATAGAAGATTCACCTTGGCAAGCTCATATAAATTTTTGTTGATATCGCTAATATAAACCCACAAAAAACCCTTGTCAATTCTAATTATTAAAATAATATATATTTTTATAATATAATAAGCACATATGTAAAAACAGCACTAAATAAGCTATAATGTTTTTTACATAATGACAGTGTTAAGATGCAGGTCGAGGTAAACTCGGAGCATTAGGAGGAATAGAGAATGGCGAAACCGCAGGGGAAAACCAATACGATGTTTGCAGTATTAGGCATATTGAGTCTAGGGCCCCATTCCGGTTATGATATAAAGCAGCATATGGAGCAGAGCACCAGCTACTTTTGGAATGAAAACTATGGTCAGATCTACCCCAGCTTGGCTGAGCTGCTTGATCGGAACGACATTGAAGTGGAAATCATCCAACAGAAGGGGAAGCCTGACAAAAAACTTTACCGTATTACCCAGCAGGGAAAGCAGACATTGACAGACTGGTTGTCCCAGCCTATGGAGCATATGGTTATGCTTAAGAAGAATGAGCTGCTGTTGAGGGTGTTTTTTGGCAGTAATTCTTCGCCTGAAATCATCATCCAGCATATACAAGAACATAAAAAGGAATTAGCCGAAAATTTGCGTGTTTTCGAAGACCTTGAAGTTTGGCTTCGCAACGCAGAGGTGAAGGATCATAATTATACATATTGGCTGATTACAATCAACTATGGGAAAAGTCATTTCAATAGTTTAATTAGCTGGTGCGATGATAGCATAAAAATGCTTAGCACTTAACGACTGCGTATTGGCGCTATTACAAAAAAACACGGTATGAACAGGACCGATTCTTCGTGAATCGGTCTTGTTATGCTTATATCCGCCAGCTTTGTTCGCGGCACTCAATCAGCCCAGTCCAGACGTGTTTTGCAGTACGATTCGGTAGCCATCGGGATCGGCAATTGTGATGCCTTTTTGCTTCCAATAAGGATTTTCAGGCTCCACCTCGGGGTAACCCAGCTCCAAAAGACGCTCTGCAATCATTAACTGCTGCTCGCGATCCTCAATGTAGAACACCAGAAGATTATCCTCAGATGGTCGTGCGAGCGGCGCCCCCGAGACATGCTGCGTAAACTCCAAATGGTAGTCCGCCCCCGGCAGGCCGAACAACATGCCATCGTATCCGTCCTGCCCCTCGAAGGAGCCAATTCGTTCTAGGCCCAGCCCCTGTTCATAAAAAGCAGCCACCTCAGCCAATTGGTTCGTCGGCCTTGCTACCCTGAACTGTACGGCTGGCATCGCGCCAGCCCATTGTTTTTTACTCATGCTGTACAACCTCCTCTATATTCTTCGTTTACAACAGCTATTCGCTTCTAAATCTTCGCTACCGTCGGTGCTGAACCTTGAGGACGCGACTCCCCTGGCGCAAGCCGCTGAAATACGTAATGCGTCAGCAGCAGCCCGGTCATGCCCATTACGAAAATGATCATGGCCATGTAGCTGGAGTGCAGCACAGCACCAAGACTGATGCCAATAGCGCCGAAAGCGCCAGCGAACTGCCCAAGCAGGCCATTCACCGCCAAATACGAGCTCCGCGCTTGATCCTTCACGATACCAGCCAAATAAGCTTGTCTAATCGGTGTAAACATGAGCTCGCCAACCGTCGCTCCCAGCATCGATATGAGCAGCAGCCACACAGAGTTGCTGAAGCCGACGATCGTAAAGCCGAGCGTGTACAAAATAACGCCAATATACATTATTCGTGCCGGACGGAAACGGCGGACAAAACTGGCTGCCCAGATCGCGAGGCAGACGATAATGAGTGTGTTCTCGACCTGCAGCAGACTGACAAGCCTAATGCCTGTCAGGTCAAAGGTGAAATTGTCCAGCATGGAGAGCTGCTGGGGCTCGAACTCTTTTTGCAGGCGGACGCTAATGTAGTTGTACAAGTGAATTTCCAGCGAGCGAATGAGCATCCCGCTGACACTGTAGATAATAAACAGCTTGTCCTGCGCCACCAGCTTGTAATTCAGCACCATATTGCGAATGGGGCCGTTGCCACTGTACTGCAGCCGGCTTTCCGCATCTGGAAAATGAGTTTCCCGAATTAAAAATAACGTCAGCATAAGCGTAGCCAGGCTCGCTAGTCCCATAATCATAAACAGCTCGGTCCGATGCGTCGCAAACAGAAAGCCGCCGATCGGTGCGCCAATCGAAATCGATAAATTGATTGCCCAGAAGTTAACGCTATAAATAAAAGCGCGATTTTCCTTTGTGCTGACGTCAATCAGCATGGCCTCGGCCGCTGGATTAAACATGCCATTGCAAAGACTAAGCAGCAGCATCATGGAGAAGGTCAGCCAAGTGGAATCAAGAAATGGCGAGTTGGCAAGCGTCATGACAAGGACGGAAATAAAGCGGATCATTTGGGCGTATGCCATTACCTTTTTTCGTCCATAACGATCTGCCATATAGCCGCCGTACAGGCTCGCTGTAATTTGCACGAGCAAATTAATGAGCAGCAGAAGGCCCGCAATCCCCGCCCCCAGCCGCTGGGTAAAATAAATCGCCATAAACGGCAGGATCATCGCCTCTACGCAGCGGGTCAGGAAGGTCGTCAAAATCCGAATTTTAATATTGCGATCAAGCTGCATAAACATGATGGTTCTCCCCTCTCTCTATGTAGACTTAATTTTAGCTGGGAAAACGAGAATAAAAAGAGTAAGATTGAAATTAAAATTTCACCTTTTATGGGCAGCGCTTGCGCCAGCCTGAGCAAAGGACGGTTAGAATATGAAACATAAGGAGCATTATATTAGCCTGCTGTTATCGCTGCCCGGCAAACAGCATAAGGGAGCAGCAATACCGATTTCGATCGGCGAGCTGACGGAGGTGCTGAACTGTACGCCACGCAACGTCAAGCTTGTACTGCGCAGGCTGGTGGAGGAAAGCTTTGTCGCATGGAGCGCAGGGGTGGGACGCGGCCATATTTCGCAATTGACGGTTATCCGCGGGCTGGAGGATGTGCTAACGGAGCATTTTAACGAGCTGCTGGCGAAGGGAAAAATGAAGGAGGCCATCGATTTCATCTCCAGCAGCGAGCTTCCTCCCGCCTTGCGTGACAAGCTGCGCGCCATGCTGGAAAATCGCATGGGCTTCCAGTTGGAGCAGGCAGGTGCCGCCAATCTTGATGTGCTTCGGGTGACCGTGACGAGGAAGCTCGGCATCTTCGACCCAGCTTTTGCTTTTACCGTTACAGAGGTGTTTCTACTGGAGCAAATCTACAGCCGCCTGATCGACTTTGATTCGGCGTCGCAGCGCTTCCTGCCTTCGCTTGCCCATGCCTGGGAAAGCAATGACGACTACACGGCATGGACCTTTTATTTGCGCAAAGGAGTCCGCTTCCATCATGGACTGCTCCTAACAGCGGAGGATGTGCGGTTCACGCTGGAGCGTTTGCGTGAAGTGCATTCTCCCTCCTGCTGGCAATACGAGGACATTGCAGGCATTGAGATCGTCAGCGATTATTGCCTGATCTTCAGGCTGCGGCAGCCAAACCCGTTTCTGCTGCATTTTCTCAGCTGCGCGACCATGTCGATTTTGCCGCATGATGTGGCATTCTCCGAGCAGAAGATGCTTGGGACAGGCTCCTTCAAGCTGGTGGAAAATGCAGCGCAGGTGGTGCGGCTTGAAGCCTTCGACCACTATTTTCGCGAGCGAGCCTGGCTTGACCTTGTGGAAATTTGGCATATTCCATCGGATGCGCCGCGGGAGCGGCAGTTTTCCTTGCCGCATATGGATACCCCATCCGGAGACCATGCTGCGGAAAATAATAGAGCGATGGATTCCTTGCTTGATGGCTGCCGCTATTTAATTTTCAACTTCAGCATGCCGGGCATCCAGCACCAATCCTCCTTCCGCCAAGCGCTGCGGCTGCTGCTTGACCGCAAGCTGCTAATTGCGGAGCTCGGAGGCAATCGCGCCGTACCCGCAAACAGCTTTCTTGTCGCCAGCAGTGAACTGGCTTCATATGAATCTGGCTCGCTGGCTGATGCAGAGGCGCTGCTTCGGGAAAGCGGCTATGCCGGAGAAGTCATTCAGCTGTATCATCACGGCAGGCCTGTTGAACAGCAGGATATGCTTTGGCTGCAGCAGCGGGCAGCTGTTATTGGCCTTCGCCTGAAACTCCATCCCTATGTCATTGCAGAGGTCTCGCCGCAAAAGCTCGCGCAATCTGCCCATTTGATGCTGGCAACTGAGATACTGGAAAATGATACAGAAGTGGGCCTGCTTCGGCTTTTCTATAATGAAGACAGCAATTTGCATCATTTTCTGACTATGGAGCAGCGAAAGCAGCTGCGGAGCATCCTCGCCCGTTACGTCAGCCTCCCTTCCGCAGCCGAGCGCGCCCAAATTGTAGAGGAAGCCGAGCAATGGCTGCGGCAGGACAACTGGCTGCTGTATCTTTACCATTCCCGGTTCCAGACGCAGCTGCCGCTAGCCCTTCAAGGTCTGGCTATCGACTCCTTCGGCTGGCTGGATTTTTCTAAACTATGGATTAAAAAATAAGAGGGTATCTGGCGGTATTTCAGCTAGCTCCCCCCTATTATATCCGACAATTTCAATAGGTTAAGTAAATAATGATTGACAAGGAAACTTCTGGCACCTATCATGTAACTAATCAACTGGATGACCAGAGATTCAATGCAGCGACGATTGACCGCTGCCTTGGGTCTCTATTTTTTTGCCAAATGACAAGGAGGTGGAATGGAGCCATTTGCAGGCCAATATTGATGATTTTAACCGTAAAGCAGGAATCGACTGGACACCCGGAGATTCAATAAGGAGCGTGAAGTCACGCTCCTTATTGAATCTTTTTTTCTACGTCGGGCTCGAAGCAAATTTGAAGTATTACAAAAAAAATCGCCAAGGCAGACAGAGGATACAGACTACTCCTGTGCCCATGGCAACCGAAAAGGATGGTATTTTTCATGAAAAAGTTGACCGTTTCACTCGTTTCCGCAGCAGTTGTCCTTTCTGCAGTCACTTTGGCTGCCGTATCCGCAAACAGCCCGCAGCAGACTTCGGCTGTGCCTCAAGAGAATGTCGTTGCTTCAACGGATTCCAGCAACAAAGCACAAGTGCCAGCCAGCAACGCTGCCTCCACTGCAAGCCAGCAGCCAGCAGCCTCTGCTGCCCCAGCGGCTCAGAAAACTCAAAGCGTGTCACTTGCGGCAGCACCAGCCGAGAACAAGCAGGCAGCGGCTGAAACGGCGGTTGAAAAAGCAAATGCTGGAACGGTAACGACTGCTGCAGTTTCAGAATCATTACCAGCAGCATCACCAGCACCGTCCGCAGCAGCTGAGGTCACTGCCGGCAAAACAGCGACTAACCAGCCATCGGCCGTCGCTTCATCCGCAACTGTACAGCCAACCACGAACACAGTGGCAGCAACTCCGGAAGCAACCACTGCTCCTAAGACAGATGCGGCAGCCGTAAAGCCGACCAGCGCTCCCAAGACGGAAGGCGTAAAGCCTCAAGTAGCGAGCAAGCCAAAGACAGAAGCGGCAGCGCCTGAAGCTACCCAAGCACCGGTTGCTGAGCAAGCTCCTGCAAAAACGATTACCTTCGCTACGACAGAAGTCGTTCAAGCAGCGAAAACAACAAGCAGCGCTTCAACAGGAGCAGCGCAATCTACTTCTTCATCTTCATCAAGCTCATCATCCGGTAGTTCGCAGAATCCAGCTGCTTCTACGCCAGCTTCCTCTTCAGAGCAGGCACCCTCTTCCTCCTCTGACGATGAAGAAATTTGCCCGTAAGCAAAAAGCAGATTAGCAGCAGCAGTCGTTGTCATGATGTTCTGTAAACAATGAAATCCAATAAGCAGAGGTGCAAATAATGAAACGAAAATCTGTAATAAAGCAATGGATGGCAATGCTGCTCACAGCAGCATTGCTCGTTCTCCCCCTCCCCGTTGAGAAAGCGAATGCTGCGGCTTCTTACTCCGCAAGCGTTGCGAATACTTATAATTATTTTAATGATGTTTATCCACATTTGAATGATGACCAGCATGTTTATCAAACCGCTACATATGAAGATATCGTTCATCTGTTCGAGAGTGAAGGAAACTACGCCGTTCTAATCGGCGGCGCATGGAGTGAGCAGACTCAAGCCAATATCGGCTTCATTAATGAAGTGGCCAAAGAATACGGCGTAGCCACCATTTATAACTTTGACACGAAGCTTGATGGCGATACGCTGCAAATTGCTGATTCCAGCAATCCCTATGCTTTCAAATATGTTGATCTGGTTAACAAATATTTAACCAACCTCGATCTTTATGATAAAAATGACCCCGATCATAACGTCAGCTATATTAAAGATGGCAATCCGGTGGTCGCCAACAAGCTGGAGGCCCCCTTCCTATTCATTTACAACAAGGATCATAAGGACGGAAGCGGCAATAGCGCTCCCATCGTTGCCTATTTGGATGAAGCTCATGTCTGGGATGATTTCCTGACCAATGGCATAGTTGATCCCGCTAAGACGGAAGCTTATAAAGCATCGCTGCGGCCTGTATTCAGCTCCGTTGCGCAATTTGATACGATTGACGAGTCCGCCTATATTAAAGCGGCCTTCAACAAAAATTATGGCAATGAAAACCCGGGAAAGCCGCTGATTTTTGATGATCTGGATGGCGATCTCGTCCTTGAGCATGTGACCTATCACGAATTGAACAAGCTGCTCGACAGTGATGGCAGCTACGTCTTTCTGTTTGGTGGCTCATGGTGCCCAAATACACAGGCGGCCATCAAATATATCAACCAATATGCGAAGTCCTACAATATTAGCAAGGTTTATTTTTGGGATACGAAGCTGGATTCAGGGGTGACGGTTGCCAGCCCGACTAACAATCCGACTACTAACCCACATAATACGGAAACACTGCAGGTCAGGGCCAACAATCACCCTTATGCCAAGCTGTATGTGGATGTCGTGAATAAATATTTGACCAATATCAAGACGCAAAACAACACCGCAGCCAATCCTACAACCATCAGCTATACCGATGGAAGCGGCACGGTAGTGGTCGGAGATAGACTGCAAGTACCGTACCTTTTCACTTATAACAAAAATAACAAAGATGCGAACGGTGCGAGCGCCCCTATCCTTGGACATGTTGAGCTGATGTATTCTTGGACAAATATTCAGCCCGATTATGCCAGCAGCGGTTATGCGATTGGTGCAAGATACACCAACTATACCAATGCGTTGGATTCGTTATTTTATAGAGTAGAGGCCGTTCCAACAGGACTTGAAGGAGCAGCGCCTACCTCTGCAAGCAACAATGACGGAAAAATTACGGGTATCAAAAATAAAACGCTGGAATACAAGCTGGACGGAGCATCGGCTTACACACCAGCATCAGGCGAAGCGATTGCCAATCTCGCTCCTGGCACGTACAACGTACGCTATGCCGCCAAAGCAGGCTATCAGGGACCAACGACGGCCGCCGCTGGAGCAACAGCCATTTTATATAACGCTGGCGAATCGGTTAATGTGATCGTTCCCGCTTTCTCACAAGAGCAAGCGGCGCCTACAGGCCTACTCGGCGTTGCACCTACCACTCCAGCCAATGACGACGGGAAAATCACTGGCACCGTTCCAGGTCAGGAATATAAGCTGGCAGGTGTGACTGACTATGTTTATGCGCCAGATAACGAAATCACGGGTTTGGTACCGGGCATATATGAGGTCAGATTTGCAGCTGTTGATGGGGGCTTGGCGAGCGCAGCTGCTTCTGTCGAGGTTCCAGCATATGGCGAGCAAGCCGCCCCAACCGGGCTCGTGGGCATAGCGCCTACTTCGGCAGCTAACAATGACGGCCGGATTACAGGCACAACTACCGCTTTGCAATACAAGCAAGCTGGCGTTACCGATTATGTTTATGCGCCGGATGTGGAAATTTCCGGGCTTACTCCGGGTATTTATCAAGTCAGATACGCTGAGAAAGAGGGCTTCAACGCCAGCGCAGCGACGGACGTCGTCGTACCTGCATTTACACCTGCTCCAAGCAGCGGCGGTGGAGGAAGCGGCAGTGGCGGCGGCACGGGCTCATCTGGCGGCAGCACTCCTAATCCTGCTGCAGGTGGCAGTACAGAGCCGGATACAGCCGAATCCTCTACAGTTGTAGCATCGGCATCCGCCGTGGCAGTTAACGACAATGCAACGGGGGTCACAACCGCAACCCTGTCAGCAGCTTCCCTCGCAAGCCTTGCCGAGGCTTCCAAAAAGGCCGAGGCTGGAGGAAAAACAGCTATTGTGGAAATTAAAGTGGCGGCAACCGCCGAAACCAAAACAGCTGAGCTTATCCTACCAAGGAGCGCCTTAAATCAAATTTCTTCCGATACCAACGCTGTGGTAAGAATTGTCTACGCTAATGTCGGAACGATTATATTTGATGCTGCGGCGCTGAAAAGCATAACGTCAGCGTCAGATAGCGGAGATATTAGTATTCGCATAGCGAAGGTTTCGCTAACGGAGGAAGGCAAAGCTGTTCTTGGAGATCGCCCGGTCTATGACTTGTCCGTTAAGGCAGGTGACAGCCCGATTTCAGAATTTGGCGGGGGAAAAGCTGCGATCAGCACTCCCTACTCGCTGTTAACTGGAGAAGATCCGCTTGCAGTCATCGTCTATCATATTAATGGTTCCGGACAATTGGAAAATGTTCGCGGGAAATATAACGCAGCAACGGGCACAGTGGACTTTGTTACAACCCACTTTTCCCAATATATTATCGGATATAACAAGGTTACCTTTGCTGATGTGCCCGCAACAGCTTGGTATAGCGATGCGGTTGGCTTTCTGGCTGCCAGAAGCATCACCACTGGCACAGACGGAGCTTTATTCAGCCCGAATGCGGCAGTGACTCGCGGCCAATTCATCGTTTTATTGCTAAATGCTTTTGGCATTACGCCAGATAGCCAGGCTGCGGACAACTTCGCGGATGCAGGCAGCACTTATTATACCGGCTACCTGGCTGCGGCAAAACGTCTCGGCATTACGACCGGCGTAGGCGACAATCAATTTAAGCCGGATAACCAAATTACGCGGCAAGAGCTCTTTACACTGCTTTACCGCTCGCTTGACAAGCTTGGTGAGCTTGGCGAACTGCCTGAAGGCAACGCAAGCACATCCTTATCCCGCTTCAATGATGCTAATCAGATTGCCGGGTATGCACAAGAGGCTATTCAAAAGCTGGCCGATCAACAAATCATTTCAGGATCAGGTGGCAAAATCAACCCTGAAACGGTCTCCTCGCGCGCTCAGGTCGCACAGGTGCTGTACAATCTCCTGTCTAAAAACTAATCTAATCGCTGCAACCAGCCTATCAAATAAGGGCAGCCCCGCTAGTAGTTAAACACTACTGGCAAGGCTGCCCTTATTTCGATTAATCCAATACAACCGGCTTATCCGGCTGCTTCAAAAATTCGAACATCATCTTAATCTGCCGCTCCGTATTGCGCTGCACGGATAATGGAGGAAGCGCATCCTCTGCGAAAAAGCCAACGTCAGTCGTCTCCGGTCCAACCGCCGCTTCTCCGCCAATAATTTCACATTCAATAAACAGGTCGTAAATATGATAAATATCCGGTGGATGCTCATGCTTCTTTTTGTCCAGCACCGCGAGCAGCCGCTTTGGCTTGACTTTGAAGCCGGATTCCTCCCAAATTTCCTTTACCGCCACCTCAGATGGAGAAATGCCAACGTCCGCCCAGCCTCCCGGCATCGCCCACGCCTGATCCTGCTTTTCTTTGATCATTAAAATCCGCTCATCCTGGAACACAACGCCGCGAATGCCAACCTTCGGCGTCGCGTATCCCGTATCGCTGGCGAAAGTTAACGCGACCTGTTCCCGCTTCATGCCGGTAGCAAATGCCAGCATATCTACCGAAATAGCGCGAAGCTCCTCATATCGCTCGATATCGAAAGCATTTTCCGAATAGGCAAGCCCATTTTGAGCGAGTGCTTGAACCCGTTTTACCCACTCCAGCCACTGCTCGTCTGACGAATGGTTCATTCCACATTCCTCCGTATTTCTAAATCGTGCGGGTCGAGCTCATCAGATGCAAGCAAAACTCCAGATCAGCCTGCAAATGCTCCTTCATCAGCCGCTCGGCAAGCTCGCCGTCTCGGGCTTCGATCGCTTCATATATTTTCATGTGTTCATCTATAAGAAAAGGACGATTGTAATAAACGACCGTACGGCGGAAAAGATAAATAATGGACTGCATCTGGTCAATAATTTGCACCATGACCGGATTGTTGCTTGCTTTCACTATAATATCATGGAATGCTTCATTCGCCTTCATAATTTCTTCCAGCTCGCCCGTCTGCCCAATTACAACACATTCACGCAGCGCTGCCAGCTGATGGTCGGGAAGAAACGTTGCCGCACTGCGGGCTGCATGCCCTTCAAGCAGCATTCGAACCTGAAATCGGTTGCGCAAATCGCCTTCCGTCGGCGTGACAACCTTTTTGCCAACGATCAGTCCCTCTTGCTCCAGCTTGCGGATGGAGTCGCGAATCGGCGTTCGGCTGACGCCTAGTGAAGCGGCAAGCTTTTCTTCGACGACCTTGGTGCCTTGGGCAATTTCGCCGCGCAAAATCATGTCACGCATAATTTCATACGCCTGCCTGTAGGCGAGAGAAGGCTTTTTCTTGTCCTGCGTCATCTGATCCACCTCAATTATTTTAAAATCTTTATTATATAGAACCGCTGGAAAAAAGTATAGACTAGAAATCGATTTTAATATCCCCTATGATAATTGTATACAATTTTAAATAAAATGTATTCACTAATTACTTTTAAGTATACATTTAGCGAATGCGTCGGCCGTCCCTAGGAGCTATTTTTGTCGAAAGAAGCATTGGAGGTTAAAGCAAATATGAAACAAACCATTGGATTTATTGGCCTTGGCATTATGGGGAAACCGATGTCGCTCAATCTGCTCAAAGCAGGCTACACGGTGCATGTGTTCGATATTAACAAAGACGCGGTACAGATGCTTGTCGCAGCTGGCGCAGCAGAAGGCGTATCGCCGAAGGCGATTGGCGAGCAAGCGGATGTTATTTTCACGATGCTGCCTAATGCAAGCCATGTACAGGAAGTAGTTTTAGGAAGCAGCGGCATCGTTCAAGGGGCAAAGCGCGGGACGATTATTATCGATATGAGCTCGATCTCCCCTGTTGCCTCGCAAGAACTAGCCGGCAAGCTAGCGGAAGCAGGCATCGACATGCTGGATGCGCCTGTAAGCGGCGGAGAGCCCAAAGCAATTGATGGTACGCTTTCGATTATGGTCGGCGGCAAAGAGAGCGTTTTTGAAAGCGTTACAGAAATTTTGGCAGCGATGGGTAAGGATGTTGTGCATGTTGGCACTAACGGCAGCGGATGCACGGCTAAGCTGGCTAATCAGATTATCGTAAACCTGAACATTGCGGCGATGTCGGAGGCACTTGTGCTCGCAGCGAAAGCCGGAATTGATATTTATAAAATGTATTTGGCCATTCGCAGCGGCCTAGCAGGCAGCGCGGTATTAGATGCGAAGGTTCCTCTCATTCTTGAGCGCAATTTCAAGGCGGGCGGACGCATCGATATTAACCTTAAAGATATTACGAATGTGATGGAAACCGCTCATAACATCGGTGTTCCACTCCCGCTGACGAGCCAACTGCTGGAAATATTCCACGCGCTGAAGGTAGACGGCAAAGCGGGCGACGATCACGGCGGCATTGTCCAATACTACGAGAAGCTGGCTAACGTTGAAGTCAGGCCTTCCTAGGAAAAGGAGCAAACATATGATGACAGATACAACAAGCTTATCGCTTACGCAAATTGAAGCCGGACTGCCGAAGGAGTGGCAGGCTGGGGACTCTCGCCAGCAAATTCGCGCGCTGCAAGAAAGCCGAAACGCTAAAGTAATCGTCCTTGACGATGACCCCACTGGCGTGCAAACGGTTCATGATATTAATGTACTGACCCAGTGGGATGTGGAATTGCTGCGCGAGGCTTTCACCGAGCCGGAAAACGTGTTTTATATTTTAACCAATACGCGCGGCCTTGATGCGCAGGATGCTGAACGGATCAACCGTGAAATTGTGCAAAATGTTCACGCCGTTGCGAGCGAGCTGGGCACGGATTTTATTTTTGTCAGCCGCAGCGATTCAATGCTGCGCGGATATTATCCGCTGGAGACGGATGTGCTAGCTGAAGAACTTGCCCGCCTAACTGGCAAAATGATGGACGGACACCTCATCATTCCCGCTTTCTTCGAAGGCGGACGTTATACAGCGGCCAATATCCATTACATGCAGGATCAAGGTAAGCTGATTCCTGTCCATGAGACGGAATTCGCCAAAGATAAAGTGTTTGGCTATCAAAGCGGTGAGCTGACACAGTGGGTGGAAGAGAAAACGGAAGGCAAAATAAAAGCGGAGCAAGCGATTGTGCTTTCGCTGGAGCTTTTGCGCCAAGGACCAGATGCTGTTGAAGCAGCACTGCTAAGCGTCACTAACAACGCGCCGATTATTGTCAATGCGCTGAGCTATGCAGACATGGATGTATTGTCGCTCGCCCTTCTGCGTGCTGAGGCGAAAGGGAAACGTTTCCTCTATCGCACAGCCGCTTCTTTCGTAAAATCGTACGGCGGTTTCAGCAATCAGGATTATTTGCCGAAGGACAGGCTCATTGCTAATGGCCAGGAAAACCATGGTGGCATCGTCGTTGTCGGCTCTTATGTACAGAAAACGACGAAGCAGCTGGAGCAGCTCATTGCGCATGGCCCTGTTATTCCGCTGGAGATGAGCGTCGAGCTTATTTTGGATGAAGCGAAGCATCAAGTGGAGCTTGAGCGGATCATTGCCGAAGCGAACGAGAAGCTCGAAGCGGGTGAAAATGTTGTTGTATTCAGCAGCCGCAAGCTGATTGCCCGGGAAAACAAGGCTGACAATATGAAAATCAGCCAGACGGTTTCAGAAGCGCTCGTGCGCGTTGTACAGTCGCTGCAAGTAACACCGAAGTTTATCATCGCCAAAGGCGGCATTACATCAAGCGATGTAGCGACCAAAGGCCTTGCCATCCGCAAAGCCCGCGTTCTTGGTCAAGTGAGCGCCGGCATCCCGGTATGGCTGACTGGCAAAGAAGCCAAGTTTGCCGGCATTCCTTACATTGTCTTCCCTGGCAATGTCGGAAGCGAGACGACTTTGCTGGAGACGCTGCTCAAAATAGAAGGTTAAAGCGTCCCTGCCCCTGCACAAACAACCACCGTTTTGTGCCGTGCGATAAGAGGTTACAGAACTTGGCAGTGGGATATTAGCCGGTTTGCAAAAGAGCACGATGCTTTTTTGCAAGCCTGCATCCTGCTGTCCATAAAAACAAAGGTTGTTCGCTTATGTGGTGGTACGAAATGTAAGCGATATCAACAAAAAAAGGAATGAGTTTATGCTGATCACTACGAAACAAATGCTGCTTCAAGCGCAGCAAGGCGGCTACGCAGTAGCTGCATTCAATGTCTATAATCAGGAAACGGTACAAGCCGCGGTAAAGGCAGCCGAGCAGGAAAATCGTCCCGTCATTATTGCGCTGGGCGAGCGTTATTTTGACACCGTTGATGTGGAAGGCTTCGCGGCAATGGTACTAGCAATTGGCGCCAAAGCATCGATCCCGGTCACCCTGCATCTGGATCACGCTTATGAGAAATCCTCCATTATTCGTGCCATTCGCTGTGGCTTCTCTTCCGTCATGTACGACGGATCAAAATACGATTTTGAGGAAAACGTACGAAGAACAAAGGAAATTGTAGATATTGCCCATATGGCTGGTGTTGCGGTTGAAGCAGAGATTGGCTCCTTGTCCCGTGGCGCTTTCTCCGATGAGGAGGAAGGCGATGGCACACTGACCGATCCGAAGTCGGCTCAGGCTTTCGTAGAAGAAACGGGCGTTGATTTCCTCGCGGCTGCAATCGGCACCGTGCATGGCATGTATGAAGGCAAGCCGAACATTAATCTTGCGCTGCTGGAGCAAATTCGCGCCGCAGTAGACGTTCCGCTCGTGCTGCATGGCGGCTCCGGCACGCCGGATGACATCATTGTGCAGACAATCCAGCGCGGCATATGCAAAATCAATGTCAACACTGAAATTTCAATGGCAGCAACGAAGCAGCTGCAGCAATATGTTCCGCAAAACCCGAGCGCCCATCTCTCCACGATTATGGCGGAGATGCAGCACGCAATGGAGCCTGCGATGGCACGGTTCATCCGCTTATTTGCAAGCAAGGCGGGCAGCAGTACAAAAAGCAGCAATTAAACTAACAGGTGCAGCATGTTTTGCTCCCGCTACAGCTCCCGCTACCGATGCTGCTAAACATTTTAAGGAGGCTTATTATTAGCTATGTCAACTATATTCGGGTTAAGTCATGATGCAAGCTTGCTTCTCTATGCTTTTGTCGCCATTGTCGGCCTCATTGTGCTCATTGCCAAATTTAAAGTCAATCCATTCGTCTCGCTGATTATGGCGGCGCTGTTCATGGGCCTCATCTCGGGTATGAAGCTGCCGGATATCGTCACCTCGTTCCAGGATGGCGTTGCAAGCGTGCTCGGCTTTATCGCCATCGTGCTCGGCCTTGGTACCATGCTCGGTAAAATGATGGCCGAATCCGGCGGTGCCGAACGAATCGCCAAAACGATGGTTAAAGTGTTCGGTGAGAAAAATGTCCACTGGGCGATGATGGTTGTCGCACTCATTTGCGGTATTCCCGTGTTTATTCAGGTCGGTATCGTCCTGCTGATCCCGCTCGTGTTCGTAATTGCCAAGCATACGGGCACATCCTTGATCAAAATCGGACTGTCGCTCATCGCTGGACTTGCTGTTGTGCACAGCTTGATTCCACCGCATCCAGCAGCTATGCTTGCCGTTAGCATTTTCCAAGCGGATATGGGTAAAACGATTATGCTCGCCCTGCTTGTGTCGCTTCCTGCAGCGGCAGTCGCTGGCCCGATTTATGGTTCGTTTATTTCCAAGCGCATTAAGCTTGAGCCAAATGCCGAGCTTATGGCACAGTTTACTGAAAACAAGCAAAAAGAACTGCCAGGCTTCGGCATCACGCTATTCACTATCCTGCTGCCGGTTATGCTTATGCTGCTTGCAACGATTGTAAACTTGACACTGCCGGAAACAAGCTCCGTTCGCTCTGTCATTAACTTTATCGGCAGCCCGGTCGTCTCGCTGCTGATCGCCCTGCTGTTCTCGTTCTACTCGTTCGGGTTTGCTCGCGGCTTCAACAGCAAGGACCTGCTGAAATTCACTAATGATTGCCTAGGACCTGTCGCTTCAATCATTTTGCTTATTGGCGCAGGCGGCGGCTTCAATAAAATTTTGACTGCCAGCGGTGTAGGAGAAGCGATAGCTGGCTACGCGCAAATGGCCCATATGTCGCCACTCGTGCTCGGCTTCGTGATTGCCGGTTTGATCCGTGCAGCTGTCGGCTCCGCTACCGTAGCCATGACAACCTCCGCAGGTATCGTTGCGCCAATCGCCGCTTCAATGACTGGCGTCAGCCCCGAGCTGCTCGTGCTGTCCGTCGGCGCTGGTTCGATTATGCTGTCGCATGTCAACGATTCAGGCTTCTGGCTCGTAAAAGAGTTTTTCGGCATGACCGTGCAGCAAACGCTGAAGACTTGGACGGTTATGGAAACGATCCTATCATTCGTCGCTTTTGCGGTCGTTATGGTGCTTAGTATATTTATTTAAACGAACTGAGGGGATTAACGGGGGGGACTGGGCTGCGCTGCGTGAAAGGGTTGGCTTTCGATCGCGGTTGCTCCGGGGTCTGGTCGAATTTTACAGCTATAACGGTAAAATTTGACCAAACCCCTCCACAAAGGCGAACGCTACGCTTCTCAAGCTCAACCCTTTCACTCCGCTCCACCCTCCCTCCCGGTTCATCCGGTTTAAAACAACATACACCGCAAAGGAGCCTCTCGCAGGCTCCTTTTTTAATTTTAAGAAATCTATTCGCCAGTCAATAACTCGGCGAATAATGAAAGACGAGAGACGAAAGATAAAAGATAAGAGATAAAAGATAAGAGATAAGAGATTAGGGAAGAGAGACAAATCGCGAATTGTTTGAGATCGGGGAGTCGTTCCTAGTATACTAAAGGAAGTAAGTAACTTTTTGATAGAACAGGATGTGTTGACCTTGGATTGGGCTTCCCTCTTATCATTTCTAGGCGTTGCGGTGCTGCTTACCTTAATGCCGGGACCAGACAATTTGTACGTACTCACCCAAAGCATCGCCCGTGGCAAAAAAGCAGGAATCATCACCACACTCGGGCTATGCACCGGTCTCTTCGCCCATATTTCCGCAGCCGCTCTCGGCATCTCCGCGATTGTCTACCAATCGGCAGTTGCCTTTGCCGTCGTGAAATATGCCGGTGCCGCCTATTTGCTCTATTTGGCCTATAAAGCGTTTCGGCAAAAGCAATCGCCCCTTGCGCTCGGCACAGCCGATGAGCTGGCGTATGCCTCCCTATACAAGAAAGGCATCTTCATGAGCATGCTCAATCCTAAAGTCTCCTTGTTCTTTCTGGCTTTGCTGCCGCAATTCGTCAATGAGGCGAATGGCTACGCTTCTTTGCAAATGATTGCGCTGGGACTCGTGTTCATGCTGCAAGCTATCATTATTTTCATCCTAATCAGCATGTTTGCCGATGTGCTGCGCCGGTTTATTTTCAAACGTCCACGCCTGTCTAGCAAAATGAATATCGTCGAAGGCTCCGTGTTCGGCCTAATCGGCCTCAGCATCGCCTTCAGCAGAAAAAGCTAAATACGTAAAAGCACAGAAAGAGACATAAAAGGGAGAGTTATCATGTTTATTGTTATGGGTATTGTCATGCTTGCCGTTTTCGGCTCGCTCGTTTTTTATCAAAGCTGGAGCATTTGGCGGTGGCTGAAGCCGCTCCACACGAAGTCACGCAAGCTCATTTATATAATCGTCGCCGCTGCGCTGCCCTGCGTCTTTATTGCCGCGATGGTTTCGCAAAATGCTATTTTAATTGCCATTGGCATGTACTGGCTCGCTATTTTTTGCTTATTACTGCTCATTATTCCATCCGTACAGCTCATCGCAAGACTGCTGCGCTTTACGTCATTGCCGCGCGAGTCGGTGTTCAAATGGTCCGGCATTGCCGTCCCCATACTGCTCATTACACTGCTTGGCTACGGTTCGTTTCTAGCTTATAGCCCCGTTGTCCGCACGTATGATATTACGATTCCCAAAGGCGCACAAGACGGCGACTCAGCGAATAACAATTTAAAAATCGTCATGGCCTCCGATATGCATTTTGGCATTTTGTCCGGCAAAGATCATGCCATCCGTCTCGTCGATCGCATTAATGAGCTGAAGCCCGACATCGTGCTGTTTCCTGGCGATATTTTGGATGATCAAATCCGGCCTTATTTGGACAATGGCATTGATAAAATCATGGCAGCTATCGAAGCGCCATATGGTGTATACGCCTCGCTCGGCAATCATGATAAATACAATGGGCATATCGAGGACATTATTAACGCCGTTGAAGCAGGCGGCATGCAGGTGCTTTATGATGAGTCGGTTACCATAGATGACCGTTTCACCCTGCTTGGACGCAAGGATCATTCCGATCATGAGCGTGCGCCGCTAAGCGAGCTCGTTCAAGGCATGGATGCCGCCAAGCCGCTCATTTTGCTGGAGCATCAGCCTTACGATTTCGATATTGCCGATGAGCTCGGCGTTGATCTGATGGTGTCAGGCCATACGCATCACGGCCAAATATTTCCGGCGAATTTCATTACGCAGCTCGTGTTCGAGAATGACTGGGGCTATTTGAAAAAGGAAAAGCTGCAATCGATCGTTTCCTCCGGCTTTGGCTTCTGGGGACCGCCGATCCGCCTCGGCTCCCGCTCTGAAATCGTGGAAATCAATGTGACGTTTAGCAGCAAAGGGGCTGAATAGTCCCATATGGGAAACCGATAATACGGTAGAATACATTCTTGTCTTGTCTGCTTATAGATAAGTATAAAAAAACAAAAAGAAGTGGTTATCCCTTCTTTTTGTTTTTTACTACCTTAATTCTAATTAAATGCTCCATTTTCAATTCTTGTTAGTGGTTGGTAAGATCAATGACAGAATTTTCAATTCGTTGCTTAAGCTCCTCCGTTAGTTGGAATAATAGGTTTCCTTCACTGTCCTCAAAGCGCTCAATTTGGCTGTCTACAGCAAACACATTCTCTGCGAAGTATTTAGCCCCCATTGAGGCTAATATAGGCTTTACTGCATAGTCGATTGACAAAAGGTTAGAAATCGTTCCTCCTACAAAGTAGGCAGCAATAATTTTATCTTTAAAACCCTTTTCAGGTAATAAGTCGATATATGCCTTTATGACTCCCGTAAAAGTTGTTTTGTATACTGGACTTGCAATAATGATTCCTGCTGCCTCTGCAACTTTTAAATTTGAAGCTAAAATAGACTCGCTGTTAAAATTAGCATGCATTAAATCTTCTGCAGGCAATGATGCCACATTAATGATGGATACTTCGTATTCGTTATCAAGCAGTATTTTTTTTGCATAATTTATAACACCATTGACACGTGATTTTTCATTTGGACTTCCGGAAATGATCGTTATTTTTTTCATAGGATTGCACCTGCTTCTCGTCTTAATCTTTTAGAAGTGGAGCAGCAGAAATTGTAAATACATGCTGCGGGGGCAACCCAAAAAGTATTCTTCCATACAACTCCAGACCGGTAGATGCCGTAGTAAGTGCATGGTTTGCACCACCTCGAATATCACGGTATATTTGGGACAGCGGATTGGAATCAGCAATAACGCTGCCTCCGCTTTCTACCATCACCATATCGACTGCATCGGTACATAACATAGCTGCATATCCGATATCCGTTTGGATTTGCGCAAACTCTTTTTTACTAAATGGTTCCCCACTTTTCATATGGTTCTCCAAATTTTCGACGGATCGATTGATGTGCAGATGTGCAGATTCAATTTTCATAGCAGCAAGTCCTACTTTATATTGAATATGCCCAACCTCTGCCTGGGATCTGTGGATGGTCAACGTAATTCCTTTTCTAGGCGCTGTATCAACAAAATATTCCAATGCACCCCTGGCTAGACCAAGTATGGCGCCTATACCCGTTGTAAGACTGGATATTATATTGGCATACGGCCTGTAACGATCTATCCCTTGTAATTGTCGCAACATGGAACTCGAAGCATTTATAACCTCTTGATCTTGAACGACTACATACTGTTCCTCAATAAATACATTATTAATTTCCAAGCTATTGCTTGCGGAACCTTTTAAGCTCATTGTGTACCAGTCATCTATAATTGTAATTTGATTCATTGGGACAACAGCCAGCATCATTCCTGGATTCTCCTGCATGCCTTTAAGGTCCCTTAAATTTAACAAGGCATGTGTTGCGTGCTTAGAACCCGAACCAAATCCCCATAATCCATGCTCAATAAAATAACCCCCCTCTGTTTTTCTTACAATGGCTTTACGTGCTTGCAGGACTGAACAGAATCGTATTTCCTCTTCATGCTTAAAAATCGAATCCAGCACTTCTGAAGTCAAGCACAGAGAAGCGTTAAAGTTATTTCCATTTATGATTTGGACTACCCAGCCCACAGAACCGTTTCCTTTCGCCACTTCAGAAATAATTTCAATTAATGCTCGAATACTAACTTCATGACCGCCATACTTTTTTGGAGTTCCAAGCTTAAATAGTCCTGCCTGGGAAATTTTCTGAATAAGCTCCTCAGGTATATGTCTATCCCCATCAATTTTTCTTCCAAATTCTCGCAGAACCGGAACCAAATCTGTTGCATTTTGAAGCAATTGCTGCTCTTCAGCAGTGAGTTTATTGACTGCACCTAAATTTTCCATTAGAAACACTCCTTTTTATATACACTTGTATATTTAATTGCTATTTATAGCTTAAATACTACGGTGTATAATAAAAGAGGTCAAAGAGCAGTTTCGTAAAAGTGTCGATTAACCATACAGATGGGGGATTTTATATGGGTAAGGAGAAATTGGATCTTAGGATTAGAAGAACTCATAAGCTGCTCTACAATGCATTGTTATCTTTAATGGAGAAGCAATCCTTTGAGGCAATAACCGTACAGCAAATTTGCGACTTAGCTATGGTCCATCGGACCACATTTTATACTCATTTCAATGACAAGTATGATCTGCTCTCACGTACGTTGAGACAAATTGCTGAGGAAGAGTTTATGCTAAATAAGCGTACACCCCCTGAAATTTTTCATGACCTCTTCGACATTGCAACTAAACATAAAAGCATATTTTCACAGCTATTATCAGAAGAAAGGAACTCCCTGCGTAATATTATGCGGAGAGAAATGGGTGCAGGTATTAAAGAGCATTTAAATACTACTTTTCAATTGAACAGCAGCTCCATAAATACTGAAATAGTGGCAGAAGCGCATATCGGTGCCATTCTGGGCGTACTAAATTGGTGGATTGAAAACAAGATGCCTATTGATCAAGGCGAAATTTATAAAGTGTTAGAGGATTGGGATTTCTCTGTATTCAACAATAAAAAACAGCGAACACCGCTATAAATGGCGTCCGCTGCTTGCGCTAACGATAAGCGCTTTGCGCATAATCATCTTTTTCACTTTGTCTCGGCGCTCATTCTCTGGCTGAAGGTGGAAGGCCTTCTCGCATCCCATGGCAAGCAGCGCCTGTTTGCCCGCCTCAGCAGCAAGCCTCTCATCCTGCAAAATATAATAGGCCAGCTGATAGCTCCATGTTTCCAGCTCTCTGAGCGCCTCGATCGTTTGATCCAGGCTGACTGCTGCTTGCATGCTTTGCACCTCACCCTCTTTTTTGGGACGTTTGCTAGTCTATTCTTTAATGCTCATATTATTTAGCGCCATATCGCTTAAAGCGATCTGTCTCTCTTCCTCGCTGCCCTCAGCCGTCACACTGCCTTTATATAAAGGCTCGCCAGTTGCAGCATTCATTACCACAACGGTTCGAGCATTTTCCTTAGCGAGCAAAACATAAAGACGCTCTCCATTAATAGAAAAGCTCTGCAATTCGCCCTCGCCAATCTGACTTGACAACAGTGACCAAGTCTCACCTCGTCTTTCCCCTGTTTCCAGACTGTAACGCGATACCGCAATCAGCGTCTCATTGTAATTTGTAAAATAGAGGTCACCGCCTGAAATGTAGCGTCCCCCCATTCTACGCGCATCCAATTTCTGCATTTCATCCGGCAAGCGCTTCGTTATCCCGCTCTTATACGAATACACATAAAGCTCTGCCGGAACGCTTGTCGGAACGCTGCTGCTGTTGGCTTCTCCCGTCTGTTCCTGCATAACGATACTTAAAACAAAATAATCATGGGGTGCTGTATAATCACTTTGGGTGGTTGCAGATGAAAGGGGAGTCAGCTTGTTCCCAGCAGCATCTACAAATTCCACAGCAATTCTTTTAATGAGCTGACCGCTAGCCGAATCGATTATATAATCAAAATACTGGCTTGCTCCTGACGGCCTATTGTCTGTTTCATATTGGTTTACCATCACATGAAGACCATCTGCTTGCAGCTGTACATCATATATGGTGGCATCCTCTCTCATGCCTTGCTGAGATAGAGGAGTTAATGCAATCGAATAGTCTGCGACCTTGCCAGTGCTTCGATTCAGTATCTCTACCTCTATCGTTCCTTCCGGGTCACTTGTAGCCGAATTGTATGGAATTTCCGCATAGGCTAACCAGTCCTGATCCTGATAAAAGCTGCCTATCTCCGCTTTGCCCCGCATGAAAGCGGGATATTTTTCAATAAGCTCTCTCATGCCCTCTTGCTCATAAAACCACTCACGTGCATCAGTTATATACGATTCATAAAGGGACTTTCTACTCCTATACTCACTGCCATGTACAGTTAAATTCAGAGGCTGCGAGCCCTTCCCGCCTATATAAGAACCGACTAATACCAGATTGGCCGCTTCATTCGCATCCCCTTCCAGCGTCTCTAATCGATATTCCGGCAAGTGATCCGCCGATCCAAAAGCATAATACGTGCTGAACCCTGCTGCTGCGAGCAGGACGAGCGCCAGTGTCGTTACATAACGTTTCATCTTGCTCCCCCTTATACGGTAATCTTTTTATTTAACAGCCTGATGCTGAGCCATACGGATACCAAAACGAGAATGGCGGTCAACGCCAGCATAATAGAATAAGTTTCCCCTGGATATAAATAGGAAGCCGCACTCCCCGGTCGCTGCAAAGTAACGGGAGCCAACAGCGCAGCACCGCATACGAACACATAAATAACGGCATAACCAATGCCAATAACCCGATAGCTTCGTTCCAGCAAAATAACTGTAAAAGCAGCAAGTACGGTCAAAATCCCGATCCCGTAGGCCATCACAAACGCATCAAACTGGCCTGGAAAGAGCACTTTCAGCGCTTGATTTTGCAAAATCGCCTGCGACAAATAGGACGGATCACGCAGTCCCTCTGGTATTACCAGATTAAAAAACATCATCTCAAGCGGGAGCAGCAGCAGCTGGAAGGAAACGAGTCCGAACGTAAACAGCAGAATTGCCGTCAGCTTCGCTGCGTAAATGGAGCCTCGGTTACCCGGCAGCATCAGCAGCCGATAAATAAACGTATCGCGCCCCAGCCAATCACGGTACCAAATGAGAAAAACATATGCGGCGATAACCACAATGCTGATCAGCACCGGAAGGACAAACCAAAATTGATTGCTGAACATCAGCTCATTAAACGTCAGCTTCCCGGTTTCAGAGAAAGGGTGATACGTAATTAATTTCTCACTCCAGCCGGGGCTCGTTCTAATACTGCGCTCACTAAGCGACCACAGCAGCACTACTCCAAATTGCACGAGAATCGTTAACGCCATTAATCCGCCAAGCAAATAGCGGAAGCGGTGCACTTCCATATGTACCAGCTTTAAATAAAACTTCAAGCCTGATACACCTCCTTCATAACATCCACAATCGACTTGGCTTCCTCCATACGAAGCTGCTCACAGTAGAAATCGCGGCATACCGCACCATTTTGCAGCAGCACCGCCCGATCGATGAGATGTTCTACGTCTGCAATCTCATGCGTCGTAATTAATACACCGCGATCTTCAATCAAATGGCTCGAAAAAACTTCTGTAATGAGCGCACGGCTGAACATATCAATGCCGGAAAACGGCTCATCCATCAGCACGTATTCGGTATCCAGTGCCAGCCCTAGCAGCAAATTGAACTTCGCCGCCGTCCCTTTAGACAAATTGCCGATTCGTTCTTTACCCTCCAGTTGAAAAAAGCTCATCAGTTCCTTTGCCCGCTCTTCATTCCAGCTGCGATAAAAATCCGCCATGAACACCATTGCTTCATCCAGCTTCATCGCAGGCGGCATCGTCAGATGATCTGGGATAAAAGAAATTTTCTCATACCGCTCTCTGCCAAGCTTTTGCCCATCGATTATGATTTCGCCCTTGCGAAATGGTGTCAGCCCCATAATAGCCTTCATAATAGTCGACTTGCCTGCACCATTCGTGCCGATCAGGCAGGTTATTTCGCCCTTCTCGATTTGAAAGGAGACTCCGTCCAGCACCTTGCGCCGACGATATTTTTTATGGATATCCCGCACCTCAATCATGCTGCACCCCTCCTCCCTGCGTTCCGCCATTCAACTGCTTATCCTCTGTATACTTATGCTTGACCAGCTCCAGCAGCTCCTCTACCGGAACGTCGATTTTACGAACAGAGGCAACGAAGGCCTCGACAGCTTCGCCAATCAGCTCTGCGCGAATGGCCCGCAATACGTTCTCGTCCATAGTAATCCGGCTTGGCGAGTTTCCTTCTGTTACGATCAACTGCTGTTCCTCCATTTCCTTATAAGCCTTCTGCGCCGTATTAGGGTTGATCTTCAACAGTGCGCCGAGCTCCCTTCGCGAAGGAATGATTTGTCCGGCTTCCATTTTCCCAATGACCAATTGCTCCTTAAAAAACTTGACGACCTGCAAGTAGACCGGGTCACGGCCATTGAAAGCGACTTCCGTCCAGCCTTCATTTGTCTTCATCCCGTTACCTCTCATTCTTGTTCCAGCGTGTGTACCAAGTAGTTCATACACTTTAAGTGTATTATGCGCATAATACGTTTTTCTGTCAAGCATTTGTTAAAAAATAGGGGAAACATCCAGCACCGCAATTTGCGGATACGTTATTTATCAGCCTCGGAACGGTGAAAAATGACGTAAGCAGCATCTACAGCAAGCTGGATCCCAGTGACCCCGTGCAGGCCGTCGCCGCAGCGCAAACAGCCCCCGAAGACATAAGTCTCCAGGGGCTGCTTCATGCCTCATATTTCATGGTTCAATCTTTTAAATGAGCTTCGAATTGGCAAGCAGCCTCTGCACCATAACGGCAATTTCCGCTCTAGTGATAAAAGCTTTAGGGGCCAGCTGCGCACCCGAGCGGCCTGAAATAACTCCGCCCTGCAGGCTGTCCGCAAGACTGCTTCTTGCCCATGCTGCCGCTTCATTTGCATCGGCATAAGGCCTTAATATATCGTCAGTATTTCCCACTGGCAATCCCGCTTTTAGTCCAGTGATAGCCATAGCTTTAGCGATGATGACCGTCGCTTGTTCACGGGTTATGGGCTCATTGGGCCGGAAGGTTCCGTCTTCAAAGCCGTTGATCAGCTTATAGGCAACAGCCGTTTGAATCGCCTGACTATACCAAGCGCTGGCCTGCACATCAGAGAATCCTGAAGCTCCTGTCTCCAGCTTAATTCCCATACCTCTCACAATAATAGCCGCAAATTCAGCACGGGTAATCGATGCATTTGGATTAAAACGATCGCCACCTACTCCGCTGATGACCATCCGAGAGCCCATATCATTGATTGCCTGCTGCGCCCAATGGCCAGCAGCATCTTGGAACTCTATTGGATTCCAGACCAAAGCATATGTGCTGTTAGTCAGGCTATATATTTTCGCCCAATAACTGCCGTTCGCCTGTACGATCTTAGTTGGAACATGGCGAATACTGCCATCTGCCTCAATCACAATCGCCGTTGTAATTCGCTGTGGATCAACGGTGCTTGGAATCGCTATTTCGCGCTCTACATAAGTATTAAATTTCGCAATCTCCTGCCGTGTCGCCCCATTTACGACCCTGACTGTAAAATCAAATGGCTCTCCAATAAGCTCAAAGCCACCCTTTGCAGCGGCTGATTTCACTTCCTGCAGCCTGCTTGGAGTTAATGCTGCCAGCTCAATTTGAAACTCCAATTGTTCCAGCCCTGTCTTCTGAAGCAGCTCTTTTATAACTTGAGAGCCTGTAATTTGCTCAATAGGCAGAGTGTACGAGGCGCTACCTGTTTGAATTTTGACAAGGGCTTGCTTTTGCTCCAGCGCCTTCACATTATCTCCATTTAGCTTCACGATCAACGTACCTAATTGGATATCCACAGGAAACGTAACAACAACTCCACTTGATTCATTTGCGAGCCTGCCGTTTAGGGCTTCCTGATTCACACTCAACGTCGTTACGCTTTGATTGTTGACCATTACAGTTGAAGTCGAGCCTATGTTATACACGATTCCGTTTATTAAGATATTAATGCTTTTAGTCGTTGGCGTACTCGGATTGCTCGTGCTTCCACTGCTGCTTCCACCGCTTGAAGGAGCAGTCGGAGTTACCGCATTAGACTGAGTAGATGCAGCACTGCTGCCCGCAATATTGAGTGCTTTTACGGTAAACGTATAACTGGTCCCGTTCGTAAGTCCCGTCACCGTTATCGGGCTGCTAATACCAGAAACTGTAATATTTCCTGGCATCGCTGTCACTTCATACCCTTTTACTGGGCTCCCCCCATTGTCGACAGGGGCAGTAAAACTAACGACTGCCTGTGCATTGCCGTGAGCAGCTGCGACACCAGTAGGTACGCCAGGCGTATGAATATTTAAGCGCGTCACCTTCACCGTATAGGTTTTAGAAAGTTTCCCTGCTTCTTCTACAACAATCGTGACAGTCTGTTCTGCGCCAGCATTCAGACTAATTGGGGCAGAAGCGATTCCGCTTGTTACTGTCGAGCCATCCACTTTAATTGTTCCAGATCCACTTGGCGTCACTGTTAGAGTGGAAACGTTATATGGAACTGTCAATCCGATATAATCATACGTACCACTGGCAAACACAAAACCGCTTGGACTGCCGCTTAATAATAGATTAGTGAGGTCTGCTGCCTCTGCTTGCGTATAACTAACGCTTTCGACGTCACTGTCGAAATAATCGGCTTTCGTAGCAATCGCCTTCACGGTTATCGCTGTATTGATGACTGGCTTGGCTGCCGCGTTGTATTCCAGCGTTGAACCGCCTACCGCTGTCGCTGGCGTACTTCCGTCCGTCGTGTAGTAGATGTGATCGGCTCCCGCTGATAGAATCTCCAGCTCCGTGCCAAAAGCGACTGCTCCCGCTGCTGGATGAAATGTCGGCGTTTCCTGCGCTACCTGCTCGCGCGTCACTTTAATCACATACGTTTTTGCACTTTTTCCCGTTTCCGTTGCCACAACGGTAATCGTAAGCTCCACTCCTGGCGTAAGCGTAATCGCTGACGAAGCTACACCGCTCGCTACTGTCGTTCCGTCTACGGTCAGCGTCCCTGTTCCGCTCGGTGTTACCGTTACGCTCGCAACACCATTCGCTACTGTCACGCCGTTATATGCATACGTCCCACCAGCAAATACAAAGCCGCTTGGCGTGCCGCTTAGCTCAATGTCCGTCAAATTCGCTGTCGCCGCCTGCGTATAGCTTGCACTCGCAACCGCACTGTCTAGATTGTCTGTCTTCGTCGCAATCGCCTTCACCGTCACCGCTGCACTAATTGTAGGCTTTGCTGCCGCATCATACTCTAGCGTCGAGCCGCCTACAGCCGTCGCTGGTGTACTTCCGTCCGTCGTGTAGTAGATGTGATCGGCTCCCGCTGATAGAATCTCCAGCTCCGTGCCAAAGGCCACCGCTCCCGCTACTGGATGAAATGTCGGCGTTTCCTGCGCTACCTGCTCGCGCGTCACTTTAATCACATACGTTTTTGCACTTTTTCCCGTTTCCGTTGCCACAACGGTAATCGTAAGCTCCACTCCTGGCGTAAGCGTAATCGCTGACGAAGCTACACCGCTCGCTACTGTCGTTCCGTCTACGGTCAGCGTCCCTGTTCCGCTCGGTGTTACCGTTACGCTCGCAACACCATTCGCTACTGTCACGCCGTTATATGCATACGTCCCACCAGCAAACACAAAGCCGCTTGGCGTGCCGCTTAGCTCAATGTCCGTCAAATTCGCTGTCGCCGCCTGAGTATAGCTCGCACTCGCAACCGCACTGTCTAGATTGTCTGTCTTCGTCGCAATCGCCTTCACGGTCACCGCTGCGCTAATTGTAGGCTTTGCTGCCGCATCATACTCTAGCGTCGAGCCGCCTACAGCCGTCGCTGGCGTGCTTCCATCCGTCGTATAGTAGATGTGGTCAGCTCCTGCCGACACAATTTCTAACTCCGTTCCGAATGCCACCGCTCCCGCCGCTGGGTTGAACGTCGGCGTTGCCTGCGCTACCTGCTCACGCGTCACTTTAATGACATACGTTTTTGCACTTTTTCCCGTTTCTGTTGCTACAACAGTAATCGTGCGCTCCACTCCCGGCGTTAGCGTAATCGCCGATGAAGCTACACCGCTCGCTACCGTCGCTCCATCTACGGTCAGTGTGCCTGTTCCGCTCGGCGTTACCGTCACGCTCGCAACACCATTGGCTACCGTTACGCCGTTATACGCATACGTGCCGCCGGCAAACACAAAACCGCTCGGACTGCCGCTCAGCGCGAGGCCCGTCAAATTCGCTGTTGCAGCCTGTGTATAGCTCGCACTCGCAACTGCACTGTCCAGATTGTTTGTCTTCGTCGCAATCGCCTTCACGGTCACCGCTGCGCTAATCGTCGGCTTCGCTGCTGCATTGTATTCCAGCGTTGAACCGCCTACCGCCGTCGCTGGCGTGCTTCCGTCCGTCGTGTAGTAGATGTGGTCGGCCCCTGCCGATACAATCTCCAGTTCCGTACCGAAAGCCACCGCTCCTGCCGCTGGATTAAATGTCGGCGTTGCCTGCGCTACCTGCTCGCGCGTCACTTTAATCACATACGTTTTTGCACTTTTCCCCGTTTCTGTTGCTACAACGGTAATCGTGCGCTCTACTCCCGGCGTTAGCGTAATCGCCGACGAAGCTACTCCGCTCGCTACCGTCGCTCCGTCCACGGTCAGTGTGCCTGTTCCGCTCGGCGTTACCGTTACGCTCGCAACACCATTGGCTACCGTTACGCCGTTATATGCGTACGTACCGCCGGCAAACACAAAACCGTTCGGACTGCCGCTCAGCGCGAGGCCTGTCAAATTCGCTGTTGCAGCCTGTGTGTAGCTTGCACTCGCAATCGCGCTGTCCAGATTGTTTATCTTCGTCGCAATCGCCTTCACGGTCATCGCTGCGCTAATCGTCGGCTTCGCTGCTGCATTGTACTCCAGCGTCGAACCGCCTGCCACTGTCGCTGGCGTGCTTCCGTCCGTCGTGTAGTAAATGTGGTCGGCTCCTGCCGACACAATTTCTAACTCCGTTCCGAATGCCACCGCTCCCGCCGCTGGGTTGAACGTCGGCGTTTCCTGCGCTACCTGCTCACGCGTCACTTTAATGACATACGTTTTTGCACTTTTTCCCGTTTCTGTTGCTACAACAGTAATCGTGCGCTCCACTCCCGGCGTAAGCGTAATCGCCGACGAGGCTACTCCGCTCGCTACCGTCGCTCCGTCCACGGTCAGTGTGCCTGTTCCGCTCGGCGTTACCGTTACGCTCGCAACACCATTGGCTACCGTTACGCCGTTATATGCGTACGTACCGCCGGCAAACACAAAACCGTTCGGACTGCCGCTCAGCGCGAGGCCCGTCAAATTCGCTGTTGCAGCCTGTGTGTAGCTTGCACTCGCAATCGCGCTGTCCAGATTGTTTATCTTCGTCGCAATCGCCTTCACGGTCATCGCTGCGCTAATCGTCGGCTTCGCTGCTGCATTATACGCAAGCGTCGAGCCGCCTACCGCCGTCGCTGGCGTGCTTCCGTCTGTCGTATAGTAGATGTGGTCGGCTCCTGCTGACAATATCTCCAGCTCTGTACCAAATGCCACCGCTCCCGCTATTGGGTTAAACGTTGGCGTTGCCTGTGTTTCCTGCTCGCGTGTCACTTTAATGACATACGTTTTTGCACTTTTCCCCGTTTCTGTTGCTACAACGGTAATCGTGCGCTCCACTCCCGGCGTAAGCATAATCGCCGACGACACTGCTCCGCTTGCTACGGTTGCTCCTTCAACGGTCAGCGTGCCTGCTCCGCTCGGCGTTACCATTACACTCGCCACACCACTCGCTACCGCTACGCCGTTATACGTATACGTGCCGCCAGCAAAAGTAAAGCCACTCGGACTGCCGCTCAGCGCCAGACCCGTCAAATTCGCCGTTGCAGCTTGCGTATAACTCGCACTGCCTACCGCACTATTCGCTTTGTTGGTCTTCGTCGCAATCGCCTTCACGGTCATGGCTGCGCTAATTGTTGGCTTGGCTGCCGCATTATATTCCAGCGTCGAGCCACCTACCGCCGTCGCTGGCGTGCTTCCATCTGTCGTGTAGTAAATATGCTCGGCTCCTGCCGATACAATTTCCAGCGCTGTTCCAAATGCGACTGCTCCCGCCGCCGGATTAAATGTAGGCGTGTCTTGAGGGACAGGGCTAATCATATTCGTCAGCGTGATGTCATCAATATTCAAGTTGGATGGCGCGAGAGAATTTGCAAAGCGCCATTGAAGCGTTACAGAAGCAACATTCGAGTAGTTGTACGAGGATCCATTTCCTAATAAAGTCGAAACTTGAAACTTCTTGTTCACATTGTCCTCACGCAGGTTAACGTTACCTGTGTTAGAGTGCGTAGCAATCTCTGCCCCTCCAGCATCCTTTAAAGTAAGGGTGAGCAAATCAAGACTCGGACTCGTCAAATTGGAATATGCAGAAATACCTAAATCTCTAAAGGTAAAGCTGCCTAGCACGTTCTGCCCTTCCGCCTTAATGACAAGCTCGCCCGTCGTATTTGAACTCTGCAAATGCTCCGACCATAAAGAAGTTCCTTCCTTTGCAAAGCCATTCGTTACGACAAACTTATCTCCCTGCTTCTTGAAGCCCGATCCGCCTGAATTATTTGCCCCTAAGCTATCACCAAAATCATAAGTCCCATCCGCTGTCCCGGGAGCCGCATTCAAACTTGCTGGAAGCAGATTAAGCATAATAGCAAGCACAAGCAGCAACACAGCAACTCGCCTGATCGGGCTGCCAAGCTCGCCTCGCTTCATCGTGACTTTAGTATTGCTCTGCCCAGCTAATTGATGTCTCATAACCGCATCTCCCCTTGTTCTAATAGAAATTTTCGCTTATTTCCCAATTTTTTCTACTCCCACTCAAAAAAACGGGTGCTCTCTCAGACATCTGCCGAGATTTCCTGCACCCGCCATAAAAAAATCAATCTTCTTTCAATAAAGAGACTTCCATCATAATCCACTACTGGTCAGCCTGTGCTTCATCTAGGGTCTTGGAGGATAATCTCCATTAATGCATATTATGAAATTCATGGCCAAATATGGCTGCATATTATTATGCGACTGACTTCCACCTGTAGGTGCAAGCGCTTGAGGACTCATTAACGTATTATTTGCTAATTTATAGAGCGGTCGCTGAGCTGGTGGCCGCCCTTCTCCGCTCGTCTCCGCCCAATAATGATTAGCTGGATCATCGGAGTTCTGCTGCGCTGTAATTCCGATTGCATTATGAGTGTGGCGAGGCATTTGACTAGTCAGAAGTGTGACTCCCGCGTCTCCACTCTGCTCGCCTACCGTCGTTGGCGTAAGCCCAGGACCTTCTCCCTGCCCCATAGGAGCCGCACCCTGTAAATTTGGCAAAGCAAAGGTTGTTTTACCATCTCCGCCATATTGGTTGCCAAGTATAGAAAACAGAGTTGTATACCTTTGAACTGGTAAAATATCTCCGTTGCAAAGCGCCCAGTTCATCGGTGGAAAATTCCCCGCAAAAATGCGTATTTCACCTATATATGCATCCATATAATAAAGCTGCCTCCTTTAATTTCTTGATGGAAAAATTCCCGTAGTAGCGATACAATAATTCAACGCCAAATAGGGCTGCATATTGTTGTGCGACTGGCTGCCACCCACTGCTGCAATAGCTCCTGCATTCATTTGAATGTTCGCCGACGACAGAGGAGCATAAGGCGTAAAAGGTGTATTCGCCCATACATTTCCTGATGGATTTACTTGATCCGCCGTTTCCGTAGAAGCAGAGAGCTGATGCGTATGCATCGGCATTTCGTTGACCGTTAATGTATGAGCCGCTTCTCCTGCCGCACTTCCAATCGGAATTGGATTTTCAACCTTCTCTCCAACATGAACATGAATGGGAACTCTCCCCTGTAAATTCGGAAGGGCAAAATTCTCCCTGCCATTCCCGCCATAATACGTGCCAAGAAGCGAAAACAAAGCTTGGTTGCTCGATAAGTTTAATAATTGCCCATTGCAGGCAGCCCAGCCTTTCGGTGTAAATCCATACGGGAACGCTCTAATTTCACCAAGAAATGGTTGCATTTTCATCCTCCTATATTTAAAGTGCTAAATCTCATAAATAACTAAGACTGTGGTGGAAAAATGCCTTGAAGGGCAATAATGAAAGACAGGGTCACGGATGGCATCATATTACTATGAGGCTGACTGTCTCCTAAGTATGAAACACTATTGTTATTCATAGGATTACGTGAAAGTGGGTTGTTGTTGCCATCAAGACCTGTGGAGTATACAGCTGCTTTCGCCCAAGTATTATTCTGGGGAGAAGCGTCACTTCCGGCGGTTTGAGCTGGTATAGCGGGGTGAGTGTGGGCTGGCAATTGAGAGGCTTGGAGCGTAACACTTTCTGTCCCTCCGATCATGCCTAACGAGTAAGTGGAGCCTTGATTGGAGCCTTTATGGATAGGAAGCCTTCCTCTCAGGTCTGGCAATCCAAAGTCTACTTGACCATCACCGCCATAGGTAGTGCCTAATAACATAAACAAAGCATCATTTTCCGAAATCTTTAAGGTTTGACCTTCACATCTCGCCCAGCCCACTGGAGCATAATTGCCAGCGAACATGCGAATTTCACCAAGAAAAGCCTCACTCATTGTCTAAATCCCCCCGATTTTTCGTAGATATTCATTGAAAAACGATAGCCGAGTCAAGGTCCTGCTCTGTCTCCAAAGCCGCTAGGGCTTCCATTCCATCAACAAATGCATCCCTTGCTCCTCTACCTTGACAAACCCTAGTCTTTCATATAAACGTTGTGCCACATTGCCCTGCATCACATGCAGCTGAATGGGCTGTTTTCTATCGGTTGCTTCACTCTGTAGCTCCTTCAACAAATACGTACCGTAGCCAGAATTTCGAAATGCAGACAGCAGTGCTACATTAACGAGTATCATTCTATCCACCTTGCGAACAAGCATGCAAACTCCGATTTGGAAATCATCCTTCATTACTATATAGTTCTCCGCATCTGGATACTGTGCCTCATAGGAGCGCTTCTGTAAATCATATTGCATGCGAAGAAAGGCCTGTTGAAACGATTCCTCCCAGCCCCATTGCCCTACTTCTTCCTCACGGGTACTCGCATAAACGCGATATAGAAATGAATGATGCTTCTCCTCTGCCTGTGCCATATGAAGCCTGCCCGTAAGCACCTGCTATCCCCTCCTAAAATCAACCAAAGAAGTGATTACCATATTTATCTATTCCACATTTAAATTTACAATCCTCCTTTATATTCGACATTTTATTTTAAATTTAACTTCTATTGAATTTAAATTTAACTTCAATAAAATAGGTGATTATTTTCCGCAAAAAAGAACCCCTTGAAATCAAGGGGTTCTCTATAACTTACTATTTGTCCAACCGCTATCCGTTTGGTATTCGTCTTTCCACTATCCCTCCAGCTTACACATCATACTCCAGCTGCTTCCGCGCCTGCACGATGAAATCAAGCGGCGTCGGGATTGTTTCCGGCTCATATTGCAGCGCCCCGATTTTCAGGCTCAGCTCCACCTTGTATTTGTGCGAAAACTCAGCGGAATTAAACTCCTGAATTTTATGGCGCAAGCGCTCAATGACAATGTTCGCCCCTTGGCGGTCCGTGAACAGCAGCAGCCCCCAAGTCGGATTATCCTTGCTAAGCATATAAATCGAATCATTCGTCCGAATACTCGTCTGGCTCATCTGCGAAAGCTCAAAGATCGCTTCCGTCATCCGTTCCTCGCTGACCATCCGCCGCAGCTCATCCCAATATTTCACGTTCACAACAAGCAGCGTGAGCGGAATTTGATATCGAGTGGACAGCGCCATGAAGACGGCAGCGTCATTTTGGAACGAGCGGCTGTTGCGCAGGTTCGTATTTTCATCCATCGTCGCCAATCGGCTGTTTGTTTTCTTGAGCTGTTCATTTTCCGTTTGGAGCTGTCTGCCCGCGAGCGTAAACATCCACGTCACCAAGGTGAATACCGGCGTCATGATGAGCCAGAAATAATTGCCGCTGCTGACCGCCTCTCCGCCCACGAGCGTTCCATACAGCGTATAGGTACCGAAGCCGAAAATAAACAGAATGTTGAGAATCAGCCCTGTCGTCACATTCGTGAAATACGTAATGATCGCAATCAGGAAAGCGATATTTAGAAAAATAATATTTTGCAAATAACGGTCAGGATCTCCCGCTGTAAATACGATACAAATAAAGCTGACGACGATGAGCAGCAGGAAGCCGCTGTCGGAAATAAGACTGCTCTGATTACGCCTCATCGCGATCACCCCGTCTTCTGCGATATTTGCGAGCCAGGAAGATCAGCGATACGAGCACCAGCACCATGACAAGCGCTGCCGCGATCACGAAGCTGAGCACATCGGTGCGCTCCATCACATTGCTAATGACGGAGGATTGCTCCGGCTCGGCCTCTTTTTTAAACCGAAATGCGTTTATATTGCCGTCCTTGTCCGTCGATACGCCATCGCCGAACACCTTCCATACCGTCCCTTGGCTGGCGACCAGCTTGGAGGCTAAGTAATAATATTCCGAGTCTGCCCCAGTAACGGCGAGCAAGCCATGTCCCGCCTCATATGGGGAATCAATCAGCTGCAAGGTCCCGATGCGCTTGCCGTAATCGGAGTCAATGCTCATTTTTTCATTGGACTGCAAGCCTGCGCCATTCGCATCATATTTGAAGTACAGCGCATCATTATGATCCCGAATGACCTTGTTGCTTTGGAAGGTTCCAATCGCGATGACGTTGCGGGCTTTCAAAACATCAGCAGCGACATCATCGTTATAAAAGAGAACGTCTCCCGTATTGCCTTCAGCATACTGTCCGAGCAAATTGAACAGGTTGGCTACCGTACGATAAGTGTAGGAATCGCTTTCCTTTGGCAGTACAACCGCTACCTGATTAAATGCTCCATCTCGTAAAAATGGATACGGATAGTTGTTGAACAACAGCTCCGTCCGGTCCTTCGTATTCAATTGCAGCATGGAATCCTTCGTCACGAAAGCCCATGGCATTTGGTTCTGATTTTGCACACAAACGGCGTTTTCCAGCTCTAGATCAAAGGCGACAACGACGGAAAAGTTGCCGGAAATGTCCAGATTTTTCGGAATTGGCAGTGTAATCGAATCGCCATTTGCCAGCTCCTCCGTCAGCTTCTTGCTGCCGATTGGCGTATTGTTAATGAGTACCGTCATCATCGAACGGTCAAAATCCAGGTTTTTTGCATAGCGGAAATCGAGGCTGATTTTGCTTGCGTCAGCGATGGAACGGTTGGCCGGCAGCGAAACAAAATAAGCTTTTTCCTGATGGCGCGGGCCCTTCAGCTCATCGCCTGCTTCAGTCAATACGACATTTCGGCTAATGTTGACCACAGGCGTCGATACATCCGTGCTCTCGTCGACGATTTTACGGTCGCTATCGAGCTGCGCCATTAATGCCTGATTCGCCACAAGGCGGCTCGCCTTCACCAGCAGCGCCTCATCCTTCGCGGTCACAACGAGCGTCCATTGCTCGCCTTGGCGCACGAGCTGAATTAAGCCTTTGTCGTTCAAATCAGGCGTGCCAACGGCTGTTTTCAGCCCGCTTGGGAGCTGATCATACAAAGCTACAGCCGTTACGAGCTTTTTGCCCGAATAATATTCATCATCGAAGGCAAGCAGTGGAATCGTCTTGTCCTGAAGTGTATTCGCCTTGGCAAAGCCCGACAGCGCATAGACCGCCGCTTCCAGCTCGGAAGGTGCTGCCTGCTTCGGCACCGCAATGGTATTCAAGCTTTTGCTTCCCGTATCAAGGCCCGTAAACCGCTCATTAAAATCACGGATGGAGCCGTCCAGCGGCTTGCTCACATAACGAACATCGACGCTTGAGCTGCTGTACAGCTGCAGCCAATTGTCCCGCGCCTCGTCTGGCGAGCACATTTGATCATTGACGATCGTCTCGATGCTTCCTAATGTTGATAGCGTGTTTGTGCCTTCCGCCAGCAGCTCGCGCGGAATCGTTACGCTAAGGCGCTGCTTTTTCTCCACTGTGCGGTCTGGGCGGAACGAATAAAAGGCTACGCCGTTAATTGCCAAGGTGACGCTGGAACGGTCCTTGTCGGCCAACTGCGACACCATATAGTCAACATTGACGGTGACGCTGCTTACATTCCAATAAGACGGTATTTGAAAAAAGTCCTGGCGCGTCGCCATTACACCCGACATGGATGTGTCGGCTGTAATGAATGAAATCTTATAGCTTTCTGTGCCCGGTGCCTCTGCTGCGCTTGCCGTAGTTGTTCCAAGCTGGCCGAACTGGCCCAGCAGCAGCGCCATGCAAAGGAAGGTAATGACGGATATGCGTATTTTCATGATGCTCTCCTCCAGCTTTAATAACGTTCGGTTTTGTACCACTTAGCTTCACGCTTAAACACTAAATCCTTGAGGTAGGTATATAAGCCGTAGGCGGCAACAACCATCCACATTTGGCAATAGGATACGTACATCAGCATAATAATCCATACATTGGACAGCCTTAACTCGCCTTTTTCCGTTGTTAGCGTAATATAAGTGCCTACTATAAACAGCGTGACCGCCAGCACCCAGAGGAAGGAGCTGAATCCGGCAATTGTCGTATGTACATAACCTAAAGCGTGAAGAATCAGCAGCAGATCCGACATAACGAGCGACGTAAGCAGAAGAAAATAAATCGATAAAAAATATAAAATATCAAAGCGGATATTCGTTGCCGAGCGGTCAAACAGCAAGGGGATATTTTTCACAATGACATAAATATTGCCCTTCGCCCAGCGCGTCCGCTGCTTGAACCATACCTTGACCGTTTGCGGCTCCTGCTCCCAGGTGACGGCCTTCGGCTGAAACTTGATTCGGTACCCCATCATATAAATGCGGAAGCTGATCTCGGTATCCTCGGCAATCGCCTTCACATCCCAGCCGCCAATCCGCTCGACGATATGACGCCACATGATGAAGTTCGTGCCGGGTATCGTGCAAAGCTTGAACAGCTTCCATCTGCCCGCCTGCGCCATCCATTGGAAGGACAGCGTCTCAATGTTAATGAAACGGGTGAGCAGATTCGTATCGCGGTTGCGTGTACGAAACTTCCCGATGACCGCGCCCAGCGTATCATCATTCGTAATTTCACCGACCAGATAGCGAAGCGCTGTGCGCTCCGGCGTATTGTCCGCGTCATAAATGGCAATCAGCTCGCCGCGGCTCTGCTGGAAGCCAATGTTGAGCGCATTCGACTTGCCCTTGCCGCCTGTAACCTTGTCGGTGTTGATAACGATTAAATTGCGTCCTGCGTATCTGGCTTGCACCTCGGCAAGCAGCACCGCGCTGTTATCCGAGGAATTATCGTTGATGACGATAATTTCGTAGCGGTCATGCGGATAATCGAGCGCCAGCAGCGATTCGACCGTCTTCGTAATGACCTTGCCCTCATTGTGGGCCGGTACCATAATGGTGACAAAGGGAGTCTCCCCCTTGATTTCCGGTACAGGCTTCCCTTCGCTCTGGATATAAAATAAATAGCCGGCGATAATCAGCACCACATTGACGAGCAGGAGCGACCAAATACAGATAACGGCAATCAACATGAGGATGTCTGCGATTGTCATAGCTGTCTCCTTATTTGAAGTATTTGCGTCTGTATAGTCGGTATCCAATCATAAAGAGGAAGCCGAATATGAAGAGCGACACCATAATAATGACGATAAAAATTTTATTTTGCACATTAAACAAGGTGGTAAAGCTTACCGTTCCCTTATCTGCGTATTCATAATCAGAGCTGACCTGCCGCAGCGCATCACTTAAGGCGACTGCTTGACCATTAATCGTCATATGCCCACCTTGCGATAGGATAACATGCGCCTCAGTCCGCACCTCATGGTGGCTCTGCTTATAATCCGCGAAGGTCATCCAGCTCTCGGTAATACTGGTAAGATCGGCGCTCAGCTGTGCTTCATTTTCAGCAAAATCATACGTCAGCGCCGTATTCATCGGAAGCGGCTCCCAAGCCTTGCCCTGGTGTTCAAAGCCTGCTAGAAAGCTCGGGCTTATGCTGTAAAGCGATGAGGCGAAGGGCTTGGAAACGTTCGTCTGCGAGCGGTACATCAGCTTCTTATTAGGGAGCAGCACCGCCGAATCGAAGAAGCCCATGCCGTCCACAGCGTATTCCTTGTCGTAGGACCAATACATTTCCGCCCCCATGCCGAGCGGGGCAATGCCGTATGCCGCTAACACGTCAATGAACGAGGTCATCTTCGTTTTGAGCGTCTGATCATTTTGACCAATAGTTGAAGCTACGACAGGCGCATTGACCAGCACAGAGCCGTTACGCGACTGCACATATTTTAGCGCCTCCAGATAGCGCTGCATCGCCGGGAAATCCGAATTGCTGAAAACCGGCTGCACACTAATCGCAAAAGGAATGCCTGCCTCGTATAATTTATCGGCCATCTCGGCCAAAAGCGTTAAATCCGAAAACGGGTATATTTCCTTAAAAAGCAGGTAGGTTTGCCCCGGCTCGGAAAGCCCAAGCCAATCCTTCAGCACATACGACATCGCCAGCTCGCTCAAATTCCCCTTCTGAAAATAAGGCACATACGCAGCATGCTCATTCCTCGCTGCGTAGGGAGAATTCCCGTTCGCCCCATCATTTTGCTTGGGCTTAAAGCTGCCGTATGCCTCGGCTTGAGGCTCGGCCGTCGCCATCTGCATCACGATGTACGGGGTGTTCTGCACACGTACCGCCTCATCCGAGAACGGGCCAATCGCAAGCCGCATCGTTTCCTCGCTCGGCGTTTGTTCAATGGCAATATGCAGCGCTTCCTGCTGCCGGGCGGGCAATTCCTCGCCGATGTGAAAATAATCCCCTCGGTAGGCTCCCCTATCTTGGACAAAAGCGGCGTTCGTCAGCTCCATATCAGCTGCATTGCGTACTAGAATCACCTTGCTATATGTCTCCAGCATGCCGCCTGAGTAACCGTCTACGGAGAGGAGTGTGACCTCCACTCCAAATGCGGCCAGCTGCTGCTGCAGCGCCTCTACATTGCCAGCCTTTGGCGTACCAATGGCCAAGCTGTCATAGAGCAGTAGCACACGGATTGGCTCTGCCTCTTTATCTGCGGCAGCAGCGAGAGAAGAAGTGGAAGAACCATAAAGCAAACAGAGCAACAGCAGCAGGTTCAATAGTATTTTCGGTAATGGTTGTCTATATTTGCTTTTTTTCACCTTCTCACCTTCCCAGCCTCTCTACATGTATTTCATTTGGCGAATCCTGCTCCTGCTCGCTATGCCATAATCTGCGGCGCACGCCGTCAGCGATGACCAAAAACGTAATGAGATCAAAGGCCGCGGTGAACAGAAATTCATGCTTTGCCAAATCGGCGTCCCCCGCCCCGATAATCGAGACGAAGATGCCGGACAAGCCGGCCAGCATCATCATGACGATGAGCGGCAGGCGTGAAGCCCGCCTTAGATTGCGCGCCTTGATTGCCGCTACGAAAGCCGGCATATATACGCCAATGACGACAATCATCCAGATGACGATGAAGCCGAAGGTTTTGGGCGCAAGCGCCTCTTTTAGCAAGCTGTAGCCGGAGAAAAAGATCGTCTGCTGGCCGAACGGCTTGCCAGCCGACTTTTCATAGTTGCCCATCGCCGCAGGGCGGATGCTGAATGCATTTTTCGCTGCCAAATTCAGCATGCTGCCAGCCTGATCCGGATGGCTGATATAATAGCCGACAATCGCTCCAAAGCCGTACTGGCTGTAGAAGTTTTCCTCCAAAATCGGCGAATCCACATCCACCGTCGTAAACGGCTCATAATAAATGCTGTCCTTTAAAATCGCATATTGCTTGTCCATGCCGAGCGCCTCCAAGGCGCCTTCCGGATCATCCGAGCCCATCAGCACCCCCCGCGTCATCGCATGGTATTTGTTAATGTTGACGAACTCCTTCGGAATGAGCACATACGTTGCAATGCCCGCAAGCATCAGAACTGTGAGCGATGTCAGCATTAGCACGCGGAACGTTCGCTTCACATGGATGAACAGGTAGAACAGGCCGATGACGGCAATAATGACGCCAACCGGGGCATTTTGCTGCTTGCTCGTCGTAAGCAGGAAGCCGCTAACCGTAAACACGGCGAGCATCGCGTAATCATTATAACGGCGGCGGTAAAGCAGCAGCCCTGAGGCAAAGACGAGCATCATCATAATGAGCACGATGCCTTCGCTGAAAAAAGAGTTGAAAAACGCCGTATATCCGGTGTCTCCAAACATAAAAATCGCCAGCAGCGCGATGATATAGCCGTATTTACGGGCTATTTTCCAAGTCAGGCTCTCGACGAGCAAATAAATCGCAATGACGTAAAGAATCGTCAATATAGCTGCCTGAAAACGCACATCGAACACCTGGCTGCTGGCCAGCAGCGTATTCAGCGCAATCGACAATTGAATGAACCACGATTGCGAGGAAGTAAAGGTTGTTCCATTTTCATTATAATATTGCAAAATGCCAAAATTCTTTACAAAGTGGCCGAGATATTGGCTGTCATAATCAGGAGTGTTAAAGTATAAACCGTTGCTGTACAAAATACGAAAAAAGTCCCCGTTGTCTGCCATCCCAATATACGGGGGCGTGAACAAGGCGATGACGGTAATGATGAGCACTGCCAAAGCCGCAAAGCTTGCAGGCGATAGGTATCGGCTGAATAAAGCGTAGGCTCGCCGAGCATAGTTCTTGGCCCTGTCTAATAACATGGTGGGCGCCCTCTTTCTAATATCTTTTTTAAAAGCATGTTGAAAAAGGCAAGCGGAGTGAAAGGTTTGAGCTGGAGAAGCGGTAGCGTTCGCATTTGGCATTGGATTTCTACAGCTAAATCAGTTTTAATTCAAGAAATCCAATGGCAACAGCGATCGTAAGCCAAACCTTTCACGCAGTGATGATCCTTTTTCAACATGCTTTTAGTAAGTGTAAGCAAGCAAAGCCATTAGATTATCGAAGGAGTAGGCCTGCTGAGCAGCCGTGTCGCCAAAGCCGCCGAGCAGCGGGCTTCCGACCTCCTCGATCTGGAACTCATTCATTTTGCCAATACTGTCGGCATAAAGGGTCTGATCCCCAATCACGGAGCCAATCATCGCTGTAATGGCGTAGATGGCCGTCGAGCGCGTATCCGTTGTGGCTGCGCCTTCCTTCGTGTATTGGCCGTAAAGCGTACCCGCCTTAACCCTATCCTTTATGTATCGGATGCTTTCGGCTTTTTCTTCACCCATTTCGGCTAAAATAAGCACCGTCAGCAAAGATTCCACCATATTAATATGATCCGAGCTGTATTTCCCCTTGCCATAATCATAACGGGTCTCATAAAAAGGAAATTCATCCGTTAAATAACCGTCATTAATGATTTTCTCCATATTAGCGATCAGCGTTTGCCGCTCCCCCGCCTCAATAGGTAGCAGTCTCAGCGTCTTCAAATCGATGTAACACAGCGTAATAAACTCATTCGTTATTTTGTACGTTTCATCATAAAAATCATACAAATAGCCATTTTTCACATTATGCTCGTAAAAACGCATGCCGAAGCTGTCGGCTTCCTGCTTATAGCCTTCATTTTGAAAAACGTCTCCAGCCTCATACAGCGCCCGAATGATGCGCAAATCGTCAACCGCCGCGTTTAGCGTATAACGCTTCTGCAGCTTAGGGCTGAAGCGGTAGCTGAAAGCCGTCTCCATATTAAAGGTTTGCTTGGCGCGGGCCCATTCTTCCTCAAAAGCAGCCTTTTGCTGCGTTAGAGCCTTATAGCGCATCATAAGCCCTGCCGACTCGCTGAGCATTTCATGCCCCGTCGTCAGCTCCGCATTTTGCTCCGTATCCTGCAAATTCGTATAAAAGCCAGCCGTCCCGGACAGCTCGGTCGTTATAAAATGATACAGCTTCTGCCGCTTGTCCTGCATTTGCAGCTTGTCTCCATAATGCTGCTCTGGCAGCAATGCTGCCGTAGGCGCCTCCTGTGGCGTTGCCGAGGAAGTTGGCAATGCAGATGGAGCTGGCTGCTCCGAGCGTCCACATGCCGTCAACAATAACACGAACGTTATAGCGGTTAGGATCACTTTTTTGCCCGAATCGCTTGCTTGTATTTTACGCATCCATCTGCCTCGTTTCTCTGAATCCGGTCATTTTTTTAAAACATCTGGTCGACATCGTCTGGGTCTAGGTTATCCCACGCTCCCATTATGTCCGCTGGCGCCGGATTAAAACGATATTTTGCCAAATCCAGCTTGCCCTGCACACTCACCTCGATGCCCTCTTCCTCCAAGCGAGAGCGCTGCTCCATATTCCCCTCTTCATTCGGAATGGAGATTTCGCCCTGCGCATTGACAACCCGGTGCCACGGCAATTGATGAATACTGCTCTGGGTATGCAAAATCCGCACAACCTGGCGTGCCCCTCTGCGGCTTCCCGCAAGCTCGGCAATTTGCCCATAGCTCATAACAGCACCTGAGGGAATGCATTTTATGATTTCAATGACTCTTTTCGTAAATGGCTGCATCATGGCCTCCGTTAGAATGCTTATTTTTCTTTTGAAAAGATTGTAACATGTTTCAGCATTCGACTGGTTTCTACATTTCTTAAAAAACTTGCAAGCCCTATGTTTCAAAAAGTTTTGCCGGATCGCTTGACTTGGAGCTGACTCCAAGTTGTACGCTAATGCCATCAAGAGCAGCAGCAACGGCTAGCTGCTGAGATGGTTCAACCATATAGAGGAGGATACATGATGAGGAACAAACCAATAGATGTACCAACCGCGCTCATTACAGGCGCTAATAATGGAATTGGACTTGAACTGACTCGCAGGCTGCTTGGTGAAGGCTGGCATGTCGCCGCGCTCATTCGTTCCGATTTTCTAGAGGATGACGAGGAGGTGCACGCTGCTCTGCGCAAGGGCCAGCTCCGCGTGTATAAAGCCGATTTAGCTGATTTTGCAAGCTTAAAGCAGGCACTGAAGCGAATTAAAGAAGCAGAAGCAAAGCTTGATGTGCTTTTCAATAATGCTGGAGGAAGCTTTTCGGAGCTTGCCATGACCAAGCAAGGGCGGGAGCAGCATTTTGATTTGCAGACGGTCGCGCCTTATGCCGTCTTTATGGAGCTGAAGGAGCTGCTGGAAAAAGGAAGCTACAAGACGATCGTTAATACATCGACCAGCTCTTTCAAAACCTTGAGGAAATTCGACTCGCAAACGTTGGAGCGCCCAACGGAATTCAAGAAGCTGTTCGGTCCCTACTCCACCTCCAAGCTCGCTCTTTCCTTGTGGACAAAGGAGCTGGCCCCGCAGCTGGCAGCTGAAGGGCTTCGCATCATCAGCGTTGACCCGGGCGGCAATAATACGATTAGAAAAGGGAAAAAGTCCGGCCTGCCTTTTTATATAACGCCAATCATGAAGCTATTTTTCCCGCATCCGAGCAAGGGAGCTTCCCTGCTTTATGAAGCAGCAATCGGCAAGGAGAAGCTTGCAGCGCCAGGCTCTTATCTTGTAAATGGCAAAGCCGCCGAGCTGAAATTCACAGACCAAAGCGCTAAAGTGCTGAGTCTCGTCAGCTCGATTTATGAGCGGGAGTTTGCGAAGCCCCAGTAACAATAACTTTAACGGCAACGCCAAAGAGCAGTGAAAAATCGAGCTGTAATAGCTTTATATAGTTGATATTTAGTCAGATGAAATACACGATTCTTTTTAAAGCCCAATTAAGAGCGATAAGCTTCTAATTGGGCTTTGGACGATTTTCGTTATTAGGGAGTATTAGCTCTATTTCGACCACTCGATTAGCTCCTATTTTCTAGAATATGTAAGTAGGCTATATTTCTTTATAATATAATACCGTGGCATATAGGTTGCCATCGCCTGACCGAGCGAATTTCGGAATACGCCCCGCTTCAGTAAAGCCCAGCGACTGGTACAAAATATTAGAAGGCGCTCCTTCCAGCGTATCCAGAATGAGCAGGCTTCGTCCTTCCGCAACAGCCCGGTCCTCCGCTTGCTGCATCAGCAGTCTGGCAATGCCTTTGCGCCGCTGCTGGGGCTGCACCATCATTTTGGCGATTTCCCCACGGTGGGTCGCATTTTGCTTTTGCGCCAGCTGAAGCTGTACGGTACCGACAATTCGCTCTCCCTCCTTGGCAACCCACAGCAATGTGCCCGGCTCCAATACTCCCTGCCAATAAGCTTTAGCATCCTCCCTGCTAAGGGGCGGCAGGAAGCCGATCGACGCTCCATCCTCTACAACCTCGACAATGAGCCCGACTAACTCCTCTAACGTATCCTCATTCAGTTCTGTCAGCTCTTCTACTCGCAATGATTGGCCCATGCCCTCAGCTCCTTTTCTATCTCTGCTTTATCTTCTCTAGCATATCCAATTTGTTTTCTGAGCTCAATATACGTATTTCGATCCAAGCCCCCAGTAGTCGTAATTGTAATTCATCGAATAAATCTTCAATGCCGCGAATAATTTCTGTAAAGACCGCATCGGAGATGTCCGATACTACGATCCAAAAAGTTGGTGAAACGCTTTTCCTTTAGGAGGCTTAGGATGCAAAAAATAAAGCTTTTTTCCGGTACATCCAATCGCAAGCTCGCGCAGCAGGTTTGTTCTTTGCTTGGGCAGCCGCTTGGCGATGTCGCTATTACCCGCCAGCAAAGCGGGGAAATTCACGTTTCCTATCAGGAGCCGATTCGCACCTGTGACGTCTTCATCATTCAAGCGATGTCCCATCCGGTCAATGAGCATTTGGTGGAGCTGCTTGTGCTCATTGATGCTGCCAAGCGTGCTTCGGCCAATAAAATTAATTTGATCTTGCCCTATTATGGCTATGCCCGCCAAGAGCGAAAAACCGCTCCCCGCGAGCCAATTTCGGCGAAGCTGGTCGCCGAGGTGCTGACGACTGTAGGCGCCAACCGCATCATAACGATTGATCTGCATGCCGATCCGATTCAAGGCTTTTTCGAAATTCCGGTTGACCATTTAACCGCCCTCGATCTTATTATCCACCATTTGAAAAGCAAAAATATTAAAAATCCGGTCGTCGTTTCTCCCGATGCAGGACGCGCCTCAACAGCGGAAAAGCTTGCGGTCGAGCTGGATTGTCCATTCGCTATTATGATCAAAAACCGCCCCGCTCACAATCAGACGGAAATAACGCATATTATTGGGAATGTAACGGGCAAAACGCCTATCATTATTGAGGATTTGATTGATACCGGAAATACAATCGTCAATGTCGTTAATGCCCTTAAGCAAAATGGCGCCGAGAATGCTTATGTTTGCGCTACGCATGGACTGTTTTCGGGAGGGGCCCACAATTTGCTGGCCTCGCCAAATATCAGCGAAATCGTCGTCACCGATACGATTGCGATGCAGGAGGAGCATGAGGCTTTTGGTGAAAAGCTTGTCATTTTGCCAATAGCTCCGATCATCGCTTCTGCCGTTCAAATTATTATTCAGGGCGGCTCCATCGATACACAGGTTAACTCAGGCAAGGTTTAACATCCGAATCTATTTTTCAGCAGTCATAGATCCTAAGCTAGATGATTGCTGCGGAGGAGGGAGGGCAGCGATGTCCCCTTCTTCCTTCCTCCTCGTCCTCTTTGGTTTGATTACCGCATACAAATGGGACCCGCTGCCGTAATTTGCTGCGCGATTTCTTCCGCCTGCAGTAATGATGACAAGGGATCGGATAGAAAATATTTACTCCACTCTAGGTTTATCACTTCACAGGTCGACACTTTATCCAGCTCATGCCGCAGTATTGAATGTGTAGCGGAGCTGCCATGCGGACTATTCAGCATGAGCAAATAGTCGCCAAGAAACGCGCTAATTGCCCTTCTGTCTATTTGGGCATATTCAAGCCCCTGTTCTATGATTTCACTCCGCACTTTTTCGGCAGGCTTAAATCCCAGCAGCTCATAGGCTGCTCTGCCGCCACGGCCCTTGCTGTTTCCTATCAGGTCGACGTGCTCGCCCCAATTCGGATCAGCTATTGTTAATGTACGCCCAGGGGAAACATATTTGCTTACATGATTGTGTATTAGAGTTGTCCGCCGCACGAACTCACTTAGCCATGCTTCCGCTTCCTCTTGTCGATTTAAAATATGGCCCATCGCTTGAATTTCCTCCGCTATTGTCTGGTACGCTCCGCTTTGATAAACAACCGTTGGCGCAATGCGGGCATACGAGGCGTATGCGCCGGGGTCCCAGGTAATAATCAGGTCCGGCTCCAATTCTAGAACCTTTTCCAGCGAGATGTGGTTATGATTGCCGATATTCACAGCCTCCGCATTCATATAGGGCTCAAACCACTTCTTGCCCCCGATAAGAGAATACGGCGCTCCTAGCGGTGTAACCCCTAACGCCAAAACGTGGCCGATATCCCAATCCACCACTACCCGGCTCGGCATAGCCGGAACTTGAATGCTGCCCATTGGCGTAGCAATCGTTCTTGCACTTGGTTTGCTGTTTCCCCGAATTACCGGCTCTTCACTATTCGCTCCTAGCCATACCTTTACAGCTGAATCAAGCTCGCCAGCTCCTATTTCAAAGGTTGGCCCGTATTTTCTAAGCTGCTCCCTATAATGCTTGGGAGAGATTCCGAAATTCTTTTTAAAATAACGGCTCAGTGTGAAACCATTCGCGTAGCCGACCTGCTCGGCAATATTTTGCAGGGTCGCTTCCGTTTGTCTAAGCAGCCGTGTTGCCTGAGCCATGCGAATTTGAGCCAGTACACGTCCTGGGCTCATATGAAGCCGATTTTGGAACAGCCGATTTATATAACGGGTACTGCAATTAAATGCAGCTGCTACGTGCTCAACAGTTAGAGGCTCTTTATAATGCTCTGCAAAATAGCCAATGATCTGCGTTGTTCGGTCAAGGCCTGAGGCTAGTGCGCGATGCTGCCGTATTTGCTTCAGCAGCTCGTACAGCCATTGATAAAATTGGGAAGTAGATTGGATACGCTCCAAATAATCAATGTTTTCCCATTGCCTCTGCAGCTGCGCCATATGCGCCAAAAGCGGTGAAGGATAGGATAGCTGCATGCCAAAGTGGGCATTCAAATCCGCAGCTTCCACGGGCAAAGGCCCCACAAACATATATACAACCCAATAAAGCTCTATCGCCTCATCGGCTATGACGCTTAGATGCGCCCCTTGGCTGCCATGAATGGCATAGCAGGTGTCAACCCTATGCATCTCTTGATCCAGCCATATGATTCCTCGGCCGCGCATGACAAATAAAAAGGTGTTGGATGGACATAATTGGGAGCTCGGTGCCTGATTAATCTCATATTCATAACGACGGACATCCAATAGCCGGACTGGCCTATTGTCCCAAAGCGCTGCATATTGCTCTATATCCATAAGAAAGCTCCTATCGTTAGCATTAAAACGGGCGTGCATCCTCATCATATATGATAACAATTCTCAATACAATCTTTAGTCAAGTTCCGAAACGGGTATGCTCTCGTTCCGAATTGGTCATTGTACAATCTAAAAATTTCATCTAAAGTGAGGTTTAAATGAAAATTGTTATCAATTAGAAAGAGGGTTCGAGATGTTTAGACAACAAGCTTTTTACAAAATGGCATGCCTCGCCATGCTAGCACTTGCTGTATTCCTCGCTGGCTGCGCCAATCAGGAGACTGCTGAACAGGTGGAGGATGCAGCCCAAACACCGGTAACTCGGATGATAAACACATCTATTGGCGAGATCGAAATCCCAGCTCAGCCCGAGCGCATTATTGTAGATTGGAATATCGGACATGTGCTTGCTGTAGGCGTCACTCCGATCGGAGTGCCTCACAGCCTTCTCGATTATGGCGAGTTTATGCGCAAACCTCTCGAGAAAACAGCGGATATCGGCAATCACAATCAGGTTTCACTTGAAAAAATGGTAGCACTTGAGCCTGATCTCATTATTACGTGGAACAAGGATGCCTATGATTCCTATTCCAAAATCGCTCCGACTGTCGTTTTCGTGCCTGACGAATATGCATCCATGGAAGAGGAAGTGACCGCTATGGGCGAAATTCTGAATCGCCAGACGGAAGCTGAAGCATGGAATGAGCAGTTTACCCAAAGAGCAGAAGCAGCGCACAAAAAAGCACAGGCGGCCGTACCGGCTGGCGCCACCTTTACGATAGCCGATTTTAATTGGCTCACTAATGTAGGCATTGTTGGAAAAAGTGCAAACCGCGGCGGTAAAGCGGTATACGACTTGCTTGGCCTCACCCCTGCTACAAAAATCAAACAGGATTTAATTGATAAAGGCGAGGAAAGCATGGATATCAGCTCCGAGCTATTTGGGGAATATGTAGGCGATTATCTCCTGCTTATGAAGTCCGAAAACAGCGATAAAGAAGATATTCCTGAAATATGGGCGGGGATGGATGCCATGAAAAATAACCAGGTATATGAGCTGGATATTCATAAATACCTTTCTGCTGATCCCTATACGACGATATATCAGGCAGAAGAAATTGCTGAAAAATTAGCCTCCAAGCAAACTAAGCTGCAATAGGCCATAGAATAGACCCTAATAGACCTATTCATGTGCTGATCAATCGTCTTCCTTTGTCGGACAAGCTGATTGATTCAATCTATCGTTAAATAAGGAAGGGCGAAAAGGCAACGCTATGCCTTCCGCCCTTCCTTTTACTATATTCCTGTGTCTCTGTATTCCTAAATCTCTGCATTTCTTTCTTGCCGTTTATTCCTCATTTAACTAGGCTCCGTGCCCCACACTAAATCTCCGTTTTGATACAAGGTGACCTTTGTATAATCTGCATAAGTGATTCGCAGCGGGTTAAAGGAATAATCATCCGTCTCGCTGAAATTCGTCCAATCGTTCTTATGAATGCGCGTATGAATTTCGCCTGATGTTCCGCCCGCCGGAATGCTGCCAGCGCCAGCGCTAAAAGACAGCTCTACATAATGATCGGCGCCCGTCCGCGGCGTACTCAGCTTGACGAAGCTGCCCGCCACATTATTATTGCCTACTTGGGCATAGTCGCTGAAGAAATTTTGCTGTTTTTCTCCGTCAATCGTGTACCAATAGCGAATAGTAAGTCCGCTCATTGCGACGGGAGCGGTCCCGTTATTTTTTATAATAAACTGCGGCTTCAGTTGGTTATCCCCAGCATTGGTATCCCCTGCCCGGTAAGCTACCTCTAATGAACCAGAAGGCTGCTCTGGTCCGGTTGTACCGCTCGGTGTGGCAGCAGCTTCGGCCGAGGCTGCTCCTGTGCCAGCGCTGTTGACCGCTTGAATAATATAATAATAGGTCGTTCCGTTCGTAACGGCTGTGTCATTATATCCGATACCAGCTACAGCAGCAGACAGCGTCGTATATGGCCCGCCGCTCGTCGTAGCCCGTTTCACCGTATACGAGGTCGCGCCAGCTACTGCATTCCAAGCAAGCTGAACCTGCACGTTGCCAGCTGTTGCTGTTAAGCCGGACGGCGCAGCAGGAACGAGCGGCCCCTCAGGCGCCTCGACCGTTTCCAGCACCGACCAATAGGCGGGCTTGGACTGCAATCGCTCATCGAATAGGAGCGGCCAATTGTTGCGGGCTACCGGGAAGGTGCGAAGCCAAGTATGCGCATCATCCTTTCCCCATAAGGTCACATTCGTAACGGTGTCCGTATGCCGCAAAAACACCTGGAACAGCGACTTGTACAAATTGGCTTGGCGTGTTTTTAGCTCCTCCGAAAATGCCTCATAGGATTGTGAATTATCCGAATAGACGCTAATATCAAGCTCGGTAATATGCGTTTCCAGTCCCAGCGCTTTGAATTTGATGATGGAGCTTTCTATTTCTGCAAGAGTCGGGTAATAAAGACTGATATGTGTCTGGTGACCGACGCCGTCAACCGGAATGCCCTTAGCCTGCAAACGTGTAATTAAATTATACAGCGCCTGGCTTTTTGCCGGTTCATGCGTATTGTAATCGTTAATGAACAGCTTAACAGTCGGGTCTACCGCATGGGCGAACTCGAACGCTTTTTCAATATATTCTTCACCCGCAATTTGATACCACAGGCTGCGGCGCAAGCCATCTGATTGCGATGCATCGATGACCTCATTCACTACATCCCATGCATATATTTTGCCCTCATATCGTTCCATTACCGTCTGAATATGATTTTGCATGCGTGCATACAGCACCGCTTTGCTGACCAAATTACCGTTCGCATCCCGGAACACCCAATCCGGCGTTTGCGCATGCCAGACTAGCGTATGTCCCCGCACCTGCTGGTCATTTTGCACACCGAAAGCTACAGCAGCATCTGCCTCCGTAAAATTAAATACGTTCTCCTGCGGCTCTGTGTTATCCCACTTCAGCACATTGCCAGGCGTTACGCTGTTAAAATGCTTGGTCAGAAGCTGTTTGTCCGGCTCGGTCAGAAGCTCATCATTCGTAAAAGCCGAGCCAAGCAGAAATTTTCCGGCAAAAGCATCTTGAAGCGACGGTATGTCCTCTTCAATAATAATTGGGCCGAGATCCGGCTGCCGCTCGAACCTGAAATCGTCGACGTAGAAGGAAGCGGTTGCACTTCCTGATACCTCAAAATAAACCGATACCTGTGTGGCCGGCTCGAGCATTTTGAATGCAGCCTGCAGCTTCGTCCAGCCGTTCGCTGTGACTGCCCCAGATGCAATATTCTCATAGCGGGTACCCGCTGGCAATGTGCGCTGAAGAGACATTGAAATATTGGTGTTTGCTGCTCCAGCAGGCAGCTTGACCCAACCAATAAACTCATACGTTTGCCCAACCTCAAGCTGGCTTGTCACATCCAGAGAAGGTCCATGCCAAGTGCTTGTTCGTCCACTTACAGCCAAGCCGTAGGCTCCGCTTCGCGCTGCTGCGGCATTCGCAGCCAGAACCTCTACACCGCCGCGGCCAACCCATTGCTGCACCGTACCATCCTCGAAATCGCTCAACTGGAGCAAGGTATTTCCGGTTTCCTCCGCTTGCACAGGCTTTGCCCAATAGAGGGGAAGCAATAAACTTAGGACAATCAGAAATTTAAGCGCTTTCATAAATGGATAAAGCTGACGATTGCTCATTCTTTAATTCACTCCTTTTTCTATTCGGGTACGGTAACCACTCACAAATCCGCAGTACTGTCGCTCAACATACACAAGCGAAGCTAACGACAAATATTTGTCTATATTTTTAATTAGACGCGCCTCCTCCCTATGTTGGTTGAAAGAGCCTACCCTTTTGCAAGCAAGATACCCGATAGATAGAGCTGGGAACGACCCATGTAAAAATTATACATCTTCCTAGCCCAGCCTACAATATCAATTAATAGAAAAAAATGTAATTATAATTTATACAGTAGCTGTAGAAGATAGCAAGCCAATCTTAGGCTTCACTGATTATAAGGGGAATAGACACTTACCGTTGGAGATGGAGAAATCACATTTTTTTTGAAGGTGATTTTATCCATTTTGCGATTGACCAATCCAATTAACTGATCCGCCATGTAGGACGTGGAATATTTAAAGCCCGACTCTTCCCAATAAAGAATAACCCCTATTGCAGCTGACATCTGGTAGCTAAGCATAATTTCATAGTCTAGATTGGGGCTTCCCTCATCCATAATAATATGCATATCGCGCCTCATCGACTCCCGAAGCACGTCGTAAAGCTCGAACCCGAAGCTGCGATCTACAGAGAGCAGCGCTTGAAATTCATCTTTATTTTTCTCAATATGGTTAAACAGCTGCAGCGCCGAAGGATAAATATCTTCTGCCTTTACCAGATCCATCCCCTCGTAAGGGACGAGCAAGGTCTCGGCAAAGCCAAGCAGAAATTCGCTTCGTATTTCTTGCAGCAGCTCTTCTTTGCCTACAAAATGCTTATAAAAAGTTCCGCGATTGTAATCCGCCCGCTTCGCCACATCAAGTATGGTCACAGCCTCATATCCTCGCTCTAATATGAGCGACACGAATGCAGCTTTAATCGCTTGACGCGTTCTTCTTGTCCTTCGGTCCAGTTGATCCTCCGTTGCCAATGCGCTCATCCTCCAAAGCTTATAGGTCATATTGTTCCTATTATACCTCATTCAATATTCCAGAATAAATGTCAGCTTATCTTGCCTACCTATTAAGCATCCAAGACATGCATACGTTGGAATACATTTGAACATCATAAGCAAAATCAACAATTGAGTTTCATATGTTCAATTTCCGTCCAAAAGAAGACATACATGCTTTACCTGTCACCTACGTGACACTGAAGAGAGTATTGATTATTGTCGTGACAACATTGTGAAGTGTAACCTGTAATGGCAGACATACAACTTATTCATTCAATAATAACGCTCGACTAAATTATACGATAAGGATGCGATAAAACATGGTTACTACAACAACAACGAAAACCGCAGTCATTACAGGCGCCGCTGGCGGCATTGGAAAAGAGCTTGCCCGCCGTTTTGTAGAGCGTAAAGTTAATTTGGTCCTGGTAGACTTGAAGCTTGAAGCCTTGCAGCAAGTCGTTGCTGAGCTTGGCCTTGACGATTCCAACTCCCTAATCGTAGCAGCAGACGTCTCCAAAGAAGAGGATGTTGAAAACTACGTCAATAAAGCCGTTGAAAAATTCGGCACAATCGATTATTTCGCCAACAATGCAGGCATCGAAGGCCCATCTGGACTTATCGAAGAGCAAAGCGTGAAAGCACTCGACCTTGTGTATAACGTAAACGTTCGCGGCGTATTTCTCGGCCTTCACTACGTCGTTCCTGTGATGAAAAAACAAAAATCCGGCGCGATTTTGAACACTTCCTCGCTGGCAGGCCTTATGGGCGCACCAGGCATGTCCCCATACATCATGTCCAAGCATGCCGTAATCGGTTTAACTCGCGTTACAGCTAATGAGCTTGCTCCGCTTGGCATTCGAGTCAACGCCGTTCTTCCAGGCACAATCAATACGCGCATGATGCGTCAAATTGAAGAAAATTTCGGCAATCCGGAGGCGTTCAAAAAAGCCAATGAAGCTGCAACACCTATGGGTCGTTACGGCGAGCCGGAAGAAGTGGCAGCGGTAATGAATTTCCTCCTGTCGGATGAAGCATCATTCGTTACAGCATCGCTTTATACGGTCGATGGCGGTATGGTCGGACAATAATAACTAGAAAAATAACTTACCAAAAAGGAGACTATCCACTATGAAGCTTGAAAACAAAGTCATCATTATTACAGGTGCGGGAAGCGGCATTGGACGTGCGACTGCCTTGAAGCTTGCTGCCGAAGGCGCTATCGTCGTATCTTCCGACTACAATGAAGCAACCGCTAAAGAAACAGCGGAATTGATTAAACAGGCTGGCGGACAAGCTTCCGCGATCCGCGCCGACGTTTCCAGTGTCGAAGATGTTAAAAACATGATCGACATAGCAGTCGAAACACATGGGACGCTTGACGGTATTTTCAATAATGCTGGCGTAGGCGATATTCGCTCCTTTGAGGATCACACACCGGAATATTTCAACCATGTTATTTCCGTGGACCAATTTGGCGTATATCTCGGCATCTACTATGCTTCCAAGAAAATGAAGGAGCTTGGTGTTAAAGGTATTATTGTCAATACCGCTTCCATCTTCGGTTACATGGCTGCTAAAGGCAGCTTTGCTTATCAGGCTGCAAAGGCTGCGGTCATCATGATGACAAAATCGGCAGCACTGGAGCTTGCTGAGGACGGCATTCGTGTAACAGCGGTAGCACCGGGCTTTATTGATACACCTATCATCAAGGACGGCGATGATTTCAAAACCTTCCTTGCTGAGCAGCATCTGAGCAAAAAGCTCATTCAGCCGGAGCAGATTGCTGATGTTGTATCCTTCCTTTTCTCCGAAGAGGCCTCGGCTATCAATGGACAGACGATTCCTGTTGAAGATGGCTTCCTTATCTTTAAACGCTCTTAATTCATACTAGCAAGCAGCAGCTACGGATTGCCCGCAGATGCTGCTCTTTTTTTTCAGTTAACCCTACTTGTTGTTATCGTCGCCTCTTTATAGTATAAATAGGCATAACAAGGGAGCTGATGCTGGTATGTACAAGCATATTATATTTGATTTTGACGGCACGATTGCCGACTCTGCTGCCGCTATTTTGACCATCTATAATGAAATGGCGGCGCAATATCGTTTTAAGCCTGTAACGGAAGAGGAATATAAAAAGCTGAGCAAGCTTACTTTGCAGGAGCGATTCAAGGCGCTTGACGTCCCCTTTTATCGGTTTATGCTGTTTCGCAAAATCAGCATAGAGTTCAAACGGAAATACAATGAGCATGTTGCTTCCATTCCATTTTGTAACGGGATGCAAGAGGTATTGAGCCATTTGCTGCAAAGCAGCATAAAGCTATCCGTTATTACATCCAACGCTGCAAACAACGTCGCCGACTTTCTGCAGCCCCACGGCATTCACGCCCTTCATGACATTCGCAGCTCCAACAGTCTGTTTGGCAAGCATAAGACCATTCAAAGCTATTTGAAAGAAAACCAGCTTCGACCAGAGGATGTAATCTACGTCGGCGATGAGCTGCGGGATATCGTAGCCTCCCATAAATGCGGAATTAAGGTAGTCGGAGTCACCTGGGGACTCGATCCTAAGGAACTGCTGGTATCCGGCAAGCCTAGTTATTTGATTGACCAGCCAAATGAGCTTTTGCGTCTGATAGAATCCACCTCTTCTTAACCTCACATATGGCAAAAACATATCAGCCTCGAATAACAGTAAAACTGACGCTAGCCGAGCACCGACATCAGTTTTACTGTTTACTATCATAAAGCTTCTTCAAACTAGACTCTAGCGTACCCGATGAACGCCCAGAACCTCATTAAATGTGCCGTCAATCGATACCTGGACGACATCCTGCTTCACCGTTCCATTATTATAATAAGCTATAAAGGTGAAGCTTAACGTTCCTTTGTCAAGCTTTTCGAAGGAAGCATCCCATAGCTCGCCAGCCCATAATGTGCCCGCCTTATTTTTCACCTCCAGCTTTGTCCTAAAGCTTTTCATGGCAACCTCTACGCGCTCCGGCTTCGTATCCGTCCCCGTTTCTGTCGCATTCGCTACCAAAATGAACTTTTCTCCTGCCCAAAATACGCTATACGCACGTGGAGCTTCTTCATCCCCGCTCTGCTTTTTGTTATAGGATTTACGAATGCTGTTCCAATCGTCCGTATGATTGACCATTCCCGCCACTTTCAGCGGCTGTACTTGTACGGTTTTGGAAATCGTTACCGGTTCGGCTAGACCATCATCTACAGTAACGCTAAGCTGCCATGCGCCAGTCTGCTCCATTTTGAGCCTCGGCCCTGTCTTGGCGTAAGGATAGGAAATGGTATACTCGTACGCATATTTTTGCCCAGAAGGCGACTTAAGCTCCATCTTTAGAGCTAGCGTATCTTTGTCGGGATCAGCTGCATTCGCCTCGAACGTTACCATGTCCCCTTCAAAAATCGGTTTCGGAGACCAGTCTACATTAACCGTTGGCGGACGATTCGTCACAAAATAAATATACGCATATTTCCCTGGATTGCCCGCTACATCCGTATCTATAACCGTCAATCGATAGGTTTGTCCGGGAATTAATCCCGCTATTTGATGCGATCGGACAGCCGCCGGCAGAGCCATATTGTATTCGGCTGAACCATCGCCATTCAAGTCAATCGTTGACACACTGCCATCCATATTAACCTTTTGCATATAAAAGACTCGAGCCGCATGGCCTGAGGATGGGATCGCATCGCTAAAAGCATTAAAATTAACCTTTACCGAGGTCGGTTTAATTTCAAGCTGCTCCTCCACATCATCCGGCTGCACCGTATCCACAAAGAAATAGCCATTGCTGCTGTATGGACCCCATACATAACTGTCATAGGCTCTTGCCTTCCAATAATGCAAACCTTCCTGCAAAGGAAGTGTTGGTACATGACTGGTCGCAGCATTCGCCATATTAGTATCCATCACTTTGCGATCGGCAGCATGGTAAAATACCTCGTAATCGATTGCCGTGATAGGATCATTTTCAGGATCAATGGTAAATACACGCAAGCTCGGACGATTGTTGTTCGTATAAATTGGCTCTGATGCTGCTGCTCCGTTGTAGCTCAGCAAGTAGGTTGTGGGCGGCGAATCGATGATAAAGTATACGGCATTGCTATCATCTGACCACACTCCACGACTGAATACGCGCCCCTGCACCTTCACCTTGCGTCCAATATCTACTGTACCCGCTTCAAGCTGGAAGCTCGCATCATCGCCCGGGTATTCTACCTCCAGCGCCGTTTGGCCATTATCCACATACGTTAGTTTCAAATAAAACTGTTCCTGCGGATCATTTTCTTTATCCCGGTATATCCACTTCAGATTTGGATCGTTCAGGACAACCGTTGGAGCGGAAGATGAGCCGCTAGGATAAGTCAAAACCATTTCCGGTCTGGACTGATTAACGGGAGACAGCGCCTCCTTATAAACTCTCGTCTCCGACCAGAAACTCCATGCCCCATGCATGTCCTTCACCTGCTCCTGAACGATCAGCTCGACGCCAGGGCGGCTGTAAAGCAATCTTTTCCCTGTTGTCCAAGCGCTCTCGTCCGACCAGCGCGTTCGAAACAAGCGATCCGCCAAATAACCGGGAACATCCGGGTCGTAGGACGTATCGTGCGTCAAATAATCCAGCGCTTCCCCTCCAGCGTAAATGGTGCCAGTAAACCAAATATCCGGCTGCGCAATCGGCCTGCGGTGCACATAAAGCGATTTAGTGGCAGGCTCCGAGAACAAACGGTAATCAGCCAAACCGGGATTATCCTGTGCCGTATAAGTGATGGCATACAGTCCGGGCTTGTCGAGTGAAGTTAGCGCGGCGCCGAAAGCTCTCCCATTAGATTGGCTAAGGCCGAGCGTATTGGCAAAATAACTTGGATTATGCGCGTAGCTCCATTTTTCCGCTAATCTAGCATCTGTCTCGGGATCACTAAACAGCTTATTGTATAAAATCTGTTCTCCTACAAGCACGGCCTCATAGGTTTCCTCTGGAATGGAATCGCCATAATTGATGCGCTTCACTTGGCTAAATGAGGCCTGCTGCTGCCCAAGCGACATCAAGCCTGCTGATCCCTTTTGGTACGTAGCATCCGTCGCTTCCAGCTTATTAACCCCATTAATAGAAACGCGGTGCACACCCGCGAGCGATTCCAGCTTGAAGGCATAAGGGATACCCGCACTCCTCGGCATCGCGACCTGAGTCATAACATTCTTGATTCCGCTCTTCACTTTGTAAAGCGTCAGTGTACTGCCCGTCCACTCCACCGCATACATATTTTTTTCATCTTGAATTTGAATGGCCGCTCCTACCGGTTTTTCATTCGATAAATGATTGATGGATAAATCAAATTCAAGCACCTGATTGCGCATCACGCTGGTTGGATCGTAAAGCAGTCCGCCCCATGCCTCGCTATCAATTTCAACCGTAGTATCGTTAAACAGCCGCGGCATATCTCCCGTTGATTCACCTTTGAAAGGAATAACTACTTTTTTGCTTGTAAGCGAGCTTGAATACGGTCCCGTATAGGTTGTATCTGTTCCAAAGCCTAGAACTGAGCCGTTAGGGAGAACGTTCGAGGCGCCGCTAAAAGCAACTCCGTCATAGCCATTTCCATCTGAATATTTCATTGCATCCGTCACGAATAAGGCTTTGTTTTCAAAAGTTTCCGCACCTAAATACGGCGTTTGATTAATGCTCAATACACCTGCCCAATGCTGTAATTTTTGAAATGCTGAGCTTGCCCAAACTTGCTGGCCACCCGATGTCTGATAAGTGATTTTATTAAAGAGCTTCACACCAGCTGCCATTGCCCAAAATTCATCCGAAGGCTGTGAAAATGGGCCGATCAAGCCTGTTTTAGGCCATAAAATTTGCGTCATCACCGGATCGTTTGGGGTGGGGCTTTTAACATTAGCTGCCGAAAACTGGTCCAGCATCCTGTAAGGGTTTCTATCATCGTTTCTCGTTATGGAGCCATCTGGCATAATCAAAAATCCATACGGAGTCGCCATCATTCCCGGCTTATTAACCGCTGTTTTTGCGAGCTCATTAGGGAATTTCAAATCATCAATCGTGCCGCTGTTCTTCTCCAGCCTCGTAAAGCTATTTGTTGAAGTATGGTAAGACAGAACACCGCTCACCTGGGAGTAGCCATGATTACCAAGCTCGAAGCGCATGGAGGTCGCATAGCTTTTCGTCCGGTCAGTCGACATCGTAATTGCTGAAAGCATGCCATTGCCAGTTACATGATTCGCTATTAATTGACCACTCGGATTTACAGCATAAAATAATGCCGTCCAGTTATCCTCCGTACCTCTTCGCATGTTCGCAGCCAATAACAAATTTCCACTTGCATCCACATCTACACTGCCAATCTGATAAACATTCCACATATCTATTCCGGCATGCACAAGCTTTGTCCAATAGAGTGTTTTTTGCGCTACAGAATATTTAGCAACATAAAGCTTTTGCCGAACATCAAACGTACGTCCTCCATTGCTTTCCCGATACGCGACATACAGAAACTGCCGATCTGATGAAAAAGCTGTGCCAATGACCTTATTGCTCGGGTCGTCCCAATAGCTGCCTCCTCCTGCTCCACCCGCAGCTGGCGGCGCAATGTTCGGATATTCTTCCAACAGCTGACCGGTCTCGATGTTATATAAACGCAGCGTGTCCCCTGAAGCATTTACGATCCCTTCTTCCAGAAAATAAGCCTGCTTCATCTGGCTCGGATGATATTGATAAAATGCCCCTTTGAAAGTGATTCCGGGATGCACATACGTATGTTCAATCTGGCCTGTCCATATATCACGGATGGCAAACGCCCAGTTTTTAGACTCTGGCGGTTTGTAGCTGTAAACCCAATAATAGCCCGCTTCGGTCATCACCGTCGTTTTGTAGCCAGCATAAATTTGGCCGATACTGCCTTCCCATGCCGGCAGCGGCTTCACATTTTCCGCTAAATTATAGCTTCCATTAAAATCTGCCCATAGAGCATTGCGAGTCGTTAGATTAACTCCATTTGATTTCCAGCTTGCCTTATTCGTCGTACCCCCTTCATATGGTGTCTTATTGACCCATGAGCGCAAAATCGAATCCGGAGAGTAGAAGGTGACTGGTGGACCGCTGCTCTCCCCCTGATCCGGCTGCTGGGTCAGGCCAATCGCTGTAAAATCAACAGTTGGCGCACGATTAATAATGTCCGTTGCCACAATAGCAGACTGCGCCGACAAGCCATAATCCTCCGTAACCGTTGCACGGTATTGGCGCTTGCCGACTGTCGTATATTTTACGCTGTGCGTGTCCTTGTACGTACCGCTATATAACGTGCGCCAGGATTCCTCGTTAAAATTGCCGTCATTGTCAGCATCGTATCGTTCTTCCAGCATAAGACGCTCCAGCTTGTCGCCATCTAGGCTGCTCGCATCAATATAAATCATATTTTCGTTATGACGCACGCCTTGTTCGGCAGCGGAAAGCTCCACTACTGGCGGCTGATCAGGTACAACCTCCAATGGATAGGCTGCCCATTCACTCTCTCTTCCTTGAGAATCATGAACCTTTCCCTGAAGGGTATAGGCTCCAAGCTGATCCGGTGCTTTAGCAGGCCACACACCAGTCGTGTAAGTGCCACTATCATTTTTCTTATAGCGAATTTCCGACTTGTTGAAATCAATAGTCACTCCCCGCTCCGACAACGGTGTAAAGGAGTTATTCAGATGATGAAGCTCCGGGAACGGCCTTCCCTGAATCCAGCGCGTCACCCCAGAAATGATGGCAACCGGTTTTGGATCATTGACATAAAGCAGCGCCGTATCTGATTGGCTTTCATAGTCGTTAGATACATTCAGCGTAGCCTTATAAACGCCCGGTTCATTAAATGTGACCGCGGGATGAGAGAAATCTCTTTGATCAAAATTAAATTTGTCTAAATTTTCAGTTAATTCCCATGAATAATCGGTATAACCTCGAGCTGTCGCCGATAAAGTCGCCCGATCACCGGTGAAAATAGAGGTTGGACTCCAGTTGGCATTTACTTCGAGTATCGGTCTTGGTGCTGGCGTCGGCTCGGATACTCCATTAGTAGCTGTAGCAGTTGGCGTAGTCGCTCCCGGCTTGGTAATGGTACTCGTGCATTCAATGGCCTGCTCCGCTGTCGTTCCATCCGTGAACGTGACTATTGCTCGCATGACGAATGTCTCGGTATAGCTGTCTCGGCCAACCAACTGGGCTTTCGGTATTGTGAATGCAAATTTATAACTGATCGTATCCATAATCTGAGCAATGGTCTGCGTTTGATATTGGGTTCCATCTTCAAGGCGGGCGAATACTTTCCAGTTTTTTACCTTGAGTGAACCGCGTTGCTTTAGGGTTGCTGTAATTGTTGAGTTTACCGTAACATCTCTGTCTGCGAAGCTAACGGTTGATGGATCAGCTTTGCAGGTGCAGTCGAGGTAGGGTTGGTTTATTGGAGGTAGTTTTTCGTATGTGACTCGAACTTCACCTTCGTAATAGTATGTTTGGCCTTCCCAATCTGTGTTTGCAGAAATAAGATATTTCATTCCTATAGCATTGCCAGTACATCCGTTGCAATCGATATATTCCCAATTTGTATTAGTCTTGTCCATAGGAACCACAATAGATATGTAACCAAAGCCATCGGAGCCTTTTTTAGCTTCTACTACATTGTGATAGATTTTACCGCTTTTCTTGTTTGTTGCAGTTGCTTTTGTGATTTTAATAGTTGAAGAAATCAACTTATCTATGTGGACACTTTGACCATTAAAGGTATAATAATTTGGTCCTGGAAAGCTTGGATTTGTGTCAATTGCCCAACCTTTAGTATTTTTCATTTGGCTTGAAATTGTTTTACCCGTTGCATCTTTCTCAGGCAGAATTCCTGGGCAAATTGAGATATTACCTTGCCAACAAGCATCGCTAACAGTAGGTACTACGTTGTATGTTACGCCATCCACACCTTTAAAAACCCACTCTTTACCATTTGAACGCCTATTTACTGCAAAATACATATCAGGATTGTAGCCTTCAGCAGTTGCTACCACCTTTGTACCGGTAATTTTTTTCACAGTTATTTCGTTATTTGAATAGTTAAAGTTACTTTGAGCGCTCCCAGAATTGGCTAACTTCAATTCACCTTTACTATTAGCAACCATGTTCCAAAACTCATAGGTTTTTATCTTATATCCGTCTGGAACCGGTGCATTTACCGTTGTCACATTGCTTCTACTTGAAGCTAGATCGAAAGATCCCTCAGTTCCTAATTTCACTTTGTAACTTTTGGTGATCGTTTCAGCACTAGCAGCTGTAATCACTGGAGGTTGAATAGGGAAAATTCCAATTGCTATAGAAAAGATTAATAGTAACGATAAAATTGGTTTTATTTTGCCCATATATCTTTAACTCCCGTCAAGTAGTAATCTTTTTGTCCAATATAAGTTCTAAAATGAATAGGAAATCCTCCATATTTTTTAATTTGCTGTGTAATAATATTTTTCGGGACAAAAGGAAGACTCCAGTTATATTCGACATTGTTTTTGACCCCAAAATATAGTGACATTTTGTTCATAAAAATTCCTTTTCGTTCTATAGTCTTCATGTCGTAGTAATAAAATTTATCTTTAATTTGCGTACTTCCAATATCCCCTTCCGTATACATATAGAAACTAGTTTCTGCACTTTCACTGCGATTAGCATCTACTACCAAATTTTTTCCTACAAGCTTCATACCAAATACTAATCCTGGTGTTTTTTTAGGATCGATATCTTTACCAGAAACTTGATATTCAGCACCCTCTAAATACTCTGCATAATACCCGTCTTTATCGAGTGGGTCCACAATAACCAACTGTTCAATCGATACATTGAAACCCGGCCGCATTTCCTTCGTAAAAGGTAGCTTCACTAAATCATCTTGATTTAACATTGTTATCACATTATGATCATGCCACTTAATCTCAGCCGCTGTTGAAGCCCCCTGATCCACCGACAGCTTCCCGCCACCCGCGAGTTTCAGCAGGCGCGTGACGATAACGGCCGCTTGTGCCCGAGTAGTGGTCCCATCTGGGTCAATCGTTTCCGCCTTGGCACCTGTCCGCGACAGCAGACCTGCGTTCACGGCGCGGAACATCAGCTCATCCGCCGTCAGCTTTGCGCCGCGGTACTCAGCATTTGCTCCGCGTACGGCGAGCTTAGCCATTTCCACACGCGTTACCGCCTTGCCCAGATCGCCCGTGAAATCGCCAACAGCATAGATTTTCGCATCAGTCAGCGCCCTCTGATAGCCTGTATACCATGGCTTGCCCGCAGGAGCAGCCGCAGCCTCTACCTTCGTCGTCAGTGCAATGACCTTGAGCAGCTCCGCACGCGTAATCGGATTTTGTGGCTTAAACGTTTGATCCGGATACCCGTTCAAAATACCCGCCTTCACCGCAGCTTCAATCGATTCCTTCGCCCAATGCCCTGAAATATCTTTAAACACAGGAGAAGCCGCTTGAGCCATTTTAGAATCTACCGACGTTAACGACAACGTAGACATTACCGCCACCAACACTAGCAATAAAATAGAGCCCTTCCACCATTGCGATCCCATTTTCTCCATCTTATTCAGCCTTCTTCCGATTAGATTAGTTTGAGTAAATAATAATGACCAAGCTCTTGCCGGCCTCGCTTTTGTCCATTATGATTTTCTTTCCGTTGTAGGTTTTCAGCAGTCTAGCCTCCAACGCTTTTCCAGCATCCAGCTTAACCGCATCCCCATAAGCCGCATCCGCAGATTCCCCCACATAACGGGCCAATAGCTCCATTAACAACTGTTTATATACAATGGGCTTCGCATATAGCCATATCGTCGTTGCTTTTTTCCTGCTGTCATACTCCAACGTTATTTTGTAATCGGCTGGTTTTCCGTTGCCTTCAGGATTAAGCAGCACCGTTTGCCCACTAACCATTACATCGCCCGTGAAGCTTTCGAGTGACACAACCAACTGCTTCAGCTCCCCAGTCGTTACGTAAGTTGGCTGTTCCATCAAGCCCGCAACGCGAGCCTGCGCTGACTGCCAATTCAGTAAACGATGAATGACCACGATCGCTTCCGCACGCGTCAGCTTGCGGTCCATCCCGATCCTGCCGGCAGCATCACCCTTCATCAGTCCAAGCTGCTTGGACATATAGACATATCCCTTTGCACGTCCTGCCTTGTCCTCACCCGCCGCCCGAACGAAGAGCCTCGCTGCTTCTCCGCGCGTAATTGCTTGATTCGGCCTAAACTTGCCTGAATCATATTCCGCCATTTTCAATAAACTAAGCTTCAATCCAACTGCCATATAAGGGCGAAACCATCCGCTGTCATCCAGAAATGGCGTATCCATATTGGCCACCTCAAGCTGCTGTGCTTTTATAACTGCGGCAAGCAGCTCTGCGCGAGTAGCTGGTTTATTCGGTCGAAATGTACCATCCGCATAGCCGCCCGCATAACCAGACTGTACCGCCTGCTCCACAGGAATACGCGCCCAATGGCCCTCCATATCGTTTAGCCGCTGCCTCGCTTCTGCCGCCTGGGCATGCAAAACCGGATTAAAGGCAAGCGCCACAACGACCGTTAACATAAATTGATTTTTCTTCATGCGGGGACTCCTTCATAGGTAAAATGGCACAGCCCATCCCCCCATAAAGCGCAAAAAAGCACGCAAAAAACCCAGGAGGATTTAAGCGTGCTTCGCTTCATAATTATTTTATACTTTACCCTATTTTATAAAATATTGTCAATCCATTTTTTAGCTTATTTTGTCACAATAACTCATAATACCCTTCATCATTATCCTAAATCCGCCGAATTACCCCATGTATATCTAATTTTCTATGATCAACAGTCGATATACGATCCACTTCACCCTCATCGCTCAATTAAAAAAACTCGCCACTATGCCCGTTTTTCACAATCTCATTAATCGTATATGCCATAAGATATCTCTCACCACCTATTGAGTGTTAGATTAATAGATTTCACAACCCAAACTTAAAAATGAAAGCGATTACAAAAAGTCGGAATTGAACATGTTAGATGTCGTTATCGTCGTAGTTGCATCGGAACTGACTTCTTATAATGAAAAGGCATCATAAAGGAGGGCTGTGACAAAATACCGGGCATCATAGAAGAAACGATCAGGTATCACGGTATGACGGTAAATGACAACAGAGAGGATGATTGTACAAATGGGGAAGGTCAGACAATTGAGCGTCGTTGCTTTGCTGCTCGCCGTTTTATTCGGAAGCATGCCGCTTTACAGCTACGCAAGCACAGCGGCACCCGCCGCGGCAGCTGTATCCACCGAAATTCAGTCACTAATGGATCAAGGCATCATTAAAGGCAATGGCAAAGCACTCAGCGAAAAATATTGGAGCAAGCAGGCGACCCGCGCACAAGCAGCGACGCTGTTTCTTCGTTTGAAAGGCTTAGAGAAAGAAGCGCTTAGCTATTCGGGAAGCGATTCCTTCCCTGATGCGGCGAAAGCAGGCAAAGTGCTTCAGCCGCTGGTGAACTATTTGAAAGCCTATCCGCATCTCGGATGGCTGCCAGATAAGGATGGCCGTTTCGCCCCGCAGCAGGCTGTCACGGCGCAGGAATATGCCCGAGTGCTGCTGAAGGCGCTTGGCTATGAAGCTGGCGTTGACTATAAAGAAGCCGATGTGCTGGCGTTTGCAGTCAAGCAAGGGCTCGCCGCATTGAAAAAAGGCGGCAAGCTGACCAATCACCAGCTTGCATCCGCAACGGCGCAAGCGCTGAAAGCAACGCATAAAAGCAGCGGCGAAACGCTAGCAGTGCTTATAAAAAAACAAGCGGCACAAGCCCCTTTCACTGCCGATGTGACACAGCAGACCGCCTATGGCGCAATTAAAGGCGCCAAGGATGAAGCGAGCAGCACGCTCAGCTGGCTCGGCGTGCCTTATGCGAAGGCGCCGGTCGGCGAGCTTCGCTGGAAAGCGCCGCAAGCGCCAGCAGAATGGACAAGCACGCTCGAGACGACCGCTTTCGCTGCGAATTGTACCCAGCTCGCAGCTGGCAAGGCGGCAGGCAGCGAAGACTGCCTGTATTTGAACATTTGGCGGCCGGCTGACAGCAGCACAAGCCTGCCCGTTCTCGTCTTCGCGCATGGCGGCGGCAATATGACCGGCTCCGGCAAAGATTTCAAAGGCGACCTGCTTGCCGAAGCGACGAACAGCATCGTCGTATCGATCAACTATCGCCTCGGTGCGCTCGGCTTCTTCCATCACCCTTCACTAGCAACAGGCGATGCGGTTCAGGATTCGGGCAACTACGGCCTGCTGGATATTTTCCAGGCGCTGAAATGGGTACAAGGCAACATTGGCGGATTCGGCGGAGACGCTGCCAATGTGACGCTTTCCGGCCAATCGGCCGGCGGCCGCGATGTCATGGCGGCCGTCATCTCTCCACTGAGCCAAGGGCTGTTTCAGAAAGCCATTGTGCTCAGCGGCGGCATGACGACCGCGCCTACGGCGGACGGCGACGCCAAGGTGAACAGCGTGCTGGCGAAGCTGGCCGCTGCGGATGGCACAGCCGCCGATGAAGAGGCGGCTGCCAAGTGGGTAGCTGGCCAAACAGCCGAGCAACTCGCGGCATATTTGCGCAAGCAGCCTGCTGCGGATCTCGTGCAGCAGTTCGGTGGAACGGCCATCCGCATGGCGCCGTTCCCGCATTTATTCAGCGATGGCACGGTGCTGCCAGCGGAAGGCTTTGACGTATTGAAGAGCGGCAAATATGCGCAGCTTCCGATGATTTTGGGCAGCACAGCGACGGAGTTTTCCGCCTTCGCTTTGAGTGATCCCGCCTTCGCCGCTGGCTTCGCAGACGGCAGCCTGCTGAAGGACCCCGTGAAGGGGCCACAATATGCAGCCGCCATCAAATATGGTAGCGAGCTGTATTCCAGCTTCAACGCGGAGCGTGCAGCCGAGGTACTGACGGCTCGTTCCGGTCAGCCAGCCGTTTATGCGTACCGTTTCGCATGGGGCACACAGGATGGTGTCATTTCGAGCAGCCTGCAGCAATTGATCGGCGCAACGCACGGCGCAGACATGGATTTCATTCTCGGACGCAAAGCCGGCATTGCCGCCTATTTCCCTGACGGCTACTTCTCGGAGCAAAATGAGCCAGGACGGAGTGAGCTCACAACAGCCATTCATGGTTACTGGAAAAACTTCCTCTACACCGGCAATCCAAATGCCAGCTCTCTGCCAGCATGGACTCCGTGGACGGCTAAGGATGGCTCTAATCGCATTTTGCGTCTGGATGCTTCGAATGAGCATCAGACGATTCATATGTCGAATGAATATTACAAGAAAGCGGACGTGCTTTCCCGTATGGAACAGGAGCTTCCAGCGGACACCTTAAAGCTTCTGCAAGAAAGCGTATTGGCAGGAAGATTTTTCTGGTAAGCGGTATTCGCAGCGTTAGTCATGCAGCTTAGCCTTGCATCGACATGCCTGCAACGATATAAAAAGCAAACAGCCCGGCAGTTGTCCTGAATGGACGCTGCCGGGCTGTTGTCATCGTCCAGATAAGTCGTAATCAGGTTGAACGCATAGCCTTCCAGAATCGTGCTGTAATAATGCTGCGTAACCGTCTTTTCACAAGCGTCAAGACCTCATTTTCGGCATATAAGACGCAATATTCCTAGAAAAATATATTTTCCACATCCATACTCGATTATATACCATGAATCTGAATATTCATTTTCTTATGGTAATTAACGATGCTCGCCTAAATTTTCAAATTCAATGCTATCGCTTTGAACTTTATATCCTGTGAAACCACCTCCTTCCGAAGGCGTTCTATTAGACACAAGTAACCAAGATTACATACAAAGCAGAATTTCCGAACTGAGGACGGTCTGTTTTAAATAATCGATGTTATCTAAGGTAAGCAAAACCACCACATGATCGAAACACAATCATGATCGTTTAACAAATTGCAACATATTCCTCCTTACTCGGCTCAACTTCTTCAAAAATTCAGTATATATACAAAAAATTTTCAAATATCCCAAAAATATTTGAACTACGTTAATACCTCGATGTACAAATAAATAATTAAATTTGGAACTTTTTTCTTTACCAAATAATATAAGTATGGTATCATTTTCTTTATTCGGCTTAATTTAATTAATCATCATGAATTAGTTGGGATATAATAACTAATTAAATGTGATAATGAGATTTCAAATTATTAAGTAGAGTTATTTTACTATTATTAGTATAAAACACAATTAGGAGATTGACTCAATGAAATTCAAATCAATTATTTCTTTTATCGTTCTTATTTCTATGCTAGTAGCATCAAGTTCAGTTTATGCAACAGCTCCAATAGTAAAAGAAAATATTATTCCTTCTCAGACTCAAGCAATTTATTCACAAGAAGGAGAATTAATTGCTCTCAGAACTTTGAACATACAATCTGATACAAAAATAAACAATGAAGGAACATCAATCAAACTAACACAAACCATCCATTATGAATTTTCATCCCCAGAGTTCGAAGCGAAGTATAAGTCGGAATATGAAAACACAAACTATGTAGAACATTATTTTGTAAATAAAAATAATGAAATCTATCATGATGATGTTAAAATGACTGACGAAGAATTAAAACAAGAGATATCCATAACTCCAAATCCATCAGGCAATTTGAAGCTGTCTGCTCTTTCAAATGATGCTAATGGGATTCCAGCTATTTGTCACTACTATGGAGACTATTCTACATACACCATGGCATGCTACGATCGTATGAATTTTGAAAATGCTCCAGGAGGAAATAATATCAAGAAAACATCTTCTATTCAAAATGTATATGCTGTGCGTGCGATGAATACAATTGATATTTTCTATGGAGATTATAAAACATTTCAAGGTGCTAAGGTAGCATTCTCAAGCGCTGCCCTTACTGCGATATTTACAATTGAAACTGTTATACTTGCAATAGCTGCTGGTGGTGGAGCTGCTATTGCTGGAGTAACTGCCATAACATATTATAATATATGTAATGGAGATCTTGAAAAAGCATACGGTTATCTTAAACAAATTTAAATTTATATGCATACAATCCAATTAGATTGTATGCATTTGGAGGTTATATGCTTAATACACTGCTAATTATAAACTTAATATTTTGTGTATTAATATTAATTTTATTGTTTTATAGAATGAATAAATATAAAATGAGTAAATACAACCGAGAAAATATTGGAATAAGCATTATTGGTATGATTTTATCTTTTTTTTATATTATCAACAATAATGGGAACCGTTTAAGCATAATTTTCATCCCTATATTCACTCTATTCTTCGCATTATTAATTTTACATTTAAAAAAAGTATTAAAAAAATAGACTTTATTCCTTATTACCAAAATTGCGATTAAATTATTCCCATTTTATTAATATGATCTTGTTAATTCACTCTTTCTTTGAACGCCCTTTACCCTGGAAGATTTATTTATAATCGTGTTTTCTGAAAAACACCCCTGAGACCCAGCAAACTGTGTCGTCTGCTCCATGCTTCATTTCTCTGAAATAAATATAATCGTAGTTAATAGAACTACTCCGTATACAGTAATTAAGGAGCTGATAAGCATGCAAATTCACGTCCTTCTGAAAATTGAAAGTCAGTTTCAAAGTCTGCTAAGCAATCCGTGTTGCCAAACAGTTCAATTATATATTTGAAACTGTTTATTATTTCCTGAAAATTCCACAACCAGGCGTAGGCTCCGTTTCTATTTTAAACGGAGCCTACGCCTTCGATATTTTGAAGCAAGCCTTCTCCTATTTCATATTTGTCGGAGTGTTCCCATACATCTATACGTTATAAATGTTGACCAGTTCTATTAAGTACAGTGGTCCTGTATATTTTAAAGGCCGTACTTTAAATAACTCTCGCATTTCCAGCATTGAATCTTGCTCCCCATCATCAATCTTCCTCTATTTTCCGATATAATGAACAAGAAGCCAGCAATCCTCGTTATCACTTCATCAGGGCGCTTCAGAAAGGAGCTTCATAATGACTATCGACGTTTTGGAACGGAATAACGTAAAGGTAATGGGTACTGGCAGCAAAACGATTGTTTTTGCTCATGGCTTTGGATGCGATCAGGATATGTGGCGTTATTTGGTTCCTAGCTTTGTAGACAACTATCGCATTGTATTGTTTGATTATGTAGGCTCTGGAAAATCGCAAATTCACAATTATGATTCACAAAAATATAATGACCTAGAGGGCTACGCCCAGGATGTGCTGGATGTGATGGAAACGCTGGATTTGCGAGATGCTATTTTCGTCGGCCATTCGGTTAGCAGCATGATTGGCATGCTCGCTTCCATTCATGAGTCCAAATATTTCGAGCGTATTGTCATGCTTGGGCCTTCCCCGCGCTATGTGAACGATCTTCCGGATTATTACGGAGGCTTCGACAAACGAGATATAGAAGAATTGCTTTCGATGATGGAAATGAATTTCATTGGCTGGGCCAGCTACCTGGCACCCATTGTCATGCAAAATAACGAGCGCAAGGAATTAAGCGAGGAACTGGAAAAAAGCTTTTGCTCCAGAGACCCGCATATTGCGAGGCAGTTTGCAGAAGTCACTTTTTTCTCCGATTGCCGAATCAGCCTTCAGCATGCATCTGTGCCTACACTGATTCTTCAATGCACCGACGATAGTATCGCTCCGGTGGAAGTAGGCCATTATTTGCATGCCCATCTCAAAAACAGCGTCCTTCGGCAGATGACGGCGACCGGACATTATCCGCATTTAAGTCAGCCTGAAGAAACGAGCCAGATGATTAAAGAATATTTAGCCAGTGTGTAATAGGCAAGATGAACCGGTTCATATCCTTTTCTATATTTAAAGAAAGGCAGCCCTTATATGGATATTCAATTAGATAAAGCTCCCTGCGGATATTTCTCCATTTCGGACGCAGGCTTGATTCAATCGATTAATCAGACTTTACTGGACATGCTGCACTATGAGCGCGATGAGCTGCTTGGTCAGCATATTCACTCCACCCTGTCGGTGACGAACAAAATGTTTTTTCAAACGTATTTTTATCCGTACATTCAATTGTATGGGCATGTCGATGAAATGTACTTTTCTTTTCGGACGAGCAGCCATGAAGATGTGCCTGTATTGCTAAACGGGGTCAGGCAGGAGCGTGATGGAGTCACATCCATTGACTGCGTTGTCTTAATGATGCGCAAGCGAATCGAGCACGAGAAGGATATTTTACAAACAAAAACCAAGCTTGAAGAGTTGTATCAGGCGACCAATGAAGCCAATAGAAAGCTCGAGCTCCTGCATGCGGAATACGAGCTTAAACAGCAGGAACTGCTAGGGATTAACCATCGTCTGGAAACGATGGCCTCCACGGATGCACTAACTGGGCTTAAAAATCGGCGTTTTTTCCAAGATAGCCTGCTGGCACAGCTTGCCTTGTTCCAAGAAACACAGCAGCCCTTCTCGCTGCTCATTATTGATATCGACCATTTCAAAAAGATTAACGACACGTATGGACATCCGGTCGGCGATCTAGTCCTGACTAACCTAGCCCGCTTGCTGCAAACGATGTCACGGGAGAGAGACATCGCCGCCCGCTATGGGGGCGAGGAATTTGTCATCATTCTTTCCGGCGCCAATCAGGAAAAAGCGATCGTTGCCGCAGAACGATATTGCACGACGATAGCTTCTACGGATTGGGGCGAGCACAGTATTACAGTCAGCATTGGCGCAGCAACCGTTACGACCAGTGATACCGACCAAACGCTGATTCATAAAGCCGATACTGCCCTCTATGCTTCAAAGACGGCCGGAAGAAACCGCATTACTCATGCTGACCATTTAGTGAACAGCAAATAGCAAGTAACAAGTAGCATGTAGTAGGGTAGATATGCCCCAAGTGAAAGAAGAAGCCACCTGCGCTGCGAGGCGAAGACGGCTTCTTCTTTTGTTATATTTCACACTTACTAGCTTGCCGAAATACGAGCAAATCGCCAGCTAAATCGTGCAGCAGTTTCGTTACCCATATTAAGCTTTCGCCTCATCCGCCACCCACAGCTCGTTGCGGTTTTCTTCTGGCGGCAAATAACATTCGATAGCTGGCAAATTAGCCAGCCGGTAGGCCGAGGTAGGCAGCCATTCCGTATACAGCCGCTTCCAAATACCACCCAGTTGATCTGGCCCGCCCTCCACTTCAAATACCACCCATGACGAAGGCGAAAACTCGCGGCGGACCATAGCCTCAGGAGCCTCTTGCTCCGTTTCAATCGCTAAAATGTAGTTTAAAAACTCGTTTTGCCCGTGCCCTCCATCAGCGCATACGCCAAGTATGCCGCGGATACCGGGCTCGGTCGCGCGAATCGTCCAAAGCTTTTCAAACAGTCCAGCCTGTGCTGCCTCAGCCCATAACCGCGGTACCGTCTCAAACACCTCGCTATTGCGCACCTGCTCGGAAATGCCGACGACGGAAAATGCGCCAAGCTCCTCGATTCGATAATTCATAGCTGCCGCTCCTTTTACTGAAATTTGAAAGGATAGGCGCGGATAGGCCTTCAGCTTCGTTCCAGCACTTCTTGCAGCAGTTGGTGTTGTACCATGCAGCTGCTGAAAAGCGCGGGCGAATGCTTCGGGGGAATCGTAACCATATTTGAGCGCCACATCGATGACCTTTACCGTGCTGTTTTGCAGTTCAAATGCCGCCAGACTGAGCCGTCGCCTGCGAATGTATTCCGATAACGACACCTCCATAATATACGGAAACATCCGCTGAAAATGATAGAGCGAACATCCAGCAATATGGGCGGCTTCCGCATAATCAATCTCATCAGTCAAATGATCTTCAATGTAGCCAATGGCCGCATTCATTTGTAATACCCAATCCATAACCCCGTCCTCCTCTGCTCATTACTATACCTAAAATAACATAGAACAGCCTTGCATTCTCTGCACAAGAATGCAAGGCTCCTCCCTTGTAACCTATTATACCTCGCGCCCCAGTGATGGGCTGCTTCCCTCCGAGCTCTTCCCGCCTATTACGGACTGCCATAACGTATAGCACCCAGCTCCGATAGACAGCAGGAAGAAGAACAAAGCGAGCAGCGGCAGCGGCGACAACTCCAGCATGGCACCACCGATCCAAGTTTGCCAGCCAACTTCCAGCAGGCCAATGATATAGGCTATTCCCGCCACATGTACCCACTTGCGGCGATCTTGGGGACGCAGCCTTGTGCGCTCCGACAGCCATGCGACAAGCGGTACAGCTTGGATAGCATGAAAGCCTAACCCATGAAGCCAGATAATATTCCCATTTCCTCCTGTCAGACGGCTCTCCGTAATGGAAATCCAAATGCCAGCGGCGAAGGAAAGCAATACCGCCACCATTGCGTAGCGGATCGCGAGAACAAGCTCTGGTCTTAGCTGATACGATCTGCTGCGGAAGAAAGCAACCGCCAGCACGCAATAAAACACGATCAGCAGCATGGCCACGAAGCCAAAACCGGCCGCCACAGCTATATCAAAAGCTGTACCGCCTTCTGCAAAACGCGGATTCATGCCGCGCATATTTTGCACATTTTCAGCGAAATACGAATATAGGGAGAGGATCACATAAGACCAGCGAAAAATCGCCTTGCCCCTTCCACTCATAGCAGACAAAGGCAATATCGCCGCTGTCGAGAGCAGAAAAATGCCCAATGCTGCATTAAAGGAAGCCGCTTTGCTTACATCCCCGTTTGGCGCAACCTCGCCACCATAGAGCAGCATCCAGACCACACATACCGCTGCCAGCACAAAGCCAAGTATGCCTAGCGCCGCCAGCAGGCCTTCTCCCTGAAACAAGCGAACCTTTCTTGCTGGCCCCTCCCCTTGCAGGCCATCTTCCGTACCTAAATTCCGAATCATAATATCCCACCCATTCCCTATTAGCTTCTTTCCTTAACTTTAATGGAATGGACAGGGTAACCGGAACGGACCTTTAACCAGTATTTCACAGGACGGAAAGCCGATTTTGACTCAGACCCCAGACGGAGAGACATCAGCTCCTTCGCATGGCTCGCAGACAATCCTATGATGCTTTGACCTTTAAGAGCATTCATTAATTCCACAACAAGCATCGCCAAATCGGACGGCGTCGTCCAAAGCCCGGCTCATATTCCACCCTAATAGGCTCTTTACAATAAGATGTCTTCCCCTCTAACAACTCCGCCATTGATGAAAAAAGCGCCTTGGAATGGAGCTCGCCAAAACTTCCTTCAGGATCAACAATGCCGGCTTGATGGCAAAGCAATGCCCTAAGCGTAACTTTGCTGCTAGCAGTCCATGGATGAACCGGAACCTTCCATGAAGCAAGGCTATCATTTACATCCTCATCTAATGAGAGAAGACCATCCTCGACTAATTTCATAGCGAGCATGGACGTTAGAAACATGCTAATGGAGCATGCGTTGAAAATTGTATCGTTATTCACCAGATGCGAGGCTGCTTGTTCCAGAACACCAAAGCTCTCTGCCGCACTCAGCTGTCCATGCCGAATAAAAGCAGTACTCAAACCTGCCACCCCATAATGCTCCATACGTTCAACCACATTAATATTTAACGGCATATTCTGTATTAGCCCTCTCTCATTCCAATTCAATCTATTTTACTCCAATCCTTCCTCCACAATATAGAACATACATTCCTATATCTCCACTATTAATTATAAGCTTTAACCTGCTTCCTTTAAAAACAAAAATGCCGAATGGATAAGCTCCATTCGACATTCCTTCCCATTTGGCCTTACTTTATCGATTCAGCCTGCAACCATTCAAGACGAAATCTGCCAGCCTGCCGTCTGCTGCTGCAGCTTCCACAGACGCGCATACAGGCGGTCTGCGGCCAATAGCTCCTCATGCTGGCCCTGCTCAACGATTCGGCCTTGATCCAGCACAATAATCTGGTCGGCATTCATGACCGTTTTCAGCCGATGGGCGATCGCGATAACGGTACGCCCTTGAATGAGGCGGTCGATCGCCTGCTGAATATCGGCTTCATTTTCAGGATCGAGGGAAGCCGTCGCTTCATCCAGCAGCACAATTGGAGCATCTTTCAATATCGCCCGCGCAATGGAAATCCGCTGCTTCTCCCCGCCGGATAATGTACTCCCGCTTTCTCCAACCAGCGTTTCATAGCCCAGCGGCAGCTTCATAATAAAATCATGGCAGCACGCCTGACGGGCTGCTTGCTCCACTTCATGCTGGGTGGCTCCGGCTTTGCCGACACGTATGTTATTCGCGATTGTATCCTGGAACAAATACACATCCTGAAACACCATAGATACTTTGCGCAGCAGTGCCTCCGGGTTCATCTCCCGAATATTTTCACCGCTGAGCAGCACCTGCCCCTCGCTAGGATCGTAGAAACGGGCAATCAACCGCAGCACGGTGCTTTTGCCGCTGCCCGAAGGACCGACCAGCGCGGTGAAAGAGCCTGACGGCAAGCTTAAGCTCGCCTGTTGAATAACGGCATGCTCATTGTAGCCGAACGTGACATTGTCGAAGACAAGATCATGCCCCGCAGGCGGCTGCTTCTCTCCCGACATGACAGGCTCCCCCAGCAGCTCGATGATTCGTTTTCCCGCCTGCTCATTATAACGAAACTCTGCATAGCTGGTCAGCGCAGTCGTCAACGGATCATAAATCCTCGTGCCTATAAGCAAGAAGGTTACGAACGTAATCAAATCCAGACTGCCGCCGAGCAGCAAATGGACTCCGATGATGGCCATGAGCGTCAAACCTGCCCGCAGTAGAGCAACCGCGCTTAACACGACTGGCCCCAATATCCCTTCAATGCGAATGCTGTGCTGCATGAGGTCTTTAAACGACTGCTCCAGCCGGACGAAGCGATCACCCGTCAAATTAAACGCCTTAATGACCTGTATCCCGTTTAAATATTCCTGCAAGCGGTTGGAGGCGTTAATTTTCGCCCGCATATGATTCGCGCCAAGCTTGCGGGTGAGGCTGCTCGTTGCGAGCACGATTAAAATGGTAAAAGGCAGAGTCGCAAACAAGGCAAGCGCAAGCCGCCAATCGAGCAGCGAAAGTCCCAGCAGAGCCAAAATTGGCGTCAGCGCCGCCGCAAACAGCTGCGGTGCAACATGGGAAATACCATGCTCAACGAGCGCAAAATCTCCCATCATCATATTGGCGAGGTCGCCGGGATCACGTTTATTCAAATAGCCAAGCGACAGCTTGCGAAGATGCTCCGCAAGCCGGCTTCTCCCCTCTACCGCCGTCGTATAGGCACCGCGATATTGCGCTCGATAAGCGGGAATTTCACTTATAAAGAGCAGTACCATGGCTCCCGCCATGCTGGCGCAAATCCACCACAGCCGCGTTATATCGAGTGAGGCAGCCGGATCGGCAAAGGAGGTGAAAATAATTTTGGCTACCTCCACCAACAGCACAAACGGGATAATCGCAACCAAGTTGGAAAGCACGGTATAGGCAATCGGCTTCCATAATGCTTTGGGACTACCTGCTGTTATATTGCGCATCATTCCCATGTTGTTTCTCTGCCCCCTTTCCTAATCCGATTCGCCAGCCCGTCGCTGCCGTATATGCATCCCATAATTTCGCATAAAGCCCGCGGGCTGCAAGCAGCTTCTCATGCTTCCCGCGTTCAACAATGCACCCATTGTCCATGACAATAATTTGGGCCGCATCGCGAATTGTAGATAGACGGTGGGCAATGACAATAACCGTCTTCCCCTTCGTCAGCTCCTTTAAAGCGAGCTGCATTTCGAATTCATTTTCAGGATCGGCAAACGCTGTCGCTTCATCGAGCACAAGGATCGGAGCATTTTTCAAAATCGCCCTTGCTACTGCAATCCGCTGCTCCTCGCCGCCGGACAAATAGACGCCGCCATCGCCAATCAACGTATCGTAGCCGTGTGAAAGCTGGCTAATAAATGTATGGCACTGTGCCGCTTTGGCTGCCGCGTATACCGCTTCTCGAGAAGCATTTGGCACGCCAACCGCAATGTTGTTGTAGACGGTATCGTAAAATAGGAACGTCTGCTGGAAAACAAACGCTACCGTATTCATCAGCTCATCCGTAGCCATGTCGCGAATATCGACGCCGCCTATTTCAATAGAGCCCGACTGGGCATCCCAGAACCGCGGCAGCAGGCTCGCCACCGTCGATTTCCCTGCCCCGGAAGGACCGACAAGCGCGGTTACTTCCCCTTGCTGCGCCACGAAGCTGACTCCAGACAACACATACCCATCTTCGCGTTCCATTTCAGCTGCACGATCACTCTGCTTCTGGCTCGCGTTCCTGTCCTTATCCACGTTCTCATCCATCTTGCCATAGGTGAAGGAAACATTATTAAAGGACACCTCATAGGTAGCAGGGCGCTTCGGATATTTCGGTTCCGGAATAGGCTTCTCGGCGAAGATCAGGTCGATCCGCACAACCCCTTCATTAATATCGCGCAGCGACGAGGCGATGTGCATGATTTTGAACATCGGTGCAGAAATGCCTGGCGACATAATGAGGAAAAAGAGCAGCATCGCGGCAAAAGCCACATTGCCGGGATCACGCTGGAGCAGAAATACGCCAACTGGCAGCAAGAAGGTGGCAAAGGAGCTGAGTATGACTTTGAAGGATAAAAAGCCGTACTGGAAATGATCCGTATATTTCACGCAAAAATCCCGGTATTTCACCATATCGTCGTAAAACTGACGGAAGGAAAATACCGTTTGTCCAAACACCTTCACAACGGGCATTCCCCGTACGTATTGAACAGCCGAGCCACTCAGCCGTTCCAGCGAATCGTAATATTGCTTCATGCTGTTTTGCGCCTTTGAGCCTGACATCATCAGCCCCTGCAAAATGAATCCGATCACAATCGGAATCAAGCAAGCCGCAGCCAGCCACACGTTTAGCCAAAACATTGCAACGATCATCAGTATGGTCGTGACCGCCATATGTACGAGATCCGGCAGCTGATGGGCAACAAACGTTTCAACCTTTTCAACATTTTGATCCAGCGTCTTTTTAACCGCACCGGTAGATGTGCTGTTCAGCCAGCCGAGCGGAAGCTTTCCAATATGCGCCGACAGCTTCACCCGCAGCCCATACAATATCCGAAAAGCCGCAATATGCGAGGCAAGCCCTCCGCCATACATAAGAAGCAGGCTGCCCAGTAAGCCGCCCAGGGCCACCATGCTCCAGCGAACCATAAACCCGCCATCGGCAGCAAGCGGATTCGCCGCATGCTCCAGCAGTTCTTTTATAATAAAATAAACCGATACATACGGAACCAGCATGCAAACCGCGCTTATCGCTGAAAGCACCCCTGAAACAGCAAGCAGCCCGCGTCTTTCCCCCGCCAGCTCCAGCAGTCTTGCGATTCCCGTCTTATTAGCCGTTTTACCAGCTGTTTTTCCAGCCATTATAGCTTCCTCTCCTTCAAGCAAAAATCATTCCAACTCAAGCGAAAAGCCTCCCTTAATGACGCTACTATTGAGAAACATTATCATTATTTATGAAAATCAACTACCTCTGGACGGATTATTCCTAACGGTAGACGGAGGAACCGTTAAATATCAGCCTCTTTATATTAAAAAAAGCCGAAGCCCCGTCCGCTATCGTCATTTCTAACGTCAGCGCCACCGTGGCTCCGGCCCTCCTATGCTTTTCAATCGGGTTACCACTCACATGGAGCGGCTCTGCTGCCTGGCATATTCACTCGGATTGATACCGAACGTTTTGCGAAACAGCGAGGCAAAGTGGCTCATATTCGTATACCCGACCATAATCGCCGCTTCGCTGACATTCATTCTCCCCTGCTCCAGCAGCTGCTTCGCCTCCCGCATTCGCTCCTCGCGAATATAGCCGAACACAGTTGTGCCAAACAGCTCCTTAAAGCCCGCCTTCAGCTTAAAATCATTCAGCCCCGTCTGGCGCGCCAGCTCCAGCAAGCCCGGAGGATTGGTGCGGTTGTGGTATAAAATGTTTTTCGCCTGATGGAGCCGCTCCACATCGGCCGTCTTCAAGCGCGAAGCCGCCGACTCCAGCTCGTTCTTCTGTTCCAGCCCGTACCAAAATAGGGCAATCAGCTCAAAGGCTTTGCCTTCCAAATAATGCTGTCGAATGGGGCCCGTATACGGGCAATTTTTCAACTGATCGAATACCTGCTTAATTTCCGGTGTCAACTGCTGCTGCTCGCAATAAAACGTATCGCCAGCCTGCCAAGGGAAATACGAGAATAGATGCTTCCATATGCTAAAATCAATCCGCAGCTCCATATGAGCCAGCCGATCCGAATGCAATTGCTCGAAATGGATACGCGTATCGTGCAAATAAATCATTTGCGTCCCACCCGAGCCCATCGCCCGCTCCTCGCGCCTGCCCTCAATCGACCAACAGCCGTTGCCGTGCTGCGTTAATGAAATTTCCAAATGCGGATACTGCACATCAATATGAAAAATATGATTTTCATGCAGCTTTACATCAATCGTATGCAGCTCCATGCCCGGCCGCAAGCGCGTGCGCTGCAAATAGCCATCTCCCCATTGTTCAGGAAGCTTAACCGTATCCGAAAGCTGCTCCACCGGAACGCCTAGCTCTGCGCCGATCCATTCATTATATAAAGATTCGATATGTTGGGCTTCCAACGTATGTTTCATCCTTATTTCCCCACCTTTATTGAGAAACGTTTTCAATTAGAATTGTATCAGTATCACGCCGGAATGAAAAGCTTTAAGTTGAATTGTACTCTTCAGCCAGCAATGATAGACTGGGTAGCAAATAAAAATACAGGTGGTTAACGATGAACCCCATTACCTATGAGCTGCTTGGAGCCTCCTTGCTTGCAGATAGCGGGACGACGAGCCCGTCCGTCCTTGCCTTTACGACCTTCCCGGCTATCATCGTTCCAACAGAAGCAATCGTTGTTGGGTCTGATAGCCATTCCTATCCGGTAGAGAAAGGCCAAGCGATTTTACTCCGGCAAACAGAAAATAAGCTTCATATCAGAAGGACCGGAGGCAAGCCATTCGAGCCGGTCTATGGCATTTCGTTCAACAGCTACCGGATGACGGAGCGTGGAGAAAGCCGCCTGGTCTATGAGCTAAGCAGCGAGCAGCTGCCTGAGCATGGGCAGCTGCTCGCCTTTCCGCGCCAAGCTGCTGGTCTGCTGCATGAGATGCTGGAGGTGGTCAAGCTGACAGGGTCTATTCAAAGTACGCCAAAGCTGCATCTGATGCTGCATGAGCTGCTGGATTTGCTTTTTGCCCGCGATTTGTACAGCAACCATTATTTAAAAAAGGATAAGCCTATTCATCAGGTGCTCGCTTATATGAAGCAGCATTACCGCTCGCCGCTCAGCCGTTCTTATTTGGCGAAAATGGCCGGCTTCAACGAAAGCTATTTCTCCTCGCTGTTTCGCAAGGAAACCGGCTGGAGCTTCGCTGAATATGTATATCGGCTGCGCATAGACGAGGCCAAGCGGCTGCTGCTGCTCACCAACGATAAAATGCAGGAAATCGCTTATAAAACCGGCTTTGCGGACGGCTCTTATTTAGGCAAGACGTTCCAAAAAATCGCTCATCTGTCGCCCAGCAGCTTTCGCAGCAGGAAGCATGCAACGCGTATCGTGGGCATGCAGTTTCTTGGAGCCCTGCTTGCTGTCGGCATTCAGCCGCTGGCGGCACCTCGCGAGGTGCTGCGTTCCTCGTTGCTGCTGCAGGGCCGGCTGACCGGCATCATGGAGCTGGCGGACATCGAACAGGTCGAGGAGCTTCGAACGCTTGCACCCGATTTAATTATTGCGCCTACTTACCATTACAACATGCCTCATATGCTCAAGGCTCTTGAACGCATCGCTCCCGTCATTATGCTGCCGTGGGGTGAGATGGACAAGCTGGAGGAAGTAAGAATGATCGGCAAGCTGCTTGGGCGTACAACGGAAGCCGAAAACTGGATATCCAGCTTGCAGCAGCAAGGAGCAGTGGCAAAGCGGCGACTCGCACAGCATCTGGCTCATGGTGATACGTTCGGCTTGTATGAGCTGAGATATGAGGACTCATGGATGATTCTCCATCCGCCTGTCCGCTCCGCCTTTATCCTTTATAAGCTGCTTGGACTAACGCCTCCCGCTGCTATCCAGAAGGAAGTTATTGAGGCGAACAGCCATCTGGCCTTGAAGGAACAGCATTTACTGCCTTATGCTGCCAAGCATATGTTTTTGATCGTAACAGCCGATGACACGGAGGCTTTTAGAAGCAAGCTGATGGAACGCAGCTTCTGGCAGCAGCTTGTGAATGAACAAGGCACCAAAATCCATCTGCTGAAGCTGCATGAATTTTGGATGGACGATGGTGTATCGCTGGAGAAACAACTGGATATTATGGTCGAGCTTCTTTTAGCCGAAGCAGCTGCAGCTCCGAAAACAGACGTATAAATCCAACAATTTTCCCAGCCAAATATCCAACTATATCACATCGACCTTTCTCTTCCGCTGCCGTTATAATAGATTTATCATCGCGAATGATAATCATTATTATTTTATCGGAGGATTATATGTATCAATTACATAAGGTTACGAAAATGTTTGTTTTACTTTTACTGGCGCTGTCCCTCGCTGCTTGCGGAAACTCGGCAGGCGGCAGCAATGGCAGCGGCAATGCCGTCACCTCGGAATCACCGTCGCCATCTCCATCCGCCTCTGCGGAGGCCGAAGCTTCTCCAGAGGCAATGACCCGTATCGTAAAAACGCTTCGGGGAGACGTTGAGGTTCCCGTTAACCCGCAGCGTATCGTAACAGACGGCTATTTGCCGGAGATGCTCGTCATGGGCATTAAACCGGTCGGCTCCACCTCATGGGAGCTTGAAAACAAAGTTATCCAGGACCAAATTGACGGCATTGAAAGCACGGGCGAACGCAACCTTGAGAAAATACTCGACTTGAAGCCCGATATTATCGTAACGTGGACAGGCGACGAGAAAATTTTGGAGCAATACGACAAAATCGCCCCGACGGTTGCCTTGCCCTTCAGCACGTACACCGATATCCATGAGACACTGCGTTTCCTTGGCTCTGCAGTCGGCAAAGAAGCAGATGCCGAGCAGTGGCTCGCTGAATTTGACCAGCTTGTTGGACAAGAACGGGCGAAGCTTGCAGATATTATTAAACCTGAAGATACCTTCTCGCTCATGGGCGTCTTCGTCGTAGACAGCGGCTTCTACATTTATGGAGATGGCGGCTACCGCGGTGGCGAGGCGATCTATACGCACTTGAAGCTGCCCCCTCCTGACAAGCAAAAGCAAGAAATGATCGGCAAGGAAGCCTATCGCCAAATTTCCTACGAGGTCATTGAAGACTATGCCGGCGATTATATTTTTCTCGACCAGGGAGACATGATTTCCGAGGTGTGGGGAAGCAATCAAGGACTATGGAAATCGCTGGCTGCCGTTAAAAATAACCATGTGTTCAATCTTGATCCTGAATTGTTCTGGGGAAATGATCCTGTTTCCTTGAAGCTGCAAATTCAGGAAATTGTCAAAATGCTCTCGGAGCAGGCTAACCAGGAGCAAGCCTCCTAATGTCTAAAAATCAAGCAAGCCGCCGAAAATGCTTCGGCGGCTTTTCGTATGGAAAGCTTAATGCTGCTAATGATTAATTGCCTTTAGTAAGCCAGTCCGCAAGCTCTTCAGTCTGAGCCAGTACCGCGAGCGGATCGTAGTACCACGAGCGCTCTTCTGGCCACACGTACAGCTTGCCATTTTTCACTGCCGGAAGGTTGCTCCAAATCGGATCAGCCTCAAAATCAGCCAGTGTCCAGTCGTTCGAGGTCATAACAATATAATCCCCAGCATATTCTGGAACGATCTCTGCCGAAAGCTCAGCCCACTGCTTTTCCATAATGACTTCTGCTACGTCGGTCGGCGGCTTGCGTCCAAGCGCTTGATACACCGGCTGGCCTCCACGTCCGAAATTATCTCCGTAGGCATAGGTCGACTTCTCCATATGCTCAAAAATGGAAAAGGTTGCGTCTGCCGGAATGGCCGCGTCCACCTTCGCCTTCGCTTCAGCAATGCGACGGTCAAATTCCTCCAGCCAAGTCTTTGCCTCTTGTTCTTTGCCCAGCACCTTCCCGAAATACGTCAGCTCTTCATGCGCGTTTTTGAGATCGCCATACGGAATATGGAGGGTAGGTGCAATTTTGCTGAGCAGATCGTAGTTTTCTCCATTGGCCGTAATAATCAAATCGGGAGCAAGAGCTGCAATTTTCTCGGCAGACGGCTTGCCATATTCCCCCGTATCATCAACACCGGTAAGCGCCTCTTTAAAATAATAGTTTTTCAGCGTTAATCCCGGCGCCCCGACTGGCACAACGTCTAGGGCAATCAAGCTTCCGAGGTATTCTTCAGCCACGATGCGCTTTGGCTGAGCGGGAATTTCAATATCGCCATTTACAGTAGAAATCGTTCTGACTGCGTTAGGATCATCGCTAGCTTCTGGTGTTGCTTCTGCAGCGCCGCCATTGCTTGCTTCACTCGATGCCTGCGCTGTCGCTTCACTCTCTGCATTCGCCTTGCTGTTCTCGTTCGACTCTGCTGCTGTACCGCATGCTGTAAAGATGCTTACACATAGCAGCAGCATAACTAGCATAGCAGCCATGCTGCGCTTATGATTTTGGCCTTGATTTTTCAAAAACACGTTTGAATCCCCCTCATTTTATATCGATAATCATTCTCAGTTACACTTTAACGTGTAAACGAACAAATGACTATGCCTTAAAATGATCTGGCACTATGCAAATTTGTGATGCGGCGCCAGTGCGCTGGCCAGCTCCCCCAGCTGCGCCTGCGAGGACAAAGGGTCATACCCGTAGAACAGCTCCGACTCCTTCAAGATATGCACACGCTTCTCGCGCACAGCGTCCAGCTTCCTCCAGCTTGCGGATTGAAACAAACGCTGCACCCGCTTCTTGTCATCAGCATAAGTTGGCAGCCCCGTTATAAAAATATGATCCGCCGGATAGGCGGCCAGCATCTCGATGCCGGTTTCAATGAAGCCTTTGGCGGAAATATTTTGCTCCACCAGCGGTGCTGGAAGGCGAAAGCCCATATCATCGTAAAGAATCTGACAGCCTCTTCCAAAGCTGCTGTTGAAACAATACGCGGTATTGTGGCCGATTTCCCAGACGATTGCCGTCCCTCGGCTGCCCAGCTCCCGATCGAGCTGGAGATTAATGGAATAGATTCGCTCATCGTATTGCGCCAGCCATGCCTCCGCCTGCTGTCTGCGATCTACGATGCCAGCAATCAGCAAAAATTGCTCTCGCCAATTCATCGTTCGAACGGGCAGCTCGATGACTGGAGCAAGCGGCAGAAGCCGCCTATTCTCCTCTGCACCGCTGTAGTTGATAATAACATCTGGCTTAGCTGCTGCAATTGCCTCGTAAAACGTCAGCGGCGTATGCCCGTAGGGGTTAAAGCTCCCGTTCCCGTTCCCGCTTCGGCCTCCGCTCTGACTCTGGCGCACCCCCGGCTGCAAGCCTCCCCGCATCCCTTCCAGCCATGACGTATATACGCCGAGCTCCGGAATAATGCCGAGTGCCATTAGGCTGGCGGTATGGTTCAAATTCAGTGAAACGAGCCGTTTGGGTTTACGCAAATAAGCGGTCGGAGACAAGCCGATGCCTTCCTTAAACTTGCGGCTGAGATAGATGCCCTCCTTGTAGCCAACCTCCTGCGCCAGCGTGCCAAGATCAGGAGCTGTTCCCGCCAGCAAACGCTGCTGCGCACTCCGTATACGAAGCAGTGTCAAATGGGCATTGAATGTCCTGCCCGTATGCTTGCGGAACATTCGTGAAAAATGCTCTGGGCTGACCCCGGCGCGACTCGCCAGCTGATCCCTTGTTATATCCTCGCTATAATGCTCCTCGACATAAGCCTCTGCTTGCTCCAGCCATGAGCTGGCAGGCTTTTGCCGGCTTGCAAGCTCCTTATGCAGCTCAGCAAGCAGCTCGGTAAACAGCTGTTGAACGCGAAAAGGCGAATGGGGATCACGCTGATTCCACACATTCGCCAGTTCGCTGGCAAGCCGAAGGATGACAGCTGGGCAGCGCTGCAGCGGAGCCGGATGCTCAAGCCCGGCTCCTGCTTCGCCAGCAGCTGGAATACAGCTGTATTCCAGCAAAATGCCTCGCAATTCCGAACGCTGCTCTATTTGAAGCTTAGACAGCGAAGGGCCGCTGAGCCACACGCTGCCTCGGGACAATTCATGATAATAGTTATGAATATAAAGTGCGCCCTCTCCGCCCCACACAATGAGGATCTGGTATAGAGGAGCAGCTGCTTCCTGATGTTTTTCTTCCAGGACCTGTTGAAGCTCCCGCAGCCGCACAGGCATATAGAAGCTATGCTGGACTTGAGGGCGGCCAGCATTTGCCGAAGAGCGCAGCATCATTTTTCACATCCTATCTAAGCTAATCTTCTTTCCTTCATTAAGCATCTTCTTCTTTAACGCCGAGGGCTAGATTTTTCTCCTTAAAGCGGGAATTATGCGAGGATACGTAAGCCACCCCATCCGCCTTCGGGTCTATGAAAAGCTTCGCACTGTTGACCGCTAACGCGGCATCGGTGAACGCTCCAGCGATTAGATTCAGCTTGCTGTCATAGGAAGCAAAGTCTCCTGCGGCGAAGATGCCTGGCAAATCTGTCTCCAGCTTCGGAGTTACATATACGCACCACTCATCCATGCCAATGCCCCAGTCTCTAATACCGCTGAAATCGGACTTCAGCCCGTGGTTGACGATGACTGCATCCACCTCCAGCTGCTCTGTTTCCTCCGTCTCCAAATGTCTCACCGTTACCTTACTGATCGTAGATCCATCGCCGCTGTACAGCTGCGTAACCTCCCATGGCGTGCGGACATCGCAGGAGGAGGTTTTCATCTTGATGACATTTTTCTCATGGCCGCCAAAATACTCCCGGCGATGAATGACCGTCACCTGTGCCGCAATCGGCTCCAGCTCATTCGCCCAATCGACAGCCGAGTTGCCGCCGCCAGAAATGAGCACCCGCTTGCCTCGGAACGGCTCCAGCTCCTGCACCGTATAATGCAAATTGGATACTTCGTAGCGCTCGGCGCCCTCCAGCTCCAGCTTTGCCATCTTCAAGATGCCCCGGCCAATGGCCAAAATAACGGTACGCGTCCAATGCTTCTCCCCCGTGGATGCTTCAAGCATATACGTCCCGTCCTCAAGCCTCGTCAAATTACGAATTTGCTGCCCAAGCTCAATGGTCGGGTCAAAGGTTTGCGACTGCTGCTTGAGCTGTCCAATAAGCTTCTCGCATAAAATCGGAGTGACTCCACCTACGTCCCAAATCATTTTTTCCGGGTAAATCAGCATCCGTCCGCCCAGCTCCTCCTGAGCATCAATCACCTTCGTCTTCATGTCCCTCATCCCGCTATAGAAAGCAGCATATAGTCCTGCAGGACCGCCGCCAATAATCGTTACATCGTATAATTCCAGCTGTTCTGACACTATTGTTCCTCCCAAACCTTGAATTTGATATTCATTCTCACTACATTCTTTATTGTAGCCTTCCTTTCTGGCAAAGAGCAATGGACAAAATAGAACAATCCTTTAGACAAATCTAATAAGGGGCTGTCTATAAAGCTAGTCTTGGCGGACACAGGAGACGCTAATGCACTGCCCATTGCCATTTTGACGGGATGATGCAGGTGATAGCGGCTTTCCTGTCCGCTTACAGCCTAAAATCGGAGCAAAAGCTAGAATAGCGGAACGTGAGTCCTCACAATGTTGGTTTTTTCAAGTTTGGATCCACAATATTAATAGTCTAATGTACAATAGTATAGATGGTGTAAGTCTGGAAAGAGGCATATATGAACAATCCTTCATTTCGTATTGTTGGTGAACTTTCAAGCTTGGTATTAGCTATATTTCTACTAAGTAATGATTTCATCTTCCTCGGAGCGCTCATTATCGTAGGCATAATATCCGACTTCATCCTGCACTTTGGGGTGAAGATGAAAGCTAGTTCGGTGGAAGCCCGTTCTTTATTATTCAAGAAAACAGGCCACTATTCTTATTTGTTTAGCTTAGGTTATATAGCCATTATGCTATTTTTGGTACAGTTCAAATATCTAAGCGCTGATCTTGCTTTATATTGCATTATTTTTGGCGTCATTCTTTCATTTCCTTTAATAGCGTTATTTCAAAAAAAATGAATGCTATCTACTCAAAAAGCCGCTTGAGGAATAAACCCCAAGCGGCCTGCTCTATTTTCACTCACTTATTCCGATTATCTATTAAGCCAATATTTCCTCAATTCGCTCCAAAACGTCAGCGTTAAGCTCTACGCCTGCTGCTTTGGCATTCTCTTCGACCTGTGCCGGGCGGCTGGCGCCCACAAGCGCACTGGACACATTCGGCTGGCGCAAAATCCAGGCCAGCGCCAGCTGTCCAACCGTCAGCTCCAGCTCGGCAGCAATTTTGCCCAGCTGCTGTACCTTGGCAATTTTCTCATCGGTCACATTTTTGCGCATATTTTCAAGCTTGGCTGCCCGGCTGTCCGCCGGAAGCTCACTTACCGAGCTGTATTTGCCCGTCAGCAAGCCTTGCGCCAGCGGCGAGAACACCACTTGGCCAATGCCGCCACGTTCCCCGAAAGGAATGACTTCCTTCTCGATGTAACGGTTGAACATATTATAGATCGGCTGATTCGCTATGATGCGGTCCAGCAAATAACGATCGGCAATCGCATGCGCTTCCGCCATCTGCGCCGCCGTCCATTCGCTGATGCCGACGTACAGCACTTTCCCCTGGCGAACCAGATCGTCCAGCGCCCGCAGCGTCTCCTCCATCGGCGTATTCGGATCATGGCGGTGGCAGTAATAAAGATCAATATAGTCGGCGCCAAGACGCTTCAGGCTGGCATGGCACTGCTCCGTAATATGCTTGCGAGACAGACCTTGGTCATTCGGGCCATCGCCCATTTTGCCAAACACTTTCGTTGCAAGCACGTACGATTCGCGGGGATACGCACGCAGCGTTTCGCCCATCACCTTCTCAGCCTCGCCCCGTTCATACACATTGGCGGTATCAAAAAAATTAATGCCTAAGCCATAGGCGGTCTCAATCGCTTTGACGGCATTGTCCCGCTCCACGTAGCCCCCGTATGTCAACCAGCTTCCCAGACTGATCTCGCTGACCTTCAAACCGCTTCTTCCTAAATTACGAAATTGCATTTGAACTCATCTCCTCATACGTCCGGTCCGTCTTCCCGTTCACCTCGGCTGATGCCTTTGGTGGGAGGGAATTCGTGGCCTTATTGGTTTCCAGCTCTTTCACAAACCGGGCATGCTTCCTACCCCAGCCGCACATGCTGTCCAGCACTGCCGACACGCTAAGCCCATGGTCGGTCAGACTGTACTCTACACGGGGCGGGATCTCCTGAAATATTTCACGCTGCACAAGCCCGTCTTCCTCCAGCTCACGAAGCTGCTTTGCAAGTGTTCCTTGCGATACATCTGGTATCAACCGCCGCAGCTCGCCAAATCGTTTCGTACCTTCTACGAGTAAAATAAACAGGATGAGCGGCTTCCATTTGCCTCCGATTACTTCCAGCGTTGCAATAACCCCTGCCAATCTCGGCTCTTGTAAATTCATCCCAGTCTACTCCCCTCTCTATCATCATACCAGCTAAATGCCTATTCTGCACGCCCACCGCCTAACCTCCGCGCGCTTGCTGATGGTACGAAATTTCGGACTATGTACGAAAAAACTGCGTACTTGGCAGCGCTTATCTTCTCTCCAATAATAACTGTAATGGCGATAATCGCCCATCGATAAAATCAGGAGGTTTACCTATGACCGCTCTAACTTTAGACAAGCAACGCGTCGTTATTATTGGCGGCAGCTCGGGAATTGGCCTGGCAACAGCTCGGCAGGCACTTGAACAGGGGGCGTCCGTCGTTATTGCCGGACGCTCCGAGGAGAAGCTGGCAGCAGCCCGTCAGCTGCTCAGCTCTGACAAGGTTGAGACGTATGCGCTGGATAATCGCGACAACCGCCAGCTGGAACTATTTTTCAAGCAAATCGGCAGCTTCGACCACTTGTTCACCCCGGGAGCCTCTTATGTGCGGGGGCCAATCACTTCGGATGAAGCGACAGCGGAAAGCTGCTTCAAGGCGAAGTTCTGGCCGCAATATTATGCGGTGAAATACGCACTCCCTTATCTTCAGCCAGCTGGCTCCGTCGTGCTTATGTCCGGCGCATTCAGCCAGCGGCCGCTTGCGGATGGAGCATCCTATGCCGCCTGCAATGGCGCGATTGAAAGCTTGGGCAAAGCGCTCGCTGTCGAGCTTGCTCCTAAGAAGATCAGAGCTAATGTCATCTCGCCGGGGACGATTTATACGGCATTCAATTGGGAGGGCGCCGAGCAAGCAACCCGCGATGCCTCCTATGATGCCTACACGAATATGAATGTGCTGGGACGAGTTGGAGAAGCGGCAGAAGCCGCGCATACGGTTGTCTATTTAATGACGAACAGCTACACGACAGGCACGACGCTGCATCCCGACGGCGGCTATTTGCTGCGCTAGCTCTATTCGTTTACACGAGTAGGACGTGAAGCCCGCATCAGCGACTCTGGCAGCAAAACGGGGCATAGAGGGGCTGTTCCGTCCCCCTAAAATCAGGCACAGGCCACTGTGCCTGATTTTGTGTTATTGTACGAACGATTGTCGCAGCGAAACATAATTTAGTATAAAAAGGACCGTAGCGCCCTCCGGAAGCGAAGTGGACATATGAAACATGAAACGCCCCCTAATGTGCGGCATTTTCCCAAAGTAAGCAAGGACGAGCGGCATCAGCTGAATGGGCATAAAAGCTGCGTGCTATGGTTTACCGGCTTGTCAGGCTCCGGCAAATCGACTTTGGCTTACGAAGTGGAGCATGAGCTGTTTAAGCGCCATATGCACAGCTATGTTTTGGATGGGGACAATCTGCGGCTTGGCTTAAATCAGGGGCTCGGCTTCAGCCAGCAGGACCGCAGTGAAAATATCCGCCGCATTGGCGAAGCCGCTCGGCTGTTCTCCGATGCCGGATTAATCGCGCTGGTCGCTGCCATTTCCCCCTACCGAGCCGATCGCGAGCGGGTCAGATCCTTTTTTTCCGAGGATGAGTTTATTGAGATTTATGTCAAATGCTCGTTGATTGAATGTGAGCGTCGGGACCCGAAGGGGCTGTACAAAAAAGCCCGCGCCGGTAAAATCCAAGATTTCACGGGCATTTCCTCCGTTTACGAAGCGCCAGAGCAGCCTGAAATCATCATCGAAAGCGACAGGCATACACCTAAGGAATCCGTCCGCCTCATTTTGGATTATTTAAGAGACAACGGCTGCTTATAAGCGACGAAGGCATCAGCTAGTTTTTCATGAACAAGGTGAGGTGCGAAATAATGAAAACAGCCAAGGAGCCGCTGCTGCTCTATGTACACATTCCAAAAACCGGGGGAACCTCCTTCACGCAGGCGATTAATGAGCATTGCCCGAACGCTGTTTACTTTTTTCAGGTGGCGGATAAACCCGACTTGCTGCGGCAAACCCTCAAACAGGCCGATGCGCTATGCGGCCACCTCCCATTTGGACTTCACAAAGCCACTAGCCGTCCCTGCCAATACGTGACGATGCTGCGTGATCCAGTGGACCAGATCGCCTCCTTCTTTTATTTTAAATACAAAAATAAGAGTTATCTCGATAACTACAATCCCTATCTTACGTTCGAGGAGTTTCTGAATAATTCGTATTTTGATCCTGAATATGTAAATTTGCAAACCCGGTTTCTGAGCGGAGAGCTATGGAGCACAACTCCCGATTTGAGCTTGGCGACCAGGAATTTGGAGCAGCATGTTTCATTCGCCGGCATTACGGAGCTGTATGCGGAATCGCAATTTTTGTTTATGAAAACAATGGGCTGGGAGCCGAAGGTTTATTCGAAAATAAATGCCAATAAAAGCCGCCCGCCAAAAACGGAACTGACCAGCGACATCATTGACATCATCCATAGCAAAAATGCGAGTGATGTTGAGCTGTACTATTTTGCCCGCCAGCTTCTGCTGAAAAAGCTTTATGCGCTTTCACATGCTTCTCGGGAGGAGCTCCGCCTTTATAAACGCAATTGCCGCTGGCAGGGCGAGGACCAATTGGGTTACTATTAGAGGAACTGACAATGAAATAGACGAAAACGGGAGAGAACTCGCCATGACGGATAATAGCTTAAAAAAAGGTATTTTTTTCGATGTGGATGATACGCTGTATGATCATTTGCCTCCTTTTACGAAAGCAGTACAAGAAGTGCTTCAGCTTAGCGAAGCCTTCCCTTATGAAGCAGCCTACCGCCGCATGCGGCATTACAGCGATGTGCTATCCGAGCAAATGGGCGGCGCTGGCGCACTGGAGGCTGGGGCTGCGACGGAGCTGATGCGGACGCGCCGCTTCCAGCTGGCGCTAGGCGAGTTCGACGCAGCGCTTACGGACGAGCAGGCCGCAGCGATGCAGGCTGCCTATATTGGCTGCCAATACGACATCGTGATGTTTCCAGGGGCAAAAGCAATGCTTGAGCGGCTTGTAAAAACCGGGTACATCGTTGGCCTCATTACCAACGGAGCTGGTGCCCATCAACGCCGCAAAATCGAAGCGATGGATATCGACGATTTGATCCCTCGTGACCGTCAGTTCATTTCCGGTGAAGTAGGCTGGGACAAGCCCGACCCGCGGATTTTCAAGCTGGTGAATGAGCGTACAGGCACGCTGCCGGAGAATTGCATCTACATAGGCGACTCTTGGAATAATGATGTAGTAGGCGCCCTGCAAGCAGGCTGGATCTCCATTTGGTTCAATCACCGTCAGGTGCAGCCGTTAACGGAGCATGCTCCTGCTTACATCATGTCTGATTACACAGATTTGCAGAAACAGCTGGTGAAAATGGGTGTTTTGCCTTTGCCAGACCGCAAAGACGGTTACTCCAACTAAGCCAAATAGTATGGCGTCTATCTGACCTGTCACGGATGCGTTATATGCCATTCGAAGTAACGCTTGCTCACAACATACCGATTCAGCTGTTCCGTGCCAACCAATACAGCAAAAACAAGCCGCCCCTCCGCAGAATAAACTGCTGAAAGGACGGCTTGTTTGTCTTTTATAGCGTTAATAACTAGCAAAATATATACGAGCTAGTCTGATGTGAACGAATTACAGCAATTCCTTACGCAGCTGTGCTGCGGATTTCGGCGATAGCAGACCGAACGGAATATCAAAGACGGTTTTCGCGCCAGCTCCACCCTCTTGAGCAAGCTTGTAGGCTGCTCTCGCATAAGCGACAAGCACGCTTGCCGTGAACTCAGGGTTGCTGTCCAGCGTTAAGCCAAACTCAATGATTTGTGTGCTGTTTGCTCCGGTTTTGCCACTGCGCAGTACTGTGCCGCCGTGCGGCATTGCGGAATGCTCTGCTTTCAGCGTCGCTTCGTCTACGAAATGCACAACCGTATCATAGTCGGCAAAATAGTTCGGCATATTGCGGATTTCATCAGCAATTGCTTCCTGATTCGCGCCTTCTTCTGCTACGATATAACATTCTCTAAGATGCTTCTCACGCGTTGTGAGCTCAGGATTTTCCCCGCTCCGCACACGATTGACCGCTTCTTCAACGGGAATCGTATATTGCACGCCATTCTTCACGCCATTGACGCGGCGAATCGCATCGGAGTGGCCTTGGCTAACGCCTTTGCCCCAGAACGTATACTCCTTGCCCTCTGGCAAAATCGCTTCCGCCAGCAGACGGCTAAGGGAGAACAAGCCCGGGTCCCAGCCAGTCGAAATCACGCTGATTTTGCCGCTTGCTTTCGCAGCTGCATCCACCTGCTCAAAATATTCAGGAATGCGGGCATGCGTATCAAAGCTGTCGACGGTGTGGAACAGACGGGCAAAAGCAGGTCCCTGCTCCGGCAAATCGGTTGCCGAGCCTCCGCACAAAATCATAACGTCAATGTCGCCAATAAATTTTTCTGCGTCTTCAATGGAATAAGCTTTCGTCTCAGACGGAATGGAATCTGGATTTCTGCGAGTAAAGATAGCATCCAGACGGAGGTCCGGACTTTGTTTGATGGCAAGCTCCACGCCGCGGCCCAAGTTGCCATAACCTACGATGCCAATGCGAATTTGTTCAGCCATGTGTATCGCCACCTCTTATATAAAATTAAAAAATGATTGCAAGCAGATCGGCACTAAAAGTCCGTTCTACACCCAGCCTCTTGCTTCCATTGCTGCAGCAATACGCTTGATGGAAATCATATAAGCCGCTGTACGAAGGTCAGTGCTGTGCTCTTTCGCCAAATCACGAACAGCCACGTACGACTGAATCATGTTCGTTTCGAGCTTCTCAAGCACTTCAGCCTCGCTCCAGTAGTAATTCATCAGGTTTTGTACCCACTCAAAATAGGATACCGTAACCCCGCCTGCATTTGCAAGGACATCAGGAATAACAACGATGCCCTTCTGGAACAGAACGCGGTCTGCTTCCGGCGTCGTTGGGCCGTTTGCTGCTTCAGCGATGATTTTTGCTTGAATGCGGTCTGCATTTGCAGCTGTAATCACATTTTCCAGCGCAGCTGGTACCAAAATGTCAACATCCAGCTCCAGCAAAGCTTCGTTGGAAATAACGAAGGATTGGCCGTAGTCCAAAATGGATGCATTGTCCTTAAGATCGGAAATTTTATCGTAGTCCAGTCCGTTTGGATCGTAAATGCCGCCGCGCGAATCGCTGATCGCTACGATTTTACAGCCTGCTTCGCTAAGCAGACGAGCTGCGATTCTTCCTGCGTTGCCGAAGCCTTGAACGGCTACAGTCGCATTTTGTACCGGAAGATTCTTATCTTTAAGCGCTGCGAAAATCGTATACACACAGCCTTGAGCTGTCGCTTCATTACGGCCTTTCGAGCCACCGATAATAAGCGGCTTGCCTGTAATGACACCTGGGGAATATCTGCCTTTCATCTTGCTGTACGTGTCCATCATCCAGCCCATAATTTGCGGCGTCGTATACACGTCTGGTGCAGGAATATCTTTATCCGGTCCAACAAAGTCGGCAATAGCTTCCATAAATGCGCGGCTTACGCGTTCCAGTTCGCCTTTGCTCATTTTGCGAGGATCACAGATAACGCCGCCTTTGCCGCCGCCATAAGGCAAGCCAACAACGCCACATTTGAAGCTCATCCACATCGACAATGCTTTAACTTCATCAAGCGTAACGTCTGGGTGGAAACGAATGCCGCCTTTAGTTGGCCCAATCGCATCATTGTGCTGGGAACGGTAGCCTTCAAAAACCTGTACAGAACCATCATCCATACGAACCGGGAAGTTAACCGACAATACACGCATCGGATGCTTCAAAATTTGAGTCACATGCTCAGGCAGCTTCAGATGGGCAACCGCGGTATCAATCTGCTGCTGGGCAATTTTATAAGGGTTTAATGTTTCTTCTGCAACAACGACTGTCATTTTCGAAATCATTCCTTCACTCTAAATTGGTCTGCTTGAAAACTGCCGCTTTACCGCGACCGCGCACTATCGAATTACACCGACAATGAGTTTTTTTCATTTTACCTTTTTCACCTGCATATTAAAAGAATTTTCTTGATAATAATGCAAAAAAATATTCAAATCGTCCATTGTAACGTTAGGTTTCTTTAAAAGTTATAAGAAGTGACATATGACATCAATTGATATATAAATCCGTGATTTTGTGTCAAAACTTGATTTTAAGCGCGAAAATTAATATCAAGTCAGGTTTACTACCACTTTATTTTTCGTCTCCGGCAAATCAAAAGCTTGTCTCGTCGTTTTCATGGCATTCATTGTCACACGAAAAAATGATGAAAGGTAACAATAGCATTGCCCGCAAAAAAAGAAAGGCTGGACGCTTTATGCATCCAGCCTTGCACTATTCCAACCTTCCCCCTGACCGGAAGGAAGCAATAATGTCATTTTTCCCTCTAAAGCTCCTCTAGTCGGATACTCCAGTAGTATGTGCCCTCACTATTATATCGCTCCAAATAAGCCGAATGATCGTGCCTTCCCCTAGAGTAGTCACGACCGAGATTTTGCCGCCCATCGCTTCTGTCAGCCCTTTGGCAATCGCCATCCCAAGGCCCGAGCCATTTGGCGAAGTGGCGGTATCCGTGCCGCGATAATACCGTTCAAACAGCCGATTCAGCGTGTTCTCATCCATTCCGCCACCATTGTCGGCAAATTCGATCGTTATGCCTTCCTTTTTCTTCTCATCCGCAACGATCAACGAGACGCTTAGAACCGTATCCGACGCATTATGCACAAGCGCATTTGCAGCAATATTGTTAACGACACGCTCCAGCCACGGGGTATAGAGCTGAACCCATACCGCTTTCTGAGCAGACGCTTGGAACCGGATTCGACCTTTGCCAAACATGGGATCATCTGCCGCTAGCTGCAGCGTATCCCGCAGCCAGCCATTCAATTCCACTTCTTCGATCTCGGGCGGCAAAATCCCCGTCTTCAAGCGATAGGTCATCGCCAGGTCGCTGATCAGCATGTCCATATGAGCCGACTTTTCCAGCATCGTTGCTGAAAATTTGCGTACATCCGCCTGTGACCAATCATATTTGGGCTCCACGAGCAGATGGGCATAGCCCGTAATGGAGGACAAAGGCGTCTTCAAATCATGAGTAACGCCCGCTATCCATTCCTCCCGCAAGCTTTCCGTCTGCTTCCGCATCTTCTGCTCGCGCTGCAAAGCAGCAGACAGCTTATCAATGGATAAAATGACATCGGCGAAAACACGGTATCGCCGCCGCCATTTGCCAGAAGGCATCCGGCTGCGCGGCAAACCCTTGCGATCCAGCGGCTCTTGGTAAACAGCATGGCCGATGGCATCGAGCCATACCAGCATATGCAGCAAAGGTGCGCCAAACCGGCGCGCCTGCCACAGCGACAGCAGCAGGAATAAAATCAGCATCGCGGCAAACATCGTAACGACGCCAATAATGACAATTTGTGCCTCGGCCGGAATGATCGGTTTCCTGCCCGAGGTCTCTGTTCCCGTATTTTTTTGCCCAACAATCCATGTCTGCTTCGTCTGCTCATTGTAGGAAGATTGAATGAGATAGCCGTACCTCTCGGAGTAGAGCGATCGAAGTACCAGCTCCTGAACGGAATATTGCCCCGGAATGGTGTCCGGCTTATTGTAGGAAGCAAGCTCCGTGCCTGCCTGATCCAGCAGTTGCACGAACACTTGGCTCTTCATCAGCTCGAAGCCCATCTCATCAGGAAGCAAAAGCTGCCCGTCTTGCGCTGCAAATCCACCATCGTTCACCTGCGTAAGTACCGGCTGCATATAATTCGGCGCGCCATAAACGAGCGTGTAAAGCCTTCCGTTCTTCTGTTGAATCCATACGGCCAAGTGGTAAGCAAACGGCTGCTTCCCTGTCCAATAAGCGACCAGTTCGCCCGGACCATATTGCTTGGGAACATCCGCAGGCGTATTATAGGAGGTTTCCACCTGCCCGAGCTCATCCAGGCTTTGCAGCCAGCCGCCATTTTCCTTCACCTGCTGCAGCAGGCTGGGATCAAAGCGAATCCCCTCTGCTCCAAGCTCCGACGATTCGACTAGCTTCTCCAGTCCAACGTTGGCAAAATCACGCGTAATGCTAATTTCGTTAAACTTTTGCAGCATCCAGACTACCGTTACAGCAGACATAAGCAATACGATTGTGCCCGCTATCCCTAACTGGAGGACAAATCTCAACGTCAATTGCCGCCGCATATTCATTGCGTGCCATTCTCCCGCAGCGGCCCTTGAACGAGCTTGTAGCCAAGCCCTCTCACGTTGACGATATACTTCGGATTGGAAGGATCGGCCTCAATTCGTTCCCGAATCCGATGAATATGAACCATTACGGTATTATCGTCGCTGAAGGCGTCGTCGCCCCAAACCTTCTCGTAAAGCTCGCTTTTGCTGTATATCCGGTTCGGGTTTTTACATAGAAACAACAGCAGTTGAAATACTAGCGCCGGGCAGGCAACCGCTTGCCCTTCCACCGTCAGCTCGCCCGCTGCTTCATCCAATTTAAATCGTCCATAATCAAAAACAGGGCTGTCAAGTCCCCGCTCCATCTCCACGGCTCTGCCGCCATTTACTGAAGTAGACGCGCCAAAATATCGCCGCAGCTGCACCCTTATCCTCGCCACCACCTCAAGCGGATTGAAGGGCTTCGTAATATAATCATCCCCACCGATGGCAAAGCCGGTCAGCTTGTCGAAATCGGAAGTGCGCGCGCTCAAAAATAAAATCGGAGCATCTGTCGTTTGCCGGATAAACGGACATACCTCGATTCCGCTGCGCCCCGGCAGCATGACATCCAAGACGATTAAATCATATTTTTTCGCTGTACAGGCAGCAATCGCCGCTTCTCCTGTGCCAACGCTGTCAATATTCGTGTAGCCTTCCTTGCGCAGCACCGTCTGCAATAGCTCCAGCAGCGCCTGTTCATCATCCACAAGCAAAATCGCTGCATTTTCCACTACGCCGCCTCCTTTCATTATCTGTGCTGTATTTATGCTATTTCTCCATCATAGCATGATCGCCCAGATTAAATACGCTATGCTGGCTTAACGGAAGCTTAATTCGAAAGATCGGCTCAGCGCTGAAAGTTAAGACAGCGTTAAGCCGCTGTTTCATAGCAGCTAAGAGTGGACTGCTACTATAGGGTTATAGACGATAGGAATATAGAGGAGGAGATTGGAATGCAGAAACCATCATTTAAGAGGATCAAACAAGCCGGGACTTCGGTTAAAATAGCTGCTGCTGTCGGCACGCTAGCCGTGATTTTAACTGCCTGCGGGGGCGGGGATACAGCGGCAACGAGCAATAGCGGGGCAACAAATTCCGCCGCAGCTGCTAATCAGGCAGAAGGTGCTGCCTCAAATCCGCCAGCTGCGACGGAGTCAGCAGCGAATCCAAGTGAAGCGCCGGTAACGCCGGAGCAAATGCCAGAGGCACTGCTTGCCGGCAATTATAAAGGGGTTTATGAGCGCTTTAGCGCCCCATTCAAGGAACAGGTTAGCGAGGCTGATTTTATAAAAATGGCCGAGTCCTTTATGAGTGGCGTGCAGTCGCTCGAAAACTCCTCTATTTTGAACAAAAGCGGCGCGGAGCAGCGCACATGGGTGAGCGATTCCGGGAATAAGGGAATGGTCGGCATTTTTGATACGGAAGGCATGATTCTTGGGCTGCAAGTAAAGGAGCTCACCCCTGCAACGGAAACAGACAGCATACTGACCAAAAATAGTTACAGTCTGCCCTTTCGCGGAGAATGGCTTGTCATTTGGGGCGGAAACAATGTGCTAGTCAATTATCACTATGAATATGAGAGTCAGCGCTACGCCTATGATTTTGTGCAGGCGAAGGACGGTTTTTCCTATGAAGGCGATCCGTTGAAAAATGAAAGCTACTTCGCCTTTGGCCAGGATATTCTAGCCCCTGCGGACGGTACAGTCGTATCGGTTGTTAACGATATTGCCGATAACGAGCCCGTTGGCGTCATGAATGAAAAAGCGCCTGCCGGCAATGTGGTTGTCATTGATCATGGAGGCGAATACAGCTATCTCGCCCATATGAAAAAAGGCTCCGCTACTGTAAAGCTTGGCGACAAGGTCAGCAAAGGCGATGTCATTGGGCTGACGGGCAATTCCGGCAACTCCAGCGAGGCCCATTTGCATTTTCAGCTGTCGGATGGGGATGACTTGTTCACTTCGCGCGCGATTGCAGTGAAATGGGAAGGCGGCATTAAGCCTGTGCAAGGAGAAACGATTGGCAGCGCTGAATAAGATAGCAAAAGCAAACAGCTGCAAGCATCGGTCTTTCCAGACCCAGCCTGCAGCTGTTTTTTTGTATCTCACGATCTTTTGTGCCTAACGGACGCCTATTTTTCTCCGTATTTTTCAATTAAACCGGATTAATCGTTTATAGATGAATGTTGTTTTGCGATAGTCCTGCTCCACATCAAGGGGCTGGGGAGCCTCAAGCTGCTGCCCTATCTTGAACAGCGCTTCCGCCTCCAGCAGCAGCTCTTCCCCTACGCCTCTGTCCAAGTATGCTGGATGTACGATCAGTCCGCCGATATATGGAACATCCCCTCGCACATGCAAATGGATCGAACCAACGATGGACTCGCCATCTACAACCGCTTTGAGAAAAATATGGTCTTGAAACTGCTCCCTTATAGCCGCCAAGGACGTAGTTGAAGGCTCCATCCTATACGTTCCGAATCGGCCGCCCTGACCTCTGCTCGCCGCTTTCTTCAGCGCAGTGATTGCTTCGGCATCGGATACGAGCGCTATTTTTATTATCATCTGCTCCATCACCTCTTTGAGCGTACAATCTTCTTCGCGTCATTTATTATTCATTATATAAAATATAACTGAACTGATTCTGAACACTTCACCTCGTCCACTTGGCAAACTAAAAAGCAGATCAAGAGAACTGCTTTCCCCTTAATCTGCTTACAATCGAATCAATGTGCGATAAATGAATCCTCTGGGCCGTGAACTAGGAAATAAGGGATGATTGTTGGTTGGTGCGTTATTGTTTTACCAGCCAAGCTGTAAGCTCTTCCAGTTGTGCTGAAGTGGCGATGGGATCAAAGTACCAGGATTTATCGCCATGCCAGATGTAGACCCGATCATTTTTAACCGCATCGAGTGTTCCCCAGATTGAATCTGCCTTCAAATCCTCAAGTGTATGCGTCTCTGAAGTGAAAATGATGTAGTCACCCGCATACTCCTCCAATATTTCCATCGATATTTCGAGCGACTGCTCCTTCATGACCTCGGCTGCATGTTTGGGCGGAAGCTTGCGGTCAAGCGCATGATAAATGGCTTGTCCACCGCGCCCAAAATTATCCCCGAATACGCCTACTGTTTTGCCCCAATCTTCCATGAGGGAGAAAGTTGCTTCGGCTGGCACATGCTGCGCAACCTGCTCACGAGCCTGTACAATTTGCTTATCAAAATCGGCAAGCCAGGCCTCCGCCTCTTGTTCCTTGCCCAGCACTTGGCCGAAAAATTCAATTTCTTCGTGTACCGTTTTCAAATTGCCGAAGGGCACGAGCACGGTTGGAGCAATTTTGCTAAAGGATTCATAGGCCATTTCATTGCCGGTAACGATCAAATCCGGCTGCAGCTCCAAAATTTTCTCCAGCGAAATACTTTCGTATTCGCCAATATTTTCTACGCCGGCAAGCTCGGCTTTATAGTAGGGATTTTCCAGGTTTTTTTGCGGCGTGCCAACCGGCTTCACATGAAGCGCAATAAAACTGCCCAAATAAAGATCAACCACGACGCGCTGCGCCTGATTCGGTATTTCTATATCTCCTTTAATGGTCTTAATAATCCGTGTTCCGCTTGCCGCTTCAGCTTGCGGCGATGTTTCAGGCGACTTCTGCTCCGCTGATGCTTGTACGTTTCCAGCATTGCTGGAAGCAGCTCCCTGCGGTGCTGCCATACCCGAGCAAGCACTCAAAAATAGGGTCAAACTGATCAGCATCGTAGCTAGCAATTTTTTATGGCTAAACATAGGTAACTCCCCTTCTCTACTATGTTGATAATAATTATCATCCTCACTATAAAGCTTGGAGCTATAGTTGCCAATGGAGAATATGCGCCCGATCGTTGGATTTTTTGCTCTTTTTGCGATCTCCCCCCTCTGTGTACGAAATCGTATAGGAGACTGGCCGATATGTTTTTTAAACATCCGCCCAAAATAATATTTATCTGGATAGCCCGCGTATATCGCTACTTCTTCCAAGGTCGCTTCCGAGTTCAGCAGCAGCTCCTTGGCATGCTTCAGCCTGATCTGGGTTAAATATTGAATCGGGCTGACACCGGTCTCCCTCTTAAATAATTTAACTAGATGGCCTACGCTGCATTCCAACAGATCCGCAAGAGCATCTAGAGCAATCGCGCTGGCATATTGCTCCTCCATATATCGAATTGCCTGCGAGACAAGATCGGCCCGCGCCAGCTGTACGCCGTCCCTGTGAAGCTGCCATAGCAGCTCGTACACACACTGATAAAATAAAGCTTTAGCGTGGAAATGCTCCAGCTCCCCGCCCTTTTTCCAGCTGCGCTCCAGCTCTTCGATTTTTGAAAATAAAGCCAAGGAAGAATGCGGCACCAAGCTGTATTGCAGCTGAAAGGGACGATGCTGATGCAGCAAATCCAAAATCTCCTGCCTGCTGGGAAGCGGAATAACCGCCTTATAAAATACGATGACATATTCAAATGACTCGGCTGACGGCCTGATGTCCAGACACGCCCCTTTGCCGCCGTGCAAAACGTGAAATCGCTTCATGCTGCTAGCCACGCTGTCCAGCTTCACCTCAGCACGGCCACGCAACGCATATAAAAAAAAGCTCGACGGAACGCGGTAAGCCCGCAACTCCTCATCTATGCCTAATACGGCGCGCCTTATATCCAGCAGCTTAATCGAAGCCCGATTCCATAAGGCAGTATGTTCATTCAACTGAAGCACTTTATTCACTCCCTGTCTCCCCCTTACGCAAAAGCCTTTTACGTTAATTATTATTCATCATAATTGATAAACGTTATCACTTACAACGGAATCACTATAAATAACTTTTATAACAATGGATTGACAGCGCTTCCCATAAAATGATACTATCTTCTCCCTGTCATTTTAACAACGTGAGGAGGAAAGCACTTGATTGAGGTTAACGGAATTAGCAAGTCATTCCTGGTGTCAAAGCGGCCGCCGGGCTTGGCGCATGCGGTAAAATCGCTTTTTCGGAGGGAGTATACGGTGGTGGAGGCGCTGCAGGATATCTCGTTCACGATTGGCTCCGGCGAAATTGTCGGTTACATTGGCCCGAATGGAGCCGGAAAATCGACGACGATTAAGACGATGAGCGGCATTCTCGTACCAGATAGCGGGACATGCTCGATTATGGGGTACACCCCTTGGAAGGATCGCGTTTCCTATGTGAAAAATATCGGTGTCGTGTTTGGACAGCGCTCGCAGCTATGGTGGGACGTTCCGGTACTGGACTCCTTCGAGCTGCTGCGCGATATCTATCGCATTCCTCCGCTGGAATATCGGGCGACTCTGGCACTGCTCGTGGAAACGCTGAATTTACAAGCGCTGCTGCATACTCCCGTTCGCCAGCTCAGTCTTGGACAGCGCATGCGCTGTGAAATTGCCGCTTCGCTGCTGCACAGCCCCAGCCTGCTGTTTCTGGATGAGCCGACGATTGGGCTCGATGCCGTATCGAAAATCGCCGTCAGGCAGTTCATTAAAACGATCAACGAGGAAAAAGGCGTTACCGTCATTTTGACGACCCACGATATGTTTGATATTGAGGCACTCGCAAGCCGCCTGCTGCTCATCGGCAAAGGTAAGCTGCTTTATGATGGCACCGTGCAAGGACTCCGCAGCCGTTATGGAGGCAAAGGCGGAACAGCACAAGCTTCACAGCTCCAGCAGGCATCGAATTCACCAACTGAGCAGGACCCGTCCAATGACAGCCTGTCCATTGAAGACATTGTTGTGCAAATGTACAAGGAGTACGCACTATGATTAAACCTTATTACGCCGTACTCAGACTGCGGCTCAGCAACGGGCTGCAATACCGTGCCGCCGCATATGCAGGCATCGGGACGCAGTTTTTTTTCGGCTTTATTTTCATTATGGTGTTTGAAGCCTTTTATGCCCAGACGAGCGCAGCCGCACCGCAGATGAGCCTCTCCGAGGTTGTCGCTTACTGCTGGCTCAAGCAAGCGTTCCTTGCCTTCATCGTATTATGGCTGCGGGACAATGAGCTGTTTCAGCTCATTACAAGCGGCAATATTGCCTATGAGCTGTGCAGGCCAAGCGGCATTTACGGCCTCTGGTATGCCAAGCTGCTCGCCCAGCGGCTGTCCAGCACTTTGCTTCGCTGCCTGCCGATCTTGCTGGTGAGCTTGTTTCTGCCACAGCCCTATAGGCTCGAGCTGCCGCCTGACTTTGCCGCCTTTTTCCTATTCGTCTGCTCGCTTATCATAGGCTTGTTCCTAATCGTAGCCATCTCCATGCTTATTTATATTTCCGTATTTATTACGATGTCTCCGGCTGGCTCCCTGCTGATGTTCAGCGTGTTTGGCGAGTTTTTCGCTGGCATGATTATTCCGGTGCCGCTTATGCCGGAGTGGATGCAGCGAATCGTCTACGTCCTGCCCTTCCACTGGACCGTCGACTTCCCTTTTCGCGTCTACACCGGCAATATTCCCAAGCTGGATGCAGCAACGGGGCTGCTGTTTCAGCTGCTGTGGCTTGCCGCCCTTATTTTCATTGGCAAAATCGCGATGAGCAAGGCGCTGCGACGCGTCGTTGTACAAGGAGGCTGATGCGGCGATGACGCTTTATTTTAAATACATGCTGCTGCTGTTCAAAGCGCAAATGCAGTACCGCGCTTCTTTTCTGCTGCTCGTGCTTGGACAATGCTTAACGCCCTTCACTGTATTTGCCGGGTTATATTTCATGTTCGAGCGTTTCGGGGAAATGAAAGGCTGGAGCTTTTACGAGGTTATGTTATGCTTTGCCATCACACATATGGCTTTCTCGATTACCGAATGCTTCGCCCGCGGATTTGATATGTTCTCCTCGCTAGTCGTCAGCGGGGATTTCGACCGGCTGCTCGTTCGGCCGCGCGGCACCATTCTTCAGGTGCTCGGCTCCAAATTCGAATTTTCCCGCGTCGGGCGCCTGCTGCTTGGCATCGGCGTGCTGATCTGGGCGATTACGAATCTGGGCCTCGAGTGGACGCCGCTGAAAATAACCGCACTCGTACTCGCGCAAGCGTCCGGAGTTATTATTTTTGCCAGTATCTTTATTCTGTGTGCCTCATTCAGCTTCTGGACCGTGCAGGGGCTCGAAATCGCCAATATTTTGACCGACGGCGGCCGGGAAATGGCGCAATACCCGCTCAGCATCTACCATAGGCGCATTCAGCAATTTTTCACCTTCATCATCCCGTTCGGCTGTGCCAACTATTTGCCGCTGCAATACATACTCGGCCGCGTGGAAAACCCGATGTATGCCTTTCTGCCGCTGGCAGGGCTGCTGTTCCTTGCGCCATGTCTGCTCATCTGGCAAATCGGCGTTCGACGCTATCGCTCGACCGGATCTTAGTGCTGCGGGATAAGCAGCTTATTATTGGACTGCCGGATAAATGCGATAGGCATCGCGGTTAGCCGCGCCCGGTACGCCCGGTGCATCGACGGTATCGGCAGCATTAGTTACTTGGAGCGCTGCACTATCCAGCTTGGACAACGACCAACCGTAAGAAAGCACCGAGGCAAGCCGATCAGCTTCCTCATTCGTTAGCCAAGCATGGACGGCTTCGCTGCCTGAATCCAATAGGAGCTCCGCCTCCTGCTGGAAGGCAACCTTGATCCAGCTGTGAATGCCGCGAATCGTATTGTATTTAATTTGATAGCCCTCGGTCACAGCCTGCGCAAAAAGCTCCGCATCGCTGCTGGCTAAAGTATTCAATAGGCCATAGTCAAATTGAAAGGGGCTCGTATCTACGGGAAAGTCCCCCGCATGCACCTTGTGAATCAATTGTTCATTCGTCCAGCCGTAGGACTTAAGCGATTCCAGCAATAGCGCATCCCACTGCGATAGTTTAATAGTCGTTCCTGTCTTTGCATCCATGTTATTCGTCTCCTTTATCTGTGCTAATCCTTGTCCTAATATGAGTAAAGAGATTGCCCCAACCATCACGAAGGAGGGGGCAATCTCTTTCTATTATTTAGCTGCTGCGCCTGCTTGGTAGGCGTTCAAAAACTCTTTTACTTTTGCCGAATCAGCTTTCAGCTCAAGGCCTGTTTTCACAAGCGGGCTAAGCGTAGAAATAGCTTTAAATTTATTGCCGCCGTAATAGGCCAAAAATTCATCCTGATTGATTGAATAAAGCACGGCTTTTCTCAAATCTGCGCTTTCTGCAACCGGACGGTTTTTCGTATTGAACAGCAGGTACGAAGCCGCGTTGCTCGGAAGCGTCTGGAGCGCCAGCTTGCTGTCGCCCTTCACAATGTCAAACTTCGTTTCAGGCACGCTGTAATAAAGATGAATTTCGCCGCTGCGCAGTGCGGACAATGCACTATCGGCATCTTTTATAAAACGAACCTTAATCGACGTGATTTTCGGCTCATGCTTCGTGCCCTTCATGTAGCCAGGGTTTTTATAGAAGACAGCTTCGTAGTCGTTTTTGTGAGCCAAAATATACGGACCGCTTGTGTACAGCGTATTGTTGTATTGGTTGCCCTCGGTTACCGTGTTTTGGTCGCCGTAAGGAATATCCTTGTTCACATCAAATTTAGCTACATCATAAGTGTTGATTTTTTCTACCTGCTTCTTGGATACGATACCCGCAGATTGGTGAGCCAAATAATTCAGCACTTGCGGGAAGGGAACCGTTGTTGTCAGCTTCACAACCTGATACTTGCCTTCCTTGCTGCTCGCTTGCGCCTTATCGGATACGAGCTCGGAAATTTTGGCTTCGAGGCCTTTTTCCAGTTCATTTTTCACATTATCGCTGCCGCCGGACAGCTTAACGGACTCAAGCACTGCTGGGTCAGTAACCAGCTCAATATTTTTAATATGCTCATGCAGCGTGTATGTCCGGTGGTCAGGAACGGAATCTTTATTTTTCGCGCGATCCAGGGAGAAAATAACATCGTCGGCGCCTACACGCTCGCCAGAATCGGCAACGAGCTTGTCTTTAATTTCCGCGAAATGGATATCATCTCGCAAGATGAAATAATAATCGGAATTACCTTCGGCAATCGCAAAGTTATACGACAGTGAGCCTTCCGCCGTCAGCTTGTCATCATCGGTCAGATTGAGCAGACGCACGTATTGGTTCGTATTGATGATGTTAATGGAGCCGTCATTGCCTTTAATCGGGTCAAGCGAAGTCAAGGTCGCCATTGTCGATTGCAGCACCAATGCTTCCGTATTGCGCTTCGATGCGTCTTTAAAATCCAACTCTTCCCACGGCAGCGATCTGGACTTGGATAGGCGAACGCTGTCCTTATTCAGCACTTCTTGATTAAACGCCTGCGATTTAAGCGAGCTGTAAAGCGGAGCAATGTAAGCATTGTCGAAAACGAGCTTTTGCTCCAGTTGTTTATACGTTTCTGTATATTGATCCGGCGTTTGGGTGGAAGCCGTATCAATGAGGGCATCAATGTCCTTGTCGCTCATAATGCTATAGTCACCGCCGGTTTTAAACAGTGAACGAACCGCATAGTCCGGGTTTCCAGTAACTGTCGTCCAGCTGGACAACGCAATATCATAGTTGCCAGCATCCTGCTGCGCTTTAAAAGTACCGTAATCGGCTTGAATGTTCAGCTTTACGTTAAAGCCGTTTTTCGTCAGCTGGTCGCGAACAATGTTCAGATCCGCCTCGCTGCTGCTCATTCCGAGCAATTCAATATCAATCGGCTTGCTCTCAACAACCGCCTCTGCGCCTTCTGTCGCTTGCGGCGTGCTTGCAGCCTCATCCTTCGTCGTCAATGTGCAGCCGCTCAGCATAATAGCCAGACTGAGCAGAATAAGTGAAAATAGCTTGCTTGTGTGTTTCATGTTTCTCTCTCCTCTTTGTCATTATTCTATAGTCTATAAGTTAACTCACATTCGTACATCGCCAATACATCGTTTCGTAACGTAGCTTTGGATGGAATATGAATGAGGTTACAGCAAATAAATAGGCCATTACCATTACCGTTGCAATTGCAGCTTTAGCGCCGCTCTAATCCAGCTTCGGATCTAATGTATCCCGCAAGCCATCGCCGAGAAAATTAAACGACAGCACGAGCGCAATAATGGCAAGTCCCGGATATATCGCCGTATAGGCGTGTGTTTCCAGATAGGTGCTGCCCAGCCGCAAAATATTGCCCCACTCCGGGATATGCGGCTCGACGCCCAAACCGAGATAGCTCAAGCTGCTCGTTGAAATAACGGCGGTGCCTATCGTAAGCGTCGATTTCACAATCATAGGAGCGATGGCGTTCGGCACAATATGCTTGAACAAAATAACGAGGTCGCCTGAGCCGAAAGCCCGCGCCGCCTGTACATATTCGAGCGTCGATACGAGCAGCACATTCGCCCGCATCGTTCGGGCATAGGTTGGAATCGCGCCGATACTCAGCGCCAATATTAAATTAGTCGTGCTGGCGCCAAAAGCTGCAATAATGGCGATAGCCAGCAAAATACCCGGGATGGCGTACAGCACATCCAGCGCACGCATAATGATGTTATCCGCATAGCGGCCATAATAACCGGATACGGCACCCAGCACACCGCCGATTAAGACGGGAATGAGCGTAGATAGAAAGCCGACTAGCAGCGAGATTCTGGCACCGAATACGATGCGGGAAAGTAAATCCCGGCCAAAATTGTCCGTACCCAGCGGATAAGCGAGGTTTGGATGCTGCAAAATCGCTCCATAATTATTATCGATAGCCAGTCCATAATCAAAGGTTAAATAGCTGGTGACCGACAAGGTCAGCAGGAACAAAATAAAGAGCAGTCCCAGCATCGACGTTGAGCTTCTGGACAGCTTCTCCACCACATCGCTCAGCCGTGAGCCGGATGTAAAGCTGCGATCCCGCAGCTTGGCGATAAGCAGCAAGCCGAGGAAAAGTGCAAATAGATTGCCGCTCACTGCCGTTGCGATCAGGATCAAAGCGACGAGCCACATCCAGCGCGGCAATTCCGCCCGATCAGCATATTTGGCCACAAGCAGCAGGCTCGTGAGCTGGATAACCGCTGAGATGAGCAGCAGCACCATACCGGGTAAAAACGTATTTGCCACATAAGGCTTGAATACATTCAGGGCAGATACGGCGAACACAAGCAAAGTGGTTAGCAAAGTGTATACCGCAAGCGTATACGCAGCGCTCTTCTTCCGCTTAATGAGCTGGAGTGCTGCGGTGGCAATGAACACATTCGCCGTCGCCAAGCTGAGCAGCAGTACGTAGCCAAGCGCTCTAGTTGAACGGCGAAGCTCGCCGCCTTTCAGCAAATCGCGCCGAATGATTGCCCATACCGCAAGCTGCAGCAGCGCAAAACCAAAATAGGCAGCGCTTAGGGCAAGCCCGACCGACTTGAATGAAGCGTCGGCGGGCGTATAGCTGCTGAGGAGCAGCACAATTGCCAATGCCAAGGAGACAATGCCAGCAAAGCTGGCCTGACTGTACTCTAGGCTGGATTTTAATCTAAAACGAATTTGCTGCTTGCTTATTAAATCATTGGACACGGATAGCACCTGCTTTAGTATTGTTTCATTTTGGAGCGAATTCTAGGGTCAAAAAAGGCGTAAAGCAGATCCACAATGACGTTAATAATCGATATTGTAATCGCCGTGTAGACGACCCCGCCCATAATGGCCGGGATATCCGGAATAAACTGCTTATCAACAATGTAGCTTCCAATCCCGCTAATATTGAACACTTTCTCCGTCACCGCCGCTCCGCCTAGCATTGCGCCGAATTGCAGCCCAATTACCGTAATAATTGGAATAAGCGCATTGCCTACAGCATGCTTCCAAATGACATGTCGGCGGGCCAGCCCTTTCGCCCTGGCGGTCGTAATATAATCCTCGTGGATAACCTCCAGCGTTGAAGAGCGGGTCATTCGCGCAACCGCGGCTGTCAGGCCAGTACCCAGAACAACGATCGGCATAATTGCCGAAAGTGCATTTTGCGGATTATAAGTAGCCGGTAGCCAGGATAGCTTGATTGAGAAATTCAAAATAAAAATCAAGCCTTGCCAGAAATTTGGAATCGACAGCCCCAGCAAGGCAATGAACATAAAGGTGTAGTCAAAAAAGGAACCGGGCCTCGTTGCCGAAATAATGCCGATTGGCAAAGCAATCAATACCGCGATCAGCGTTGAAATGAAGGTTAACGTCAGCGTAACAGGGAATTTGCCCGCAATAGCTGTTGTTACACTCTCATTGCCTGCGAAGGAACGGCCCAGATCAAAGGTCAATATGCCCTTAATCGTATTCCATAGCTGAACGAGATACGGCTGATCCAGTCCGTACAGCTGGTTAAACGCCGCAATTTGCTCTGCGGTTGCCGTCTCCCCCAATAGGTTAGCCGCCGGATTCATTGGCGAAATGTACAAAATCGTAAAAACTAAAAAGGCTACACCGAAAATAACAAATATCGCCATAAACAAACGCTCTGTAATATATTTCACATAAGGGTTCGCATAAAGGGCCATGATGGCATACATCAGTAGTCCAGGAAGCAGCGATAGTACGAAAAACGCGGGCCGTTTGAGCAGAGAATCGAATGTATCGCTGAAAGTGAGCTTCCCTTGCTGCTCCTCTGACAGACGTTCCAATACGCGGGCGGCCAGCTGCTCTTTAAATTTAGCGGCTGCGATTCGCCTCGCTTCCTGCTCCGTTTTGTCTGCGCCGGGCGTCTGGCCGAAAAATCGCTGCTTGCGCTGGATTTGATCCAGTGCCTCCGCCAGCAGCTTGTCCATGCTTCCTGCTTGCAGCAGCTCTTCTCTCGTCTCTTCCTCAATCCGGCGATAGCCATGCCGGGCTTTACGATATAAATAAACCACGAATACGAACGCGGATACGGGTGCGCCTGCGATAAGCAGCAGCAGCCTGTAGGCTGGATGCTGAAGCATTTTACGATAGACAGCAGCAGCCCAGTCTGTGATGCCATTTCCGATTTTCAAATCTTGCCCCGTCAAGCATGCCCGCCCCTTTTAGTCTAGTAATTTTAATTGCATTATTCCGATGGATATAGTAGATTTTATTTTAAGGAATACAAAATGTCAACATTCTATTAAATTTGATTTGCACAGGTGACGATATGAAACCATTATTACAAGTAAATAATTTGTCCGTTTCCTTCTTTTCTCGTGATTCAGAGGTTGAGGCGGTACGCGGGGTAAGCTTTGAAGTCAGGCAAGGTGAGACGCTCGGCATCGTAGGCGAATCGGGCAGCGGCAAAAGCGTCACTGCCCGCACGATTATGCGCTTGCTCCCTTCTCCCCCCTCTATAGTCAAAGGCGGCGAGGTGTTATTTCATGGCGATAATCTCGCTCATAAGTCAGAGCACGAAATGGAGCAAATACGCGGCAAGGATATCGGCATGATTTTTCAGGACCCGATGTCTTCGCTTAATCCGACGATGCGTATTGGCCGCCAAATTGAAGAAAGCTTAATCAAGCATAGGAAGCTTGGTAAACAGGAGGCCCGAAAAGCCGCTATCCAGATGCTGGACATGGTTGGCATTACAAATAGCGAGGCCCGCTATTATCAATATCCCCATGAATTTTCCGGTGGCATGCGGCAGCGGGTGATGATTGCGATTGCTCTCGCCTGCCGGCCTTCCCTGCTCATCGCAGACGAGCCTACGACTTCACTGGATGTAACGATTCAGGCGCAAATTTTGCAGCAGATGAAGGAATTGCAGCAGCAGCTTGGAACGTCCATTATTTTGATTACGCATGATTTGGGTGTTGTAGCGGGGATGTGCGACCGCGTAGTCGTCATGAAGGATGGAGAAATCGTGGAAAGCGGCACGACGGAGCAAATTTTCGCAAATCCACAGCATCCTTATACGGTAAAGCTGCTTCATGCCCTGCCGCGTCTCGATGAGAAAAAGAAGCCAAAGCCGAAGCCGTTGCTAGCCCGCCCGGAGGACAATGTACCGCTGCTTCAGGTGCGCTCGCTTAGACAGCATTTTGACCTTGGCAAAGGCCAGATTGTTAAAGCGGTTAACAATGTGAGCTTTGACATTCAAGCGGGCGAGACGCTTGGCGTCGTTGGCGAATCGGGCAGCGGCAAGTCAACGACAGGCCGCACGATCTTGCGGTTAAACGAAGCGACAGGCGGGGAAGTGCTGTACCGGGGCATTCCGCTCCAGCATCTAAATCGGGCCGAGATGAAGCAAATGCGGCGGCATATGGGCATTATTTTTCAAGATCCCTATGCTTCGCTCAACCCGCGCCTGCGCATTGTGGATATTATCGGCGAAGCGTTGGATGCTCATGCCCTAACGAAGGGCAAGACGAATCGTCTCAAACGCGTAGAGGAGCTGCTGGAATTGGTCGGGCTGAACGCCTCCCATGCTCTCCGCTATCCGCATGAGTTTTCCGGCGGGCAGCGGCAGCGCATTGGCATCGCCCGTACGCTGGCGGTTGAGCCGGAATTTATCGTCTGCGACGAGCCGCTGTCTGCTCTCGACGTCTCGATTCAAGCGCAAATAGTGAAGCTCTTGGAGGAGCTTCAACAGCGGCTTGGCCTGACTTACCTGTTTATCGCCCATGATTTATCCATGGTTAAGCATATTAGCGACCGGGTCGCGGTTATGTATAAGGGCAAAATCGTTGAGCTGGCTGAAAGCGAGGAGCTCTATACGAATCCGCTCCATGCATATACGAAGTCGCTGCTCGCAGCCATCCCTGTTCCTGATCCAGCCATTGAATCGAAGAAGCGGCTGCTGCCACATACGGAGGCTTCCAAAGCCGATCCATACGGGCTGGAGCATTCTTCCTTTATAGAAGTGAAGCCGGGACATTTTGTTGCCGTTGCAGGAGCTTAAGCTTCGAAATAAGCCGCAGCATAGATTTGAAAAATAAACAGCCAGCACTAGCCGAAAATAGACGGCAGGTGCTGGCTGTTTAGCGTTCTTTTTCAGGCTAAGCTAATGAATATTTCCCGCGGCCTTCAGCCGCTCCGCAATGGCGGCAAAATCCTCCGCGGAAATGCCCGGCGCAAATTCTTCCTCCACCTCTGGATATTCCGGTACAGGCACGCCTTTCGGCACCCCATGAATAACCTCAAGCGGCTGCCCATCCTCTGGATGCGTGCCCTTCCAAATTTGGTCAATCGTTTTAAAATCATTATCGCTGTACGTATACAGCTTCGTATGAACGCCCTTCTCCTCATACTTGCGCGCTTCATTGAACGCTTTGTTATTAAGCGAAGGAATCGGAATCAGCTTCGTCACATCGACCCCGGTCGCCACTTGCAGCGCCTTGGCATAGGCCACGACATGGACGCCGCCCCGCACGAGCAAATAGCCCACCACTTCGCGCGCAGCTGGATGGGAGGTCATTTCATACACCTTCATTTTATGGGTTCTGGCACCCACTTCAAGGAAGAAATTATGCAGCAAATCTTCAACGAGATTCCCGCTGTTGAACACATGCTCGCCCGTCCACGGCCTGCCCATTGAATCAACAGGCAATGCGCCTTGTCCACCGGACAGAAACGGCAGCGACATGCGCCAGTCCTTGACGGATTTCAGCGGCGATTCATCCGGCTTGCCCGGTGTGGTCGAGCCATGCAGGCAGTGGTTAATCGCGTGGGAGACAAGCTCAACATGGCCAAGCTCCTCAGCCGTAATGCTCGTAACCAAATCATAAAACGGGCGCAGCTTCGTTTTCGAGCGAAAATTAAATGACTGGTACAAATAGTTGTTTAGCGTAGACATTTCGCCAAATTTCCCGCCCAGCAGCTCTTGCACCGCAGCAGCCGCGTTCGGCTCAGGCCGCCCGACATTCGGAATTTCGATCAACACTTCATCCAAGCGTTTGAACATGCTTCTGCCTCCAATATTCTCAAGATTGGACTCCTCTGACAGCGCCAATAAATTGCGACAATTTATTATTTGCTGCATCAGGGAACGATATCCGTAATTGAGAAGTTGGAGGGGATAAAGTTATTTTTTAGACCTCTGCAGTCCTCTGTTGTCCTTTATGGTCCTTGTTTTCTAAACTCCGTTGGAGACAGGCCCGCGATTTTCTTGAATTGCTTTGAAAAATAAAACAGGTCATTAAAGCCCGCCTGCTCGGCAACCTCGCTAACGCTGAGCGATGAGTCGGCCAGCAGCTCCTTCGCCTTTTCAATTTTCAAACGGGCGATGTATTGAATCGGCGGCACGCCCATTTGCTCCTTGAACATTCTTATAAAATAGTTCGGATGCAGGCACGCCCGCTTTGCCAGGTCTTGAATGGTGATGTCGCTGCCGCTATTCATATGGATATAGCTCAAAATTTCCGTCAGCCGCTGAGTGGCCGCCGCATTTTTCAAGCTGATGCTCTCCTCGCCCTGCTGCATAACGAACAACGAAAACAGCTCCAGCAGCTTCGCTTTGGCAAGCAGCTTAGCGTAGATCGTCTGATCGTTCGCATAAAACACCAGCTCGGCAAAAATCGTCCGTACCCGCTCCTGATTAGCAGCCGTGCAAAGATAAGGCATATCCAGCAGCTTGAACAGGTTGATTTCCCCGACCTTGGCGCTGAAATGGCACCAATATTTGCGGTAGGTGTCGCTCCCCTCTATGACCGAATACGATTGGGGCACTCCCTCCGGCATTAGAATAAGCTGGCCCGGAACAGGAGCATACTCCTCATCGCCAATTTTGAGCCAGCCGCTGCCATGCTCGATGAAATAAAATTTGCTGTAATCCGGCGTAAAATCGAGATCACGCCATTCCGTGCTGACCGTATTATGGTGGGCGATAAATAGCTCGACCTGCATATGGGACAAATAATAGGCGAGCAAGGAATGAGCATTCATGAGGCAAACCTGCTTCCATGGTTAATTTTATACAAATAAAAGTTAGTGTCCCACATTCTTAATCCTGCTAGCGCTTGCTAGAATAGCCATATAGATTTGCATTCGGAAAGGACGGTAGCAGAAACCATGGATAAACAAAATTATTTGAACCAAATAGCCGCCACCATTGCGCAGGGCCCTTATCGTGACGATTGGGAATCGCTCGGCGATTTTGAAATTCCGGCTTGGTATAAGCAAGCTAAATTCGGCATTTTCATTCACTGGGGCGTGTACACCGTTCCCGCCTTCGGCAACGAATGGTACCCGCGAAATATGTATATCCAGGGCAGCAAGGAATATGAGCATCATATTGCCACCTATGGCGAGCATAAAAACTTTGGCTATAAGGATTTTATCCCGATGTTCCAGGCTGAAAAATTTAATGCTGACGAATGGGCCGACCTGTTCCAGCGCTCAGGAGCGAAATATGTGATGCCCGTTGCGGAGCATCATGATGGCTTTCAAATGTACAAAAGCGCCGTCTCCCGCTTTAACGCCTACGAAATGGGACCTAAACGGGATTTGCTGAATGAAATGAAAATCGCTTTTGAGCAAAAGAATTTGACCTTCTGCGCCTCGTCCCACCGTGCGGAGCATTGGTTCTTCCTATCGCATGGCAAGGAGTTTGAATCTGATATTCATGAACCGCTTGCGTGCGGCGACTTCTACTGGCCATCGATGCCGGAGCCGGATCATTTCAGCTTGTATGAATCGCCACCGACGAATGAATATATGGAGGACTGGCTCATTCGCTGCTGTGAGCTGATCGATAATTATGAGCCGAAAATTTTATATTTTGACTGGTGGATTCAGCATGCCTCGTTCAAGCCGTATTTGAAAAAGCTTGCGGCGTATTATTACAATAAATCCGCAGAGCTCGGCTTCCAAGGCATCATTAACTATAAGCATGACGCTTATATGCTGGGCAGCGCCGTTCCCGATGTGGAACGCGGACAATTCGCTGAGCTGAAGCCTTATTACTGGCAGACGGATACCGCTGTAGCCCGCAACTCATGGAGCTATACGCCTAACAATGATTATAAATCGCCGCTGGAGCTCATTCAAGATTTGGTCGATATCGTCAGCAAAAACGGCAATCTGCTGCTCAATGTTGGACCGAAAGCCGATGGCACGATTCCTCAGGAGGATCAGGACATTTTGCTTGCAATTGGTGGCTGGCTTGAGACGAATGGCGAAGCGATCTATGGTACGAGCTACTGGCGTACTTATGGGGAAGGACCGACGAAGGTTGCAGAGGGACAGTTTACAGACGGCAAAAGCAAAATCTTCACACCGCAGGATATCCGCTTTACGGTGAAGGGAAGCAGCCTGTATGCGACTGTGCTCGTCTATCCAGAGGACGGCGAGGTGAAAATCACGTCGCTGAAGGAGAAATCCCACGATTTCCAAGGCATTATTCAGCAGATCGAGGTGCTCGGCTTCGAGGAGCAGCCTGTCTGGGAGCGTACAGCAGAAGCACTCGTTGTGAAGACGAATGAGGTTCGCAGTCCGTATCCGATTGTGCTGAAAATTACAGTGGATTAATCAGATCAAGGTAGCCATACGTCTATATAGCAAACCCACCAACAGCCTAATGAAGGCTAAAGGTGGGTTTTTCTGTCATCAAGTCCAATTATTGCATTGCTCGAATCATACTCCACCATATCACCTTCCCCTGCTTAATCAATTCTTTTTTGCACCGGCCTGCGCATGAACCGCGTCTGATCCCGTTCGAAGCCATATTGCTCATACAGACCGTGCGCGTCCTTCGTACCGAGCAGCCCTGTCATACCTTGGAATTCCGGGGCATTCGTTATCGTTTCTATCAGCTTTTTGGAAATGCCCTGACCGCGGTAAGCCTCCAGCACAAATACATCGCATAAATAGTAAGTCGTCGCCCCATCCGTAATGATTCTGGCAAAAGCAATCATTTGCTCCTGCTCGTTCTCTAGCTCATAAACGCCATAGCAAATGGAATTTTCAATTGATTTAATAATCTTCTCAGCAGGCCGATTATTCGCCCAATAGCTGATTGCTAAATAATCCACGACCACCTGCACCTGAATACGCAGCTTATCATCACTCACCACATATGATTTGAAATTCAGCTCCATACGGCACCTCCAACGATTTAAATCTCTAATGTTAAAAATAGTATAACCGCTCTTTCCCACCTCCACCAGAAAACCGTTGTATAATAAATACAGCTCTATTGAAACGCTTCAATATTTGCTTAGACATAGAAAATACGACCATTGCGAGGGAAAAAAAGATGTTTGATCCAACCGTATTCGATAATTTGAAGGTTGCTTTTGAGAATCAGCTGTACGATCTGGATACGCTGGACGAAACGATTCAGATTACAGGCCGCAAAGATACGATGGAAATGTCCGTGATGGGACGAGCCTCCAGCCTTGCCTTCCACTTAACCGGGCAGGAAGCGGTAACTGCCGAGCTGCGGCTCGAAGCCTCCTTGAAGGAGCTGGCCGCCGAGCTATTGGAGCTGCCGGGAGAAGCGCCCGGCTGCGAGCTGAGCTTGCTTTTTCATATGAGGGTGAAGGATTTCGAGCAGCAATGTCCGCAGATTGAAGCGGTATTCCAACGGATTTGGCCGGAAAACCCCGTCCCTGTGCAGACGCTCAGCTTTGTTTACTCAGAAGGGGCGGCCACACATAAGAATGAGATTAAGCTGCCGTTCAAGCGCAAAATCAACGAGGAGCAAATGGAGGATATTCCGAGCCTGCTGGAGCATGTTCTGTTGACGCTGCGAGCACTGGGCGAGGTCTCCACTGCAAGCATCGTAGAGAAATAAGTGGCCCGCCGCATAACAGGCTAATCGTTCCATAGCCAATACAGTCCACATCAGCATAAAAAGAAGAGCCCGCAGCCAATGCGGGCTCTTGCTCCTTGCACTATTTTCACAAGCAATCGCTTATTTAATCAGATCTACAGCATCCTGCGGCACAAATGCAGCGGTTCCGTTGTACACGATAACGCCCTTAAGGCTCGTTTTCTTCCCGTTCAGGACGGCGATGTTTTTGTAAATGTGCAGCTCCAGCTTCTGGCTGCCCTTCGTCACGAGGATGGTAGGGTTTTTCGCATCCTTCAGGTTTAGCTCGTATTTCGCTCCTTTAGCTGTAAAAGCCTGCTTCGCTGGCACGAATAGCTGCTTGCTGACCGCATCCAGATCAAGATCCAGCACGCGGGCCATATACTTCGCAACATCGGTATTGTCGATGACGCCAAACGGACGGTCATTATTCGGAGCGTACGTGTAAAGCACCACATCTCCACCTGTATGTCCGCCAGTCGTCCAGCCAATACCTGCACGCTTGCTGATCATCGGGCCTACTGCATAATTCATTCTGCCCGGCTCCGCAGCTTTAATCGCCGCCATTTCCTCCGCCGTCAAATCCGAAATGCCATAATATTGCTGAAGCACGGATTTAATATTCGTTCTCTTTGCATCCAGCTTCGCTTCCAAGCCTTCACCCGTCAGCTTCGCTTTCTTCAGCGGGACAATGAAGGTGGACAATGGCTCTTTATCGTAGGTGCCTGTCGTTGCGGCGTTGCCAATCGTCAGTCCGCCATTGCCATGGTCGGTTACAGCAACAACGGCTGTCTGCTTGTCCTTTTTCGCAAAATCCAGCGCTACCTTAACCGCATTATCAAACGCCAGCACATCGCTGATAATACCGATTGGATCGTTGGCATGAGCTGCCCAATCCACCTTGCTGCCCTCTACCATGAGGAAAAAGCCGTCTTTATCCTGGGAAAGGATGTCGATCGCTTTTTGCGTCATATCGGCGAGGCTTGGCTGCTTGGCGGGATCGCGGTCCATATCATAGGACATACCTGCTGGAGCAAACATCCCCCACAGCTTACCCGACTTGGAAGCTTTCATCGCCGCTGGCGTCGTCACATAGTCGTAACCGAGCGCTTTAATGGACGTAACCAAATTTTCGCCATCGCTGCGGCCGGATGGAACCAAATAATCGCTGCCGCCGCCCAATACGACATCGACCTGATTATATACCTGCTGCTTGCTTAGGGCATCGTAGTTTTTACGGTCTGGATAGTGGGCGGTAAAATCAGCCGGAGTCGCATGCATAATTTCCGAGGTTGCAATGATGCCAGTCGCTTTTCCCGCCAGCTTGGAAGCTTCCAGCACAGAAGCGACAGGCTTTCGCTCATCGCCCGGTGCAATAGCTTTTTGACCTGGCATTGTCGCCTTGTCCGGCAAAACGCCAACAAAACCCGTATGCGATTTATGTCCAGTGGCAAAAGCGGTACCGGCAGGTGCAGAATCCGCAATCGGCGCATCTGCCGAGTGGGTGCGGACCATGCCGCTCGCCATTTGATCAAGCGTTAATGAAGAGCCTTTATACCATCTGGCGAGCGCCGTTGCATCATTTGCCATGCCGTCAGGAATGAGAATGATCACATTTTTAATTGGCGATTGCTCATCCTCTGCGCTCACTCCGCTGTTTCCCCCTACAGTTGTTACTGCCACAATAGTCGCTACGGCAAGTGCCACCTTAGCTGCACGAGCATGGAACCTCTTTAACATGTACATCCCCCTATTAACTAGATTGGATTGGATAAGGCTTCAACACAACTAGTTTAATAGAGAATTGATTGAGGAATGTAAAAATGGCCTTGACGTTTTGTAAATTTACAACAATTGCCCAAATTTAGTTTATCGCTTGAAACCTTACGTATACATGCGTTTTTTCTGCTTTTTTCAACTTTATTCAACAAAATATTTTGATAAATTCAATAAAACATCTTCCCTCCACATAATTTTCCATGGTAGTATTATACTATTGAGCAAAAAGACCTATTTTTATTTCCTTCCAGAGTGAGTACATAGTCTTAATGTTTTAGGTCCTATGCACAATATGCAATTGTTTGGCAAACAGAGAATAGATAAGGGAGAGAGTTATGATGATTGGCAACATGGCAAGCAAACGTATTTCTGTCGCACTTGTTTTTGCAATGGTCTTATCCATTTTTTCAACGAACTACATCGCATTTGGGGCAGAGGCAGCCTCCTCCGTGTCGTTCACAGACATCGAGAAATCTTATGCCAAGGATGAGGTAACCGCTCTAGTAGAAAAAGGAATACTCGGCGGTTATGGCGATGGCAGCTTTAAGCCTTCGAACTCCATTACACGCGCGGAACTAGCTAAAGTGCTTGTGCTTGCTCTAGGTAAAGAGCAGGATGCTGCAAGCGCAGCACCTTTCAAAGATGTGGACAGCAAAAGCTGGTATAGCGGCTATGTTGGCGCACTGGTGAAATCCGGCATTACGCAAGGCATTTCCGCCGACCAGTTCGCTCCGAACAAAACCGTTACACGCGAGGAGCTCGCCGTATTTTTTATTCGTGCCTTCGGCTTAGACAAAGCTGCTCAAGCAGTACCGCTGGATGAGAAGCTAACGGACATCTCCACCGTGTCAACATGGGCGAAAAGCTACGTTTCCTTCGCCTATCAAATCGGCTTCATTAAAGGCGTAGCCAATGCAGACGGTACGACTCGCTTCAATCCGTCGGGCGTAGCTGATCGTCAAGCGTTAGCGCGTCTAGCCTACGAATTCGTCTTCAATAAGACAACCTATGAGCTGGCTGCAGCTTCGCTTGGTGCAACTGCTACACCAGCGCCATCTGCTACACCGACTCCAACAAACCCGCCGAAGTCATCAGACAGCAGCAGCGGTGGTGGAAACAGTGGCGGGAACAATGGTGGGAATAATGGCGGATCGACGAGCACTTCCATTACTTCCGCAGGTGAACACACACTGGGTGCGGTGACTGGCGATGTGCGCATCACTGCTGCTAATGTTACCCTTAAAAACACAACGATTACGGGTAATCTATCCTTGGAAACGAGCATCGGAAATGGCGATGTAACGCTCCAAAACGTTACCGTTAGCGGATCGACGACCATTAATGGCGGCGGCCCTAACAGTATTCACGTACAAAACTCCACTCTGGCAACCGTCATTGTAGACAAGCAAGACGGAAGCATTCGTCTCGTATTGGAAAACGGAACGGATGTCCAGCAGGTTACCATTCGCTCTGGCGCTATTATCGAAACACAGCCAGGGGTTGGACAAGTTGGAAACCTCAACATCTCAAGCAACGTTCCACATAATGCGCAGGTTTCGTTAAACGGCGTATTTAATTCGGTTTCCGTCTATGCTGAACAAGCAGCCATCACGCTAGGCGAGAACGGCTCTATCGGTCAACTGGATGTATTCGCAAGCGCACTGAATACCGTTTTCCACCTGGAACAAGGCTCTAACGTTGCAAATGCCGTACTTGATTCGATCGTTTCCTTCCTTGGACAAGGTTCGATTACTGATGCAGTGGTCAATGCAGACGGCGTGGACTTCAGATCGCTGCCAAGCCAGCCAAACCTCCAAGCCGATCCTGCGGTTTCCAGCATCATTGCAGAACCTGCAATAGGCTTTGAGCTTTCAGCTATTGGAGCAACTCGTCAAATCGTAGCGACAGGCGTCAAATACACAGCTAACGCTAGAGATATTACGACTCAATCCAACTGGACCAGTTCAGATGCATCTGTAGCCGAAGTCGTATACGGCAAGGTTAAAGCGGTCGGCGAAGGTACGACCTTCATTACAGCAACCTATGGCTTGTACAATGTACAGGTTCCTGTAACGGTAGCCGTTTATGAGCAAGGGTACCCGACGATTTCAGCGGTACAAGTAACGAACGGCGCAGTTGATGTTTCTTTTGATCAGCTGGTAGATGATGTGAATCTATCTGATTTCGCGATTTCCGCAACGGTGAACGGAGCAGCTTATGAGCTGAGCGGCTTGCAATATGCGGATGGCAAAATCACCTTTAGTCCGGTTGAAAGCTATGGCTCCACACTGTATGTACATGTTGAAGCGAATGAAGCAAAATCCAAGTTCGCAGGCAGCCAGAGCGACGCGGTTAAACTGACAGGCTTTGGCGGTAAAATTATTGATGTTTCCCGCAATCCTGTAGCTAACCTGACGATTGAGTTCCGTAAAGGACTCGGCGCTACAAGTGGTCCCGTTGTTGGAACAGCTGTAACCGATGCTAACGGAAAATATTACATTTATTTAGCTCCTGGCATTTACACAGGTGAGCTCGGCGGCGTAGGCACGCCATATGTAACGACCTATATGACCGCAGTATCGGCTGTCAATGTAAATAACCAGAATGTAAACCAGACAGCAATCGGCATCCCGTCCGAAAATGAAACGCGTATCGTATTGACATGGGGCAAGGACCCTGCCGATCTGGATTCGCATCTAATTGGACCAGCTGCACAAGGTGGTATCTTCCACACTTGGTATGGTGGTAAAGCTTATTATTATAACAATTCCAAAATTGTCGATCTGGATCTAGATGACACCTCGTCCTATGGACCTGAAACAACAACGATCCGTCAAGATACAAACGGCACGTATACCTTCTATGTACATCACTTCTCCGGAGCAAGCACGATTTCGGCTTCCGGTGCGAAAATTGAAGTGTACCGCGGTTCTTCCCCTACACCAATTAAAGTGTACGAAGTACCAACCGATAGAGGCAACGAGATTTATTGGACTGTATTCACGATGACCATCACGGATGGTCAAGTTACATTCACGGATGTTAATGCATTCTCGAATACAAATCCTGTATGGGGTCTGAACATTGTAGATAACAATCAAAGACCTTCTGAAGAACCAGAGCAAGAAGAAGAGCAGGAACAACAACCAGAGCAAGAGCAAGAGCCACAGCCTGAGCAGCAACCAGAACAACAGCCTGATCCACAAACTGCACCTTAATAGGCTGTAAAAAAATAACGCAGCGGAATCGCCTTATACTTCAGGCAACCGCTGGGCAACCAACAAAAACAGCATGACCGCTGAATCGGTCATGCTGTTTTTTTGCTTTTTTAACTATACAATTGCGTCACTCGCTTCCCCGCTTACATAAAAAGGTGGCTGCTTAGCCAAATTATGACTTGGAGCACTTTGGAGTTCGGTTAAGGAGGTTGGCGCTGGCATGTTTTTCAACCATACAAATTCTAGTGGCACAAAACAGCCGAAGGGCGGCTCGTCCCGAAAGGAAGAAAAGGAAGCTCCCTTCAGCCCGTCGCTCAAAAATAACATCGATACCTTTTCCCGTAGGCTAGGCCATAGCTCTGATCTGGAAATCAAGTCCTTTGTTAGTGACTTGGCTCCCGATATTACGATGTCTCTCATTTATTTGAGCGAAATGGTGAATGAGCAGACGTTGAATGACTTTATCCTCCGCCCTCTGATGGTCGTAAAAGCTCAGGCCGAGGAGCGCAGCGATGATCTGATTCGTTTAATAAAGGAGCAAATCATCCAAGTTGGCTCGACCTATTCGACCGATTCCATCGAAGAAGCGATCGATATGCTTCTTAATGGGTACTGCCTCATGCTCATCCAGGAGTCGACCACCGGGCTCATGATCAATGTGGGCAGCAAAGAAGGCCGAACCGTCAGCGAGCCGACGACCCAAACCGTTCTGCGCGGGCCGCAGCAAAGCTTTAATGAAAGCTTGAGCACCAATATTAATCTGATTCGCCAAATTATAAAGTCGCCTGATTTGCATATTGAATCCATGATCATCGGCACCCAGACACGCACACAAATTGCAATGGTCTATTTGCATGGAATCGCCTCGGAGGATGCCGTCAAGACGATTTATGATCGGCTTGCCGCTATTGAGGTCGGCAGCATACTCGAAAGCGGCTATATCGAAGCGCTTATTCAAGATAAAGTATATACGCCCTTCCCCACCCTCATGAATTCGGAACGCCCCGATGCGGTAGCGGGAGGCCTATTGGAGGGACAAATAGCGGTTTTGGTCGATGGAACGCCCTTCGTACTGCTCGCTCCAGTGACGCTGTTTCAATTTTTTCAAACGCCAGAGGATTATTATCATCGCTTTGATATCGCCACCTTTCTGCGGTTGATTCGCTTCGTCGCTTTTCTGATTTCCATGCTGCTGCCAGCTTTATATATCGCGGTGACGACGTTTCACCAGGAAATGCTGCCGACCACGCTGCTCATTACACTTGCAGCCCAGCGGGAAGGCATTCCTTTCCCCGGACTAGTCGAGGCGATGATCATGGAGCTCACCTTCGAGGTACTGCGTGAAGCGGGCGTACGAATGCCACGGGCTATTGGACCAGCCATCTCCATTGTCGGCGCACTCGTTTTAGGACAAGCGGCTGTGGATGCGGGAATTGTATCAGCGGGTATGGTCATGGTCGTATCCTTTACCGCCATCTCAAGCTTTGTCATCCCGCAGTTTAATATTGCAATTTCTGCCCGTCTCATCCGTTTTACGTTTATGCTGCTGGCCGGCGTATTCGGCTTTATGGGCATTGTTGCCGGTTTTCTTGCGATGCTTATTCATTTAGCAGGGCTCGAATCGTTTGGCGTGCCCTATATGTCGCCGCTCGCTCCCTTCAACTGGCCGAGTATGAAGGACACATTCATCCGCGCGCCGCATAAGGTGCTGCTGAAGCGTGAAGCTACCAATAAAATTAACCGCTCCAGCAAGCTGGAATAAACGACAGGTCCAGACGGCAAGCACTGAAAGGAGGACACGCCATGTACCGGCTGCTGACGCGCACCATCTGTTCGTTTCTCATCCTCATGCTGCTTGGCGGCTGCTGGAATCGCGTCGAGATGAATGAAATCGGCATTATTTCAGCCACAGCTGTAGATTGGGAAAAAGGAAAATGGGTCGTATCGTACCAATTGGTCATCCCGCAGGCCATTTCCTCTCAAGGGAACAGCTCGGCAACGGGCGATGCGCCGGTGAATGTATTTTCAACGGAAGCGGAGAGCATCCGCAAAGCGATCGGTGATGCCAGCCGCGAAATGTCGCGCAAGCTTTATTTTGCCCACAATCAAATCATTGTCATTAGCGACACCGTGGCGAAGAAGGGCATTTCGCCGCTATTGGAAATTTATATGCGCAACACCGACGCCCGCGAAACGGTATCCATGTTTATAGCCAAGGGCAAAGCTCGCAAGCTCATTGAGCAGCTGCTGCCTGTCGAGAAAATCCCAGGAACAGCTGTACAGCGTCTGGTTGAAAATGAAGCAGCCAGCAGCTCCATCTATCCGGATATGACGATGTATCGCATTTTGCTCGATCTGCTCGGTCCTACGCAGGCAACCGGCATTCCCGAGCTGATGATTTCCGGCGCCAAGCAGCCGCTCAGCTCCGTCGACAACTTAAAGGAGACGTACACGCGGGCCAAAATCAAGCTGGGAGAGCTCGGCGTTATTTCCGGAGACAAGCTCAAGGGCTGGCTTACGCCCGATGAGGCGGCAGGCGTCATGTGGCTATCCGATAAAGTGAAGCGCACGACGCTGGAATTTGATTGTACAAATAAGGGCGGACCGAAGGATTCCTCTATTATTATCGGCGGTGCTAAAACCTCGCTAAAGCCGGAGCAGCGCTCTGACGGGCGCTGGATTATGAATATAAGCGTTAAAGCGAATGGAACGCTGCTTGAATATACATGCCCAAACGACCTTCAGAAGCCGGAGCTGCTCAAGCAGGAGGAGCAGAAAATCGCCGAGGAAATCAAAAATGGGATGGAAACGAGTTGGAAAGCGGTGAGCCGTCTGCGAACGGACATAGTCGGCTTCGGGAAAGCGATCAGCAGCAAATACCCGAAGCAATGGAAGCAAATGCAGAAGAATTGGAATGAAGAATTCCCCGAAACGGTGCTGAATATTGACGTCAAGTTCAAGCTCGCCCGCATTGGCTTCAGCAACCATACGTTCAAAGAGGCGCAGTCGAATACGAGGAAGTAGAAGCAAAGTAGGCTTGGAGAGGAGGAGCAAGGCGATGACGAAGACGCCCAAAATCGGCAAAATGCAGCTTGCTGTCATGATTTTATTATTCGAAATCGGCAGCACTCCGCTCTTCGAGCTGGGCGTAGGCGCCAAGCAGGATTCCTGGCTCGCAATGACCGTCGCAGCAGCGATAGGCGGTGCTTTTCTTTGGATGCTGCTTCGCATTCAGGTGCGGTCGCCGGACGCCGATATGCCCGAGCTTTACAAGCAGCTGTTCGGCAAATGGCTGGGCGTAACGCTTGCCGTTCCGCAGGCGCTCATTTTCGCCTACGAATCGATGCGCAACGTTCGCGATTTTGGCGAGCTGACGGTGATGACGATTTTGAATAAAACGCCGCAATGGAGCATTATGCTGCTCATTATTTTGCTCTCCTTATACGCCATATGGAAAGGTGTCGAAGTGTTTTTCCGGCTGGCGGAGCTTTTGTTTCCGATCGTATTTTTCAGTTATATTTTGCTGATTGCTCTGCTTATTCAGTCCGGGCTGCCGGACTTCCACCGTCTGCTGCCCATTATGGGCAATGGCATTGGACCGATTTTCAAAGCCGCTGTGCCGGATATCGTTGCGTTCCCGTTCGCACAGATGCTGACGCTGTTGATGTTCTGGAAATATGTGAAGCCGGTTGCGGCGAGATTAAAAACAACTTACAGCGCGTATACGATTGTGGCGCTCTTCCTGATTTTTATGAACATGCTCATTATGTCCGTGCTTGGCCCCGCATTATCAGGCTACAGCATGATGCCCTTTCTGGAGGTTGTCCAGCTCATTCGGATTGCCGATTTCCTCGAACGACTGGATGTGGTGGTGACGGTTTTGCTGATTATCGGATTATTCGTCAAGCTTTCACTGCTCTTTATGGCCGCTGTGCTGGCATTAAGCTCACTTCTGCGCATTCCATACCGCAAATGTGCCGTCATAGTAGCAGCTCTTATTTATGGAGCCTCCTTCCTTGAAGCCAACAACACGGTCCATCTATGGATTGGATTAAAATACACGGTAAAATATGTGACTCCCGTCCAAATGGCTATACTGTTTATCGCGTTCCTGATCGGTTTCGTTCGCAAAACAAAGCCGCCGGAACGCTCGCACTAGCTGGGAATCCTCACCTTTTTTCATAGCCCGCTTCTATTTTCAAGGCTCTATCCTGTATAATAGTGTCAACTATCTTCACATGAGGAGGTGGACGCTATCGTACAAACGCTGCTGCAGCTAACAATCCGCGATATTTTACGACGGCCCCTGTTCCAAAAAGCCGAGGTGCTCGCAAGTGAAGAAGCCTTGAACCGTACCGTCAGATGGGTCCACATGATGGAGGTCATTCAAGCTGGCCAGCTTTTAAGCGGCGGCGAGCTTATATTGACGACAGGCATCGGCTGGCAGGAGGATGAGGAACACAGTCTGATTTTTCTACAGCAATTGCTTAATTCAGGCGCTTCTGGGCTTTGTATTGAGCTGGTCACTTATACAGCCAGACCACCGGAACGTATGCTGGAGCTGGCAAAAAACGAGCATTTCCCCATTCTCCTCTTCCACGAGCAAGTTCGCTACATTGACATCACCCAGGATCTGCATGCCCACTTCATTAATCAGCATCATAAAACGGTGTCCGAGCTGGAAGCATTATCTAAGCAGCTCGGACAGCTGAGGACCCAATATATCGAGGAAAAACGCCGTTATCAAAATGACCTATGGCTTGCTGACTGGCTTTCCGGAAAACACGGCTTAACCGAAATCAGCTATTATATTCGCTATATTAAACCGTCTGCCAAGCTCGGCAGCGTAGCGGTATGCGTGTTTCAATTGGAAGCCGCGCAAATGGAAACGAAGGATTTTGAAGCGCTGCTGCTCCAGCGCAATATGGTGGCGCGTGCGATTTTTGAGGGGGAAGGCTTTCATTTGTTCCCGTTGCTGCTCCAAGGGCAAATGGTGTTTATTTTACTCGATCAGCTGGAGCAGCTTAATTGGAAGGAACGGGTGCTGCGAGTCGTTGAGCGGCTGCGCCGGATGGACATGAAGCAGGGGCCCACATTGTTCTCGGGCCTTTGGGGCATCGGAAAGTCGATGATGCAGCCTGACCAAGCAGCGGAAAGCTATGCAACCGCGAAGGAGACGATAGCCATTCAGCTGGATGCCGGGCCGCTGCCAGCCCCCTTTTTCGACGAGCTGCACACATACAAAATCATTTCCGCGCTGAAAAAAAGCGGGATGCTGGAGGAGCTGATCCGTGATTACATTGAACCGCTTGCCTCCTATGACAAGGAAAAACACGGCCAGCTGCTGCTCACGCTGAAAACCTATTTAATTCGTTCCGGCTCGAAGCAGGATACAGCCCGCGAGCTGTTCATCGCCCGGCAGACGCTTTATCATCGCTTGGATAAAATCACTGCGCTGCTGGGCGAAGACTTTATGAACGCCGATAAGCGGCTCGCCATTGAGCTGGCTGTGAACGCCTATGAATATACGCGTGGAGCCATCCGTTAAAAGGGGGCAAGCGGATGGCGAGGATTACGCAGATGGCGCGGCGCTTGAGCTGGAGGAGGATGCAGTAGTCGATGCCCTAGCCTGTGCCAGCTGCTTGATCAGCAAATTGGTTAAATGTTTGCGCGCATCGGCAGTAAGCAGCTGCACCGTCGCGGCTTCTCCTCCCGGATGCTGGAGCGTTACCGTCGCTCCGCTCAAATTTTCCTCAATGTGGATAAATTTAAACTGCCTGGCCATATAGCCATCCAGCTTCCCCTTCTCCTCCAAAACCTGCTGATAGTCCGACATTTCGATCCCTCCTCGCTATCGTTGAACCGTCTATTTGCTGCTTGTGCTGACTGCTATATCAGGTGAAGCAGGCAGCTCCCCCTGCACAGGCTGTTTGTAAGGCGCGCGCTTCACATATTGCCCGGCGCCTGCTCTTCCGACAAAGGCCAGATCGCGAATGACAAACTCGCCGCGCGACAGCACGCTGATCGGAGCTCCGGTTACAGCCATTCCTTCAAACGGATTATAGTCCACATTCATATGATGCGTCGCTTCCGAAATGACCCTCTGGATCGTCGGATCGAAAATCACGATGTCGGCATCGCTCCCTACCGCAATCGTTCCCTTGCGTGGAAACAGCCCGAACAGCTTCGCGCTGCGCGTCGAAACCAGATCGACAAACTGGTTCAGCGTTAATCGCCCTTTCGCCACGCCTTCGGAATAAAGCAGCGAGAAGCGGTCTTCGATGACCGGTCCGCCATTCGGGATTTTGCTGAAATCATCGCGTCCGAGCTCTTTTTGCCCGCTGAAATTAAAGGAGCATTGGTCCGAGCCAATCGTTTGCAGCCCGCCTGTGCGCAGCGCATTCCATAAGACATCCTGATGCCGAGCCTCGCGCAGCGGCGGCGACCATACGTACTTGGCTCCCTCAAACTCCGGCAGCGCCAAATACGATTGATCGAGCAGCAAATATTGCGGACAGGTCTCTCCCCAGACGTCAAAGCCCTGCTCCCTAGCCTCAGCAATGGCTTTTACCGCCTCCTCGCAGGTGACATGCACGACGTACAGCCTCGCTCCGGTCAAGCCCGCAAGCTTCGCAGCTCTTCCCGTCGCCTCTCCCTCCAGCATCGATGGGCGGGTCAGTGCATGATAGATCGGCTCCGTATGTCCCTCCGCCAATGCCTTGGCAATGAGATAGTCGATGACATCACCGTTCTCGGCGTGGACCATAACCATCGCTCCCAGCTCGCTTGCGGTCAGCATCGTACGGTAGAGCGTGCCGTCGTCGGCTTGGAACACATTTTTGTAAGCCATAAACACCTTGAACGACGTAATGCCCTCCGAATGGACGATATCCGGCAGCTCGGCTAGTACCGCATCGTTGATTTCGCCAATCATCAGATGAAAGCCGTAGTCGATTGCCGACTTGCCGGCTGATTTGGCATGCCACTTCTGAATCGAATCGGCCAGCGGCTTGCCTTTATCCGTCAGGCAAAAATCAATAATCGTCGTCGTTCCGCCAAATGCGGCAGCCATCGTCCCCGTCTCAAAATCATCCGCCGTCACAGTTCCGCCGAACGGCATATCCAGATGCGTATGCGGATCAATGCCGCCGGGAAATAGATATTTCCCAGAAGCATCGATGATTTCCGCGCCGATAGTCATGCCAGCAGCTTCAAGCCCCGTCCCGATAGCCTTAATCGTGTCTCCTTCAATCAGCACATCCGCCTGATACGTATCCGCAGCGGTTACGATCATCCCATTTCGAATCAGCTTTGCCATAGGCTACACCGCCTCTCTCGCGCTTGATTTGGCTTTTCCTTCGCCGCCGCCCAAGCCCGCAATCGCTTCCTGACGCTCGTTCCAGGACATCGGCATTGCGGAAGACGGCACCTCTATCATCGAGATCGCACCTTCGACCGGGCAAACGATTGAGCACAAATTGCAGCCGACACAGTCCTCTTCCCTTACTTTCAAGTAAGCGCGCCCGCCTTCGTCCGTATGCCGCTCAATGCATTGATGCGAGGTGTCCTCGCAGGCGATATGGCATTTGTTGCATACGATACATTCTTCCTCATGAATGCGGGCAACGACTTGGTAATTCAAATCGAGATCGCCCCAGTCCGAATAACGGGACACCGATTTGCCGATCAGCTCCATCGCCGACAATAGTCCCTTGTCGTCCAGGTAATTGTTCAAGCCGTCAATCATATCCTCGACAATGCTGAAGCCATGATGCATCGCTGCCGTGCACACTTGAACCCCCGTTGCGCCCATCAGCATAAATTCGACCGCATCGCGCCAATTGGAAATGCCGCCGATTCCCGAAATTGGGATGTTCACCTGCGAATTACGAGCACATTCCGCGACCATGTTCAGCGCAATCGGCTTCACGGCAGGGCCGCAATAGCCCCCATGCGCACCTTTGCCGCCCACATGCGGAATCGTGAGCCAAGAATCCAGATCAACGCCAGCGAGCGAGTTAATCGTGTTAATTAGGGAAATCGCATCCGCGCCGCCCCGCGTCGCCGCCTTTGCCGTCGCCGTAATGTCGGTAATATTTGGCGTCAGCTTCACGACAACCGGCGTCTGCGCCGCCTCCTTCGCCCACATCGTCTGCGCTTCGACCAGATCCGGCTGCTGCCCGGAGGCTGCGCCCATACCGCGCTCCGCCATGCCATGCGGACAGCCGAAGTTCAGCTCAAGGCCATCTACGCCGACCGCCTCGACCTTTTTGACGATTTCATGCCATTTCTCGCGGCTTGGCTCGACCATCAGCGAAGCGATGACCGCATGATTCGAGAATCTTTTTTTCGTCTCATAGATTTCCTTTAGGTTGACCTCCAGCGGACGATCCGTAATGAGCTCAATATTGTTGAAGCCCGCAACCCGCTGCCCGTTAAAATGAACGGCGGCAAAGCGCGAGGACGTATTGATAATGGGATCGCCCAGCGTCTTCCACACGGCGCCGCCCCAGCCCGCCTCGAATGCGCGCTGCACCTGATAGCCTGTATTGGTAGGCGGCGCAGATGCCAGCCAGAACGGATTCGGAGATGTTATGCCCGCTAGATTGATGCGCAAATCTGCCATTGTCGTTCCCCTCCTAGAGCAATCAGTATCGTTTCGCAGTTGTATAAATACGCCATTCTAATTGCAAAGCCGTCTAATCATGCCGGCTCCTCCTGCCGCTTGATCAGCTGCTTATAAATGGCATAAGCTGCCTTCTTGCCCTGCTGGGCGGCCGAGACGACCATCGCCTCTCCTTGGCCCTCGCCAAAAATAACGTCCCCAGCAGCAAAAATTTGCGGATCGGACGTTTGATAGCTGCTTTCGTCCACCGTCACAATGCCGCGCTTATGCGCGATGCCAAGCTGCTCAATCAGCGGAAGATGGCGCGTTTGTCCAATAGCCAAAATAACAGCGTCCACTTCCAGCTTGAACGCCGAGCCGGGAATCGGCACCGGGCGAGCACGCCCTTCCTCTGTTTCCTCCAGCTCCATCATGAGGCATTCCAGCGCCGTCACATGCCCCTTGGCATTGCCAATAATGCGAGCTGGAGCCGTCAGCCATTGAAATTCGACGCCATCCTGCTTGGCGAAATCATATTCGAACGCATAAGCCGTCATTTCGGCGGCGCTGCGGCGATAGACGATTTTCACATTCATCGCGCCGAGACGCACCGAGCAGGTGGCCGCATCGATTGCCGTGTTGCCCGCGCCGATTACAGCCACGCGCTTGCCCGCCATGTCGGTGCGCACAGCCGTTTTCGTCGACTCCACAAAATCAATGGCATCAAATACGCCGTCCAGCGTCTCGCCTTCAATGCCGAGCGACGGCACCTTCGACATGCCAATCGCCATCACGATAGCATCATATTCGCGGCGCAGCTCCTCAATGCCCACATCTACTCCGATTAGCGTATTCGTCCGAATGTCTACGCCTAGCCGCCGCACTTGCTCAACCTCCCAGAGCGAAATTTCCTGCGGAAGCCGGAAGGAAACGATGCCGTACGTATCCAGACCGCCCGCCTGCTCCTTTGCCTCAAACAAAGTCACGGCAAAGCCGAATCGCGCCAGCTCTCTTGCCGCAGACAGCCCTGCCGGCCCGCCGCCAATAATCGCGACCCGCTTGCCATTGCTCTTCCCGGCCGTGAACAGCTGCTGCTCATTGTGAATGGCCCAATCCGTAGCATAGCGCTGCAAATCGCCAATCCGAATCGGCGTGGAGGAATGATTCAGCACGCATGCGCCCTCGCACAGCTCCTCGGTTGGACATACGCGCGAGCAGGTCGCGCCGACCGGATTCGCATCCATAATCGCTTTGGCGGAGCCTTTCAAATTGCCGGAAGCGATCTTTTTAATAAAAGAAGGGATATTGATACCGGTTGGGCAGGCCGTAATGCACGGCGCGTCATAGCAATACAGACAGCGATTCGATTCATCGACCGCTTCCTTCCGCTTCATGCCTGCCTTCACCTCGGCAAAATTGCGCCGGAGCGATTGCTCCGATATAAAAGCGATGCCCATAGCTGCTTTCCCTCCTATTTTTCAAGCGTCTGGTTGTGATGAAAATGATCCGTTTACCCTGCCTCACTCCTTCCCCTCAGCAATCTGCACAGCCGCGCGGTACAGCAGCTCCACTCCAAGCGCAATATCCTCCGGCGCGGCATACTCCCGCGGATTATGGCTAATCCCTTCCTCGCAGCGGACAAAAATCATGCTGTAATCGCACACGTAAGACATCGTGAGCGAATCATGAAACGGCCCGCTCATCAGCTCCGGCGGCGCAAGCCCCAGACTAACGGCCTCGCGGTGCAAAATCGTTTTCAGCCAGTCCGCGCAATATCTCGGCTCGCTGTTCGTATCCTCGCGGATCGCATACGCGAGCCCATGCTCCAGGCTGACCTGCTCGATAATGCCTCGCAGCTCCCGCTCCAGCTCGTTTCTCCGCTCCAGCTCGATGTCTCGGAAATCCACGGTAAAGCTGACCTTCTCCGGTATAATGTTGCGGGAATCCGGGAAAACAGCGACCGAGCCGACGGTGCCGACCGTCGGCGCACCCGGCTCGCGACGCGCCAGCTCATCCAGCGCGACGACAACCTTGGCGCAGCCGACCATCGCATCGCGGCGCATCGCCATCGGCACGGAGCCGGCATGCCCGGCGAAGCCGGTCATTTCGACCGTCCACCAGACGGGGCCGGATATGCCGCTGACGATGCCGATCGGCTCCTTTTTCGCCTCCAGCACCGGTCCCTGCTCGATATGAAGCTCCAGAAAAGCTCCGATTCTTCCCTGCTCAAAGGAATAGCTGTCATATTGGGCTGGATCACAGCCGAACTGCAGCAGCGCTTCCCTGCGGGTTACGCCGTTTTTATCAGCTCGCTCAAGCTCCCCCTCCTCCAGCTTTCCGGTCATTCCCCTTGCCCCGAACAGCCCTTTATTGAAGCGGCAGCCCTCTTCATCGCAAAAGGCGACGACCTCTATATTCATCTCTGGCCGAGTGCCGTGCTCCGCCATCGTCTGCACCGCTTCAATCGCGCCGAGGACGCCAATAACGCCGTCAAAACGGCCCCCATAAGGCTGTGAATCAATATGCGAGCCCAGCATAAGTACTGGTGCCTGCTCATCTTTTCCCTTATATACTCCGATCAAGTTGCCAAAAGGATCGATTCGCGCCGACATGCCCGCCTCCTCCATCCAGCCCTTTACGAGCTCCACTCCTGCGCGGTCCTCCGGGGATAATGCGAGACGGCAGACGCCTGTCGTGCCGATCTTCCCTATTTCCGCAAGTGCCATAATTCGCTGATGAAGCCGCTCCGCCTGAATATGATGCCTGTTCTCCTTAGCCTGAAGCGGCTTCATGCCGCATCCCCTCCTCTGACGTATCGCCTGCGGCTCCGAAAACGGCCAGCAGCGTATCAATAATAAAAGCGATATCTTCATCCGTCGAAGAAAGCGGCGGACTAAGCGTCAAAATATTCATAAAGCCCGGGACGGTATCTCCGTTTTTGCCAATGAGCAGGCCTCGTGCCTTGCAATCGGCGATCACGCCAGCAACAAATGCAGCAGCGGCAGGCGTCTTCATCTCCTTATCCTCGACCAGTTCGATGCCGACGGCGGAGCCAAAGCTCCGAATTTCTCCGACATTCGGATGTCGGAGCAGCGGCTTCATGCAGCTGCGCATCCGCCTGCCAATGAGAGCAGAGCGCTCAATTAAACCTTCGCGCTCAATAATCTCGAGATTTTTCAGCGCAACGGCACAGGACACCGGGTTGCCGCCAAACGTATTTACATGGCGGAAGTGGCTATCCGGCCCTGCTTCCTTGAAGCTTTCATACAGCTCGGCGGACACCGCCGTTGCCGACAATGGCGAGTAGGCGCTCGTCAGCCCCTTCGCCATCGTGACGATATCAGGCCTTACCCCAAAATTATGATGGCCGAATTTCCGCCCCGAACGGCCGAAGCCGCAGATGACCTCATCGACGATGAGCAGCACATCATGCTTGTCACAAATCTCGCGCAGCTTCGGCAGGTAGCTGTCCGGCGGCACGAGCATGCCGCCCCCGGTAATGACGGGCTCCACGATAATGCCGGCGACGGAATCCGGCCCCTCCCAGATGATTGCGTCCTCATAGGCTTTGGCGCATTGCAGCTCGCAGGCTCCGCTAGTTTGGCCGAAAGGGCAGCGGTAGCAATAAGGCGGCGGCACATGGGAGAAGCCAACCCCTAGCGGCTCGTATTTCAGCTTCCTCTGCGCCTGCCCCGTTGCGCCTAGCGCCCCCATCGAGTTGCCGTGATAAGCGCGGTGGCGCGAAATGAACTTGTGCTTGGTCGCTTTTCCACGTTGATGAAAAACTTGGCGGGCGATTTTGAAAGCAACCTCGTTTGCATCAGATCCGGAGTTGGAGAAGAAAATCCGGTATTCCCCCTCCAGCCAGTCGCTCAGCTTCGCCGCCAGCTCAATGCCCGGTACATGGGATTGAATGAGCGGCGAATAAGCAAGTGTCGTCATTTGCGCAGCAGCAGCCTCGGCAATCTCCTTCCGCCCATGTCCCACATTGACGCACCATAGCCCCGACATGCCGTCCAAATAGCGATTGCCGTCCACATCCTTGATCCAGCTGCCCTCCCCTGACGCTACAATCATCGGATGATCATTATGGGGAGTAATATGATGCCACAGGTACACTCGATCCTTTTCCAGCAGCGCTTCCTTAAGCTCGCTTGCCTGTGCGGCTGCATGCTTGGCTTCTTCATCCATTGCTTCGTGATTATCCATCAGCTTCTTCACCCTTTCCGCCGACTGCCGTCTATGTGCTTGATCTGCCGTTTATGTTGTCTATGCCCCGCAACCGCCATTTATGCACGAGCCTAAGAGGCCTCTGTATTTAATTCAGAATATTCAGACTTTTTAAGTCCCATTATTTTCTTTGGCAGCTCCATATTGTCCTTGACCGTGCGCCATTCAAACTTCAAGCAATACTATCTTTGTGTAATATTATATAACACTCAGATTTAATTACATTAGACAGAGTGTTACATAATCACAAAAGTCCATTGTACATATTGTCCATGAGAGCTGGAAATAAGTCAGCATACCTAACATAAACCGCGCCGACAGCAGGAGCATAGCCCATGCCGGCAGCGCGGTTTTTAGAAATGAAAGCTATGCGATCAACTGATTTTCCCAAGCCTACTGACTATCTCCAGCTATCGCTGCCCACACGAAATCAGCCCTTCACCGCTCCATCCGTCACGCCAGCTATAAATTGGCGGTTGAAAAACAGAAAGATTAGAAACAACGGCAGCGTAGCCATAACCGAGGCCGCCATAACAAGCGATTTATCCTGAAAATAGGACGACGTGTCCAGGCGCAGCAGTGCCACCTGCACCGTCAGCATCTCATTGGATTTCATGACGATCGACGGCCATAAATAGTCATTCCATGCCCCCATAAAGGTTAAAATGCCAAGGGTCGCATAAGCGGGAGCAATCGCCGGCACAGCTATTAAGGCATAAAGCTGCAGGTTTCGGCAGCCATCGATTCGCCCCGCCTCCACCAGCTCGCTCGGAACGGAAGCTTCGATATACTGCCGCATGAAAAACACGCCAAAGGCACTGACCATGCCCGGTACAATAACGGCGCGGTAATCATTCAGCCACTGCAGCTTCGTAATAATTAAATATTGCGGAATAATGCCAAGCTGTGCCGGAATCATCAGCGTCCCGAGTACGAACAGCAGCATAAAGCCTTTTCCCGTAAAATTCAGCCGGGCAAAAGCAAAGCCGGCCAGCGAGCTGAGCAGCAGCATCGATACCGTGATACTGATCGCAATAATCGCCGTATTGCCCATCGTCCGCAGAAAATTGACATTTTCATTATTGAAAATTTTATCGAAGTTTTCCGCCATTCGATTGCCATAAAACACCTTCGGCGGTATCGCCGAAATTTCGCCAGCCGTACGGGTAGAAATGACGCTCATCCAATAAAAAGGAAAGACCGAGAAGAGGACAAACAGCAGCAGCAATACATAAACGATGGAACGCCCCGTCTGATTTCGCATGGCCGCCTCCTACCTCCTTAGCTTTCCTACAAGCAGAGAATTAAATAAAGCAAACAACAAGATAATGATCAGCAGCAAATTGGCAATCGCCGAAGAATAGCCGAAGGCATGGTCGGTAAACGCTGTTTTGTACAAATACATGACAACGGTCAGCACCTGATTGTTCGTACCGCCATTGACCGCCGCATTGGTGCCTGCCAAATCAGACATGAAGGTGAACGGCTCCGTGAACAGCTGGAGACCTCCTGTCGTAGCAATGAGCGTCGAGAAAATGATCGTCGGTGTCAGCATCGGAATCGTAATGCGGAAAAACTGCTGCGCTTTGCTTGCTCCATCAATGGTCGCTGCTTCATATAAATCCCCCGGAATGCTTTGCAGGCCCGCCAGCTGAATGACCATATGGAAGCCGAGGTACCGCCAGAACACGAGTGCCGCAACAGCGAGCTGCGTAGCCCACGGCGCCCCCGCCCAATCGATTCGATCGAGGCCGAGCACCGTAAGCAAATAGTTGAACAGGCCATATTTCACGCCAAACACATTGGCAAAAATCAGGCTCACTGCCACAAGCGAAGTAATATTAGGCAAAAAGATAAAAAAGCGGAACATGCCTTTTCCTTTTATAAACGCCTGATTCAGCAGCACCGCCAGCAATATGGCGAACAAAATTTGAAAGGGCACCGATTCAAACCAAATTAAAAAGGTGTTGCCAATTGATTTCCAAAACAAGGGGTCCTCCATCAACAGCAGCCGATAATTCCGCAGCCCGACAAACGCCCGATCCCCGAGCATATCCCATTTGAACAAGGAAATATAAATGGTATACAGCATCGGATAGAAGCCAAATACCATAAAGATTGCAAAAAACGGCAGCGTGTACAAATAACCGGAAATATGGTCGCTCATTCGTTGATTAACCCTGCGAGTTCCTCGCCCTGTCCTCATTTTCCTCTCCACCTTCCAGCCTCCTCTCTAGCAGCATTTCGCACACACAGCCTTGAATAGCAAAGGTAGAGCGCAGCCGGTAGGCCGCGCTCTACCTTTTAATCCTCTCGTCGTTTACCTAGCGGGCCAGCGTCGATTTCACCTTGCTGACCAGCTCGACCCACGTTTTCTCCGGATCAGCGCCCTTCTCCACATTTGGGAGCTGCTGCTCAATTTCACTCGTAATCGTTGTCCAATTATTTATGGAATCCATCAACGTTACCTGTTCCGCAGCTTTCGGGTAAATTTCTCCCACCGGTGCGCCATTGAAAAAATCATCCTTCTTCGAGGTGAATGCTTCATCCTTGTATACACCCGGCGTCGAAGGAAAATTGCCATTGGATTCATAAACCGCTAGCTGCTGCTCCGGCGCCAAAACCCATTTAATAAACGCATAAGCTTCCTTCGCGTGCTTGCTTTGCTTGGGAATAAGCAGGAAGGAGCCGCCCCAGTTCGCCGAGCCGCCCGGCATCATTGCCACATCCCACTTCCCTTTGGCATTCGGAGCATTTTGCTTCACGAGGCCAAGCATCCAGGGAGGGGCGAACATTGTCGCAAAATCCCCCGTGTCCAGCCCGACCTTCCAGTCATTCGAAAAATCAGGCTGCTGCGCGGTCAGACCGGCCTGAGCGAGCTTCACCGAAAAATCCCACGCCTCCTTAACGGCCGGATTCGTATCCATCGTTAAATTGCCATCCTTGTCAAAAAAGGTGAACTCCCCGCCCTGCTGGATTTTAGGCAGAAAAGCGCCAAAGAAAGCGTCGGTTGTCAGCGGCTTGCCCGTCTTTTCCTTAATCGTCTCTCCCAGCTCGAAATAGCCATCCCACGTAGCGGCGAGCTTGGATACCTCTTCGCGGTCAGTAGGCAGCCCCGCTTGCTCGAATAGCTCAATACGATACATCATCGCCATAGGGCCGGAATCGGTCGGTATGCCAAAAATAAAGCTGCCATCCGCGCTCGTGCCCTGCTTCCAGCGGGATTCCAAATAATCCTTTTGCAGCTCATCTGCGCCAAAGTCTTTTAGATTATAGAAATAATCTTCTTTCTTAAACTGCGGAATATCATCCACCGTCAAAATAACAATATCCGGCGCCCCGCTGCCCGCGGAAAGTGCAGTTAATAGATTTTGCTTATGGTTGGCTTCGTCAATTTGCACATCCAGCGTAATGTTCTTATGTTCTTCCTGATACTGTTTAATCAGTCCATCCAGTCCAGGGCCGTTCGTGTTCCAGTAAGTAAGCTTGATTGGCGTGTTGGCATTTTGTGAAGTTTCACTTGAAGATGGGTCATTCGAGGAGCTGCAAGCAGCCAAGGAGCCTGCCAATAAGCCGGCGGCCAGCAGCATGGTAAAAGGTCGCTTTATTTCCATCTTTATATCCTCCTGCATCGTAATGTAAGCCTTTACAATTCAGTTATACCACTTGCAGGCTAGGCCGGAGAATAAGGGGGATATACGATTTTTTGAACTATTCTACAATCGGGGCACTTTTCAGATAGAACTTGCACGGATGCGGTAATCATAGGGGCTCACCCCTTCCAGCGATTTAAACAAGCGGCTGAAATAAGCTTGATCGGAGTAGCCGATGTTATGGCATATTTGATAAATTTTCAAGTTCGTCTCGCGCAATAGCGTCTTCGCCCGTTCCATCCGAATTTGTGTCAAATGTCGGGTGAAGGATAGGCCCGTCTCGGAAGTGAATAGGGCGCTCAAGTAATTGGGTGTTACATCGAGCCGATTCGCCAGCATGCTGAGGGAAAGCTCGCGATTGGCATATTCATATTGAATGTGCGACATCGCATTCCGAATAATACGATGAACAAATTCATTCATTGTTCGATTGATCGTTGAATCATGCAGGCCTTCTTGAAACGTTCTCATACTCTGCTCATACATCGCACGAATCGAAGCCAAATCCGCAGTTACGCCACCAAGTCCGACTGCTAATTGCACAGCCAGCTTTTGCTCCAGACATAATCTGGCCTCCTCTATGTACAGCTCCAAAGCAGGAACAGCGATATCTGTTGAGAATAAAACCGCCGTCATACGCGAGCCTTCCATAATAATGACGCAGATACCATAGTTGGCTAAAACGTCCTCCAGCAAGCTTTTTGCCCAGAAGCGCTCTGGCTTCGCCCAAAACTCACGGTCGGGGCTCGTAAGTGTGAACAGTCCAATCCAGCGGTGCGGTGGGAACAGCGAATGGTCAAGCGGCAGCCCCGGCGGCGGCTGTTCATAAAATAAATCCTGCACACGCGATTCCAGCGCATTTTGCTCGCGCAGCTTAATAATTTCGAGCGAGGGTCCTCGACTCTCATCCCTTAGGCCTGCCTCAAGCACAAGGCTTTCTCTTCCCTCCAACCTGTGCTCAATCATCACAATAAGCAATTGCAGCACATAAGTCCGCAGCTTCATTCGTTCCAGTTGGCTCATTGCAGCCGAATGGCGAGAGGCTTCGATTAATTGGTCAAGAATCGGTCGCAGCCGCTCCACCACCCTAGAGGCAGCTGCATAAAACAGCTGCGGATCATGAAAAATTGAGTAAGCCAGCGAGCGGTCCTCTATATCTAGGTGCAGGCAGAAGTAGGTGACTCCCTCCTTGTCATTCGTCTGGCTCTCATGCGTATAGCCGGGAGGAATAATGACCAAATCACCAGGGAATTGCTCATAAGGAATGCCATTAATGATCATTTTCTGAAACCCCTCAACGACCAAATTAATTTCCAGCAGCGGGTGGTCATGCTCCGGGTAAGACCAGCCCTGCTCCGCACTGCGCCAGTGTGTACCATAAAGCTGGAAGCTGAACCTAAAATCCGGCAGCGCAAACTCCTCCAGACATTTGTCCTTCCCGCGGCCGGGAATAAACAATAACGCCATATGCCGTCCCTCCCAGCAATATCCATCGCCCATTTATTGTGGCATACGCCTAAAAAAAATAAAAGCGGCCGCATTATAGCAGCCGCTTCCAATAAAATATTTAAATAGCTTGGTGAATCAAACCAATCTGAAGCATTCATTTACTTACCTAAAAATCCGCCTTCGGATCTAATAACCTGCCCTGTAATCCACTGTGCGTCGTCGCTGGCTAGGAAACGGATCGTCTTCGCCGCATCCTCCGGCAGGCCAATTCTCCCCATTGGGAACAGCGGCAGGAAGTGGGCTTTCATCCCATCATCCATCCAGCCCGAATCAGTCGGCCCCGGATCGAAGCCATTGACCGTTATTTGCAGGGGAGCAAGCCCTACTGCAAGCGGCTCGATGAAAGCGATTAAAGCGCCTTTCGTAGCCGTATAGGCGAGATTGTCCGCATCTGGCCCTTTAGACACCATAAATATGATTCTTCCGTTCGTTCCTGCTGGTTGGTTTTGCTCGAAACGCTTTGCGAACTCGGTACTAAGCAGCATCGTTGTACGGTTGTTCACCACATAATGCTGCTCAAGCAGTGCCAGATCCAGCGTCCGAAAATTAGTCGGCACACAATAAGCCGCATTATTAATTAATATCGAGGGACTGCCCAGCGTCCGCTCTACCTCATTCATAATGAGAGAGGGCATATCCGGATTAGAAAAATCAGCTTCCATATGGCTTGCCCTTACACCTAAACGTTCCAATTCAACGTGCAATTGCTCCGGCCAACCCTGATCTAGGCCGTTACCCTCCACCTCATCAAACGCTCGCCAATGGGTAAAAAAGATATCGATTCCGCTGCCCGCGAGCGCGCGGCAGATCGCTGTTCCAATGCCCGTGGAGCGGCTTGCGCCTGTCACGATGGCAATTTTATTTTTCATTGAAGCTATTGTAGAAGTCATATATAATTCCCCCATTCATTATTGGAGGATAAGAAGACATTAGGCATTCATCCGAGATGCTGCACTTCCCCATAACGAACAACGGCTGCCTATAGGCAGCCGCTGACAGGGGTATATGAAATCCCCAGCCCTGCTTATCCTGTAAGGTTTGCGAAAGGAACGCCAAATACAATAGCAAGCTACAGCCCCTTGTATTACTCATAGAAAATTCCGTTTTCAACGACGTGATTTTTGTGGTAAACTTCACCTTCTGGGTGCTCCTCTCTTTGGGTGATGTTGTCTTCGCAAACACCATTCTACCAAAGATCAGGGCACTTTTTTATGTTTTTATGAGGTCATACTTTGGTAATTCAGGTTGAAGATAGTCAAGAGTTTTGAGAACTCAATAAACTCCAACAAAAAAACATCAAATCCTTTATTTACTAAAAATGGAATAAATGATAAAATGCGTGTTGTCGGGATTGTCTAAGAATCTCGCACTTTCAGTGTTAACTAAATGAGGGAAGGAGCTTCGAAAAAGTTATTTTAAAATTCTAAAAAGGGGTATTTCAATGAAAAATTATTTAGCAGCATTTTTGTGTATTGTAATGCTAATTACCTTATGCCCAGTTTATGATAATAACCCAGTTTATGCAAATAATGAAGTAGGACGAGATTTGGAGAATCCCAAGAATGTAGAGGACTTAATTTTATTTATTGATGCTCTGCCTGAAGATTTTTATATCGAATTTCCCGAAGCAAAACCTGCACACAAAAAATTGATAGAAATTGCATATTCAAATAAAGAAGCAAGCCTTGCTGATGTTGCAAAACTTTTTAATGAAACTACAGAATATAAAATATGGCAAGCAAAGTATAGCCCCGAAGCATATGCGACTGAAATGCTTCAGACTCAAGAGTTTAAAGAATTTGCACAAGAAATAGATCAATTGGCTCAAGACTATTATAATTATTTTAAAACCTACGGTGTGTACCCAGAGGAAAATTCAATTACCGCAATTGCTAATGACCCTAATAACCCAGACAATCCTGAGAGATTCACACCAACAGCAGGTATTGACCAAGGTGTTGCGGTTTTGGCTACAATCGGCATCCAACGAACAAATACCCAATTGGCTGCTCGTTTGGCGACTTTAGGCACTATAGCCTTATTGGATGGTCCATTACCAGTAGCAGATTTTATTGCACTAGTAACAGGAGCTACTATACTAACAATTACAATTGTTAATCAGTTGAATGCAAAGTCTAATGCAGTTATAACAAATATTCAAATTAATGAAGGTACCACATTTTCGTCAAGAGCACAAAGTGTGATTCTATCAAGTGCTACAGCAATAAATTGGCGAAACCAGGGCTATGAATTTTTCCCAGCTTGGCGCTTTACCGGAAACGGTGGTGGAATTACAATCGGGCCTCCAATAACCGAATTAGCTGCAAAAGCACGTATTGAATCTTGCTATAATTCAGATAGTTGCAACGTATATGCTGTTAATCGTGGAAGAGCATATGCTGTATCTAAAGGTGCTTCAAATGGCTGTGCTCCTCGTTGGGATCCTCCTCATAACACATTTTATCAACCTAACAATAGACCGCATTATCATCATTGTGTATGGCTAGTTTATCGAGACCCACATACTTGGTATTAAGTCTAAATCAAAGAGGAGAAAACCTTCTGGGTTTCTCCTCTTCATAATAAGGAGAGCAAATGAAACAGCATACAAAAGAAGAAATCATACATTTTATTAATGGTATAGATCAAAAAGAATACGATCAATCACCTTTATTATGGCATGCCCATCAAAAATTAAAAGAACTTTTAAAACAATACGACGATGTGGACAAAATCATTTATGAATGGCAACAAACACATGAATATCAATGTATAAACAGTATGAGTGAAACTGGAAAATTTAATGAAAACGAAATTTATGTTCCCTATGTCTCAATAAGTGACGGCGTGGAAATCTTGATGAGTTTGGGAGTCAAATACTCTAGCCAACAGTTAAATGATAGGTTACTTGAGTTAGGAAAAATAGCAGGAATCGAAGGTATTCTTCCTGTCTCCGAATTTCTTTCTTTTCTAAATGGAACACTTATTACAAATCCTATACTATCAAATAACCTAATAAGGACTAAAAGAAAACTATTTAAAAATATACAACAAATTGAAGGGAAGTATATAAAGGTCGATAAAGAGCCTGATATACTAGATCACCCTAGTAAATGAGATAGCCTCTCGGCATTCGCGAAGGCAAATGGGGCAAGGGTTTCCTTGTACCATTAAACTTGCTCTCCTCCTACTTCGTAGGGGGGATTTTTTTAATTTGTACCGAAGAAGTTATCGTTAGGTTTGAGGACATTTCCAATAAATCAACCGATTATACGTTGACTAAAGAACAAAAACAAACAATTGCTGACATTCTAGAGTATTACAGCTATTTGGATTAAATGATTAGAATATTTAAAGGCGCTCCCTCTCTTTTATATGAGAAAGGGGGCGCCTTTTGTATACTACCGTTACTTTTCCTAGCATGAAGCAGTAAAACTTTAAGGCTTCTTGTTTTTCACCATCTGTCTCGCTTGCAGCCAAGCTTTAATATGGCTATACAAGCTGTGCGGGTAATCATAATGATAAACCTGCGCTGTCTCCAAAGACAGACGGCTGAATAAGTCAAAGGAAACGATCAAGGCTTTCCAGCTAGCAAGCTGATCAAAACCTCCAAATGATTGCTTTAAGTCCGCTATAACCGCAGCATCTGCCCAGTCTGCAATAAATTTGCCTGCATGCCAGGTGTCATAATTTTGTCCATGAATCGCCTTGGCATGCCACTCCATCATTTGCAGCAGCAGCTGCTTGCAATCATGATCCCTTTCGCCAGCGACCCACAATTCACCGCGCAAAATTTGCTTAGCCACATACAAGCAGGCAAACCCATATTGGTTAACGACCTGCTGGAAGGCAGCTTCCGTAATCGGTGGCGGCATATCAGGGACAGCTGTTTTAGGAATCAATTTGTCCCCTTTGCCCGTCTTGTCCAGCAGCAGCTTCACCCCACGCCTAAAGCCCTGCGGCACTTGTCCAATAGCAGCCAAACGTTCCAGTTCAGCAATAGGACAAAACAAGAAATCCACCTGCAGCCCCTCTTCGAAAAGCACTAATTTCTCAGGATCTCCTCCTGCCGTCCGGTACATGAAGCTCGTCCATACTTCCCCAATGTCCAGCAGCCAATCATTATTTTGAAAATAGTAGTCCGGATTGGTCGAATAAATGACAATATCCAGATCGGAAAATTCATCGAACGGCTTTTCCGTTCTTGCCCGCGAGCCCATGACATACATCGCCTGTATTTCTTCATTTTCACCAGCCCAGCTTACAATTCGCTGCTCCAGCATTTCGTATAAATCCGCCATTTTCGATCCGCCTTTACTTATGGAGTATTAAAGATCCTTTTTCAAATAATAATGCTGATGGCCACCGGCGTTGTCTATCGTTCCATACACCTCATAGCCATGCTTCTTGTAAAAATCCAACGCTTGGAAGCTTAACGTATCCAGCTTAATAAAATCGCATTTTTTCTCTTTGGCAAGCCTCTCCGCCTCTTCCAGTAACTTCGACCCATAGCCTAATTTCCGCAGCTCCTCATCTACATACAAAATGTGCACCTCCAGCCAGTTCCAGCACACTTCGCCCAGCAGCCCGCCATACACGACGCCATCGTCCTTTTTTAAAATCAGATTAATCTCTTGATATCTGTCGCTTAATTCTTTCGGAAAGTGCTTCCTATTAAAGGCGATTAGCTTATTTAGCACAGCTTTCTTATCGGCTGAATTTGATTCATTGATGATTTGAAGCTCCATGATGCTCCCCCTCTACTTTCTCCTAGATAATTCCTATCCCATGCTTGTATTATCAACCGCAAATGGAAAAAAAGCTATATCCAAATCAATCATATGTTACAGAGGAAGCTTACCTTTCACCCATTCATACCGGATGATCAAAAATAATAACAGCCTAGCCCAAGCATCCGAATGCTTGGGCTAGGCTGTCGTTCATTTGCAGGGCTACGCTTTATTTTCCAGGCTGCTGCCTGTCGTAATGGCGGCTTCCTGGAAATTTTCAACCGAGGCGCTCTTCTCGTAAAAACGGGGCGTATTCGCCATTAGGCCTTCACGCGTATAGAAAGGGTCGCTTTCCGCTAGTGGAAACGTGACCTTTTCACCTGTGCTTGCCGACTTGTAAATGCCCGTAATAAATTCAAGCGTGCTGCGGCCGCTGATGCCGTCAATGAGAACCGGCGCTTCCGTCTCAATCGCGGTCAGAACGTTATCGATTTGTCCAAAATGGCCCGTATACGCCACCTCCGGAAGGCCGTCATACAGCTTCTGCAGCTGCTGCTCCAGCTCTTCATTGGCTATCGGGAAGCCATTCGGCTGCGAGATAGAAGCCTTCATTTTCCATGGAACGGATACACGGGCCTGCTTGCCTTGAAAAATCAGCTGCTGCTCCTCGCCATGATGCACGACCGAGCTGGTCACCATGCCGAGCGCCCCTTGCGGGAAGCGCAGCATTGCCATCGACAGGTCCTCAACCTCCGCATTATCATGCGATGTATTCGTCATAAATGCTTGCAGCTCGCTGGGCTGGCCCATCATCCACAGCAGCGCATCAATATGGTGCACCGCATGGTTCAGCGTACAGCCGCCGCCTTCCTTTTCCCATGTGCCGCGCCACCACAAATCGTAATAGCAATGCCCCCGCCACCAGAAGGAATCAACCTGGGCATGGACGATAGGACCCATTAAACCGCTATCTACTACCGATTTCAGCTTCATCATCGGCGTTTTAAAGCGGTTTTGCGCCACAACGGAAAGGATTTTCCCGCTGCGGCGGGCCGCTTCATTCATTAGGTCGCATTCCTGCAAAGAAGAGGCCATCGGCTTCTCCACGAGTACATGCTTGCCAGCGTTCAGAAGATCAACCGCAATAGGCGCATGGGTATACGGCGGCGTACATATGGATACCAAATCGATATCCTCTCCCAGCAGTTCCTTATAGTCTGCTACAATTTTAACACCATCAAATTGAAACTGCTCCAGTCTCGCCTGTGCCTTATCCATGTAAGAATCGCAAATCGCTACAACCTTGCAGCGCTCTCCGAATGTTTTATACGCTTCCAAATGCGCGGAGCTAATGGCTCCTGCTCCAATAACCGCTACTTTCAGCATAAAACGAACTCCCCCGTCCGCGAATGAGTTGATGTTTTCCTCTTTATTTTAAAGGAAAATCTGCATCATTTATGATTGGGAATTGTGATAAAATACAACTATATTGCGGTTTTTGAAGCGTTTGCAGTTATTTGCGAGATAAGGAGGCTGGGCAGCCGTGCACAAAATGGAGGAGCAGTTTTCGTTCAATTATCGCATCTCATCCGATAGCAGCTTCTGGGAGGTGTTTCATGCCCATTCCCAAATGGAATTTTCCTATGTCCATGCCGGACATGGGGATCTCATTGTCGAAGGCAAGCGCTACCGGGTTGAGCCCAATACTTTAATGGTTTTTCATCCCTTTCAGCTTCACCGGGTACAGATGGATATATCGGCGGAGCAGCCGTTCATTCGCACCGTGCTCATGTTTGAGCCGTCGCCGCTCAAAAAATACTGGAGCGCCTTCCCGCTTCTGAAAGCCTTCTTCGAGGAACTGCTGCTCCAATCGAGCGGCGAGCCCTGGTACGATATTGCTGAGACATCGCCGCTTGCGCTGCTGTTGAAGCAATTTAAGGAAACAAGGGAGCAGCTCGCCGCTGATGAACCAGCAGAAGAGGAGGACGACCATTTTCTGCTGCTGGAGCTGCTGCGGCAATTAAAAGCCATTCGCCAAAAGCCCGGCAGCCAGTCCGCCTTGCGAACAAGAAGGCCGAGCCACCGCGCAGAGGAAATGATGGAGTGGATCGAGCAGCACTATCAGGAGCCGTTTCGACTGGAGCAAATGGCCGAAGCGCTCCATCTGTCCCGCTATCATGTCGTCCATTTGTTCAAGCAGGCCACGGGCTCGACCATTATGGACTACACCAAAGCGACGCGCGTCCGTCATGCCTGCCTCTATTTAATCCAAACGACGCTGACTGTACCTGAAATCGCCACCCGTGTCGGCATGGGCAATCCCTCTTATTTCTGCAAGGTGTTTCGTCAGCAGATGGGACATACGCCGCATCAATATCGGCTGCATATCCAGCGAAGAAAATAAAGCTGACCTATCCTCATAGAAATATGCTAGCCTTTTTTGCATTTCCATTTTTTATGCCGGCGAGGCCTCGCTTTAACCCCAATTTCGACCGCGGCTATGGAAGTGATTTTAATATAAGTAACAACACCCCTCACGTTAAGAATGGCGCAGCCGTCGGAAGCTCCCAAAAACACGCCGACATGGGAGGTACCGTCAAAATGAATGCGAATATTAGGTGTACCCAAACCAATGCGCATAAGAATATTCCGAATGCAGCTGTTGCTGTCCTCCCTTTTATTGCATCCGCTTTGGTTGCGGTGGCTTCGCTCGCCTTTGCTATTATTGTCATAGCTTTTATGATCGTTGTTTTTATTATCGTTATTTTTATTTCCGTTGTTTTTAATTCCGTAGCTTGTATTTCCGAAGCTTATCATGCTGGGCCTATTGCTTCTATAACTTTTGCTTCCATAGCTGCGACTGCCGAAACTCTTAATGCCACAGCTCCCACCGCTGCTTCCTCCTTTTCTCGACAAAAATACCATCTCCTTCGTCATAGAGTTGATATTATTGTATGAGAGTTAATAGATTATGGTGTGTGTCTTTTATGCTATTAAATTTAGCGCTCGAAATATTCAATAAATCAAATAAATTAAAATCTCCATACCTACTCCTCAAATTGAAAGGTGGTTCAAGACAATGACTTACAATATAGAGAATAAGTTTGTAGTTGCCGTTGCTTCAAGCGCATTATTTGATTTAAGTGAATCAGACGGAGTATTTAAAGAAAAGGGTGAGAATGAGTATAGGCTATATCAGCGAGAAAATGAAAACAATGTTTTAGAAACAGGGGTTGCATACCCACTAATAAAAAGACTACTGAGTATTAATGGTCCGCTAGAAGAAGAGCAGCCAGTAGAAGTCGTGTTACTTTCAAGAAACGATCCCGATACGGGATTACGGGTGTTTAAATCAATAGAAAAATATAAATTACCTATAAGCCGTGCTGTATTTATAGCAGGAAATAACCCTGTTCAATATATGACAGCCTTTAATGCATCTATCTTCTTATCTGGAAATCCCGCTGATGTAAAGGAAGCAGTAGAACAGGGATTTCCTGCTGGATGCATTTATCCAACCGATTACATTGATGATGAACTAGACCAAGAACTTAGAATAGCCTTTGATTTCGATGGTATTATTGCAGATGATTCTGCTGAGACTATCTTCCAGCAAGAAGGGAAGCTGTCCTCATTTCATGATCATGAAAAATTAAAGGCAGATGAACCGCTACCTGCCGGTCCCTTATCAAGATTTTTCAAAGAAATATCAAAATTACAAAAGAGTATTTTAGAAAGACAGCATACTGATTCAGATTATAAATCCAATATTAGGGTAGCAATTGTTACAGCTAGAAATGCCCCCGCCCATGAAAGAGTTATTACAACTTTGAGAAATTTAGACATTAGGGTAGATGAAGCCTTCTTTTTAGGTGGAATTGATAAGGAAAGAGTTTTGAAAATTTTCAAACCACATATTTTCTTTGATGATCAGGTTCGACATATTGAAGGTGTTGCAAGAATAGTACCCTCAGTCCATGTCCCCTTTGGCATCACAAATACTGAAGGCAACGGTAATGCTAACCAAGAAATAGAGGCTTAATCATATTTTCTTATTTATAAACACGTCGTTTATAGTAGAATAGATACATGTTCCACGATATAGTGAAGAGGTGCCTTTATGTCCATAAGTTTTACTTCATCGATTATAAGCCGGCTTAATAGAGAAATTACAGAATTAGAAGCTCAGAGCCTACTCGCAAAAAATAAAATTGCCAAAGCGCAGGCTAAACTCAAGCAGTTGCAAAAAGACAGCAAAAAAAGCAGCTTGCCGAGCGATTTAAGTAACAAGCTGACACGCATCAATAAATTAAACGAGGAAATCGCCGAAAATACGAAAAAACAAGCTGATGCAACTCGACAACTTACAGGCAAAAAAGCCGAGTTAAAAAAACATTCCTCTTAAGCACACATTTCTAGGCTCACTGGGAGTAACGAATTATGCAAAAAAGCCGGGTTCTCCTCTTAAGGGGATACCCGGCTTTATTTTTCTACAAATCCATCCTACTCCTTCCCATGTATCCCATAAAGTCGGCGGTAAGCAGTCGGCGTCATCCCTTCATGCTGCATAAAACGCTTATTGAAATAGCTGACGCTTGGATAGCCCGCCTCTTCGGCAATTTGCCCAATGTTGTCGTCTTTGCGCTCCAACAGCCATTGCTTAGCCGCCTGCAGACGACAGCGCGTAATAAAATCCATCGGCGTCATCCTCGTCGCCGCCCGAAACAGCTTACAGAAATAATAAGGCGTTACCTTGAGCCTCTCCGCCCATTCATCCAAAATAAACGGCTTCACCGCCTCCTGCTGCATCAGCGGAAGCAGCTCCATAATACGGTCGGCGGACGTTTCCGCCTTGCCCCGATTCAGCGCTACTGCCTGCTCGACGAATATCGTAAGCAAAGCATAAGTAAGCATAGAGAGATGAGCCGGATGCAGCATGCGATAAGTCTCCGCTTCACTCAGCAGCTCCTCATGAGCCTTCTGCCAAATGGCAGGCTGACGAAGCCTCCATAAGGGGCTTTTATGCAAGCCCTGCTCAATTAAATAATCACGGAGCCCACTGCCGCCATAAAAGTGAACCCAGCGGATATCCCACGGCTCATCCTCGCTGCTGTAATAACACTGCTTTTGCAGCGGAAAATAAAGCACCGCCTCCCCCGCGCGCAGCTCATGGACGACACCGTCCAATTCGACAAATCCTCTGCCTGCGGCAACAAAATGGATATTAAAATTGTTCAAGGCGCCTGCTTCCCGATACACGCTATGCTCGGGCTGTTCACTGTAATTTCCAATCGATTCCGGAAAACAAAAGTAAGGCATATTTGGCAGGGTAAGCAAATGGCTTTGACGATGCAAATTCAACACCTCAATGACAATATTGTTTTAATAGGATGCAAAATATTATCATTTTAATTTTAATTCACATCCTCTATAATCGCAATATCATCATAAATCAACATACAAAGCGAGGTTGAATCATGAGCAAAAAGTTGAAATGGGGCATTGTAGGCTGCGCTGGAATTGCGAAACGCGCTGTTATCCCGGGACTGCATTTATCCGAATTAAATGAAGTGGCAGCCATCGCCAGCCGCGACGGAGAGAAGGCAAAGCAAACCGCCGAACAACTCCAAATTCCGACTGCATACGACAGCTACGAAGCCCTTTTGGCGGACAGCTCCATCGACGTCATTTATATACCGCTGCCTAACCATCTGCATAAGGAATGGGCGATCAAGGCTGCTGCTGCGGGCAAGCATATTTTATGCGAAAAACCGCTTGCCCTTACGGCTCGCGAAGCAGCAGAAATGGCTGAAGCCGCTGATCAAGCTGGCGTCCTGCTTTCCGAGGCATTTATGTATCGCTACCATCCCCGTTACGAAACGATTAAAGACTTAATTGCAAACGGTGCTATCGGTGAAGTACGCGGCATTCGCAGTGCTTTTACGTTCAATAATGCAGGCGATACAGCAAACGTCCGCTATCGCAAAGCTTGGGGCGGCGGCTCCCTCTATGACGTAGGCTGCTACCCGATTAATGCAGCCCGCCTATTGCTCGGCAAGGAACCCGAAGCGGTAACGGTGAACGCCCAATTTTCACCTGAGCATGACGATGTGGATATGATGGCGTCCGGATTAGTCGAATTCGAGGGCAATGTATCGCTCACCTTCGATTGCGGCATGTGGTCCGCTTTCCGCAATCCGCTTGAGATATTAGGCAGCGATGGAATAATTGAGGTTCCTTCTGCTTTTATTACGCCTACACCAGAAAGCGGCACGATATTCGTCACGTCTGGCGGCGAGCGCAAGGAAGTTGAAGTCCCTTATGTCAATGCCTATACCGCGCAAGCCGACCATATGGCACGAGCCATTACAGAAGGCAAAGCTTTAACCTTCGGTGCTGCGGATGGCATTCGCAATATGAAAGTGATTGATGCCTGCCTGCTGTCTGCGCACGAGCGTCAAAGGGTTATTTTATAAACCAGTTAACGTCAAGCACATTAGCCTATTGAGGAGGCCTCGACAACAATGGAATATTTAAAGGTGCAAGGCTTGGACAAACCGGTATCCCGGTTAATGAAAGGCTCCGATTATTTTACCCATGAGCGCTACGATAAAGCTGCGGCAAATTTGGATGCGTTTTTCGCCATCGGCGGCAATTCTATCGATTCGGCTCATATTTACTGCGGCGGGCAAAGTGAAGAAGTCATCGGCCGTTATTTGAAAGAAAGAGGAAATCGCGAGCAGTGGGTTATTTTGACCAAAGGTGCGCACCATGATCAGAATGGACCACGCGTAAGCAGCGAAGCCATTCGCAGCGATTTAAACAAGAGCATCGAGCGTTTGCAAACCGACTACATTGATATGTATGCGCTGCACCGTGATGATCCAGCCGTTCCCGCTGGTGAGGTCATTGAAATTTTGAACGAGCATATCGCCTCAGGCGCCGTCCGGACGATTGGCGTGTCCAACTGGGCATGGCAGCGTATTAAGGAAGCCAATGATTATGCAGCAGCCAAAGGCTTGGTCGGCTTTTCCTTCAACAGCCCCAACTTCAGCCTGGCAAAAGCAAACGAACCGTTCTGGGCAGGCTGCGTTTCCGCCGATGAGGAGACATCCGCGTGGCATGAAGCAACGCAAATGCCGTTATTTTCATGGTCGTCCCAAGCAAGAGGCTTCTTTACGGAACGCTTCACACCCGAGGATCGGTCAAATGCCGATCTGGTCCGCGTCTTCTACAGCGACGGCAACTGGGAAAGGCTTGAGCGTGCCAAGCAGCTTGCAGCCCGCAAAGGCGTCACAGCCATTCAAATCGCACTTGCTTACGTGCTGAATCAGCCGTTTCCAACCTGCGCCTTAATCGGCGCACAATCATTGGAGGAGCTGCGCTCCTGCGACGAGGGCTCGCTCGTTACATTGACAGCGGAAGAGCGGAATTGGCTGGATCTGACTTCGGATCGCGGCTAATACTCATAGACAATTGATCAAAAATACTTTTGAGCCGCCAGACTTTTGGCGGCTTTTTGACGTGCTTTTCACGAAATAAATATTAAAACGAATACTGTCGAATAGCAAAGGTAATGGATGCTATTTGTCGAATAATGTCTGTTATATTATCTACTACTATTTTCAGATAACTGTGGGATTGGGGGAGCACTAGCAGCAGCTTGCATGAGAGCTTTGATTCGTAAGCTATTAGAAATATATTGAAGTCGCACATCGTTGTAAACCATTTTATTAAGAGCACCTACATCTGAGGGAGTGATCCATATTATACGCTCGGTTAAACATCTCAAGAAGGCTTTTATGATTTTATTAAGCTTAACGGTCGTTCTTTCTAGCAGTTTTTCTATGAATCGATTTATAGACGTCGCTGCCGCTGCCATCACCCCCACAACTGTTACATTTACCACGAATGAAGCAACTGCTTGGAATGACGGCATTGCCGTAGATGGCGAGGGAGGTTCTTCCAAAATCCCAGGTATTAATATGCAGTTTTACAATATCAGCGATACCAATGGCACGATTATTACAGAGAAGCTGATACATGGTGATACTCAACAAGGTGACTCTTTCCATGCTTTGACTAGTTACGCTTCTAATATAGCTAGCGGTTGGAAAGGCATGGGCATACAATCCTCTGACGGAGCCGAGTTTCGGTTGAAGGAATTTTTTTATACTAACTGGGGAGAATCTACTTCCATTACTGTAAAAGGCTATCGCGACGGAAATGAAGTAGGAAGCACTTCATTTACTACAGATGTATTAGTGAATAATTACGATTCGAAAACGGTCATATTAGGATCAGCTTTCTACAATGTTGATAAGGTGCTTCTATATTCGGCAGGTCCAAGCTGGCATGGTATCAATGATATTCAAATCAATGAACCAATCATTACTCATGCTACTGCGCCAACTATTGGCACTCAGCCAACGGATAAAACCGTGAACGTAGGCGGTAGTGCTAGCCTGAGCGTCGCGGCTAGCGGTAGCGCTACGCTGAGCTATCAATGGTATAGCAATTCGACGAATAGCAATGTGGGCGGGTCGCTTATCGGCGGTGCGACTAGCGCTTCATATGCAGCTCCGACCTCCAGTGCAGGCACGACGTACTATTACGCAGTCGTGACTAATACAGACAGCAGTGCTTCAGGAAATCAAACTGCTACGGCTACTAGTAATGCAGCTAGTGTAACCGTGAATGCTCTGACTCATGCAGCTGCTCCAACTATTGGCACTCAGCCAACGGACAAAACCGTGAACGTGGGCAGTAGTACTAGCCTGAGTGTAGCGGCTAGCGGCAGTGCTACGCTGAGCTATCAATGGTATAGCAATTCGACGAATAGCAATGTGGGCGGTTCGCTTATTGGCGGCGCGACTAATGCTTCGTATTCAGCACCTACTTCCAGTGCGGGTACGGCTTACTACTACGTTGTCGTAACCAATACAGACAGCAGTGCTACAGGTAATCAGACTGCAACGGCTACTAGCAACGCGGTTACTGTAACCGTAAATGCTTTGACCAACGCATCTAGCCCCTCTATCAATACAGAGCCAACGGATAAAACCGTGAACGTAGGCGGTAGTGCTAGCCTGAGTGTCGCGGCTAGCGGTAGCGCGACGCTGAGCTATCAATGGTATAGCAATTCGACGAATAGCAATGTGGGCGGGGCGCTTATTGGCGGCGCGACTAATGCTTCGTATTCAGCACCTACTTCCAGTGCAGGTACGGCTTACTACTACGTTGTCGTAACCAATACAGACAGCAGTGCTACAGGAAACCAGACTGCTACGGCTACTAGCAACGCAGTTACTGTAACCGTGAATGCTTTGACCAACGCATCTAGCCCCTCTATCAATACAGAGCCAACGGATAAAACCGTGAACGTCGGCGATAGCGCTAACCTGAGTGTTGCAGCTAGCGGCGATGCTACGCTGAGCTACCAATGGTATAGCAATTCGACGAATAGCAATGTGGGCGGGGCGCTTATCGGCGGGGCTACTAATGCTTCGTATTCAGCCCCTACTTCCAGTGCGGGCACGGCCTACTACTACGTTGTCGTAACCAATACAGACAGCAGTGCTACAGGAAACCAGACTGCTACGGCTACTAGCAACGCGGTTACTGTAACTGTGAATACGTTGACCAACGCATCTAGTCCTTCTATCAATACAGAGCCAACGGATAAAACCGTGAACGTAGGTGGAAGTGCGAACCTGAGTGTTGCAGCTAGCGGAGACGCTACGCTGAGCTACCAATGGTATAGCAATTCGACGAATAGTAATGTGGGCGGGTCGCTTATCGGCGGTGCGACTAATGCTTCGTATTCAGCCCCTACTTCCAGTGCGGGCACGGCCTATTACTACGTTGTCGTAACCAATACAGACAGCAGTGCTACAGGAAACCAGACTGCTACGGCTACTAGCAACGCGGTTACTGTAACCGTGAATGCTTTGACCAACGCTTCTACGCCGACTATCGATACAGAGCCAACGGATAAAACCGTGAACGTGGGCGATAGTGCTAATCTGAGTGTTGCAGCTAGCGGCGATGCTACGCTGAGCTACCAATGGTATAGTAATTCAACGAATAGCACAGTTGGCGGCACGCCTATCGGCGGCGCAACTAGCGCTTCCTATTCAGCTCCTACATCCAGTGCAGGCACGACTTACTACTACGTTGTCATCACTAACACAGACAGCGCCGCAACCGGCAATCAGACCGCTACGAGCACCAGCGATGTTACAACCGTAACCGTTAATGCACTAATCGCACCTGATCAACCACAAAACCTTGTTGCCCTTGGTGGTAATCGACAAGTCACCCTGAATTGGAGCTCTTCAGTTGGAGCTACCTATTACGATATTTTTATAGCGGATGCTTCTGGGCAGTACAGTGATACACCTGACGCAACAGTCACAGACACTAGCACAATTGTACAAAATCTAAACAACGGCACAGCTTATTACTTCATTGTAAAAGCAGGCGGCGCAGGCGGCTTGAGCCCCGATTCCAATGAAGCCAGCACAACTCCGGCTACCGTTGCCACAGCTCCAACGAACATTACCGCAGTAGCTGGTGATGGGCAGGCAACCGTTTCTTTCACTGCCCCAGCAGACAACGGCGGAAGCTTAGTAACGGGGTATCAAATAACCGTTTCTCCAGGAAATGCAACGGTCTCTGGAGCAACAAGCCCGATCACTATTACAGGCTTAACAAATGGTACGAGCTATACCTTTACGGTCAAGGCCATTAATGCCGTAGGCGAGAGCGAGGCTTCCACTGTCTCTAATGCTGTTACACCAGTTACGGCAACCAACAACAGTGGTGGAGGTGGATCTTCTTCGCCTGCTGTCCAGCCGGCAGACTCGACAACTACCCGTAATGGTGTTGAAGTATGGATCAACGGAAAGGTTGAAAATATCGGCACTTCTATCACCACGGTCAGCAACAACCGTTCCACAACAACCATTATGGTGGATCAAAAAATGCTGGAGCAAAGGCTTGCGGATGAAGGCAAGTTTGCCGTCGTCACAATTCCGGTAAGCAGCCAATCTGATGTCATTATTGGTGAAATAAATGGGCAAATGCTGAAAACGATGGAAGATTATCAAGCAATTCTAGAGATCAAAACAGATCGTGCGACTTACAGAATTCCCGCTTTGCTAATCAATAGCAGCGTTATTTCCGCCCAGCTTGGCACTGCGTTAGCTTTGCAGGACATTAAAATCCAAATTACAATAGCCACACCAACTGCTGATGTGAAAAATTTGGTGAATAATGCTGTAGCAAAAGAAGGTCTCACACTTGTCGTTCCTGCCATTGATTTTACTGTCAAAGGTGTCTACGGCGATAAAACCTTTGAAATCACGAAATTCAACCGTTATGTGCAGCGCTCAATTGCCATTCCAACTGGCATAGATCCAAGCAAGATTACAACGGGAATCGTCGTTGAACCGGATGGAACTGTACGTCATGTTCCGACAAAGATCGTCCAGGAAGATGGAGACTATTTTGCGCAAATAAATAGCTTAACCAACAGTACGTATGCGATTGTCTGGCATCCCTTTGAGTTTAGCGATGTCGCTTCGCATTGGTCGAAAAATGCAGTCAACGATATGGGCTCCCGTATGATTATTGAGGGCGATACACAAGGTCTCTTTAATCCCAATCGCGATATTACACGCGCAGAGTTTGCGGCTGTAATCGTCCGTGGACTAGGCTTGCGACTGGAAAACGGTGTTGCCTCCTTTTCAGATGTATCCGTCTCGGACTGGTATAGCTCCGCTATTCATACCGCTCATGCCTATGAACTAATCAATGGGTTTGAAGATGGTTCGTTCCGTCCTAACGATAAAATAACACGGGAGCAAGCCATGCTCATTATCGCCAAGGCGATGACGCTTACGAATTTGAAAGCTCAACTAGCCAATGAGGCGGCAGAGCAAACTCTGCTTCCTTATAAAGATGCAGCGGATGCTGCTGAATGGGCGAAAAATGGCATTGCTGACAGCGTGCTTGCAGGCATCGTATCAGGAAGAACCAGCACCGAGCTGGCTCCTAAAGCTTTTATCACAAGAGCCGAGGTCGCTGCCATTATGCAAAGACTGCTGCAACAATCGAGCCTGATTCAATAATTAAAATTAGACAAATAGCAAAGGGGTTGCCCTCCAAGTCATCTAATATGGCTGAGGGGCAGCCCCTTTCTATTTTTCAGCACACCCTCTTCATCATAAAAAAACAACAGCCACAGTTGGCGGCGCCGCTGGTTGTTGATCATAAGAGCTGTCCATTATAATAGGTCGTATAAGCACGAAGCAGCCCGGCATTTATTGAGAAAGCAGGTTTCAGAGGATGGACATACATGATCATATCGCGATATGGAATTACACCTATTGCCGGCTGCTGGATGTTCGCCGTGTTAGTTTGAAACCGGGTGAATCCACTCGTCCATATAGAGCACCTGCCAGCCTGTTTATTATGTGTATACGTGGAAGTGCACAGGTGCAGGTTAACGGAGAATGGCATCCTTTAAGCCGTTTTAAGATTTTGCATACGGGTAAAGGAGCCTCGCTTGATTTCCAAGCTGGCGAGGACGGCTTTGAATATTATAGCGTCTATTATAAAGCGACAATTCCGGAGCCTGCGCCGCAGCCCATTATTCAGCTTGCTGAACGGCTGCGCCCTTTTCACACACTATATGAATTTGCGCCTGCCCACCCCGTCGTTTTATTCCGCTGCTTGACGGACATGCACAAGGAATGGAACAAGGCGGAGGCACTTGGACAGCTGCGCGCCAAAAACCTGCTTTCCCAGTTCGTCCACGAACTATTAAATCAACTGAAGCTGCAGGGCACTCGTGCAGAAAAGCGTGATTTGGCGGCGCAAATCATTGCGATCATTCATAAGCAGTATGCCGAACCCATCACACTTGAATCCTTATCGGAAAGCCTAAATTACAGCGTTCCTCACTTATCCTCCTATTTTAAAAGCCGGACGGGCGTTAGCCCTATTGATTATTTAATCAAGGTCCGTATTGACAGGGCCGCGGCTCTGCTGCTTGAAACGGATGCCACGTTAAGCGAAATAGCGACAGGTGTTGGCTACCGTGACCCTTATTATTTAGGCAGACTGTTCAAAAAATATAAAGGCGTCTCTCCCTCTCTATTCAGAGCGGAGCATTCCACTAAACAAAGCTTAGAAGATTGTCCTGCTACAATCATGAGATTCTCCATTGCCCCTCCAAAAACGCTCCGCTATACTGATGTAGCTGATAACGATTATCAACGTAGCGAAGAGGGAGAGTCTGACATGTTTAGTGAATCAAAACCGTCCATGGCGGCGGTATTATTACTCAGCTTTATGCTTCTTCTCAGCGCCTGCGGAACGCAAGCGTCCAGCAATAATGCTGGGACCGGTGCAGCAAGCTCTACCGAACCAAGCAGTTCACCGCAAGCAACAGCAACCGTCGCGCCTGAGCAAGAGGGAACTAAAACCGTATCAACTATTATGGGCGATGTTGAGGTTCCGCTGCATCCAAAACGCGTAGTGGCTGGAGAATATTTAGGCAGCCTGCTGGCACTCGGTGTGATTCCGGTTGGAACTTCCACCCACCATCTTTCCAATCCTTATTTAAGCGAAGCTTTAAAGGATGTAGAGGATTTAGGAGACGGAAACGGCAGTCTAGAGAAAATTGTTTCCATGGAGCCTGACCTGATCATTATGGATGACATGTACACTGAAATGAATGATCAGCTCAGCAAAATCGCACCAACTATTATTATTCCTTATGCTTCACTTAAATCGGTACATGAGGAAGTTTCCTATTTTGGCGAGCTGCTGGGCAAGGAGCAGGAAGCAACTGCATGGCTTGCCGACTACGATAAGCGCATAGCAACTGCAAAAGAAAAAGTACTTGAGGTCATTCCCGCAGACAGCACGTTTTCCGTCTTGGAATGGATTGGTAAAGACGTTTCGGCGGTTGGCGCCAACTATGGCAAAGGCGGGCAGCCCATTTACAATGTATTTGGCTTTAAGCCTCCTGCTGCAGTAGCTGCTGAGATAAGCGATCCAGGCTGGGCAACCCTTTCGAATGAGGTATTGCCTCAATACGCCGGGGATTATATTGTACTCACGACCGATAGGCTGTCCATTGACGATCTCAAAGCAGACCCGATCTGGTCCACGCTCGACGCTGTCAAAAACGACCGGGTATTTATTTGGGGCAAAGAACGTTCCTGGTACTGGGACCCGATCGCCATCCTGACCCAAACGGAAGAGCTGGCTGACTGGCTTGTGAGTACGAAATGATAAATTAATGGAGCTAATGAAATAGATTAATGAGGTCAATGATTAGCTCCATAAAAAACAAGCAGCGACGGGCGTAAGCGCCTATCACTGCTTGTTTTGACTTATTCCCATATTTCTGAGTTTAATAGCACGAATTTATGGAAGTTCATATACCATTTGCCGTCAGAAGCTTGGACCACATCCTGTAGGTAATGGCTTGGATATTCCTCCAGCGGATTATCTTTATCTATCGTTGTTGAGAAAATATATACTTTAGCTTTATTAGCCTCATAAGATACTATCGCAGCTTGATTTAACTTATACTCGAAATTATAGCTAAATAGATTACGACTATAATACTCCTCTAACTGCTCCTTGCTTAGACTCTTCTCCTCCAGCCAGTAGTCAGGAGGTAGCAGCGCAATTAGAGCTGCGGCATCTTTGTCATTCAATGCCTTTATGTAAGCTTCTACTAAGGCATAAATTTCAGTCTTATCGTCAGGCAGCACCTCCACTTCCCTTTCTGGAAGCGACTCGTAATCTAAAAACTCAATATTTGGCATAATTTTATGTATTGCCCATCCCATGTCATCTACACGTTTCATTTCAATATCCGCATGAAGCATTCGATCCAGCAGCTCGTCCCCGATCTTAGGTATAAACACATCTACGTGTATGGTCACGAAACTTCCCCATGATTTCAACTCAAAACTTCTTAGCTCAGCAGCCTCAAAAACGGTATAATAATGCGTTTCAAGGATGGAGCGAATCATTCTTAGATCGGCTTTCTTTGGCTTTCCCCACGCACTTTCGTATACCTCCGCGATATTTTTGTCTGAATAATAATCTGCATATAAATAATCAGTAGCATGAAATAAATGCCCCAGTACTAATGTATTTGCCCCAGAATCAATAATGGCAGGCGTCGCCCAATCATACCTGAACATTCTTCCGTTAACATAAGCCGTTCCACTATTCAAATCAATTTTAAAAAAGGCATCCTCTGATCTGGCCGTAATGATCTTCCTCGACTTATCATAGTTAAAAGTAAAGCCTAAAGCCTTCACGGCGCTGCGAAACTCAACATACACCCGTCCTCCACGAATAATGGGGGCGTTAACGGGCTTAATTTCTTTACCCTGTACATAAAATTTTATCGGCTTCTCGACTGGGACAGCTGCTGCCGATACTGATGATATAGACATCATAATTAATACTAAAGCTAGTAGCAGTAATAAGCTGCCTTTAGCTGCTTGCTTTCTCTCCATCTGTTTATCCCTCCGTATATCCGTATACTATTGTAATTATCGGCATGAAACAGTGCTTATTAGAGAGTTCAACAATAACCGCATAATAAAAGAAGCTGCCTCCAGCACAATGCCGAAAGCAGCTTCATTTTAAAAATATGGAAATTATGGTGCCAATACCGCGAGCACATCATCGATTTTGCTGCTGTCAGCAATTGGGCCGCTCTTCATCCACGTCTCGAAATTTACTTCATGGACGTTGGCATTCTTAACAGCAGGAAGGTTTTTCCACAGCGAGCTTTCGAGCAGTTCCTTCGCTTGTTCCTCCGCACCCGTATCTACCGTCAGAAAAATATGATCAGCATCCAATTGCGGAATCATCTCCATTGACAAGTTGACCACCTTCTCCTCCTTGTCGAGCACGAGCTCCTGCACCAGCTTGCTTGGCTTCAGCTTCAACTCGTTGTACACGACAGGTCCTGCATAACCCGGTCCTCCGTAAAGTCTAAGCGACTTGGCATGCACACGCAGTATCGCGACCGTCTCCTCACCAATGGAAGCTTTAAGGACAGCTGCGGCTTCCTCCGCTTTTTTATCATACGAAGCAATAACCTCTTCCGCCTTATCCTTCTTGCCAAGCAAGTCCCCTAGAGTCCGAATCGTGGAACGCCAGTCCGCGCGTGCATCCGTAAAAGCGTACATCGGAGCAACCTTGGATAAATGTCCATATTGCTTTTCCTCGTACACATTCGTCAAAATCAAATCCGGCTCCGCCTTCACAAAAGCCTCGACATCGCCTTCAATATCAATGTCCTCTACCGTAAGCCCCAAATAGTCTTGTCCGCTCCATGTGCCAATTCTTGATTTGCGGATCGGCGTAACGCCCAGTGCCGTTAATTCATCCTCTAAATAAATGCCGATAATTTTGCTCGGCTCAGCCGGAATCGTAATTTCATGCCCAAGCTCATCTGTAACAACGCGTTCTGCTGCCGTGCTCGTTTCCGTTGATATGGGCGCACTTTCCGTTACAGCCTCTGCGGAGCCGGAGCCAATTTCTGATGCCCCACATCCCGTAATCAAAATAATCAGCACCAGCATCATGCTGGGCAATAAGCCTGCCTTAAACATCTTTCCAACCACTCCCACGAATATAATGATAATCGTTATCACTATATTCCTTTTTCATTAGTTTCCCAAGGACAAATCGAACTTTTTCATAGGATTTTTGTGTCCTGAGGTTGAGTAGCAAACAATTGCAGCGCTTCTGCTATTTTTAGCTTATCCAACTCCATGCCGCTGCTCATCCACGTAAAATAGTCGGCCATATAGACTTGTCCCTTTCGGACAGAAGCAAGCTTGGCCCACAGCTCTCCTGCCATAATACGCTCCGCTTCTTGCTCCATACCAGGATCTATAACGATTAGCAAATGCTCGGCATCCAGCAAAGGCAGCTGAGAAGGCGTCAGTGCAGCCCACCATTTATCCCATGTCAGTTGCTGAACAAGCCTTGGCGGCTGCAAATTCAAATCGCGATAGAGTATAGGACCGACGAAGCCATGCTTAGGGCCGCCATATAGGCGCATTTGCTGTGCATGAAATCGCAGCATCGCGACACTGGCGCGCCCTATCCTTCGGCTTAATTGCTCACGGGCATGCTCCAGCTGTTTATCGAAGCTTTCAAGCAGCAACACGGCTGTCTCGCGCCTTCCCAGCAGCCTTGCAATTTCCAGCAAATCGGTTCGCCGGTCTCTTCTCCAAGTAACAGGTACCGTTGGTGCAATACGACTTAGCTGCTGCTCCTGATCAGGATGAATATAGTCGCTGCACAAAATCAATTCCGGCTGCTGCTCCTCCAGCAGGCTCGCCTCACGTTCTCCGAACGCCGCCTCCGCGCTTCCTAAGTGAAGCGACCTCTCCAGCCGTCCGCTCAGCGGATGGGCCGAATCGATCATGACTGCGGATGGCATCACGCCCAGCGCCAGCATGCAGTCGATAAACGGCGGATAAAGACAGACGACACGCTGGCGTGGCTGCTTCTGATAGACTGTCGGCGAAATGCCGAGCACATTTTTGAATACACGGCTAAAATAATAAGGCTCTCCAAAGCCGGTAAATTCGGCAATCTCGCTCATTTTGTCGCTGCCTTGAATGAGCGCTTTTTTCGCATGATTGAGCCGGACTCCTGTCCAATATTCCTGAGGCGTTTTGCCCAGCGCCTTCTTGAAGGCACGAGAATAATACGGGGCGCTCATGCCAGCCATTTCCGCCATTTTATCCCGCGATAACGGTTCATGAAAGTTTCGCTCCATGTATCTGGCAGTCAGCAGCAGCGATTCCCGTTGGCTCAGCTCCCGCTTCTCCTCCACATCCTTTAACATTCGATACAGCAGCTCCTGAAAATCAATGTGCAGACGGAATCGCTCCAGCTCGCCTTGATCAAGGCGATTCACATACAGCTCCTTCATGCGGTCAATAAGCTGCCCAGCAGCACGCTTGGACAATTCTGCATAATAACAAAAGGCAGCTGAATTGCCCTGCAGCAAATCATGCTGAAAAATAAGCTCATAAAAACCAATTGGTTCTTCATCAGCTGCATGAACAGCAATATCTATTCCCTGTATGCTGATGCAAAAGCTGCCCCGTCGTATCGTTCGTTTAGCTTCTCGGTCCCCGTAATCCAATACACCTTCACCGCTTGCAACGAGCAGAAGTCTCCCTCCAGCTCTATGACTCAGCTGAATATGCTCATCCCCTTCCAAGCGTTCGTAATGAATGTGCTTGATTCGTACATTTGCCGCAATGAGTGCCAGCGTCATTTCCCTGCCCTGTTCCATATGCTTCACCTTGTATGCGTATTTTAGATGATGATGTCCTTTAACCACGGTTATCTTCTATTTTAGCAGAAAGGCCGCAGGGCGGCTGTGGCATTGACGTGGCTATAGCTGTGCCCCATACAAGCGGAAGGATGCAAGCGTAAACGGCTGTCGCCGTCCTCTGGCGGCAAAGCTGCTGTTTCGCGTAGAAATATAGAGAAAGGATGGGAAAATCATATCTTTTCCTATATTTCAAAAAAAAGTCCGGGAGACAAGCTCCCGAACTTTCAGTCTTTTTTTCAAGCATAGGGCCCCTGACAGACACCTGCTTATTTTTGAGCATTCGCTACCTTCTCAATCATCTCATCAACCGCTTGCTCCGCTAAATAAGGACCGTAGTTCCATTTATCGCGGGTTACGTTGATAATCCGATTATTTTTGATCGCAGGGATCGATTGGTACAGCGGCTCTTGGAACAGCTTATTCATTTCCACTAATTCCTCGTCGGTCATTTGCGTGAAAAAATAGTCGGCTGGGCGATCGGCTAGCGATTCCATGGATAGTGCGGCTCCGCCATCCGCATATTGCTTGAACTGCTCCGGCATTTGGTAGCCGAAATCCTCATAAATCAATTTGCCAAGCGTGCCGCCTTCGCCTCCAAGAAACAGCTCTCCTTGGTAAAGAATAAAGGTGATAGCCGTTTCGCCCGGCGTCACTTTTACTTCAAGCTGGTCGCGGACGCTTTGAAGCTTCGCTTCAAATTTAGTAATCCACGCTTCCGCCTCTTGCTTGCGGTTCATAATATCGCCCATGTCCCGCAGCGTATTGATGACATCGGGATCGCCGCCCCATGAGACAGCAACGGTTGGCGCGATCTTTTCAAACTGGGTGTAGGCCGATGCATCATGGTATTCTGGCAAAATAATCAAATCCGGCTCGAGCGCAGAAACAGCCTCGACATTGCCAAGCCCTTCACCAATGCTAGCAACGCCTGCCAGCTCCTCCGGATAATGATCAAGCACCGCCTGATCCACGCCAACCGGCTGCAAGCCCAAAGGCAGCAAATAACCGCCATAAGTGATAACAACCACTTTGCTAGGGTTCGATGGAATTTCCACCTCACGTCCGAGTGCATCCTTATACATTCTTGTCGTTGCTTCTGGTGACTCCGACGCTGCATCAGCCGTGGCGGTTGCATTTGGCTGAGCATTGCTCCCTTGAGCGCTCTGCTGCGGCTCTGCAGCTGTACCGCCACATGCAGCAAGCAGCAGCGACAAGCTAAATAATAACGTTACGGCAAAAGATGGCTTAAAACCCCACTTCATTTCATTCACTCTCCAAGCGTTATGTTGATAATGATTCTCGTTATTATCAATATAGCCTTGTCCAGCCTGCGGAGCAATGAACGATTCGGGCATCATTTTTGGACGAATTGAACCTATTGAGCTGAGATTAAGCTTTTTAAACTGTGTAGGAGTGACTCCTGTCAGCTTCTTGAACAGACGGCTGAAATAATAAATATCGGTATAGCCCACCTTTTCAGCAAGGCTGCGAATAGGCGTATCCGTCTCCGTAAGCAAATATTTGGCTCGATTAATCCGAGCTTGCAACAAATATTCCATGGGGCTGCAGCCGAATTTGCGCTTAAACACCCTTGCCAAATAATGCGTGCTGTAATGAAACTTCGCAGCCATCGTTTCCATCGTTACCGTTTTTTGAAAATACTCGTGAATGTACTCAGCGATTTGCTCTGGTAAATCTGGTACCGCTGCTTCGGCCTTCACCATTTGCAGTTGGCGAAACTGTTCAACCACGAATTGATAGAAAAATCCCGTTACCTGCAGACGATCCAGCTCCTCGCTGCTTTCCCACAGCTGGGACATCTGCTCCAGCAGCGACAGCAGAGACAAAGCATGCATCACCTCAAAGGCATAGCGCCTCCCGAACACATCCTGCTGCTCTAAATCACCATGCCTTACTTGATTGCCTATCATGACCAGCGGTTTATACAAAACTAAATAATAGTCAAACGGCTCATCCCCGCACCATATGCTCAGGTTAGCTCCTTTTCCACTATGCAGCAAATAACCATTATCGCAAGGAGCTTCCAGCTCCTCCATTTCCAGCCTGGCACTGCCTTGATTGGCATATACAAAAGCGTTTGCAGGAAGACGATAGGCTAACCGCTCCTCTCCCGGATTCATCGTAAGATGGCGAATATCCAGCACTTGAACAGGCCTTTGGTTCCATAATTGGATCGTATTCTGCCATTCCATAAAAACACCTCGAAACGAAAATGAATGCTGAACCTGCTTCCTTTATTATAAAGGATAACCTCCAAGCAGCAAGTACGTCAGTCCTATTGCTTTTCTTTTTGCCGATCGGTTTTTCAATAACTTAATATGGATTCGATGCTTCATTTGATTTGAGAATTTAGCAGACTGCTCCATATTGAAACCATCGGTTTGTAAAGAAATGATAGATATAAAGCTGATAAATTTTACAACTAAACGTAAAGTAAATATTTATTTGATGCATGTACATTATTAAGTGAATTATCCCGATAAATATACTATATAGATCATTCACTTGGGAGAAAGAGAAAAACCAAAGGAGAGCATACGTATGTTTAAGCGGGTGGAGAATGAGCTGGAGCTAGCGATGTTTAATGGTGTTTGGACAACCGTCTGGAGGGAAAAAGGATTTGATCTTGAGTTTTCCGCTCAAGCACTGGAGCGACTTATGATTGTCACGGCGGAGGGCCATTATGTAGGCACGGCTGAGCTTAAGCCGTATAGTGCTGCAAGCACGATCAACGAAGCCGGATTGTTTCAGGAGCACCCGGAGCTGATGCGCGCACAGGGAGAAATTGCGGAAATTGACAAAATAGCCTTATTAAAGCCGTATCGAGGGCAGCAATACATATCTGAGCTGCTTTCCTCCCTTATCTATACGGCGGAGGAACGGCAGATCAAATATTTTGTTTCGTTGCTTGAGCCTGTATTTTTTAGGGCATTGCGGGTTACCTTCAAGGTACCGTTGGAGAAGCTTGGCGAGAAGGTATTTTATAAAGGCGATTATGTGGTTCCAATGGTAATTAATGTGGAGCAAATGTATTCAAATAAACAAAAATATGCTTGGCTTTCCTATTCGCAGCAGGCCGTTTTCACTGCACACGCTAGCAACGCAGGAGTCTAGAACTGAATCGGCTTAGCTGTATAAATTATAAAAAGGTGGATTTGAGGATGAAGAGAGTACTAACGGAGCTTGATAAGCGGAACCGATTGTTAATAAAAATACTTTGGGGCGTGCTCGCTCTAGGAATAGCCACAGATATTGTCATCGGTCTGGATAAAAATATGATTCTTTTTCTCGCCTTCGTTGGAGGCGGAACGAGTGCTATAGTCACTTTTATGACTTATAGGGGTATCCTTACAGACTATATTAAGTATATGGTTCCATGCATTTTAACGATAATTGTCTCCTTTCTTATCATTTCCGATCCGAACCCCATCGTAAGCACCTATTTTTTAGTTTATGTTAATCTCGCAATCATCACCCTGTACGCTGATTATCGGCCTATTATTTTCACAGGCATACTGGGAACTGCACTGAGCACTTATTTATTTATGAACCCCGTGCTTCAGCCTAAGCTATTCCCAGGAGAATCACTCGTCTATTTGTATTTGTATTTAATGTTTGCAACAGGGGCGCTGGCTTTCTCGGCCAACTTCACCCAGCGGCTGCAGAAGCAGGTCACAGACAAGCAGCGCGAGGCAGAAGCCTCCAAGGATATGGCGGAGGAGCTGCTTACCAAGCTGAAATCCTCGATTCTTGTGCTTACCGAGTTCAGCAGCAGCCAACAAGCAACTGTCCGTTCAACAGGAGAAATCTCCAAAGAGGTGACGATGACCTTCTCGGCCATGTCGGCTGCCATTGAGACACAGACGGGAACCATTATGAATATTAGCGATACGACCCAGATAATAGACACAGCTGTCAAGCGCTTGCTTAATGGAACGGAACTGCTGCAACAATATTCAGCGGACAATGCCGCGTTGACCGTGGAGAATCGGGATCAAATGGCTGCATTATCAGACGAGATTGAGCGCGTTAGAGCGATCATCATGCATACAGTCGAAATGATGAACCAGCTTAATGAGCAAAATGATCGTGTAAGCTCGATTGTCGGAACGATCAGCGAGATTGCAGAGCAAACGAATCTGCTGTCGCTTAATGCTGCTATTGAAGCAGCACGAGCAGGCGAGCATGGCAAAGGCTTTGCAGTCGTATCCGATGAGGTACGTAAGCTTGCCGATAACTCAAGAGCTGCAGCACACGAAATTACTACGATTTTAGCTGGTATTCGTTCGCAAATCAGCGCTGTTCACGTGCAGGTAACAAGTGGACAAGCAGCAGTGACAACCAGCAGGGATGTTTCACTTCAGTTACAGCAGCTTATTGATCGCATCAGCGAAAATATGGAGCTCGTGAGGCAGCACTCTGATACAGTAGGCAGTTCTGCGGGTGATCTGCATGAGCGTTATGCAAGCATGGCCGATGAGATGGTCAATATTGCTGCTACGACTGAACAGAACATGGCTTCCGTTGAAGAGGTTCATGCTAGCATGGAGACGCAGGATGTGAAGATACATACGATGGTGCAGGAGTACGGTCAGCTGGACCAGTTGTTGTCTGAGCTCAAGGCGATGGTAGCAAAGCAGTAGCCTCGGCCATTTGTGTAGGCAAAGCCGATGCTTCAGCTTCGGCTTCTGCCCACTCACTGTACCCAACCGAGCACTCTCCCTTCCTAAATCACATGAATAGAATAAGAAAAAAAGAAAGCTAACCCTAAAAGGTTAGCTCCCACTTCTTATGCGTCTTCTTCCCGAACACCAAGCGCCAGATTTTTTTCTCTGAACTTGCTGTTATGCGAGGATACATAAGCAACCTCGTCGGCTTTTGGCTCCATATACAGCTTGGCGCTGTTCACGGCAAAGGCCGCATCGGTAAACGCTCCGGCAATTAAATAAAGCTTTGATTCGTAATCTACAAAATCTCCGGCAGCAAAAACACCTGGTATATTCGTAGCCAGCTTGCTGCTTACCTTTACTCTACGAACGCCAATATCCAAGCCCCATTCACGAATAGCTCCACAATCGCTCTTCAAGCCATGATTTACGATTACGGCATCTACCTCCAGCGTTTCTGTCTCTCCGCTCTCCACCTGACTGATCGTCACCTGATTGATTGCTTTACCATCCTTGCTATGCAGCTGAGTAACCGCATATGGCGTTTTAACATTAACCGTGGACTGTCTCATCCGTACAACATTTTTCTCATGTCCGCCAAATTGTTCGCGGCGATGTACAATCGTAACGCTGGCCGCCAACGGCTCCAGCTCGTTAGCCCAGTCTACCGCTGAATCCCCGCCGCCGGATATTAGAACATGCTTGCCGTGAAACGGTTCAAGCTCCTGCACCGTGTAGTGGAGATTGCTCACCTCATACCGATCAGCACCTTCAATATCGAGCTTCGACGTTGTCAGAACGCCGTAGCCGATCGTCAGAATGACCGTTTTCGTCCAATGCGTCTCTCCCGATTCTGCTGTAAGAAGTAAGGTGCCGTCCTCCAAGTGATCCAGACCGACAATCTGCTGTCCAAATACAAGGGTCGGGTCAAAAGTTCGCGCTTGCTGTGAAAGCTGCGCAATCAATTGCCTACATAGGATTGGCGTCACGCCGCCAACATCCCAAATCATTTTTTCCGGATAAATCAGCATCGTTCCACCAAGCTCTTCCTTGGCTTCAATCAGCTTCGTCTTCATATCTCGCATACCGCTATAGAAGGCCGCGTACATGCCCGCCGGGCCCCCACCGATTATCGTTACATCGTATAACTCTTTGGATTGTTTCACTCTGCTTCCTCCAATCTAGGACTTCGATTTCTCGATCAGCCAATTTGCCAGCTCTTCAACCTGAGACAGCATCGCAATCGGATCTTGGAACCAGGATTGATCCTCCGTCCAGAGAAACACACGATCATTTTTTATCGCATCCAATTGGCTCCATAACGGATTAGCTTTGTATTCTTCCATTGCTTTCGGGCTTGTCAGGACAACATAATCACCCGCGAAATCGCCCAGCTTTTCCAGCGAAATCGGGTAATATTTCTCCTTCATAATTTCTTCAGTAAGTCCTACTGGCGGATTGAGACCCAGTGCCTCATAGATTGCACGTCCGCCCCGGCCGGAGATAATACCGAAGACGTAAATCGATTTATCCTGATCTTCAAGCACGCTGACCGTCGCATCCTCAGGAAGCGCCTGCTTCACCTTCGCTTTAGCAGCAGCTATGCGAGCATCATAATCGGTCAGCCATGCGGCTGCTTTTTCCTGAACACCCAGCAGCTCGCCGAAATAGTTTATTTCCTCATGAACATTTTTGAATTTATTAAAGGGAACACTCACTGTCGGGGCTATTTTACTAAGCAATTCATATTTCTCTTGATCACTTGTCAAGGTGATAATCAGATCGGGCTCCATTTCCATGACCTTTTCAATGGAATCACCCACATTTTCAACGCCATCGATCTTATCCTTTAAATACGGGTTTTGCATCAGCCACTCTGATGAACCGATCGGATTCGCACCTAAAGCGACGAGAGAACCCAGATAATCTATCGCTACGATTCGCTTAGGATTTACTGGTATCGTAACATCCCCGAACACGGTGGATACCGTTTTAGTAGTTTCAGCTGGTGCTGAGCTCGCTGGATTCGTGCTGTCTTGCTGGCTGGTAGCGGCTCCTCCTTGAGCAGCATCTGCTGGCTGTACGTTCGCAGACGGGCTTCCCCCGTTTGCTGTCGCCGTCGTCGTATTCGTGCCTCCTGTGCCGCAAGCGCTTAGCAGCAGCATGAGACAAAGCAATAAGGTTGCTGTCATCGATGTTTTCGTACCTCTGTACAACGTAAAATCCCCCTCTGATTTATACTGATAATGATTTTCATCTTCATCACCAATATATCGTTGAGCGACCCGTTTCACAATGGAGGATGTTAACGATTTTTTTGCAGAATATTGTAGCTTGCCGCCGACAAGCTTGCGTTTTTTGTACTGGCCGGGAGCTACGCCCACATGCTTTTTAAACATACGATTGAAATAAAACATATCAGGATAGCCTACGGAAGCGGCAACCTCCTGCAAGGTAGCATCCGACGTCAGCAGCAGTTCCTGCGCCTTATCCATTCTTAGCATAATAAGAAAGTTGATTGGACTGTTTCCCGTCTGCTCCTTAAACTTTCTGGATATATATTGCGGACTATAATTTAGCAGCTGCGCCAGCGATTCAATCGTAATATTGTGCTGATAGTTTTCCGTCATATAACGAATGGCTTGCTCCGATAAATCTGGACTGTCCGTCTCAAAGCCCTGCTGTTGTATTTGCCACAGCAATTCATAAACAAATTGATAGAACAGCGATTTGGCATGCAGCTTTTCCAGCGTATTCAGCCTGCTCCATTCATGATGCATCCGCTTCACCTTCTCCAGCAATTCAACCGGATATTGCGGTGTAAAATCATATTGCTGTTGAAACGGATTTTCCCGTTCCATAAGAAGCTGCAGCTCGCGCCGGAAAGGTGGAACGAGTGACGCTTTATACAAAATTAAATAAAATTCGAATACATCCTCTGCTTCGATCTCCAGCCGGGTTCCTTTGCCGCCATGCAGCACATGCAACCGCCGAACCATGCTCACATTGCCATCCAACGAAACCTTTGCACTGCCTCGCGCTGTCAACAAGTATGCACTTGCGGGCAAGTCATAAGCCGGCAGCTTCTCATTAAATTCCATCATGATATGGCGAACATCCATCATCCGAACGAACGCGTGGTTCCATAACAATATATGATCTTCTATACTCATCGCACCGTTTCAATTCCTCTCCTCAGTTTCCCGTATGCTGGATCGCTCTATGAGATAACTGTCGCAACAACTCCCTCTATTATAAATGATAATGATTCTCTCTCATAGATTATAAGTTTTCAACCACGACGTTGCTGCCAAAATCTTCGCTAAACAGCAGCTCAATTAATTTTGCCGCCGTATATTCAGGGGTCTGCAGCTTGCCCTCTTCCGCGATTTGAATGAATTGATCAACGTAGGGGAAGTCCGCTTTAGATGCCGAACGGATCTCTGCTTGCAGCTGGGTATCAATCATCCCCGGATAGACGGATACCACCTTGGCCGGATACGGTTGGTTCGACTGCTCCAAGCTCACGCTTTTGGAAAAAGAGTCCAAACCCGCTTTCGAAGTGCTGTAACAGCTTTGCGAAGGCAGTAAATAGCGGGCAGAACCGGAGGATATATTCATAATCCGCTTATCCCCTTTATAGTCTTTTGTACGCTTGAGGAAATTCGCAGTAATAATCATTGGAGCGAGCAAATTAATGTTCACATTTTCAATCATGCTTTGAGCTGGGTTCTGTTCGATTGGTGCCACTGGAGCCAGCATCCCTGCATTATTAATTAAATAGAAGCCTGTTATTTCTGTGTCCTGCGGAATCATGCTGAATAACGCCGTGAACATAGGTTCAATTTGCAGCAGCTGATTCAAATCAAAAGGATAATAAGTCATACTCGTCTTGCTGCGAATTGATCGCTCAATCAGCTGTTCATTTTCCGCCCGCGATAGGCAAAATAAATGATGCTCCTCTGCCATCAATTGCTCCGCCAATGCTTCCCCAATCCCTCTAGACGTGCCTGTAATAAAAAAGATTTTCATTTGGCATTTCCTCCCCATTTCGCTTTTCTAATGCTCCTCTTTCGCCGCTTCCAGCAGGACGCTATCGACTGTTTCTCCCCAGACTCCCTGATAGTCCATGACCACCTTCATCATCATGCAGCGGGATAAATTATCGATGACCAAGGCGAGCATATGGGCTTTGTACGCTACATTCCGCGAAGCTACCGTCCCTAATTCCACGCCTTTCAATAGCAGATCATGAAATCCGTTCAAAAACTCCTGCTGCATATCAGTCAGGCGCGCTCGGTACAGCTCATCTCGCTCTGCAAGCATCATAAATTCACTCAACACCCTGAGCGAGGCTAAATGCTCCTTGCTGCCATCCGGAAGCATCTGTAGTCCGCCCTGATACAACGTTTCCCGAAAGCTTGCGCTCGTAACGGGCTCCTCTTGAAAATATTTACTGAAATGATGATTTTGAAAAATATATTCATACGTCCGGCTGACCAGCTCTTCCTTCGTCGAAAAATGATAATAAATCGACGGCTTCGTAATGCCGACTTTGCCTGCAATCATGCTCAGGCTCGTTCGTTCGATCCCATGCTCGGCAAAAAGCTCAAATGCCGCCTCAATAATTTGATTCGTTGTAAGCTCTTTTTTCTTCAACCTGCTCAACTCCTTATTTCACTCTGCTGAAAATGATTATAGGCGATAGGAAGTCGGTCCGTCAATAATTTAACTACCGATAGTTAAAAAAATATTTATAATTTCAAAAAGGGTTGCCCTGCTCATGCCTGATAATAGGCGTAAGCAGGGCAACCCTTTATTTTTTCATATGTCTGCAAATTTATATGTATTGCTCTAGGCTATTGCGACGGCGTCTTGCTCTGTTTTCTCGTCTTATAAACAATGATGCAAAGCAATACTATAAATGTAATCATTAACGGTATATTGATAAAAGGAATATAAGACTCGTCTCTCGTAATACTGAACATGAAGGTTAGCAAGATGCCATTGATGCACATGCCAATATTTTCTCTTGATCGGGCAAAAATTTCTTTCTTAATCAATCTGTAAAGTAATAGAATAATTACGAGTGCAAGCCAAGAAAATGCTAAAGTAAGCAGAATTGTTTTCATATAACCTCCAAAATGGAATCATTAGCTGTAATCGCTATCCTTTTATTATACATTAATGGCTGTATCAAAGAAGCGTTTTACCCCTCAAAATCCCGAAAAACATACAAAAAAGAGGCCATGAACACCGTCTCAATTGACAGTATACATAGCCTCCTTGCAATCCTAACTCTGAAACTTACAATTTACTTAAAAAACACCTTGTCCACATTGTATTTCGCTCTTAGCTTATTCACGACATACGTTTCGTAGATTTCTCTATCCACCGGCTCTTCAATGATGCAAACCTCGATCGTCGTCACTTCGTCGCGATGCGGTTTCATTGGGGATACCGAATCTTCAAAGTGCTTCTTAATTCTTGGTCTGAGCTTTCTTGCTTTGCCAACAAACAGCAGCTCCTTGCTCTTATTGTAGAACATGAAGATGCCGCCCTTGTCGCGAGGGATCAAGTGAAAATCAGTAAAGCCATAAATATTGCTAAGCTCTGGAGAAATTTGCTTCTCGATTGTTACATCCGGTGTTGGTATCGTAATATTAATCACGCGCTGCTCACGTCCTCATTCAATATAAGAGTAAATACTACCACAAAACCGGCCGCAACACCATTTCAAATTTCCCCCTTATTTTCACCCCCTGCGTATTTACGCTTAAATGGTGTAACCATATAATGAAGGAAGAAGAAAGTGGCCCCATTTAGGAGGATTAAAAGACTGTAATGAAACTAGATGATCATATCATGCTCTGGAATCATGCTTCTGTGAAAATAATGGATTTTCGCTATGCACGGCTGGAAACCGGAGAAAGGCTGTCCCCCTATCGTCTGCCGGCTAATGCCTTTCTCTATGTCATTGAAGGCAGCGCGCAAGTACAGCTGGATCATTCGCAGCATCCTATGGAGCAATTCCATGTCCTGCACGGCGGGCGCAATGCGCAGCTCTCGATTACGGCAGAGCAGCCCTTTGCCTATTACCTTATTCTATACAAGGCCGTTCTTATGCTCGCCCCTTCGCAAAAGCTGGTGCAGCCTAATGATTTTAACCGCCCTTTCCAATATGAATATCGCTTTGTCCCCTTATATCCTTTGCCTTTGCTCGAGACGATGGGAAAAATGTATACGGCTTGGATGAAGCCTGACCCCCTTCATCTATTGCACGCACGGACTTTATTTTTTCAATTTGTGCATGAGCTTCTTTGGCAAATGCAGCGACAAGGAATTGAACCAACTCGCCCCGATTTATTGGCACAAATGCTGCGATATATGCAGGAATGCTACAGGGACCCCATTACGCTGGAAACGATGTCGGAGCTGTTCGATTGCAGTGTAAGCTACTTGACCAAGCTGTTCAAAAAGCAAATGAATGAGAGCCCCATCCGCCTGCTAACTCAAATTCGTGTGAGAAGAGCTGCTGACTTGCTGGCGCAAACCGAAACCTCCCTGCAAGAAACAGCGGAGCTTGTCGGGTATCCCGATGCCCATACACTTGGCCGCAGCTTCAAAAAATATTATGGACTGCCGCCATCCGAATTTAGAACAAAATACCGTCAAAACAGCCTTATACCAAAATCGCCCGCATTTCGTACTAAATTTGCCATTGTCCCTCCCTATACGCAGTGCTATAGTGTGAATGATTACGAGTATCATTATCATTCAACGAGAAGTGGAGGATTTTCTGTGTCAAAAATAAACAAGCCCTATACCATGGCGGCAACCCTGCTGCTATGTATGACCTTACTGTTAAGCGCCTGCTCTGGTGCAGCTAACACAGGGGCAAGTCAGTCTGGGACAAGCAGCAGTCCTGCCGTGCAAAGCTCAAGCCAGCCTTCGGAGGAAGCATCACCAACGAGCAGCTCTGCAGCAGCGACCAAAACCTATACGGACAGCACAGGAACGGTCACCATACCCGCAAACCCGGAAAGGATCGTTGATTTAACGGGGAGCGCAATCGGAAATTTGCTCAAGCTGGATTTGAAACCGGTCGCGGCTCTGTCCGAAGCATTGGTTAACCCTTATCATGAAGGCAAATTGGATGGAATTGCAGATATCGGCGATGGCACTAATATGGAGGCCATACTGAATATCGACCCGGATTTGATTATTGTCTATGATTTTTTGGAAGAAAGCGAATATGAGAAGCTGGGTCAAATCGCTCCGGTAGTACGGCTTAAATACGGAGCAGGCACTCCTGCAGAGCTGTTAACCGAGTTCGGGAAAATAACAGGCAAGGAACAAATCGCTGAGGCCTGGATCAAAGAATGGCATGCAAAAATTGCCAAGGTTAAGCCTAAAATCGCCGAGATCGTCGGAGATAAAACCGTCTCGATTTTACAGCCTTATGCGAAAGGTATTTATGCTTGGGGCAATAAAGGCGGCAGAGGCGGAGAGATCATCTACGGTGATCTAGGCCTGAAGGCTCCTGCAATTATTCAAAAGGCTCTTATTGATGGCGCCGAGTTCGGCTCGAGCCTGTCTCTTGAACAGCTGCCGGAATATGCCGGGGACTATGTTTTCACAAGCAATTGGGGCTGGGATGATGGAAACCCGGACGTCGTTTACGGGAGCAGCCTATGGAAAGGGCTTCCTGCTGTGAAGCAAAATCAGGTTTATTTTATAAACGCTGAGGGCTCCTATTTTAATGATCCCATCTCTCTCGAGGCTCAATTGCAATTTATTGTAGAGAGCTTTTTAGGCAAAAAGGCTTAACGCCTGTCGCCGTCCTCTGAAGGCAAAGCTACCGTTTCGCTTAGAAATATAGAAAAAGCATGTTCACCAGCAGCTTGATGCCGGTGAACATGCTTTTTCTCATTTGGCTTCACAATCGCCGTTAGCTTCCTTTAGCTGGAATACAGCGAACAATAAGTCCGCGTGAAATTCCCTGCCAGCAAATCCTCTTTGCGAATATAAAATTGCAATTCTCCGGCATCCCACCAGCAGAAGCCTACGTCATTATCCGAATCAAGGGTTAGCAGCACGAGTGTATCCGCAACCTCCTGCTCCGCTTGTCCAGCATCGCCTCCGAAGTGGTCCGCCAACTGCTTCATCGCTTTGTCCGGGCTATACTCATAACGTTTGCCCGTCATCAGCATCAGCGCCGCCTCAATCTCGCAGTCGCCATGCTGCGTTGCCGGGTAGCCGAACATGACAGCCAGATCACCATCCTCGCTGCCGCTCAAATCATGCGTTAAATCATAGTATTCCTCATAATCATGCTCATCATCTTCAACTTGCTCTTCATCAACATAGCCATAGCCTGGAAGCTCTATCGAAGCTCGGCCTACCACCTCATAGCCTGTGAAATCTGCATCCTCCAACGACGTTTCCTCAGGAGCAAAACGGCGCTTGGCACCTGCAAGCTGCTCATCCTTCAAATGCAGGACGAAATGGTCAATATGATACGCAGGCTCATCCACTCCGAGGAAAAAATAAAGCATGCCGCCATGCGATAACCGCGAAGCCGCATCCTGCGGTGCCAAATCCTCCAAACGCAGCTGCGCCAAAAAAGTCATCGGTGTGCCGTCTTGATCAAGCGGCCATTCTATGTCATCCGGAAGATCGGGATCTCCGCCAATTCGCGATACGCAGGATTTAGAATAATCCGCTGGGTTCCGCTTGGCTAAACGCACACCTTCACGGGCATGTGTCATTAAGTAGTCCAAGGCATGGGTATACTCCTGCTCTTGCAGCAAGTGTTCCAATTTCTCCTGATTGGGTTTCGTTAATGGCATGAAATCAAACTCCTCTTAAAAAATATAGTAGACCCTTCGTTTATTGTAAACGATTGCCTACTCTATGCCCATAATTTTCGGGAGTTCGTCCAAGAAACGTTCCATTGTAATGGGATCACTTGCGTTCCAGCTAATATCAGCCGTATAAGCATGCTTATTTTTAACAGCAGGGATCGATTTCCAAAGCGGACCTTCCATCAGCTTTTTCGCTTCCACTTCATCATCTGTACCGGGCGAGCTGAGTAAAAACACGTGGTCCCCCGCATAATCAGGCAGCACCTCCATTGAAATGAGCGAGAACACCTCCTTCTTGTCGATGAGCTCCTGCACCTTGGCGCTTGGGCTGAAGCCGCCCGGCTGGTACAGAGACATCGTTAAGCTAAAATTGCCCATAACATAGAAGTCACCGGCTAGGCTTAGGTAGACCGTTGCCGACTCGCCTGGCTTCAAGCCGATTTTATCCCACATCGCCTTCGCCTTAATCTCATAGCTGGCAATCCAAGCCTCTGCCTCCTGCTTCTTATTGACGATGTCAGCAACCTCTCGCAAGCGATCAAACGTTGCCGCATCTCTATTGAAAATGACCGTCGGCGCGATTTTGGACATTTTCTCGAAAATTCCGGTGTCATCCGGCCCGCCATATCCAGCCTGCAAAATCAGATCCGGCGCAAGCTCCAGCACCTTCTCCATATTATGCGGGTAGCCAATATCGACAACCCCGACTAAATCGTCTTTATAAATGTAGGGCTCGTTCACCCAATCGTTCCCCGCAGGTGTAATGCCCAGTGCCAGCAAATCCCCTGGAATGTCGCCGAGCAATACGATTTTCTGCGGATGGGTTGGAATCGTAACTTCATGCCCGCTAAAATCCTTGTAGCTGCGTGTTGCTGCCTCTGTTGCAGTTGTCGCAGCTGGCTTAACCGTCTCAGACTCGGTTGCTGTTGCAGCTGGTGCTGACTCTGTTGCTGCTGTACCACCATTGGAGCCGCAGGCTGCTAATAAACCGAAGGTTAATAATAGTATTGCAGCAATGAACATTCTGACTTGTTTCGTAGACATGTGAAAACCCCTCTTTTATTTGATGATAATCATTATCAATATACTGGATGTTGCCATCTAGCACAATGGACAAAACAGGCGTTAATGGAGAAAGGTTAGAGTAAAAAAGAGACAGGAGCCTTGAACGGCCCCTGCCTCTTTCTTTATTTATTCCACGATCATGTCAATTTCCTCATGCCGCTCATCGAACGTAATACGCAGCCCTTTATTGTCGAGATACCACAAATTGGCTTCCTCTATAAAGAAGGTGATCCCTTCAACGGTAGTGCTGAGCCCCGGATTTATTGGCAGTTCCTTATTAACGCCTAGAGACAAGCCGGGTACGACAGTGCTGCAGCCGCCAAGCTTTACAAATATTCTGACCGACTCTCCATTTTTCAGCTCCAACTGCTGCTTATACCAGCTCGCCGCTGGCTGCTCAACGATTAATTGCATATGTGTCAGCCCCTTCCATTCCCTATTCGCCTCTTGAGCAAAATAATCCAAGAACGAATACCTTCATCATCGCCAATTGACGGGCTGATGTCAATGCAGCAGCATGTATTTGCTTTGATCGTTCATTCCCGCAAGCCGGCAGCAGCTCTAACCTTAAGCCGGTATTCCTGCGGAGAAATCCCTTCCAGCTCCTTGAATACACGTGTAAATTGCTTGCTGCTCTCGAAGCCTAACGTGCTTCCGATATCCTGCATTTTATCATTCGTGCTTTCCAGCAGTCCCTTGCCTCTGCGGATACGAAGCTTTTTCAAATACAAGACGAAGCTCTCTCCTGTATGCGCCTTAAATACCTCGCTGAAATAGGAGTAATTGAGGCCGACATAATTGCTGACAACCGCCATATTAAGCGGACGGGCATAGTTCGTCTCCATATAAGCGATAGCCGCATTGATTTCCGCGTGCTCGTTATAGGCAGAACGAATGCCTCTCACATACTCATTTACACTGTATAGCAAATGCTCCAGGCTGCGGTAATAGTCATGAAAGCTGCGAAAATTGTCCATGCTGCCGACTCTGCGGTACAGCTTCAGCACGTCAATAGAAGCTTCTCCGTATAGGTGAAACACCTCATCGAGCACCTGCTCATTCATCCGCTTGCCCACCTGGCGCAAATAACCGATATCTACATCAGCCAAATCTTCGATCCGAAAAATAGCTTTAAGCAGCGCTTGAATATCCTTCTCCCGCTCGGTGCCCAGCATATTGCCAAGCTTGCGAATGTCTTCATCCGGCATCGGATGCATGCGGCGCTGCGACGCGCCAATATCCTGATACTGGAGCAGGCGGCTGCCCGGATATAGAAAGGAATAGTGCAGCGCTTCCTCTGCCTGCTTATAACAGCTGCGCAAATCCTCAAACCTAGCTGCCTCTGTGCTTAGTCCCAAACGCAGCCCTTCCAGCTCCTTGCCCCCGGTCAGCCTCAGCAGCTCGTGAAACTGCGCTGCCCGGTCCCCTATCAGCACGAGCCTGCCCGCGCTGTCCACAAAGGATGCAGCGACCGTTCCGCCCAGCTGCCCAAGCAGACTCTGGGCGAGCGGCCCCAGCTCATCGCGGTTCAACGCTTCCCCGTTCTCGGATTTATAGCTGAGAACAGCTACATGGCATGGCAAGGTGATCGCTTCGAATTGTATAACTGCATCACGGCCCAGTTCCTCCACCTGCCCCTGGATTAGCTCGCCTTGACTGAGCCATTCCTTCAGGCGGCTCATTCGAACCTGCTCGCGGTACTTGTCGCCCTCTGCTGTTTTTCGGGCAAGCTCAGCCTGAGCCTGCAAAATATTTTCGCTCTTGCGCAGCGATTCAAACAGCTCATCCCGGCGAATCGGCTTCAAAATATAATCTCTGACTTGATACTCAATCGCTGCCTTCGCATAAGTGAATTCATCATAGCCGCTCAAAATAATAAAAATGGGCTTTCGCTTCTCCTCCGGCTGCTTCATCACTTGCTTGATCAGCTCAATGCCATCCATCACCGGCATCCGAATGTCCGTAATGACGATATCGGCCTGCTCGCTCTCATATTGCGCCAGCGCATCCTCTCCATGAATGGCTAGCCGAATATGGTAGTGATCTGGAAACTCCCGATCAATCATCGTTTTCAGGCCGATTCTTATATTTTTCTCGTCGTCTACGATCAGCAGCTTTTTAATCATCATTCCCTCCTCCTGCAATCAACACCTTGGGCAGCGTTAAGATGACTTCAGTAAAATGGCCTTCCTCGCTGCGCACCTGCAAGCCATAGGGCTTGCCGTAATAGATGCGAATGCGCTGATGCACATTGCGCAGCCCTATGCCGTACAACGGCTTTGCGCTTCGTTCATATTCATCCACAAGGCGCTCTCCCGCCCGTTCCAGCTGGATGCGTTCATTGAGGAGCGCAAGCGGCTCAAGAGCGATTCCTGCACCGTTATCGCGAAGCGTAATGACGATTCCGCCCTCCTCATGCTCGAAAGCAGCAATCTGGATAAGGCGCTGCTGCTCCCGCAGCTCTGGCCAAGCATACTTAAGGGCATTTTCAACGATCGGCTGCAAGGACATTTTAAGCATCTCCACCTCCAGCAAGTCCGGCTCGATGCTCTGCTCAAGAACGATTGGCTCGTCAAAGCGAATATTCATGACAGCAATATAGTTTTGAATATGGCGAATTTCATCCTGCAAGCGAACATATTCGCCTGACCACTTGAAGTTGTAGCGCATCATGCCGCCCAGCGATGTAAGCAAGTCAGAGATGGTGCGCTGGTTTTCAATTTCGGCCAGCATTTTAATATTTTCCAGCGTATTGTACAAGAAGTGGGAGTCGATCTGGCTGTGCAGCGTACGCAGCTCCGCTTCCTTCGTCAGTGCCTTCTTTCTTACGCCTTGGGCAATTAGTTCATTAATCGTTTGCATCATTTTGTTAAAATGGAACGCCAGCTCGCCGATTTCCCCGCCCCCGCTGAGGGGCAGCCCCGCCGGCGTCTCGCCCCGCCGAACCTTCTTCATCGCTTCGGTCAAGCGCCGCAAATTTTTGAGAATAATGGCATTCATCATATACGTAATAATTGACAGCAAGCCAATAAGCCCCACATTAACCGCCATAATTCGAAATTGCGCATTGGATACACGTTCATACACAAGCTCCAGGGAAATGATATTGAGCAAATCTGCTTCCGCCTGCTCCACGGGCGTACGAATGAGCAAATAAGGATGATCATCCACCGCAAAACGTATTTCCTGCTGCCCAAGCTCCTTCATTGCAGCGAAATTCTCCTTAATGGCTGTTCGCAGCTTCGGATTGCTGCCTGTACCCGCGAAAGCTTGGAGCTCATCAAGCACAATGCTTCCCTTGCTGTCGGCCAGTATCATCTGCGAGCCCTCATCCTGCAAGCTGGCAAATGCCTTTGGCGCAAAATGCTTCAGCAGCATTTCCACCTGAATGACGCCAATCCGCTCGCTGCCTGCCCGGACGACTCGCATCAGGGAAACCTTCGGTAGCTGGTTATGGACATCCGTTACATTGCGGTGCAAAATATCGGCATCCTCCTCCTTAAACACCCACAGCTCCTTGCCGCCGAGCTCCGCTAGCTCTGAATACCAAGGCTCCTTCTGAATACGCCGCTCATGAAACACAATCGGCCACATTTCCGATATATAGTCATTGTCTGCAAACAGGCGCAAATGGGCGATGTTCGGATTGTTCGTTTGAATATTGATGACATCGGTTAACGGCCCCCGGTACAAATCGAGCAGTTCCTCCGTCGTAAACTCCTTATGTGCAGACACATAGCCGGTAATATCCGCGCTTAGAAGCGTAAGCTGGGCTGCCAGCTCCATCGCTTCGATTTGGTTAAGTATATTTACCTTCTCAAGCTCCACCAAATACTGTCCCTGCCTAAGCGTGTCATTAATATGGCTGTCTCTAATTTCGCCAAATAAATAATTCGACACCACAATGCTAGGAAACAGCAATATAAAAATATAGGCGGCGACCAGACGGCTTTGCATCGATCTTCTGCCCAGCCAATAAGCCGTCGTTTGAAAATAGCTCCGAATTTGCCTTCCCATGTTAGGCTCACTTCCATCTTCGCGGCCCAGCCCCTGAATTGCTTGCAGGCGGCAAAAAGCGCGCCAGTCCATAATGGATTTGGCGCACCTGATGCCGGGATCTATGCCCGGGTCTGGCCTGTATTAGTTAATGAATGCTGCCAGCTTCGCTACGTTCTCTTCATATTTTTTCTGCTTATAGGCCTGAACGGTGCCAAAGCCAAGAGCATCGCGCTTGCTTAAATACTCCTGCCATAAGCTGTCGAACTCGGCATCTGACTTTGCAAGCAGCAGCCTCGGAAGCGCCTTGCCAAATTCATGATCCAGCTTTGTCTTCATAATGCCTTCCTCCGAAGCCCCCGTCGGATCAAGCTGATCAAATTGCGATAGGCTGAGCGCCTTCCCGCGCGTCCAGTCTTCCATCTGCTTGAATGGCTCAACGGCTGGCGGCGACCATTCCGGCGTCAAATTCGTATCCATCAGCATCCAGAAGGTATGGGAGGCGCCATATTTTTTATCAAAGGCCCCACGGTCGGAATTAAGCAGCGCTAATACATCAGGAAGAAATTGGTATTTCCCGTCTATTGTATCCCAGGTTACGCCCTGCTTGCCGAAAAACATATCCCGCTGGCCCTCTTCGGAAATGAGGTAGTCCAGGAAGCGGATCGCCCGCGCTTTATCCTTCACATTTTTGGAGATGAGGGTAACGGTCCAGCCGGAAATGGATGGCCCTGCAAGCGTTGCTTGAGCCTGAGCAGCATTAGCTGGCCCATCCACCGCAATATAAATGGAGTTAGGATCGTTTGCAAATAGCGCATTTTGCTGGTTAGCCAGATCAGACCTCGAATACAGCATCGCAAAGTAACGGCCTTGGGCGATTTTCTCCTCCATTTGCGGGCGCTTATCGATAAATATGTCTTTCGAGAGCAGGCCGTTTTCATTCGCTTGGCGCATCGTCTTGAGCCATTTTACATATTCAGCGTCTGTGTCGCGATCATACAGCTGTCCATCCTTTTCATATGGAATAGCTAAGAAGTTTTGAATGTAAGCTTGCAGCGAGCTGTTGCCCTTTTCATTAAAATCATACATCCCCAGCGGAATTAACGGCTGACCGTTAATGTCGGGAAATTTTGCTTTTGCAGCAGCCAATGCTTGAAGGAAACCTTCCGTTGTCCGCATATCCGGGCTGCCGATGGCCTCATACATGTCCTTGCGTACGAGGAACGTCTGTGTAGAGGTGATGCTGTCGCCAAACCTCTCGTAATCCTTCGGCGAGGAGGAGGCGTTCGGATACCCATAGATATGGCCGTCCTCTTGCTTGTACCAGGCAAGCTTCGCCGGGTCGGTCACCTTGTAGAAATAAGGATCATACTGGTCAGCCAGCTCATTAAGCGGAAGCACCATGTCGCCTTCTATCATCTTCTTGACGGCATCCTCGTACCAGCCGAGCGTAATGAAATCAGGCAGGCTGCCGGAGGCAATCATCGTATTCATCTTCTCCGCCTCATTGCCGGCAGGGACGATGAAGTTAATGTCTACGCCTGTTTTCTCCGTAATATACTTGGATGTGTCATCTACGCCCCACTTATTAGGAAACCACGAGAAATTAATATACCAATCGAACGTAATCGGGCTTTTATCCACTTCCCAGCCTTTATCCTCCTGCGTCAGCTTCACCTCAGCAGATGCAGAAGGTGTGCCCCCATTCGTTGTGCCCTCGTTCGTATTGCTGTTTGATGAGCAGGCTGCCGAAAATACGAGAGCAGCGGCAAGCGGCAGCACCAGCAGACGCATTAATGCGGGTTGTTTAACCATGTTTATTTTCCCCTTTTCTATTTGAGTAGACTGTAGACTAGCCCTTAATAGAGCCAATCATCATGCCTTTGACAAAATACTTTTGCAAGAAAGGATAGACCAGCACAATCGGTAGCGTCGTGACGACCATCGTTGCCAGCTTGATCGACTGCGACGTAACCGTTTTGCCGACGCCTCCCGGAATGGCGGCAACCATCTGATTCGAGCTGGACTGTGCCACTACCCGGTACAAATACGTTTGGATCGGCTGCAAATCCATGTTGTTCATATAGATGACGCCGGCAAAATAGTCATTCCACTGATAGACCCCATGGAACAGCGCAATCGTCGCAATGACCGGCAGCGATACGGGCAGCACCACCTTGAGAAAAATGCCCCAGTCATTCGCTCCGTCGATTTTCGCCGCTTCCTCCAGCCCATCCGGAATTTCCCGGAAGAAGGTCATGAAAATAATAAGATCGAAGAAGCTGAACATCGCCGGAATAATGTACACGAGAAAATTGTCCAGCAAATGCAAATCTCTAATTAGCAAATAGGTAGGAATCAGACCGCCGCCGAAAAACAACGTAACCGTGCCAATTAAAATGTAAATCTTGCCGCCAATAAGCCCTCTGCGGGAAAACGCATAGGCTACCATCGCGGTAAAAAAAACATGTAGCAGCACGCCAAGCAGCGTTTTGGCTACCGTAATGCCCATTGCCGTCATAATGCCCGCGCTTTGGAATACCGCCTCGAAGCTTTCTATGCTGAACACCCGCGGCCACCAGTAAATGCCGCCGCGCATGCCGTCCTGCCCTTCATTGAATGCATTCACGAGAACGTACCAGATGGGGTACAGGGTCGCAAAGCACACGAGCAGCATGCCAAAGCTGTTAAAGAAATCGAATGCCGCTTCTCCCTTTGTTTTTCGTTTCAAGCTGAGCAAAGTCAGTCGCCTCCTTCCTAAAACAACGATGTGTTATTGATTTTTTTCGTTACACGATTGGCGATGAGCAGCAAAATAAGGGCGATAACGGATTTGAATAAGCCGACTGCGGTTGCATAGGAATACCGTCCCTGCTGCATGCCCGTCTGGTAGACGAACATATCAATCACATTGCTTGCGCTTTCATTTAAAGCGTTTCTCAGCACCAAAATTTGATCAAAGTTGGAGTTCAAGACGCCACTGACTGCCAGAATGAACAAAATCGAAATCGTTGCTTTGATGCTCGGCAGTGTAACGTACCACATTTTTTGAAAGCGGCCCGCCCCGTCAATCGTAGCGGCCTCATACATTTCGGGTGATACACTTGAAATCGCGGCCAAATAAATAATGGCGGACCAGCCGAGCTCCTTCCATATATCCGAGGTAATAATAATGCCCCAGAAATAATCGGGCTCTGCCAGGTACGAGATCGGTTCCTTAATGACGTTAAGCGCTAACAGCACATGGTTAACGATACCGACATCCGACAGCCAAGTCGTCAGGATGCCGCCAAGGATAACCCACGATAGAAAATGCGGCAAATAGGATATCGTCTGCACCGACCTTTTGAACAGCACCGACCTTACCTCATTCAAAAATAAAGCGAATATAATCGGCAGCGGAAAGCCGATTGCCAGCTTGATCAAGCTGATGCCCAGCGTATTGCGCATCACATTGACGAAGCTCTCGTCTTGGAAAAATTCTTGAAAATGCGACCAGCCTACCCAAGGCGCCGCGCTAATGGGCTTAACGATATTAAATTCTTTGAACGCTATGATAATGCCGTACATCGGGACATAATTAAAAACAATCATCCATAAAATGCCAAGCAGCGCCATCACCTGCACATGCCTCTGGCCGTACAGCTTCCTGAACCATCTGCTGCGCTTCGCCGCTCTCGTGCTTGCCGCAAACGCTGCCGCCGATTGTGCCTCGTGCCGTATTTTCACCGTCTAAATCCCCCATACTACGTTGGAATCTTGCTCTACAGACTGAAATCCCTTCTTTATCCATTGTAGACGGCAGCCTCCGTTCCGGTAAGGCTTCAAATTTCGTATTTGGGGCTCATTTTTCGGATTCGCTGCAAAATAAACAGGCCCATGCTTATGTGCATGGACCTGCCTAAATGCAATGATCTATTTTCAATTAACTATGACGTGTATGCAAATGGAAGATCACACCTCATGAATGTGAAATACGTACCAAAAGGCAGCTTCATGCTCTTCGTTTCAGGGGTGATCTCTGCTCAAAGCTAGACTTGGTGGACACAGCAGCCGCTATTTCAACAGAATTACGTCTTATGGCACAAGCAGCGGACTCAGGAGCAGCTAAGACGCTGCAAATGGCCATTATGACGGGATGATGAGAGCCATAGCGGATTTCCTGTCCGCTTACGGCCTGAAATCGCAGCAAAAGCTAGAATAGCGGAACCTCAGTCCTTCAAAAAGGAGTGAGCTTCCCGAGCTGTGGGGTGTCAGTAACAATCGCAGGCTCCGATTTGCATGCACACCCTAATTTCATTACGAATATCAACTTTCATTACGAATATCAAATTTCATTACGAATATCAAGCAGCTTTACGAACATCGAGCTTCATTACGAACATCGAGCATGTGCATCTGCATCTGCACTGGCCACTCAAGCGCTAGCCGGATAAGGCAAATTTAATGACCCGGCTGATCGCTGCCGGCAGCACGCTAACGTGGCTCTCCTCGGGAAATTTGGCGATTGCCGCATGAAAGCCGCTGGCTTGGAGCAGCTTCAGACCGTCCGCCAGCTGCTCGGAGTCCTTCACCATATCCAGTAGTTCCTCCGCGCCGATGGTAATCAACAGCTTCGGCGGAGGATCTCCCTGACGAAGCCATGCTGCAAATGCGGCTTGCTCCTCCAGAACGGCATGCTTGTTCCACCATATAGACGGGCTTCCCGCAGCAAACCGCTGAAACGACTGAGGGCGGCTGAATAAGGCATGGAGGACGAGCAGTCCCCCCAGCGAATGTCCGAAAATCGTCTGCCGCTCCTTGTCTATGGGAAATTCCTTCTCCAGCGCCGGCTTCAGCTCGTTCTCCAAAAAATCCAAAAAGCAATCCGCTCCGCCATGCTCCGTCCATGGCTCTCCATTAGGCCGGGTTGGCAGATTTTCAAGCTTTGCAGGTGTTGTAAAATCATAACAACGCCGGGTCATATCGAACGGCTCACCAGATGGATAGCCGATGCCTACGATAATGACGGGGTCATAGCCATGCGGCTTGCGTGTTTGCAAGCGGGCAGCCTCGGCAAACGTGCCGAACACCGCATCCCCATCCGTCGCATAAATGATCGGGTAGCCCTTCTCCGGAGGCGGCTCCTTCGGCACAGCTATCCTTATGCGGTATTCCAGCTGCCTGTGGCTTGCATGCACCACTCTCTCGCTGCTTCCAGCCCTATCATGTCCCGCAGCTTCGCTTTTCATTATGGCGCTAGAAACCGAACAATATCATCGATAATTTGGCTATATGCAATTAGACCGCCGCCTGTCCAATATTCATCGCTAACCGCATAAACATGGCCCGCTTTGACCGCAGACATGCTTCTCCAAATCGCATTATCGGTCAGCTCCTTAATGTTGGCTGCGCCTGAGCCTGCGTAGTCGATTGTAAAAATAAAATCGGCATCCAGCTCTGGAAGAATTTCCAGCGAGGCATCCACGCTGTTTTTCTCTTCAACCAGCCTGCTCTTTCCTATGCCAAGCTCATGTGAAAGGACATAACCTCCAAAATAGTTGCCGCCAATCAGGTACATCCCTTTGGCATTAAAATTGATCAAAACCGCCTTTTTCCCGTCGGCAACTGGAGCGAGCTTGGCCTTGGCCTCTTCCTTCTTCTGTTCATAGTCGCTCAGCGCCTGCTTCGCCTCGTCGGGTTTGCCAAGCAGCTCGCCCAGCTTCGTAATCGAGCTGTTTAGATCGCCCGCCGCATTGACAAAAACGTAGGTAGGCGCAATTTTGGAATACTGCTCATAGATGCCGTCGTCGGCATAGTGGGCCGTATGCAAAATAATCAGATCAGGCTCAAAGTCCATAATTTGCTCTGGGGAAGGCGGGCGCCCTCCTGAAAACTCGACAGTCGGCACACCCTTAAGCCGATCCTGCAAATAAGCTTGGCCTTTTCCGCCATTCCCCCATTGTGCTATAGGCGTTACACCCAAGCTCAGCAGGGAATCCTCCATATAGGGGGCAAACACCTTTAATGGCTTGGCTGGTATGACCAGTTCATGCCCTTGCTCATCCGTTACCGTCTTCGTCGCTGACGCTTCCTCTGAAGCCTCAGGGGCTTCGCTAACCTCAGGAGCCTGACTTTCTTGTGCGGCAGCTGCTGTCTGGGCTGGCTCAGCCGAATCTTCGGCATTAGTGGAGCCACAAGCACTCAGCAGGCTCAGCGCCAGCCCTATAAGGAGCAGCGAAAGCCCGCTGGCTCTAACCTTTTTCCGAAAAAAACCTTGCTTCTGAAACATTCGAAATACCCTCCTATGATAACAATTCTCACTAAGGAGTATTATAAAGGATGCCCTATGCAGGCTCCATGGACTTTATCCGTTCCTGCCTTTGGACAATATCCGGTTAGGAGCAGCAGCATTTCATCCAGCATCCGGTTCATCGCTATGGCTGAGTATTCAAACCATGGATCAGAGGGAACCAGATAGACAAAATGATTGCGAACCGCTTTAAGCGACCTCCATACCTTGTTATGCTGAAGTGCTAGCCAATACGAGCGCGACTCTGCCTCAGGGCATACTACTATCAGCATGCGGCCCGGGTCAAGTTCGCTAAGCTGCTCCAGCGTCAGCTCCACATTGTACAGCGAGTCCTGCTCATAGGCCGGAGACAATTGCAGCTCCTGATACAGCAGCTCCAAAATAGCTTGGTTGCAGTAGACATGCACCTTATTCCCATATATACGCAATACAGCAAAGGTATCCTCCTGCACGGCCTGTTTGATGCTCGTCCGGGCCCATTCCAGCCTCCGCGCATATCCATCAATCCATTCCTCCGCCTGCTGCTCGCAGCTTAAAAATAACGCAATTTGACGAAGCTGCTCTCGCCAATCGTTCTGCCCCGTACCAACGAATAAAGCAGGCGCAATGCTGCCCAGCTTCTGCTTTTCTTCATCTTGCAAATGATCGAAGCCTATGATGGCGTCGGGGCGGACCTTCGTCAGCTTGTCCCATTCCTCATGCCGCTGCAAATTCCCATAGCGCATATGCACCTGAATGCTTATCTGATACACATTATAATAATAAGGTGTCCACTTCGAATCCAGCGGTGCGGCAACCGGAATCATACCCAGCGCAAGCAGCTGCCCTATAAGCGAAGGGGAACATGCGGCAATCCGTTGTCTCGGACGGCTCATAAATGCGGATGGGGATACGCCAACCTCTTTTTTAAACTTGCGGCTGAAGTAAAATTCGTCACTGTAGCCCACCTTATGGGCAATTTCCCGCAGACGGTAATCCGTCTCCATTAAATATCTTTTTGCCCGGTTGATGCGCAGGTCGGTCAAATAATCGATTGCGCTTTGCCCAAATGTTTTTCTAAACAAGTCTACAAAATATTTAGGGCTTATATTAGCCATCTCTGCCAGTTGTCCCACAGATATCGGCTCATCAAAATGCTGCTCCATAAAGCGGCGAATACTTAATAAATCCGTCTTTGGGTGCTGATTACGATACATGACGCCTCCCTGTCCCTTGCTTGGATCTATGCCATTCCTGTTTTCAAGCCATGTCCAGCTTATCCTTTCAGTATAGCAACATTGAGAATCGCTATCAATGAATTTGAAAATTGACCTGAGCGACACATGGCGTTAATCCTGAGTTGACATACCTGGCGTATAGTCGAATCATACTCAACTAAATAAAGGATGATGGCACTTATGGGCATTCATACGTACTTTAGATCTCTTAACGATTTAGAACGCATTATCCGTACTCCCGGCAAATTCAAGTTCGAAGAGCACAGCGTGTCGGCTCACTCCTGGAAAGTCGTTCAGTATGCCAAAACGCTAGCCGATATCGAGGAGCAGCACGGCGTCGCGATTGATTGGAAGAAGCTTTATGAAATTACAAGCAGTCATGATTACGGGGAAATTTTTATCGGAGACATTAAGACGCCCGTCAAGCATTATTCCCTTGAACTGCGTTCGATGCTGCAGCAGGTTGAGGATGGCATGGTCGAGCATTTTATTCAGGACAATATTCCCGAGGAATTTCAGGCTATTTTCCGCAGGCAGCTGCGCGAAGGCAAAGACCATTCGGTAGAGGGCCTGATTTTGGAAGTCGCCGATAAAATGGATCAGGTATACGAGGCTTTCGCTGAGCTCCAGCGCGGCAATACCGAGAAAGAATTTATCGTCATGTACCGCTACGCCATCATTAAAATCAAAAACATTAATCTCCACTGCGTGAAGTATTTCCTCGAGCATATTCTGCCAGATATTATTCATGAAGGCACCCTCTCCCCCATCGATATTCGCAAAATAACAGAAGAAGCGCTGGCGCAAGGTGAAACGGCCGTCGCTGTCCTTTAGCAGCGCGGCGCGTTTCATTCCGAGAAATATAGAGAAAAGATCGCATTAGAATATCCTTTCCTATATTTCAATATTTCAATAAAAAACGGAACTCCATCTTATGATGAAGTACCGTTTTTTTTGAGCTTTTTCGGCCCATTCCCTGCTATAGATTTTGCTGAGTAACGCCCGCTTCTGGATCGAACACCAGCATCTTTGTGCCAATTTTATCAATGAAAAACCGGTCATGGCTTACGGTAACGACAGCGCCGGGAAAATGAATCAGCGCCTGCTCCATCACCTGAATACTCGTTAAATCCAGATGATTCGTCGGCTCATCCAATATGATGACGGCTGCACCAGAGAGCAAGCATTTAGCCAAGGCGACCCGGGCCATCTGGCCACCCGACAGGCTGCCAATGACTTTGCTTAAATCCATCTCGGAAAATTGCAGCATCGACAAAAATTTATTTACCTTTTTCCGCGGAGCATCGAGTCCTAGACCGTACGTATTGACGGCATGGCTCACCGTATCCTTAGGATCAAGCTCCTCCCACATCCGGTTGAAATACGCGTAGCTGACTCCTTTTTCCCAAGTAACCTCGCCGGATTCAGGGTTCTCCTGCCCCGTCAGCACCTTGATCAGCGTGGACTTTCCGCTCCCGTTCGGGCCAACGATGACGAGGCGATCCTCCTTCTGAATGTCAAAGCTGACGTTCTGAAAAATAGAGCGCTCCTCATAGGTTTGTCCGATTTGCTTGACCTCGCACAGCTTGTCCGGGAAACGCAGCTTCTCGTAAATATCCGTAATTAGCACGTTCACCGGATTTGGCTCAACCCGCTTCTTATTATCCGCCAATTTGCGGGATAACCGGTCTTTGGACGATTTTTTGCTGGCGCGGCTGTCGATGGCTTCCGACTCCATCAGCAGCAGCTCTTCCTCCCACTCGAACTGGCGGTCAAGCTCCTTCTTGCGCAGCTTCTTCTTACGAATATAGTCCGTATAATTGCCATCGTATGGCTGAAAATGATAATTTTCAATCTCGATGATTTGCGTGACGACCTTGTCGATAAACTGCCGATCATGAGAGATCAAGATCATGGCGCCATTAAACCGGTAAAGCCACTGCTCCAGCCACGCGATGCCTTCCATATCCAAGTAGTTTGTCGGCTCGTCAAGCAATACAACATCGGGCAGCTCAATTAGCATTTTCGCTAAAGCCGCACGGTTTCTCCAACCGCCAGACAATTCATCGATGGGCTGATGGCGTGAACGATCGTTGAAGCCCAGCTTCGTCAGAACCGTGTTGATCTCGACGGAAACGTTCCAGCCATCCAAATGGTCCATTTGCTCGAAAAGCTCCGCCTGCCTCGCCAGCAGGTCATTCATTTCGCCATCATCCGAAACGATGCCCAGCTTTTCCCCAACCGCTTGCAGCTCCCGTTCAATCAGAGCAACCTGCTCGAAGCACATTTCCAGCTCCTGCTGGACAGACAGGCTTCCGCGCATTTCTGAAAATTGCGAGAAATACCCGATTTTCACCTTCGGATCTATTTCCACTTTGCCGCTTGTCGGCTCTTCTTTCCCCATAATGAGCTTGAACACCGTCGACTTGCCAGCCCCATTTCGCCCAATGAGACCAATTCTTTCCCCCTGGCTCACGCGAAAATAAATATCGCGAAAAATCATAGCCTCTTCATATTTCTTTGTCACATTTTCCAACCGAATTACACTCATGCCATCACCCTTCTAGCTCCGTCAGTCTACTAGCCATTATAACATTAGACGTTCTTTATTTTTTGTTGCGCGCCAAAATTTCGCTTGCCTTCGTCCGAAACTCGGCGGCCGCTTCCTCAGGCGTTATTTTGCCAAATAGCAGCAGATCATGAAGATCACGCAGCACTACGGTCACTTCTGCCGTTCCGACCGGGTCTGGCGGGTCCATGGGACTGCTATTTTTCTCCACCCAATCGAGATATTCAAAAATCTGTGCAAGCTCAGGCTCAACAAACGGCTTCAGCTCCTCCTTTAATCTGGAGGATACGGGCACGCCTCTCTCTCCCTTCAATAGCTTGTTTGCCTCCAGATCGTTGACGAAGAAGCTAATAAATTTAGCCGCCTCCTCTTTATTTTTCGAATTTTTTGTAATCGAGAAAAACATGCCCGGCTTCAAAAATAGCCCTTGCTTGCTGTTTGGCCCAGGCAGCGGCACAATAGCCAGCTGTTTGCTGTAACGCTCAACAATGTTGATGTACTGATTGGAGTAGCCCCAGCCTAATAAAGCCTCTCCTCTATAAAAGGGGTCCGCGTCGGATTTATTAGTTTCGGTCGTCCAAATATCTGGCAAAAAGATCAGCTTATCCAACGCCAGCCTCTGCATTCGTCCAAAATAGTCGATAAATAGCTTGTCATCCTCGTAACCTAGACTAGTGCCATCTTCTGCAAACAAGGTGAAGCCATGCTGTCTAAGAAAATAGGCAAAAAATTGCTCCGGCGTTAGCACCGTTCCTAAATAAATGCCTTTGCCCTTCAACTGCTCCCCCATTTGGTCAAAATCCTCCCAAGTCCACGAGGCCGTTGGCGGCACTATGCCGTTAGCCTTGAATACCTCTGGGTCATATACGGCAAAAAGAGCGTTAACGCCCAAATTCATGCCATATAATTTCCCTCCCCATTTCCCGTTGGAAAGATTGCTTTCGTTGATGCTGGAGGCGTCCAGCAAGCCGCTTTGAATGTACGGCTCCAAATCCTCCAGCAAATCAAGCGAGCTGTACTGGGACAAATACGAAATATCCATCTGAATGATATCCGGCAGCGCATTGCCCGCCGCGTATGGCGCAAGCTTCCTCCAATACTCATTGAAAGCGCTGTATTCAAACTCAATGTTAATATGGGGATTCAGCTCTTCATACATATGGATAACCTCAATGGTTGCATTGTTGCGAAATTCATTGCCCCACCAAGCGATGCGAAGCGTAATCGGCTCCTCCTTCAGCTTGTTCAGCGGGTCGGACTGCCCAGGGATACAGCCCCAGAGAGCGGCTAGCAAGCACAGCATTACGCTAATTCGGATCGTCGTTCGCATCTTCTGCTTCATCCCCCTGCAAAAGCGGAATAAGGACGCTGACCTTCGTTCCGCCCCCCGCCCGACTGTCAATTCGCAGCCCATAGCTTTCGCCGAAAGCGAGCTTGATTCGATTTTTGATATTCAAAATGCCTATCCCGTTCCCTCGCGCTTCCGCCTCTCCACTCAGTACACGCTGCGCGTACGCTTCCTCCATGCCCGGTCCGCAGTCCTCGACAATGAGCGCAAGCTTTCCTTCGGCCCATTCCGCATAAAGCCGGATCGTGCAGGGCTCAATCATAGGCTCCAAACCGTATTGAACGGCATTTTCCAATAGAGGCTGCAAAGTAAGCTTAGGGATTGCAGCTGCATGGCAGGAGGCAGGCACATCCATATGAAAATCCAACCGATTTTGAAATCGGTATTTTTGAATCGTAATATAATGCTTCACCGTTTCAAGCTCCTCCGCAACCGTAATGACATTTTGCTTTAGGCTGATCGAGGAGCGCAGCAAATAACCAAGCGAGACGACCATGCTGGATATTTGCTGCTGTGCATTTTTCTTGGCCAGCCAATGGATGGAATCAAGCGCATTATACAAAAAATGAGGATTAATTTGCGCCTGCAGCGCCTTGAACTCCGTTTCTTTAATGATCAGCTGGCTGGCGTAATTTTCTTTAATCAGCGTATTGATGCGAGTAATCATCATTCGATACGTTCGCTGCAGTAGCCCCACTTCATCCATTTGCTGAAACGATGGCGCGTTCATGCTTGCATCCATGCTGTCCAAATCGCCATACTGTACCTCTTTCATCTGTCCGATTAACTGGCGAATGGGTCTCGTCAAGCTGCGGGCGAAGGCCATCCCAATCGCAACAACGACAACAAAGGTCAAGCCATAGACGATAACCAACAAATTTTTCAGCCACACGACCGTTTCGAAAATATGATTGTAAGGGACGATATTGTAATACATCCAGCCCGTATAGGAGGATTTTTTCTGCGACAGGAAGGTCGTCTCGCTGTTCACCTTCTTAATCTCGTAGCCGTCTCCCGTCTGTAGCGGCTGAAGTGCTTCAGCAACACCTTCGGGCATTTGCCCGTACGGATAGACGACCTCCTCCCCTGCTTTAAGCAGAATATCACTACTGTGACTTGCAGTGCCCGCATAGTCCTCCACCAGTCTCTCCATATTAATCCGCAAAAATAAAATGCCAATGGGCGCAAGCGTCAAGGGCTCATACGCCCGCACTTCCCTGACCATAATTAGCATAGGGTCGGAATCATCCGGGTAAAGCCAGCGGACTTCTCCTTTTCCTGCTACAGCTTCTTTCTTCATGCGGGCATATTTCTCCTCCGAGAAAGCGGGGGATTCCCCATACTTGCTGACCATCTGCCTGGAATCGATAAGATGAACAGATTGCACGTAACGTTCAGCGGTGCTAATATGCGTCCACAATTGATCGGTTATCTTCTTGCGGGTCATATAACCCGTATATTCCGCATCGTCCTGAAGCAAATCCTTTAATCCCTGCTGAATTTGAGAATCTGCAATAATGGTAAGCGACATCGACTCCAGCTTCTTCAGCTCCATATCTACCGTTGTAGACGATAAATTCAACAGCCGATAGGATTTGTCATAGAGCTGTCTGTCATAAATCGAATAGGCATAATATAAGGAGCTGTATGCAATCGTAATGATAAGGGTCATGATCAGAAAGACCATGAGAAACATTTTTCGCTTGATGCTCAGATTCCGATATATCGCCATTAAACAGAGCGCTCCTTTGCACAGGTCATACACTAGATATAACACAATCGGTAACAACCAGATACACTAGGGGAACCCGGAGCTCTATTTTCACAAAGAAAAGACTACTTTGGGGCGTTTTGCGCCCCGTCAGCAGCCTTCATCCGTCTATGCATTTTTTACGCTGCCGCTTATTTCGTCTGGTATCTCTCGTATGCCGCTTGGTGCATTTCGACAGCTTGTTCAATGCCCATGCTCTTAATCGTCTCTACCATTTTGTCAAACTCGGAAATTGGCTTCTGCCCGTTAATGATCGCTGTCATCGTCTCATTCAAGTACGTATTGACTTGGCTCATAATGGAAGTAACCGTGCTCGCTTCGTCCATCGTCAGGCGGATAGGAGGAAGCGTCAGCTCTGAGCTCGCTTTCATCCACTCGGTGTTGGCATCCCGCTGGCCTTGATCGAACAGGAGGGCGTCCAAATATTTGCTGTCCTGATTGATTGGGCCATCCATAATCGAAAGCGCATAGGAAGCCAGCGCCTGATCATAGGTCAAGCCGCTCGGATTATCCGTGATGATATCCGTAAACGTAATGGCGTCGCCGTCTTTCTCGTAGCTCTCGCCCTCGATGCCGAAGTTGAACAAGTCGCTGCCTTGCGGGCTGTAATTAAAATCCATCCATTGCACCAAATATTTCAGCTGGTCTTCATCGGCGCTTGATGTGATCGCTTCACCATAGGTCAGCACTTTATTGTTCATGTTGAAGGTCGCATAGGCATTACCATCCGGCGATACTGGCCATGGAACACCTGTCAAATTAAAGCTTGGATCGGTATCTCTCATCAAGTTAAAATATTTGCCCATGCCGCTGAACACACCGCCCAAGTAGGAACCGGCTAAATTATTCGTTATTTTATAGTCAAAAGCTTTGCCGTCGTTCGTCATAATTTCCGGATCAATCAGCCCTTCTTTATACCACACGGCCATCGTTTCCAGGAAATTCTTATATTCGGGCTCGATTGGCCCGAAAGCCACCTTTCCACCCTTCATTTCAAAGCCGCCAATCACTCCGAACGCTGGAGAAAAATCATGCAGCTTCGTCAAATTGCCCGGTCCCCAATTGCCGGTAAACGGGAGCTCATCCGCCTTGCCATTGCCGTTCGGGTCCTGTTCCTTGAATGCCTTAAGCACCGTATGCCACTCATCAATCGTTGTAGGCGCTTTCAACCCAAGCTTATCAAGCCAGTCCTTGCGCACAATGGGGCCCGATGTCGCATTCAGCTTGAGCGCATCCAGCTTCAGAAGCGGGAACATATAGATCGTGCCGTCATCAAGCGCAATTTGCTTCTTCACATCCGGGTCGGATTCAATGATGTTCTTCAGATTTGGCGCGTATTGGTCGATCAGCTCGTTCAAGCGGATAATTCGGCCGTCCTCAATCATTTTCTCAGGGCCGCCTACTGCATCCGCCCAGTTGTAATAGATGACGTCCGGAAGCTCCTTCGTAGCAATGAGCAAATTGAACTGATCCTTTTGCTGTCCCAGCGGCGGGTGGGTAAATTTCACCTTGATGCCCGTCAGCTCTTCCTTTTTCTTATAGGAAGCCATTTCGCTAAAGTTATCCATCGAGGCGGTCAGCTTCGCATCATTCGCACGCCAATAATTAATCGTGAACGCTTCATTCGTAATCGGCAGCGGAATTTCCGTCAGCTTCTCTCCGCCGGCTGGCGATTCTGACGACTGTGTATTAGCCGGACTGCCTGCTGTGGCTCCTTCATTGGCTGTATTGTTTTGCGAGCATGCCGACATCAGGCCGACTAGCAGCGCCGAGGATAAAAGGACCAACCCCATTTTTCTTTTCACCAAAATCGCCTCCACAAAGTAATTGATTTTTATTGTTTCACGGCACCAATTAAAGCGCCTTGAACAAAAAACCTTTGAATAAACGGATACACCAGCATAATCGGAAGTGTAGAAATAATAATCGTGGCGTATTTAATGTTTTCTCCAATTGCAAAACCCGTGTCCACGCCTGCCCCCATCGACTCCGTACTGCTGCTAATCAAAATATCCCGCATGACAATCTGAATCGGATACAGCTCCTGGCTTCGCAAATAAAGCATCGGGCCCACATAATCATTCCAATGGTCTACAGCATAGTACAGCGACATGACCGCCAGAATGGATTTGGATAATGGCAGAACGATGCGAAACAAGATTAGAAAATCATTCGCTCCATCCAGCTTGGCGGACTCGATCAAGCTGATTGGAATGCTCTCAAAGCTCGTTTTCATAATCAGGAAGTAGAAGGTGCTGATGGCACCCGGGATGATCATCGCCAGACGAGTATCCACCAGCCCCAAATTCTGAATAAGCAGGAAGCTTGGAATCATGCCGCCGCCAAAAAACATTGTAAAGGTTATGAGCTGCATAAACGTTTTTCGGCCGAATAAATCCATTCTGGACAGCGCATAGGCAGCTAAAGCCGTCATCAGCAAATTGACCAGCGTTCCAGCTACGACATAAAATAGCGTGTTCAAGTAACCGTTATAAATCTTTGGATTTTGAAACACATATTTATAAGCCTCAAGCTGGAAGCCTTCGGGCAGCAGCATAAGCGACCTCGACCGCAGCAATTGATCCGGATCGCTAATCGAAGAATTCAATACATACAGCATGGGATAAAAGGATACGGCTATGATGCAGCACAGCATGATCACGTTGAAAAAGTCAAAAACATGTTCCCCTGACGAGCGTTTCATAGTAGGTCACCTCCTGTTTACCAAAGACTGGTTGAATTCACTTTTTTACTAATCGCATTGGCCATTAACAGCAGCGAGAAATTAATAATGCCGTTAATTAATCCGATTGCGGTCGAATACGTATAGTTCCCTTCTAAAATACCGGAACGGTAGATGAAGGTGGAAATAACGTCTGACGTTTCATAGGTCGGTGCCGTCTGCATAAGCAAAATTTTCTGAAAGTCGGCATTCATAACAGCGCCCAAACGCAAAATCAGCATAATGACAACCGTCGGCATAATGCCCGGGAGCGTAATATGCAGCAGCTGCTTCCATCTGCCTGCACCATCCATCTTGGCCGCTTCATAGAGCTGGGGATCAATATTGCTGAGCGCCGCCAGAAAAATAATCGATGCCCAGCCCGCCCCCTGCCAAATATTCGAAAGAATGTACATCGGCCGAAACATATCCTTTTCCGCTAGAAACATAATCGGCTGCAGGTCAAAAAAGCTGCGAATCACATTAAACAGGCCGCCATCCAGCGAGGAGAAGGTTTTCAGCATCCCGACAACAACGACGACCGATATGAAGTGGGGCATGTAGCTGATCGTCTGTACCGTGCTCTTGAACCACTTTTTGCGGACCTCATTAAGCAGCAGCGCCAAAACAATCGGTGCCGGAAAGCCAAACAAAATGCTATAAAAGCTGAGGATCAACGTATTTTTAATAATTCGCCAAAAATAGTAGCTGTTAAAAAACATCGTGAAATTGTCAAAGCCGATCCATTTCCCTTCCAAAATGCCTTTGATCGGACTATAGGATTTTTGAAAAGCCATCAGCAGGCCGTACATCGGTCCATAGTGAAAAATGAAATAATACGCTAGGACCGGAATCAACATGAGGTATACATATTTATTCCGCATCCATTCTTTTTTGAGGAAAACGAGTTTGCTTTTTTCAGCTCCGCTGCCCTTGAGCAGCTGTTGCTGCTCTTCCTCCAGCTTCAACTCCATCCTTCTGCCTCCGCCCTAAATGTTAATCGGTTAATATTGTTGTTTATAAATATACAAGTAAGGCCCCGGTTTTCACATGTTCATTTCCGATGGTTTTATGTTCAAAACCGTTATCATTGCTTATATTTGCAAAAAACACCCTGCGGTCGTATTTCGACGACTTCAGGGTGTAAATTGATATCAATGATATAAATGACAAGACTATGGCGTTTTTTTATATTCCGAAGGAGAAAATCCCGTATACTTCTTAAACATTTTGCTAAAATAAGACGAATTGCTGCCGAAGCCCGTTTCCTCGGCCAGCGCCGCTATCGTAAATTCCCCGCTTTGGCTAATAATCTCCAGCGCCTTTTGAATCCGAAAGCTCATCATGTAGTTCGTAAACTTTTCCCCTGTCTCCTTCTTGAACATTTTGCTTATATAATCCGGATTCATATAAATCTCCCCGGCAATGGATTGCAAAGTCAGCGATTCATCCTTGAAGCGGCTTTGGACAATATTTTTCATGTGAAGCACCATCTGCGACTGTCTGCACCGATTCCGCTCATAGTTGTGGAGAGCAATCTCTTGGGCGATGCCCATTACATATTGCTGAAAGGACTGCAAGGTGCTCGTTTCGATTAAACCTGGGAGCTTATCCATATACGTTTTCATTTCGGAAGGCCCACAAAGCCGAATTAATTCCATAAACATCTGAATCAGATATGATTTCGTTTTGGATATGTCATAGGGCAGATCAGATAGCAGCTGAAACATTTGCCGCAGCTCTTTTTCCGCCTCCTCCCAATGCCCTGCTTTAATCGCTGTCACTAAACGCCCTTGGTCATACTCCCATTCAGAGCTGTCCCTTTCGCCAGATAAGGAAATGTCGCGCTCCATAATAAGGCTGCCTTCACCGAGATAGAAGCGATGGTTCAAGCAGACGAGCGTCTGCGTGTATAAACGCCGCGCCTGTGCCAGCTCTCCCGGCTCGCTGAGGGCGGCGGTCAGGTCGAAATGATAATATTTCATGAAGGTGGCGCGGATGCTGTCGATTTTCTCGAAAAATTGTGCCTCTGACAGCTCGTCCTCCATGAGCAGCAGGACATGCTGGCCTACGGTAGAGCTGAGTATAGGATTGGGAAAGATGTCCTCGGCAATATTTTTGACGGCAAACAGATGCTCATACTCATGCTCGCCCTCGACTTCCACCAGCAGCAGGCGTACGCTTTGCGTTTGGAAATGCAGCCCGAACAGGTCGCCAAAATACTGCCATTCTCTTACCCCATAGGTTTTATTCGTTACAAACTCCTTTAGAAAATGCTCCTTGGCATGCGGCAGCACGCGCTCTAAATCATACTTAATCGATTGTATGAAGCTCTCCTGGCTGGCCCGTTCCTGCTTCTCCTGCACGATCTCCGTGATGGCCTCCACCAAGCTTTCCTCGCTGCACGGCTTCAGTAAATAGTGCTTCACCCCATGCTGCATAGCGGTTTTAGCATAATCGAATTCCGAGAAACCCGTCAGCATAATAAAAGAAATCCAGGGATACTGCGCCGCAACAGCTGCTACGAGCTTCAAGCCATCCATTCCCGGCATGCGAATGTCGGTAATGACGATATCGGGTGGACTTTCCCTCACTATTGTTAGCGCTTCCAAACCATTTTGCGCTGTTCCTGTTAATTGTGTACCTAGCCGCGCCCAATCCATCACGGAAGAAATACCTTCAAGAATGAGCCATTCATCATCAACCAAGAGAACCTTGTACACCGCTACTCCCCCTGCCCTGTTGCCAGCCTGATAAAAGCAACTCCCACTATACTAGATTTTACCTTGCTATGACAAACCAAGCAATGAAAGGGATTTGTGCAATGGGAAGCACCATTAGAGAAATACAATTAACAGTAATAGCAAAAAAAGCAAAGGCAGCTTTAACTGCCCTTGCCCTTTCTCTTTATTGTTCTTAAATATTAATATCATGAATGTTGTCGATATTAATACCTTCCCTGACTCCCGTTACGGTATTTCCGTTGGGATTGGTGGCATCGGGTTGTATGGTGTTGGGAACGGGTTGTATGGTGTTGGCATCGGGTTGTATGGCGTCGGGAACGGCGGAAGAGTCGTCGTTGCCGTCGGTTCCGGTGTTGGCGAAGGTGTTGGTTCCGGTGTTGGCGAAGGTGTTGGCTCCGGTGTTGGCGTTACCGTTGGCTCCGGTGTTGGTGTTGCCGATTGCTCCGGCGTTGGTGTTGCCGTCGGCTCTGGTGTTGGCGTTGCCGCAGGGCTGTATGTTGATGATGATACTGATGTTGATGTTGGTGTTGGCGTTGGAGTAGGTGTTGGCGTTGGCGTCGAAACAACGTCATTCACAACGCCTGTCTGTACGGCTGCTTCATATGAACCGACAACAAGCATTTCTCTTGTTGCATTGCTTTTTCCGCCAAACGTTCCGTCAGCGCCATTGCTTACAAGCTTATTGTTAATTGCAAAGGCAACATAACTCTTAGCCCACTCGGATACGGAATTGTCGTTTACACCTTCTGTTTGCTTCGCATCTTCTTGTTTTCCTAATCCTTTGATCAGGAAGGTTGCCAGCTGCTCTTTCGTAACTTTACCCGCTGGGTCGTAGACGCCTTCCCCGTATCCGTCTGTGATTCCTGCCTTTTTAATAGCTTCGATGTAAGGCAAGGCGTAGCCGTAGGATGCACTATCAGCACCCACGTCTTTGAAGCTTGATGTTTTAAGCTCTGAATCTACTTTAAGACCGAAAATCAAAGCGGCTACCTTCGCAAATTGAGCGCGATTCATCTCTTCCTTCAGCCCAAATGTGCCTTCCGAAACACCATCGAAAACCCCCGCACTAATTAGGGCATCGAACTTAGCTTTCGTTGCTGCATCCAAATCCTTCAAATCAGTGAAATCAGCTGTTGATTTCGTCGTCGCGGCGAACAAAGTCGTGCTCGCTAGACTTAAAAGCAAGCAAATCATTACACTTAGCTTTACTAATTTCATGAATAACCGCTCTCCCTTCGAGTATCTCTTTATTTCAGCTATCAAGTGATGTATCGGCAAAGTTGAGGGCTTTTTGAAGCGTTATTTACCGTGATCGTATTTATTTTTTCAATCACTAATTTTCAGATTCAGCCATCTTAGTTGTTTGTTATAACGAAGAGCCAAGATCGCTTCACTAGTTCAGTGTATATTGCTTCTCTTTCGGGTTAATGCGCCGTTCTATCCTGTGAAAATCTAATGATGCGGGTCATCCACTTACGAGGCAACAACCGCGGCATAAAAGCGATGAGTCGGTTTCGAGCACCTGGCATAATTAACGTCTTGCCGCGCAAAAAGCCTCGATATCCTTCCTCAGCCACCTGCCTGGCTTCCATGATCGCTCCTTTCACCATCTTTGAGGCCCCCATGCCTGAACGGTCAACAAAACCGGTTGATGTCAGCCCTGGGCAAAATGCCGTCACCGTAACTCCTGTGCCGCTTACTTCGTTCTCCAAAGCCTCGGTGAACGAGAGCACGTATGCCTTCGTTGCGTAATAAACCGACATCATCGGTCCAGGGAAGAAGCCCACCAATGAAGCCACATTCAACACTCCGCCATGCCCACGTTTAATCATATCCGGCAGGAAAAGCTTCGTCATAACCGTCAGAGCCTTGATATTAACGTCAATCATATTTATTTCCTGCTCCATATCCGTCTCCACAAAAGTCCCAAACAGACCGAAGCCGGCATTGTTGACAAGATAGTCAACGACGATTTCCTTCTCCTTAAGCTCGTTGAAAATCTCCACTGGCACCCCAGTTGCCGCAACATCCTTGGCAATGACCGTCGCTTGAATGCCATATTTATTCTGATACGCCTGCGCAAGCTCCAATATTTTACCCTCGCTGCGAGCCACCAGCACGATGTTATGTCCATCCTTGGCAAAACGATCTGCTAACTCTTTGCCGATTCCACCGGATACTCCTGTGATTAGAACGGTCTTTCTCATTTTGAGCCCACCTTATTTTTATTTTAGGACATGTATGCAAACGCAAGCGAGCTAGATCCCGAAAGAAGCGATCCCATAAGAAGCCAGCATTCAAACGTCTTCCCTCTACTACCGAGAATGACACAACTCATAAATGTGAGCCTACTTTCCAAAAGGCAGCTTCATGCTGCTCTTTTCTGAGCTTTGCTCCCTGTACGAAGACACAAAGACAGACTTTGAGGACACAGCAGCCGCTATTTCAACCGAATCACTGTTTTGGCACCGGCTGCGGACTCAGGAGCCGCTAATGCGCTGCTCATCGTCATTTTCAGAGGATTTTGAAGGCAATAGCGAATCTCCTGTCCGCTTAAGGCCTGAAATAGGATTAAGAGCCAGTATAGCGGAACCTCAGTCCGCGAAAAAAGGAATGAGGTTCCAAAACGAGCAACGGCGTATTCTCAGCCGCATTGTTCCCTGCAACTGTGCTTTCTGCGACAATCGCATGCTGTGGTTCCTTAAGCCTGGAATGGTCAGAGGAGATTAGCCTCGAATACGTACTAAGCAAGGAGCAGAAGGAGGGCTTCCATTTGCATACACATCCTAGATTTAAATCGATTTTAATACCATTTTTCAGATCGCTAGAATTCACAGCATTGCATCATATATTTAGAACAATCATTCTAATTACGTGAAAAAATACTGTCATTTTACGATAAGCTGCATAGATAGATAAGCTATACGAAGAAGTTTTTCTTTTCTAATCGTTGTTCTGGCCATCACTCTTAACCCAACCCATACATTATGCATATATTCGGCCAATTCCCCAGCGTCGTACTCTGATGTAAACTCGCCCTCTTGCTGCCCCCATCGAATAATGTCCTTGCACAGCTGCTCTGCATTAGAAAACATCTCTATCGATCTGTTATTCATATCTGCATCGCGAGCTGCCAATTCCACCGTCGAATTCACGATTAAGCATCCAGAAGCCGGCTTCTCTTCTCCGCAGATCAAGAAGGCTACAATAGACTGAAGGGCTTCCGTTGCCGTTTTGGAGCGCTTCACCCTTGCTGCAAGTGCGTCACTGATTTTATGATCATATAGCTCTACAGCCTTTAGAAAAAGCGTATGTTTGTCAACAAATGTGTCATATAAGCTTCTACGATGGATTCCCATCTGATTGACCAGATCGGCCATGGAAGTCTTCTCGTAGCCCTGTTCCCAAAAAAGTCTCATCGCTTTATCTAATACAACGGACTCTTCGAACTCTTTGCTTCTGGCCATTTGGATTCCCCCTGTCAAGAAACGCGAGCAGCTTCACTGAAATTGTTTAGTATTTAGAAGGTCACAATCACTTTGCCCTGGGAGTGACCCGTCGACACTTTTAACAACGCCTTATTAAGGTCATTAAACGTATAAGCTGCATCTATAGAGGGCTTAATATTTTCTTTTTCAATAAGCTTAGTGATTTCTTGCAATTGACTGCCGTTAGCTTGCACAAATAAAAAACGATATTCGTTTTGGTTCTTGCGTGCTAAAAAATCAAAGCGGGCACCCGCTAGAGCAAACAATGCTTTTTTCCACGTCGGAAAATGATGATCAACCGCAAAGCGATAATTAGGTCCGGCTTTTAAGGATACCAATTTCCCTTGCGGCTTTAAAATGCCCAGCTCAGCCTTGATCTCTTTGCTGCCCAAGGTGTCGATCACATAATCGATATCGGACAGGATGTCAGCATAATTTTCCGACTTATAATTGATGAATTCATCGGCCCCGAGCGACAATGTGCGTGATTTCCCTCTTTCACTGCCACTTGTAATCACATATAATCCCATTGATTTGGCAATGGGGATTGCCATGGCGCCAAAGCCTCCGGTTCCTCCAGGAATGAATAGCTTTTTATTCGGCTGGGCGAGGAGCACATCGTGCAAGGCTTGATAAGCGGTCAAGGCAGTAAGAGGTACCGCAGCAGCTTCCATAAAAGATAAATTGCCAGGCATTATGGATAAAGCATCTTCATGCACGGCCGCATATTCAGCAAAAGCACCGATTTTATGAAGCGGCAGCCTCGTATAAACAGAGTCCCCAACCTTAAAATTCAACACAGCATCACCAACGGCTTCAATAACGCCCGATAGTTCATTCCCTAATGTTAATGGCAGCTTATAGTCGGCAATCATCCGAACGCTGCCATTCAGATTAAGAATGTCCAGCGGATTTACGCCTGCAGCTTTTACTTTGACAAGCACCTCATGGCTATTGATTTGTGGAATGTTAATCTCATTCCATTCAACTCGGATTTTTTTTGAATAGTTCTGTATTTGTGCTGCCTTCATCTTTCATCCTCTTCCTTTAGATTAAAATATGGCGCACAATGTTCAGTTGTACGCCATATTTCACTCTTTATGCTATTGTAACCCCGCTTGCGTTTCTAATTCTTCCAACGTAGGATAATCCGTGTACCCTTTACTGCCCAGACCAAAAAAGGTTGTCGGATCGGCTTCATTTAGCGGCGCACCTTTTTGCAGTCGTTCCACTAAATCCGGATTGGCTAATGACCATACACCTACAGGAACCAAATCAGCGAGACCACTATCTATATCCACACTGAGATCCTCCAGAGCTCTTCCAGCCCGATTGACCAACAATGGCTTCGTCCAGATTGAGCGAATGTCTTGGAGCAGCTTTTCATTGCCAAGATGCATAACATGAAGGTAAGCTAAATCCAATTGGGCTAATTCCTTTACAAGATATCGATAAAGTTCAGTACCTTGTTCGCCATCTTGAATTCCACCTAGAGGAGTCCCCGGGGAAATACGGAAGCCTGTTCTGTCTGCTCCAATTTCTTCGACGATGGCTTTCGTTACTTCGATCGCAAAACGAGCACGATTTTCTATAGATCCCCCGTATCCATCGGTCCGTGTATTCGAATTTTCTCCGATAAATTGATTAATCAGATAACCATTGGCTCCGTGAATTTCAACGCCATCCGCACCTGCTTGAATAGCTGCTGCTGCTGCTTTCCGAAAATCCGCAATAGTCGTTTGAATATCCGCTTCACTTAACTCACGAGGAACGGGAATGTCCTGCATACCTTTAGCGGTGAACATTTCCACACCCGGTGCGATAGCAGATGGCGCAACAGGCTGGCGATGATGTGGGGTATTGTCAGGGTGCGCCATGCGACCGGCATGCATCAATTGGATATACAAATATCCACCTGCATCATGCACGGCATCTGTAACCTTTTTCCACCCTTCAATATGTTCATCCCTATAGATCCCAGGAGACCATAAGTAACCTTGCCCATCATCAGAAGGCTGTGCGCCTTCCGTAATAAGGAGTCCCATTGACGCTCGCTGAGCATAATAAAGGGAAGTTAGCTCTCCTGGTGTACCATCTTCTTGCGATCTACTGCGTGTCATTGGTGCCATTGCTAAACGATGAGGTAATTCCAAAGCTCCAATTTTCGTTTTGCTCCACAACTTTTTCAATCGGACACTCTCCTTCTTCAATGTAGTCAATAAATATAAGAATTGAATTTAAAATTCTGAAATGACCGGATAGATTTGGCCTCTCAGATTGAATTCATAGTTCTGATCTACAATTCCTACCACTTCGTTGCTATCATAAAGCTTCACCATGAAGCCCGCCATTTCGTTGGCAGTGTGATACTTAGGCATGTTAGCTTTGTAATCAAATTCTTCTGCTCCTAATGATTTCTTCACGAATTCCGTTTCCGTTATTGCTGGTGCTAACACCTTTGCCTTTAGTTTTGCACCTTTCAGTTCTAATTCTTTTGCAAGCCCTTCTGTGAAGGCACTAACGTAATATTTAGATGCAGAATAAGCAACGCTCCCAACAGCAATGGCATATCCAAGTGCGGATGAGACATTAATTAACTGGGTTCCTTCGACCTCTGCATAATCTCGCACATATAGGGTAGAGAGGATCGTCAAGGATTCGATGTTAACACGCAGCATCGTTTGGACTTTATCTAAATTCTGGTCTGCTACAAAAGCAGCTTCGCCGAGCCCCGCATTGTTAATCCAAGTCTCAATTTGGTATTCCTTTAGCTCGCTATACAGGGTGTAGGCCTGATCTGTAATAGACAGGTCGCTGGTACGAACAATAACCTTTACATTAGGATTTATTTCCTGAATGGTTGATTTAAGCTCTTCTAATTTATCCAATCTTCTTGCTACCAAAATTAAGTTTTTGCCACGTGCAGCAAACGCCAATGCCGTCTCATATCCGATCCCTGAGCTCGCTCCTGTAATAACTGTGTATTTCATCTTATTCTCTCCTTCATAACTTGCAGATTCGTGTAAATGAGTTGAAAGCTAATTATAGAATGATCGTTCTTAATAGGGTAAAAAAAAGGAGTTAGATCTAACTTGCTGTTAGCATATCATTTCTAGAACGAACAGTAAAGAATTTTTTTATAATTAAAACTTATGGCTAAAATGATCCCTTTTGGAGCGGCATGCCTTGGCTTCTTCCAAGCATGAGATACAAGCTCCTTCTTGCACTAGAGGGACAAGAGGGAACTTGCACACAAGCAACAAACAAGCTTCCATTTAGCGGACTCCTTTTGCCAGCCATGCTGGAATACCACTTTTAGTCTAAAATGGACAGTGTCATATCAATAATATTTTTTAATTTTTGTTGATCCTTTGTTGTCTTAACCAGCGTGCGCAGCCCCAACCACGCATTCATTAAATAATGGGAAACCATTTTAGGTTCAAAGTCAGCCTTGATTTCACCCGATTGCTGCCCCTCCAGTACAAGGGTAGTCAACAATTCCTCTGTTCGTGAATAGCTATCATCAACCAAGGCTGCAACTTCTGGATCCAGCACACCCAATTCCACACCTGAATTCACGAGAAAACACCCTAGCGGCACTCCTTCATTTTTTATTGTCGCTTCAAACAGCTTCCGAATGATTTCCTTGACCGGCATACGTTTTTCAACCAAAAATTTCATTTTATTGGCTTGCTTAGCTTCATATCGTTCAAGTGCTTTTATAAACAAGGCATGCTTATCCCCAAACGTATCATAAATACTTCTACGATGGATGCCCATAAAGTTGACCAATTCATTCATTGAGGTTTTCTCGTACCCTTGTGCCCAGAATAGTTGTATGGCTTTATCTAATACTTCATTAATTTCAAATTCCTTTGATCTTGCCATCGTCATCACCTCGAATAATCATTATACATTTAAGTGAACGATTGGCAAACTGCAAATAAACAGAGGAAAGAGCAAAAGCGACTCTAATCACCTTTGCTCTTTCCTACAAGCCTACTGTATCGGTTACTGCAAAATTTGGAAGCTTAGCTCATCACTTAACTCGTTTGCAGCCAATTCACTTTAGCCCACGAAAGCTTGCCTGACCCTGCGCCATTTGCTGCAATAAGCCTTGCTTTTAACGTCGCTGGATCATCTGCGGCATAGCTATAAGGAAGCGTTGTGAAGCCGTTCCAAGAGAAAGGGATAATGGCTGCTGGCACAGGAGATAGCGGGCTCCCCGCCGTATCGCTATTTCCTCTAAACGTGGTGCCATTCAGCGAATAGATCGTATCTGTGGCTGCTATTTTCCCCGTATAGACAGCATTGCTTGCATCCTTCTGATTATTGCGAAGCGGGTAATAAACGTCGATAATGACTGATTTTTCGACCAGCACAGCTCCATTCTCTGTGGAAATCGCTCCATTGCTCGTTACGCCAAAATGATAGCCATTGCCGGAAATGGCTGTCTCCATCGCCGAAGTAATCCGTGATCTGGCGTTCCAAGCGCCTGCGCTGTCCATGACGATGTTATAGGCGTGGACATTGCCCGCTCTCAGACGAGGCATCCGGTCCTGCTGATCCTGATAATAATTGTGATGAAGCGTCACTTCAAGCGCAGCATTATCGCTGGCCAGCTCCGTTGATCCAACGAGATGTCCTTTCTTTTGGCTGGCAGCCACCGCGATAATATCATCCTTGCTTAGACCCACTGCACTGCTTCTTAAAAAAGCATACATCGGATAGGCGGACGGGTTCGCTTCCATCGCATTGATTTGCTGGGTAACCCAGCTGCCTGCGCTGCGGTCATCACTTAAGAAGGAGGACCATGAAATGGTGACGCCATTGCTTCCTTTTTTCACATCGACCAATCCGTCATACGCTTTGTGGAATGTGCAGTGATCGATCCAAAACTTGCTGCTTTCTTCGATTGTGATATAGTCCCAGTCATTTTTGTCGTAATCGCCCTTGGTCGCTTCATCCCACTCCCACAGCTCATCAAATTCAAGATTGCGAATGATGACATTCGAGCTTCTTTTGAAGGTAAAAGCAGCATGCTTGATCGTCGCACCATTGGCGGAGAAAATCGTCAGGCCTGTGAAGCCGTCCACTGTAATTTTGCTGACGCCTGTATGGAGAAGAACCGGGTGCGTTAATGCGCTGTTGTGAGAGGCGAACGGTGATACTTTCGCTGCTGCCGGGATTTCATTCCAGCCCAGATCGAGGTCATTCATAATTTCCACAACCTTGTAGCCTGAGCCTTTCTTCAGCGCAACGGCAAGATCTGTCGCATTATAAACTTTAATATAAGCGGCGTCCGTTTCTGGCAGGGCCCCTCCTCCTGTATTCCCTTGGGCAAAGCCAGTCAAATGATACTCGCCCGTCTGCCCTGCCGTCGGTGTAGGCGTCGGTGTAGGCGTTACAGTTGGGCTAGGTGATGGAGTAGTAGTTGGCTGCACCGTCGGCGTTGGAGTCGCGCTTGGTGTTGGCGTCGTTGGAACAATATTTAAAATGTTAACGCTTACATTATCGTACTTAGCAATAGACTTTAACGTAACCAAGCCTGCCGCACCCGCAGTCAAGCTTGAATCGGTTGCCGAAAGCTCCAGTTGGCCGTTCACATACATTTTAATCGACGTTCCACTCATTTCGAGCTTCACCTTATACCATACACCTGTTGCTAGACCAAAATTCGTTTTGCTGGCTAAGGTCGTTGTGGAACCGCTTACTTTTTTCCTAATTTCAAGCGTGCCTCCACTGCTATTATATAAGGACGCTGCATAAAAGTTATTTCCATTCAAGTATCTGCCCGTAACATACGTTCTAGTCGACCCATTGAAGTCAACGATCTTCACATCAGCTTCCACCGTATAATCTGTCCAAGACGGGCTGCCAGCAGAAGTGCGGCCTTCGCTTGTGCCCGACTGGGAATACACCGCATTGCCATTGTCTTGAACGACAGACCAGCTTCCGCTAGTGGCCGTCCAGTTGCCCACCCCGCTATCAAAACCATCCTCCAATAGCGCAGCGGCGCTGGCCTGATAAACAAAGCCGACTGACCCAGCTGACAGGACAAGCGCTAAACACAATACAAAAATCACATTTCTCTTTATAAAATATTCCATTTCCATTTTCCCCTTCCATATTCTAGTGGTTTACATTCTAATTATAGTAATTAATAGTAAAATTTGAATAGTCTCAAAGACCTAATATAAGCAGCCAAAAACAGCTGAATGATTCACCATTTCTATTCATGGAAGTGTTATAATTGATAATAGTTATCATTTATGAACGTAAGAGAAGGAGGCGAGCCGTTGTTTTGAAGGAGGACGACTATTTACTACTATGGCATCATGCGCACATCCGGCTGAACGATATTCGCCATAAGCTTATAGAAGCTGGAGACCATTTGCATGCCTACCAGCTTCCATCACCGGCTTTTATATATATGGTTCGCGGAGCTGCACGTTTTCGGCTTGACGGAAGGGAGCTACAGGCGGACCGTTTCCATATCCTGCACAGCGGCAAGGGAGGTTGCTTGGACATTGATGGGATTACGGAACCCTTAGAATATTATCTCATTCTTTATAAAGCTTCGCTGCCGCTCTTAACTGCTCCATTTATTCGAAAGCTTGCGGAGCATAACAGTCCTTTTCAAAGACAATATGAATTTGCTCCCCATGATCCGGTTGCGCTGCTTCATTTGGTGAAGACGATGCAGCAGCAGTGGCATGGTGCCCTTTCCCTACAGCGAATTCATGTCAAAGCCTTGTTTTATCAGTTCATCTACGAGGTGGAACAGCAGCTGCAGACGCAAGGCAAGCAGACCGTCAAACCCGATCTTGTGGAGCAGGTTATAAGACATATCCACGAATGCTATAGCAAGCCGATTACTCTCGCATCCATAGCCCAATTGCTGAATTATAGCGCCCCTTATGTTTCCAAGCAGTTTAAAAATAAGACCGGCCGCAGCTTAATTGATTTTCTAATTTTAACTCGTATGGATAAGGCGAAGGAGCTGCTGCTGCATACGGAGGCTTCGCTCCAAGAAATTGCCCTAAGCGTGGGCTATCCGGACATCTCTTATTTCATCCGCATTTTCAAAAAAACGACCGGTGTTACACCCGGAAGCTTCAAAGCCCAAGCTGGCAGCAGCCGGCAAGAAGCAGATCGTCCTACGCTTATGCTTAGATTGTCTGATGCAGCACGAGGGTTTCGACGTTATATTGATATGGAACGTGATAATGATTATCAATATGTCGAAGAAGGGGATTTCACGATGTACAAAGGAACCAAAACCTCCATGGGAGCGACCGTGCTGTTATGTCTAGCCATCATGCTCAGCGCCTGTTCCAGCGGGAGCGGGAATGGAGCTGCTAATTCGATAGCTTCCAGCACCAGCCCTGCTGCTACCACTCAATCGCAGAACAATAGTCCGGCCGCAAACCACACGAATGCTGAACCTGCTTCAAGAGTATATACCGACAGTCAGGGGCATGAGGTACAGCTTCCCCAAAGTCCAGAGCGCATTGTACTCCAGGGAAATTCAATTGGCGATCTGCTGGCGCTGGGCATTCAGCCCATCGGTGTTGATCGTCGGTTTATTGAGGAATCCGTTTATTTGAACCAAGAACAGACAAAGGCGAAGGATATTGGTTTTCCAACCAATTTCGAAGCTCTTGTAGACTTGGCTCCCGATCTGACGATGCTTGGTTATGTTTTAGACAAACAATACGAGGAAGTATCGAAAATATCACCAACCGTCGTTTTTGATCAAAGCCTGCCATTAGCCGAGCGTCTCCCCATCATTGGGGAAATCGTCGGCAAAAAAGCCGAGGCTGAGCAATTGCTTGCTGACTATAAGGTTAAAGCGGAGAACATGTGGAGTGAGCTGCGTAAGACAGGAAAGCTTACTGAAGGCGAGACAGCCGTCGTGTTAATTTATTATTGGAGTAAAGATATGTATTTGATGAAAACCGGCGGGCTTTCCTCTTTGTTGTATCAGCAAGCAGGCTACCAAATGTCGGAGCATGTAAAGGAACTTGAACCGGCAGCGGGCTCCCCTTATATTGAGGTTTCAAAAGAACTCATGCACGACATGCTCATTGGAGACCGCCTCTTCATCTTGTATCCACACAATGAAGATGCAGAAGCATCCTTTGCTGAGCTCTTGGAAACATCCCTTTGGAAATCGCTCCCTGCCGTCAAAAGTGGAAAAGTCACCTTTGTCGAGACAAAGTGGAATTACGAAGATATGCTGACCAGTGATATGCTGCTAGGCGAGTTACCTAAGCTATTGGCTCAATAAATTCGAAGGTATTGCAAGCATAATTCGATCACTATCCTTTCCTATATTTTAATAAAAGAAGGTCTGCGCCCTCCCATTCATGCAGGGGTGCAGACCTTCTTCTCTATTGAATACCGCGCAATTTAAGCAATATAGCCGGACAATCTATCTCTGCACAATTGGGCAATTGACGCAATAGCCACGAAACGCTGCGAGCCGATAGGCAAGGCAGCAGGTCGCCTTCACAAACATCAGCTGATCGGGAGCAGTCGGATGTGCCATAAATTTGGGCGTCATGCGAAAAGGATTGCGGCGCAGCCCGAAAGCTTCCGGCTCCATGTCCCAGGTCCAGCGCCTGAAACGCTCGCGGACTGCTGCCTGACTCTCCTCATTCACTGCCTCCATAGCTTCATCCTCCATATAGCCATAGAGCGAATTATAAATCTGCTTCCACAGCAAAGCAGCAGGGGTTTTTGATGCCTGCGAAAGCGCAGCAATAATCGGCCTCACTTCATCCCGGTAAAAAATAGCTAGCGCGGCTTGCGCATTTCCAGCAGGCGCCTCGGCAGAAATCTCGGCGGGAATAGCCTCACTCCAGCCCTCATGAATACGAAAGGAAAACAGCGGCATGCCATCCATTCGGCTGAGCTGAACCGACATATTCGTATTCTGTAAAGCTGCTGCTTTACTATCTGAGGCGGCGAGCATGCTGTGCATGGCTCCACAAACGCCCGTATACCAGCTGCAAAAAAAAGCTGCTGCTGCGCGCATGTCCTCGGTTCCAAGCATCGGGGCGTATGCTCGGAGCAGCAGCTCAGCATTTTTCGGCTCGCTCAGCTCCACCAGCGTAAAGCTCAATACCGTGTTTTCTGCTGCCACCGAAGTAACAAAAAATTTCTCCGATAAAGACATTCCGCTATTGGCCTTTATTTTCAAAAATCTGAAGAATGGCATCTATCGCATAGCTGTTCGCCAGAGGGGACATGCCCAGATTAAACCATTCCTCTCCGCCTACCAGGTAAACCTGATTTTTCTTCACGGCCGTCATGTTTTTCCATAAGGAGCTGCTTTGGATTTCCTTGTAATATTGCTGGATGGTTTCATTGCTATCATCATTCATCTGCAAAATAATATGATCCGGGTTGTATTCCGGCAGTTTCTCGAGCGATATCGTAATGGAAAGCTCACTCTGCGGGAAATTCTCAACCGCTTTTAGCCCCAGCGTCTTATGAACAAAGCTGCCGCGATCAATATTTTCGCCATAAAGAACAATGCCATCCGGCATAATCATCATATACATGACCGTTTCGTCGCCAACGATCGTATCGAGCTTCTCTTTGGCTGCCAGTTCCTGATCAACTAAATCTTGAATGACCTTATCCGCAGCCTCTGGCTTGCCTAATACGCCGGCAATATCCTTCAGCTCATCACGCCAGTCATCGCGCTGCGGCAGCAATACAGTTGGTGCAATCTTCGTAAGCTGATCGTAATCTTTGTCTGACCACCATGTCGGAGCAATAATCAGATCAGGCTCAGCGGCTAATATTTTTTCAAAATCAGGCGTCGTGGCGATGCCCATTTTAGTTGTATTTTTGAATGGCTCCTCCAAATAAACCGGGAACTCCGGATGAAAATTTTGCACGGCAATTGGCGTAACGCCCAAAGCTTGCAGAAATTCCGGATACACAACGGAAAGCCCAATCACTTTGCTAGGATTTGCCGGAATCGTGATTTCGCCTTTCTCGCTTGCTACAGTACGAACGCCGTCCTCTGCCGCCGCACTTGGCTGGCTCGATGATTGGGCCGCCTCTGGCGATGCGGATGGCGATGCTGTTGCGGTCGTATTTCCTTGTCCATTGCTGCCTGAGCAAGCGGCCATCACTAGCGCCAGCAGCGCGATCATGACTAGCAGTAATCCTGTCTTCGATTGTTTCATTTTTTTCTGAACCCTCCTGAGCCGTCGATAGGTCTAATTTCTCTTTTAAAAATGAGAATCAATATCACTGTTAGGAGTATAACGGATACTTTCCTCCTCGCCTATCGACGATCTCGCCAACATTTTATGCACGATTACGCCAAAGCTTTAACACCTCGTCCAAAACCAAATCTTGCGTGAACGCTGTATATTCGGTCCATGGGTAAGAAGGCAGATAGTCGACTCGCCTGTTTCTAACCGCCTTCAGCAGTCCCCATGCCTCTGCCTGCCGCAGCTCCTGCCAGGCCGCTTGTGCCCATGCATCGTCATCTACAATGAGCAGCAGCCTATCTGCATCCGTATGCAGCAGCTCATCCCGTGTCCATTGCTGCTCGGGCTGATCTGGAACAATGCCCACCGCTGGCGTAATTTTGAGATCGTCATAAAACACCTCGCCCAAGCTTCTGCTGCCCAAAATGTGAATCGCCTGCCCTGATATTCGGGCAATGAGCAAACGATCCTTACCCCATATCTTTTTCACCTGCTCCCGCACAGCACGTGTTTTTCTGTCGTACTGATCAAGCCAAGCTTCCGCTTCTGAGGATTTGTCCAGCCACTCCGCAAGCAATCTTAGCTGCATTCGCCAATCATGCTCCAGCCACGGTATCAAATAAGTGGACGCCAGCTCTTCCAGCTTCTTCTGTGCTTCCGCGCTCGTGAATTCTTTAAGCCCGACGATGTAGTCCGGGTTTGACTTGCGAATCTGCTCGATTCTCACATCATCCTCCTGCGCTAGGGGAAGAACCGAATCGATGTCGTATTTTCGGCGATAATATTCGGTCCATGGATGGTCGGCTGGAGCCGCATAAGGCGTAATATGCAGCGCCAGCAAATGCCCGATCATGTTGGCATGATAAGCCACGATCCTTTTTTTAGCATTTTTCATATAGGCAGCCGGCGGCGTGCCTGTTATTTTTTTAAATTTGCGCCGAAAATACAGCTCATCCGGATAACCGACGTAGCTCGCGATATCCTTAAGCTGGTATTCCGAATCGGGCTTCATCAGCTCCTGGGCTTGCCTAATGCGATATCTCGCCAAATATTCAATGGCACTCCAGCCATAGGTTTGTTTAAACAGCCGGATAAAATGCCGCGAGCTAATGCCAGCCTCCCGCGCCAATAGCTCAATGGTCAGCTCCTCGCGGTAATGCTGCTCCATATATAGCTTGGCACGTTCCATGGCAGCCTCGGAATCTGTGTCCCATACGCGCTGGCCATCTCGCAGCAGACTGTACAGCAGCTCATAAAACTGAATTTGGCCGTGCATTCGCTGTAAACGATCCTCGCTTTTCATAGAATTGCCTATTGCCTCGCAAAGTGCACTCCATTCAAGCATGGAGGATGCCACGATTTCTCCTTCGATGGGAAAGCGCAGATTTCGGAGTTGTGGCTCGTTCTGTGTCTGCCGCTCCGACGTTTCAGGCTGTGCAAATACATCAAAGCGCACAACGTATAGTCCGTGCTCGCCCGGAACCTCAAGAAAGGCCTCGATTAATTGGCCAGGCGTACAAACAAAGGCACTGCCTGCCCTTAGCTCCAAATACCGGCCGTCCACGGTAATCCAGCCCTTGCCGGATGCTATTAGCAGCAGCATATGCGATTCAATGAATTGCAGCCGAAACGACCAGCTCCCAGAGTCGCTATTATTTTTCTCGACTCCTCTAAGCTTGAACCACATGTTGTCCAGCAGCTCATATTCGCCCGCTTGCAAGCCGTATTCATGATCAGACATTTTGCTCGCCACCTTCTTCTCATCCGCTTTATGCTTATCATTTTATAGGAATAAGCCACGATAAGAAATACAACGATTCTCTGCGTCAGCTATTCGAGAGCTAACGATTGAGCGTTGTCCCACTATCCCACTGAGCAGCCTATCCGCAGCGTATGCCTCATTCCAATTCTCTGACCAAGCCGCTATTGTCGTTTTGCGCATAAGTTCTCCCTAAAGTCTATTCTCTTTATCGGTTATAGCAGGAAAATCAAGGGATATCGCGAAGATATAACCTTTAACAAAACATGAAGCATTTCAAATTAGTTGGTATCAACAACAATCCGAGCGACTAACTGGGCAAATAATGGGCTTCCACTGCCGTCAGTCGCCTTTTTCCATATTCCTTTGCCTGAATACAATGAAGTGTGGAATGATGTCACCCATGAAACTAGACCATGGTCGGGGAACATCTATTACCTTAGAAGGTTCCACAGCATTCAGTCCTGTATTAAAGTTAAGAGTAGACGTACGTTCTTGAATGTGGAGGTCATATGGAATGAGTATAGAAAAAGAAATTTACGTGCTTCTAACGGACACGGGAACCGTCTTCACCAAGATTATCCGATCGTTCACGAAGGATCCGCTGAATCACGCTTCGCTCGCTTTCGATTCGGACCTGCGCGAAGTATACAGCTTCGGCAGGAAAAATCCGAACAATCCATTCTTCGGAGGATTCGTGCGCGAGGATGTAACGAGCACCTTTTTCGGTGAGTCGATGTGCGCCCTTTATCGCTGCACGGTAAGCCCCGTCGTTTATGACAATCTAAGAAATCAAGTACAGCATTTTGAGCAAAATCAAGATCTGTACAGCTATAATTTGGTCGGGATGTTAGGCGTTGTATTCAATATTGAATGGGAGCGCAAGCATTCGTACTTCTGCTCGCAATTCGTAGCGACGATGTTCCAGCGAAGCGGAATGATCCTGATCGACAAGTCGCCACTGCTCGTAACGCCTGGCGATCTGCAGCATACGCCAAAGCTGGAATTGGTGTATCATGGATATCTGAATTCCTATGTGGGCTGTCAGAACAGCATAGCCGCGGCAAGCTCGTTCCGCACGGCATAAAAGGGATCCCGGAAGAATTCGGGATCCCTTATTTTTTCATAAACGGAATGAAATGATCTTTTATTCCCCCGTAACACAGGTTAGCAGTTCCCCCACCGGTGTACGAGGTCTAGGCTTAGGTGTCTTATCGGGATCAAAATAACCAAGATGCAGCGTGCCAATAATGCGTTCGCCTGGCTTCACGCCCGTAAGCCTGCAAAAATCCGGGTCAAAATTGTATTCATTCGTCTTCCATACGACGCCGATTCCCTGCTCCCACGCCAGCAGTTGGATATTTTGAATCAGCGCAGAGCCTGCCCCAACAGCATCCTCCCACACGCGCTGCCTAGCGTCGGCCTCTATGACGATGAGCAAATGGGCCTGCATGCGTTCGCAATAATCAAGCTGCAGCTTCTGTCCCCATTTTTCCCGCTCGTCCTCCGAAAACGTATGCAGCACCGCATCTGAAAACTGCTGCCTTCCTGCGCCCATGAACAAAATGAATCGCCAAGGCTCCTTGCGCGAATGAACCGGCGCCCATACTGCCGCATCCAACAGGTTGATGACGGTTTCTTTCGCCAATGTCTGCCCGTTAAATTGACGTATCGTTCTTCTTTCGCGAATTAGCTGCTCAATTGCCGATATGGCCATTTCGCACCAACCTCCTCTTCTCGCCTTCCCTTATTGGGTAAGAAACTGAACCGTTTCTTCGATAATTTTCGTTTGGCCGATGGGGCCGCCGGGACCTTGAAACCATAGGCCATAATCCACCAAATGAACATGATTATTTTGAACGGCCTTCAAGCTTTTCCACACTTCAGTCTTTTGCATTTCAGTCGTTTCTGTAGGATCGGACGACAATAAAAAGATGTGATCAGGGTTAATAGACGGCAGCTTCTCTAGCGAGATCACCTGCATCGATTCGGCTGGGTCCGGTATAGACGCTGGCGCTTGCAAGCCTAAATCGTCATAAAGAACTTCATAGTTCCGCTTGCTATAGTAGCGCACTTCCTTATCGGACAAGCGCAAAAACATAACGGTTTCATCACCGATGGCTTGCTTGATTTTCTCCTTGCTCTCTGCGGCCAGCTTCTCGTATGCTGCAATGACCTGATTCGCCTGCTCCGTTCTTCCGAGCATGTCACCGAGTTTAAGGAGACTCGTTTTCATTCGAATGATGCCCTGCTCATCCTTCACTTTTTCCGCGAACAACGTAGGGGCAATTTTATTTAAGTTAGCGAAAGCTTCGCCCATAAAATCTTGACCAATAATCAGGTCTGGCTCCAAAGCTAAAATGCTCTCAAAATTCGGCTCCACCTGCCAGCCTAAATTTTTCTGCCCTTGCAGGCGATCAGCAAGATAGGTCGGAAATTGATCGCTGCCTTCTTCATTGCTTGATGCCGCCTGCGGCACGATGCCAAGCGCCAGCAAATAATCGGTAGCGGCGGGAAATAAGGAGATAATATTTTTTGGCTCCCCTTTAATAACCGTTTCTCCCCATGCATGCTTAATGACTTTTTCCTGCGTGGATGGCGGCTGAGTGGCTTGCTCGCTAGTGGTTTGCTGCGCTGCACTGCTGCTTTGACTATTGCCACTCGCAGCAGTTGTGTTTGTTGCGCCAGAGCATGCTGACAGTAATAGAGTAAGGCTAAGCATAAGAAGTAGCATAATCGACTGTTTCGGTTTCATTGGTATGCGTGAATCCCCTTTTTGTTTATATTGATAATGATTATCACCATTATGAATATAACGGCGAAAGGTACGCCTGACAATGGAGGATTCTGACTTGCCCGTAGCATTATACTGATCGAATGGCAAATGAACGTAGTTCGTTTTGAAGCGTCCCGGCGAAATACCTGCATATTTTTTGAAAATACGATTGAAGTACATCGCGTCTGGGATACCTACGCTTTCCGCAATCGTCTGAAGGGACGCGTCGGTATGCAGAAGAAGCTCTCTCGCTTTATTGATTCGAATGCGGGTCAAATATTCAATGAGGCTGCTTCCTGTCTCTTTTTTAAACATTCTTGATAAATGCCCCGAACTGCAATCCAGCAGCTCCGCCAGCCCATCCACCATTATCGGCTCTGCATATCGCTCGTTAAGATAACGGACAGCTTGCGCTACGATATTAGGCTTAATCGTTGGAATGCCCTGTGTATCCAGCTGCCGCAACAGCTCGTGGACAAATTGATAAAATAAGGTTTTGACTTGAAATTTAGAGAGTGCATCCGCTTGTCTCCATAATGGATCAAGGCTTGTAACATAGTTGTATAAAGCAATCGGATAATTGGGAACGAAGGCGTACTGAATGTGAAAAGGCAGCTGCCGCTCCAGCAGCGCTTGAAGCTCTCTGCTGCTGGGCAGCGGAAGGCTGGCCCGATAATAAATCATATAATATTCGAAGCAGTCCTCGACATCAGAAATATCCAGACCTATGCCCTTGCCGCCGTGCAGCACCTGCAGCTTGTTCACCTCATAGGAATTTCCGTCCAGCGCAACCCGTGCACCGCCTCTTGTTGTGTACATAAAACCGCTGGCTAGCAGCCGGTAGCCCTTCACTTGCTCCCCAGCGCGCATAACCAGATGCCGAATATCTAATATTTTAATAGAAGCCTGATTCCAAAGCTTAACATGCTGATCTACATCCATCGTTTCACCTTCCGCAAAGTCCTGATCTGTATGCCTCTCTATTTTATCGAGAATAATTCTCAGCTACAACTTAAATTTGTTTAACGCCATTTATAAATAGCTTGATATTACACTCGAAAACCTAAATAATGATGAAATAGGTCTAATTGCTTGGATACATATTCCATGCTCACGCAACAAATCCCGCAGAAGCGACTGCTATGTCTGCTGATGATTTTATTCATTCTCGGCAATGTCATTTCCGTTTTTGCGCCGAGCTATGCCGTTATCTTAACTTTTACGATTCGTAGTCGTCATTCCACATCTTAAATTGGAGGGTTTTCAATGAGCAAACGCTATCGCATTACAAGAGCCTTGCAGAATAACAACTCGTCGGCACTGACGATTTCTTTGGAAGAATGCAAACAATATTTTGCGTCCAAGCCCGATTTTTCGTATACATCGGTATTTACCGTAACAGGGGCTACCACTATGTCCATTGAGGGAGATTTCTTCATGTGGAGCATTGGCGATGCTGCGATTCCCTTCCGGCATTATCAAGGGGATATATACGTTTCCGGTACGAACGATGTGGTCATTCCTAAAGTCATTGAGGTTGCAAGCGAGCTCGTCGCTGATGTCGTGAACGAGTAGTTTTCGAGACCAATCTAAACGATTATCTCAAGCACAAGCAGCCCCCACCTCCACAACAACGTGGATGCGGGGGCTATTTTTCGCGTTTCTCTTCTTAAATTGTATAAATATTGACAAAAAGTTCACAAAAATGAAATTGTAAAAAATAGATAAATATGTAATGATTATTCTCGTAGTCTACTAGAATAAAAAGGAGAGTTTACCATGTTCAAGCGTATTTTATTGGCGGTTTCGCTACTAGTCACGTCGGTATTTGGCGGGTTTTCCTTCACGCCTAGCGCGAATGCCCAGGCCATTCCCGAGGTAAGTCTGACAACCAGCAGCACACAATTGCCATCCTTCGACATTCCTGAAAGCAGCAAGCTTGACCTTAATGAAGCCTTGCCTGCACCTTCAGTCATCTCTAGTTCGACACAAAGCCTACAGCAGCGCTCCCTCGACTCCGTCACTCAGGCGGTATACAATACCGACCCTGGCAACGCCTATACGATCAATACGGGCCAAGTCTACTTTGATTATATTGACCAAGCTGGTGGGCAGAAGTGGTTTAATTTTCAAACAACTGCCCCTAGCAAGCTGACTGCTTTTTTACAAACGGTGCAATCCGCATCCGTCGATTATGATTTGCACTTATTCCGCTTAGATTTAGATACCTTGCAATTGGTAGAGGAATATTATTCGGTTTATGGACCACAAATGGATGAGCAGGTAAGCCGGATTGCTCCAGCAGGCATCTATTATTTGGCTGTAAATACGGTGTCAGGCTTTGATGCAAGCAATCCATTCTATTTCACAGTCGTTCAATCCTCTGTCTATGACAGCGCCGAGCCTGATGACAATTATGTCTATGCCAAGGCAAAAACAAGCGCCTTCACCGTCAGCCAGACAATCGACAACGCTTTTGACGAGGACTGGATTAAATTTACCGTAAGCACTGCTAAGCAATATACGATTTCATTCAACAATCCGGCGGCTGGCACCACCTATCAGGTTAATATTTATAATCAGAACTTAAACCAGCTTGCTACCATTAACCAAAATTCAAGTGGAACCTATAACATGAGTGCCGGCACCTATTATTTTAGAGTATTAAGCACTTCTTCGTTCAATGCTTCACAGCCTTACACCTTTAGTGTAAGCAATGCTGCTGCGGCTGTCACGGTATCAAGCATCACCTCCGATCCTAACGTTTCAGGTTATATGACCTATGGATATGGGAATAAATATCGTATTCAAAACTATATAACCGTGACGGGATCAGCCAGAGATTCAAGCGGCAATGCAGCTGCTAATGTCCCTATTACCGTGAGCATCAGAACGGTTCTAAACAATCTGCTTTATACGGCCACTACTACTACTAATTCCAGCGGAGGATTCACTGCCTCCATCTCCGGCATACAGCCTGGTGTTGGACTTTATGTCTATGATAACTGGGTTTCCTACCACTACTTTGATATTATTCCGATCCAGTTCAGCTCCAATAATGCTGTTTTGAGTTCAAGTGAAACGACGCTTTACCACTTTGCTTATCAGATTTATCGACCTCATTAAATATTAGACGCTAAAAGCATATTAAATGCATAACGAAACAAAAGCCAATGCTCGCGATCTATCGCGGCGTTGGCTTTTGTTTTAAAAACTGCTTCCTAATTCATTTGTCGCGCTGAGCCTTCACAGGGCAGACCCATAATCAAAAGCTGCCAGCGTAATTTCATTTTGTTTTCAAAATAGTTATAAATAGCGCCCTTGCGGACATTACAGCACCCCAAAAATATGTTAATTTAAAAACAGACCAATCGGTACTAAATGGAGGTGCCTCTCATCGCAATTTCAATTCAACATATTCGCCACGCCACATTACTAATCACAATAAACGGCAAAAAAATACTTATTGATCCGATGTTAAGCGACATTGGCGAGCTTCCGCCCGTTCCTTTCACTCGGACTTTGCGCAGAAACCCACTAACCCCTCTGCCCGTTCCGCTTTCTTTTTTTGAGGACATAGATGCTGTATTGTTAACCCATCGACATTTTGATCATATGGATAAAAAAGCAATCTCGGTGTTACACAAGCAACTCCCCGTATTTTGTCAGCCTGAAGATCAGACCTTCTTGCAGAACGCTGGCTTCCTCAACGTACAAGTCATTGGCAGCTCGTTGGAATGGGGCGGTATACAGCTGAATCGAGTTAAAGGGCAGCACGCCCACGGTGTTTTCACCAAGCTGCTTGGCCCTGTATCCGGGTTCATTCTAAGCACAACGGCAGAGGGTTCTATATATTTGGTCAGTGATTGCGTCTATACGCCTGCGATTGAAGAGACATTCAGAGAGAAGCAGCCCGATATTGCGATTTTACATACCGCTCGCGCACAGCTGCTATTGGGAACAACTATTACGATGACGGCGGGAGATATTCTGCGTATTCGCAAGGTTTCGCCAGCTACGAAGCTCGTCGCTGTTCACATGGATGCGATTAGCCATTGTACACTCAAGCGCCAGCAGCTTAGAATCTTCCTGAAGGAGCAAGGGTTGGAAAATGCTGCGATCATTCCTGAGGATGGAGAGGTCATTGCCTTCTAGCTCTGCTTTCGCTTTACGCAACCTGCATAAATTCAGTAAACCCTCTCTCCACTTCAGCTTTATGGTATACTACCAATAATTTACATAATTCAAATAAAAGTGAGGGGTGCTTTTTTTGAAGAAAATAAACATATGGGGAACAGTTGCACTCATCCTATGTTTATCACTTACCGGATGTTCTCAGGTATCTACAACTAATCAACAAGCTGAAGCTGTGCGAGTCGAGGACACCAAACAGCAAACTAAATCCATTGAAGCCGATAACAGGCTGCTACAGACCGAATTTACGATGCCAGCTTACATACTCAAAGACCAGGATATGGACAGTATAACGGCTGATGCGAAAAAGAGTGGGATTGACGAAATTACCGCAAATACGGATGGTTCCGTTACTTTTAGAATGCCGAAAGATGCTCATAAGAAATTAATGAAAAAAGCAGGAAAAGGCATGCTGCAAGGGATAGAGGATCTAAAAAGCAGGAACTATTCGGCATTTATAAAGGATGTCAATCATAACAAAGCTTTCTCAGAGTTCACGTTCATTGTGGATCAAAAAGCTTACGAAAGCGGATTCAATGCTGCGGAAAATTTAAGTATTGGAATAGCGGCAATGTCATATCAAGCAATTGCTGGCGTTTCTACCGAAGAACTCAAGGTTACTATTAACATTCAGGATGAGGGTACGGGAACTATTTTTGACACGATTATATATCCGAATGCTTTAAATGAAGTGAGCGGCAACTAAGCGAGAAATCTATAAAATCTAGGATATGGGGGCCGAAGAAGCCATGAACAAAAAGAAGGCGGAAGCGATCCGCACCATGAAATATCGTTACAGCGGACCTAAAAATGGCATCGGCTATTCCTTTAGCCCCGTTCGTTATGACGAAGCAGCAGCAAATAATCGAATTTTTATTTATGATGAAGATTTCAGCGATATGCTGCCATTTATTCAGCAAAAATACCCGTTTGCCGATATACGCACAGGCGAGATTTATGCCGCTTTCGATCCTTGCTGGGATAACCCCATTCCGAAAGCGGTCTGGGAGCAGGTTGTGCAAGAGCTCGATGCCCTGTCTGTAGTAGACTCTGGCCAGCTTGCCTTCATCCATTCGTTCACCACCTGGGTTCGCGAGGTGCTGGAGCAGGCTGACGAAATTGTGATTTACGGCAATTTGTAAACTGCCTACATGGAGGGCCATTCATTCGAATTGACCTCAATTAGCCGAGGCAGATTCGTCGCACAGTCTCTGTTCCTTCTGCTTGAAGCTGACTGCCAAATGGCGACTATCAGAAATTTTGGCTGCGAGGCCTGTTTGAATATGGATATAGTAGTTCATCAAATTCTCATCAGCAGGTGATCAAATTGTCGAATAAGCTGCGCGGTATAGCAATTGAAGGGGTAGACTATAAATATACGCTGTTGATGCGCATGGAAGGTCAGACCTGTGTTCATGAACTGAAAGTTTTTCTGAAGGAATCAAAAATCAACCCTTTGCATATTCGCATCCGCACATGGGATGACCCTATCGCCGGGTGTCTACTGAATTCGGGTTTCATATTAGCTAATAATCGTAACAACATGCCTGATGAGGTTTACAATCTCAATCATCCAAGGCGGGTTCGGGAGTGGATCTTATATAGTTTAAGCAGGGGCTGGTGGGACGGATCAAAGACGGTTGTTATCGAGGACGGACTTGCCGCTATGGAGGAAATGGGATATGAAATAGAGCGAATACAATTTAGTGCTTCTACACAAAGTTAGAGCTGGCGGACACAGAAGCCGCTATTTAATAGAATCACGAGTTAAGGCACTACCTGCGGACACAGGAGCCGCTAATGCCCTAGAAATGGACATTTTGAAGGGATAATGAGGGCGATAACGGCTCTCCTGTCCGCTTACGGCCTGAAATCGCAGAAAAATCCCCAATAGCGGAAGCTCAGTCCTCCAAAAAAGGATCGAGCTTCCAAAACTGCTGGGACTAGTTCAGGACTAATTCAGGTCTAGTTCGGGAATAGTTCAGGACTAGTTCAAGACAGGTCTAGGACTAGGTGTAGGGTTAAAATACATGCTCATCCAATCCACGAATCGTGACAAACCTTCCATTCCATATATGCTCGTGATGCTCAATGATTTGAGGTGCAGTAAGAACCGCATTCGCAAGGGTGCTGTGGCTATTTTTCGCCAAAATATTAGACTTATAGCCACGGCTGTATGCAGCTCGAATCGTTGTATCCAAACAAAATTCGGTTTGTGCTCCAGCAAAAATAAGCTGTTCAATTGATTTACCCTCTAATAAAACGGGCAATTCGGTGTTGTGGAACGAATCCCATGTTGTTTTTCGGATGACGGCATCCCCTGGCTTAATATCCAGCTCGTGGTAGAGCTTCCAATCCGGTGAATCTACGTAAAGTGCGCTATTTACGTTGTCATATACCGTATGCTGGATAAAAATCACTGGAACCTCTGCACTGCGAGCAGCCGCAATCCATTTGTTAATGCGGAGCACCAAGTCCTCTTTTTGATATAGGTAATTTTCTGGCAAGTTAAAAAAAACCTCCTGCATATCAATAACGATTAATGCTTGTTTCATCTGGTTTCCTCCATTTTATAATTTAGTACTCACGAATAAATTTACGATGCCAGATTTGATCACCTAGATCCAGAGCTTCTAGCGTATCTATTTTTAGAGAAGGTAGTTTATGTTGTGGTATATCTCTGTATGCTGATGAATTCAAATTTGAATCTGATGCTGTATAAATTTCACCATCGTCTCCTTGGACAACAGCGTTTATTGGGGAAGCCATTGCGATCATTAAGTTGATTATATTGCCATTTGCACCACACAGGGTAAGCCTCCCCCTTTGAAATAAGAAAGGAATTTGCTCGTTAGCATCAAGAAAATGAGCAATTTGGGCTAGATCCTCCTCTGTTATCGGGTTACTGTCGCTGTTTACCCAATGGTCTGCCTTTGTAATATGAAGATCATAACTCAACTCTTCCCCACCCTTATTTCCTCAATTACTAAATACTGCTCGCCATATGAACGCTGAATGTCTTCCATGCCAAGCCGGAGTGATCGCAATAAAATTTGCGAATCTCGGCTGACTTTTTCATGAATGATACACTTCATATAGTTCCTGCCCATGTCTACCTCAGGACTGTCATCTGTAAACTCATTGATAGAATTAACGGCATTAATGGTAAGCGTGGACACGGCTGCGGCAATAATATCTAAGCCATATTTGGAAAATCCCGTGCTGCCCTTAGCTATAAAACCATAAATATCCTGATTGGCGAAGGTGAAAAAGGTTATTACGAAAGGATCTCTATGTTCCTCTGCTAACATGTCCCTTTGTCTATCCATTCTTATGTTAATATCATCATGCTCCATGAAATCCATCTCCTCGGTCGGTTCAAAAATGCTAAGTCCGCTATTGAAAATGGGATAATCCCCCTGCTGCTGCTTTAATTTGACTATAGCATGCTATTCAACCTACGTATAGCTGATTTGAAGCTAAGACAGACGTTAAGCCCATTTCCACATTGATTTGTTATATTGATTTTCATCATTATCCCTCTCTTTGCCACGTCACGCTGAACGTTGAATTTGATATATTCAGCATAATTTAGAAGGGCAGGGACATTCAATTACACAACATGCGCATCTACTAACCTATTGTGCAATTATATTTACAACGCAGCAGCCGAAATATACAATGGGCATACCCGTACCTATGGAGGAGCTTATGAATATTAAGCTTTTATTACTAGCAAGGAGGCGCCTGCATGTCCGGCAAAAATGTTCCGTTCCAGGATCTGTTCGTGACGATGACAAAAGTAGCAAAGCATGCCGTCCCTATAGAGGGGCTAGTCCTTATTCCACCGAAAAACGAGCATCAGCTGTTATTTGTGCTAGGCGGCACAGCGAAGGTCCAAGTAGATCATAAGCACAGTCAGCCTATTTTGGCAGCCGATACTCATTTCATAATAAAGCCGGGGCAGTCGTTGCAGATAACGAATCAAGGCAGTCATTTATTGGACATCAGCATCATTGCATGTGAAGTTGTTCAGCTCAGCCGAGCGGATCATAAACTGTCAGCGGCTTCCGTCAAAACATTTGCTTATTTTCAATATGAGACCGTGTCGCATACTCCTCGTTCACTCCGGGCTATGGTGCAGAAGCTTCAAGAGCCTTCCACTTTCATAGATATGCAGCACCAGCTTGAAAATCAGTTTCTATTTCAGAAGCTTATCTATCTGTTGATGGAATCCTATGCTTCGCTAACCGATGCTGACCCTCGCCATGCCGTCGAGAGCACGATTGAATATTTAAAGCTTCATTACGATGAAGCCATTACAATTGAAGATTTGGCGGGCATCGCGCAGCTCAGCAGACGTTGGTATACAACGTTGTTTAAGGAAATAACCGGTGAAAATCCGAGCGATTATTTAATCAGACTGCGTATCGATAAAGCCAAGGAATTGCTCACAATGTCCAAAGAAAGCTTGTACGCCATCGCCCGTAAAGTCGGCTTTGAGGATGAGCATTATTTTAGTAGAAGGTTTAAGCAAAAGGTTGGTGTATCTCCCCGTTTTTATTTGCATAATCGGCGTATTCTGGGGACGACGGTCACTCATCCCGAATTGATGTACCTGCTGGGAACCATACCGATTGCTGCCTTTTCTCCGGATCAGGAATTCCCCAGTTATTTGCTAGAGGCATTCAAGCAAGTACCAAAGCTGAATAACAGCCATCACTTCGATCCTGAATATTTCAAACCGTTCAAGCCCGATGTCATATTGGCTGCGGAGTGGAAGGATTATGAAAACTATGATGCCCTAAGCCGAATTGCCCCCACCTTCCTGCTGCCAAGCCATAATGATTGGCGGGATGAGCTGACAGATGTGGGCGAGATTTTGGATAAAAAGAAGCAGGCCCATCGTTTTATTCGCTGGTATGATGACAAGCGCGATGAGGTTCGTGAACAGCTTAAGCTGCTGACAGCTAATGAAACGGTTGCTTATGCGCGTATGACCCAAGAGGGCCTCATCGTGTTTGGCAATCAGTCATCGAGAGGAAAAATACTGTATAACGAGCTTGGTTTGATTCCACCTGAAAAGTCGATGCTGCATATCGATGGAAAAATTCTGTCGGTCGAACAGTTAGCTGGGCTAGGAGCTGATCACATCATTTTGCAAATAGGTGAGCATGCTGACAGCAGCCGGGAAGCTTTATTGCAGCAGCCAGGATGGAGAAAATTAATGAAATCCCCTACAAGTCGGATATATACCGTGGGGCATCGAGAATGGTATAACTTCTCCTTCTCTCCCCTGTCTACTGGATTTGCCATGCAGCATATGCTGCAAATGTTCGAGCGCGGCGTAGTTCGCTGACATAGGGAAATGCGCGAAAGTCCACGTCCGCTTCCCTTTTCTCCATTCCCATTTGGCTGACACATCCTATAATGAGAATGAGAATTATTATTACGTTTGAGAGGGATGGAGAAATGAATCGCGCACGAAAATGGGGTTTTGCAGCTATCGCGTTATCACTGCTGTTTGTAGCTGCTTGTGGAGGTAAGGAGAATAATACATTAAATAGTCCAGTTACACAGACCGATGCAGCCGAGAAAACGCTTCGGGTAGTGGCGACTACGGTAACATATCCAGATTTTTTATATTCGCTAGGTGTCATTCCAGTAGCTGCTGAAAATGCAAATGCCGAATTTCCAAGCTATTTAAACGGGGCATTCGATGCTGTGCCAAAGCTGGGCGGCGTTCTTAACCTGGAGGGTATTTTGGCGGCAGAGCCTGATCTAATTATCGGAGCAAATTGGCGGGACGCGAAAAATGTGGATCAATTGAATAAAATCGCAAAAACGATTTTACTCCCTGATCGTGACAATTGGCGTGACGAATTGCGCGATATGGGCGATGCACTTGATAAGAAGGAGCAGGCTGAGCAGGTTATTGCGGATTATGAGGATCAAATCAAAAAAGCAAATGAAAGCCTAAAGCCCCTAGTCGGATCAGAAACGTTCATGTATATGCGAATTATTGGCAAAGACAGCTATGTCATGGGACCTCTAGCGAGCCGCGGCAAAGTGATACATGGCGAATTGGGACTGAATGCAGTAGCCACTTTCCCTAAGGACGAGGAGAGCATCGCCATTTCGCTCGAAATGCTGCCAGAGTTTAATCCTGATCATATTATCCTTCAGGTAGAAGCTGGAGATGATGCGGCGAGCGCACAAAAAATATATGAAGATATGAAAACCAATGCGGTATGGATGGGCCTTAAAGCTGTGAAGGAAAACCATGTCTATCTTGTCGGAGATAAAGACTGGATGAACTTCAGCTTCTCCCCCGTAGCTACATTGAACGCCGTGAATGAAATTGACGAGACGATTAAACAGCATAATGGAAATGAATAATGAGCCATTCTATCGATCGTGTCATTCGGGAACGTCGAACGATTAAGTCGTTTACGGATCAGCCCTTGTCGAAACAGACATTGTTGGGATTGCTAAATGCAGCAGTATGGGCGCCCTACCATTCAAGTGTGGAGCCTTGGCGGTTTATTATTTTTATGAATGAGGATCGTCGCCAGTTTGCCGATGCTGTCCTAGCTACTTACACAGAGGATGAGCTGGCGCGTTTTGGCGAAGGCGTGATGAAGGAATATTGCTTGGAAACCCCTGTCCATCTGCTCGTCGTTATTAAACAGGATAAATCCGAGGTCAGACGGGAAGAGGCGCTGCTTGCAGCCGCCACCTTGATTCAAAATTTGCAGCTGCTTGCCTGGGAGCAGCGAATTGGCTTTGTGTGGAAGACGAATGAATACAATCGGGAAGTCGATTTTCACCGCAGCGTTGGCATTCAGACGGATGAGAAGCTTGTTGGCACCCTGCATATGGGCTATATCAACGAGGATAAAATCCCTAAAGCAAGAAGAAGAAAATCGGCAGAGGACCTCATCACCTGGCATGAAGGTTCAGATTAGAGAAATCTATACACCGATTTGTAATTCGCCAGCAGCCGCGAGCTGCAGAAAGGATCGCTAGATCCTCTCTGCAGCTCGCGGCATTTTTTATAGGCTGCAGCTTGGTCCGCCTTTGTTAACAGCAGCTCGTACCCTACTAAGAAATTAGGACCAGAGCCAAAGCCTCAGTTACAGCAGGTGTTTGCTATGGTAAACTGGATGGCGGTATTGTTTTTTCTTTCCAGAAACCGTTGGTTGCTGTATAAAAACAAGTTCATCTAAAAAAAGGGGGATGTCTCTATGAAAAAGATCGATAGACGATGGTTAGGCGGAGTGGCCCTTATATTGTCCCTGTTCACTCTATCAGCGTGTGGCTCTTCGGGACCGACTCAGACGGATTTTGACAGCCTGCAGGAGCGGGTTGCGGGACTGGAGCGGCAGCTCGAAGCTAAGGAACAAGAGCTTAAAGAGCTGCAAGTTACGGTTGTAGCTCTTAATCAATCTGGCAGCAGCGTCGATGCCTCTGCGCCAAGCGATAATGGCCCCGCTGACAAAGGGGATGATGTTCGAATTACCTTTGATCAGTATCAGCAGATTGAGATTGGCATGACCTACGATGAGGTGAAGGATATTGTTGGCGGCAACGGCAGAGCTTTGAGCGAAACCGCAGATATGGTCGTCTACTCCTATTATGGCGCAGGGGATACAGGGGCGAATGCTGTACTCTCTTTCAATAAAGGAAAGCTGTTATCCAAAGCACAAGCAGGACTCGACTAAAACGGACGATTGGGCAAAAAGAACAGACAGCCTTCACTCATTAATAACATGAGATGCGGACTGTCTGTTTGTTTAATTTCTACTGTGGACTCGCTTCGATGGGATTGAGCGCAAACAACGAATTACGACCCCGTTATTTTCAAACTCCGCATAATGCCCTTCTTCCACAACCGTCTGAAATCCGAGCACTTCACGATAAAAGCTGGCCAAACGGGATACATCATTCGATAATACAGTAATGCCTTCTAATTGCACTTTCATCCTTGCAGCTCCCCTACTCGCTTTGTCCTATTAGCCACATAACTAAACTAATTCTTCGATCGCCACTTGATACAAGCAGCTGCCTTCACTAAACAGCAAGCGGTCTTCTCGAAAATCCCGGGTATGCGGTTTAAGCAGCTCCCCCTGCTCATTCAAAAAATGGATCTTGTGCCCTGCACTCAAGCGGCCTGGTTTTTCATTTTTCTTCAAAATAAAGGTCTCATGCTTGCCGTAACCGCCATCAAACAAAAAATGGTACCCGTCCGTACAAAACCCGGCAGAGCCGGAAATATGCGGGTCCATAAAGGAAACCTTGGCATGCTCGGGTCCACCGGAAATACGGCCTAGCAAGAAGTCCGTATAAAAGTAGAACCAGACCTCTTGTTCATTCACAACATTCAGCGCATAGCAATCGGCAATATCCGACGTATGGTCTTCATATATTTTGTTGCCAAGCTCATCCCAAGCAAGGAGACCCTGAGACCCGATTGGATTCCCCCACCCATTATTTCCAAAGACGCCTTCGTCGAAATAACTGGTCCAAATGGTGCCTTTCTCCGTTACCTGCACACTCTGAATGCCATCTCCCAGCAAAAACTCGCGAACGGTCTCGCCTTTATAATTACATACTTTGGCGTTCAGATCATATTTGCCAACACCATAATAAGTGCAGCGCGCGCCGACCAACAGCAGTTGATTCCGCAGCGGCTGGACATAATGATAATTGAAATGCTGGCCCTCCATTATCACTGCTTCCATATAATCGTCTTCTATAACGAGCACCTTGTAGGTGTACGTTTCCTTTAGCACCGAAGGGACGAACATACCTTGTGTCCGTTTCGGGATGTGGTTAATCAGCAGCACATACACACATCCATCTCCGCCAAGCTGGGCCGAAACCACATCAAAACCTTCCATATGTGCTGACATATCCGCATAAGGCTGCAGCTTCACCTTTTTATCAAACATATCCATTCCTCCTCCTCATACTGATCAAAAGCACCGTCTGTATTCAATAACTGAATTATGTCTGAGCGCGGTACTCCTGAACAGGGTGGAAGTATGGCAAAGGCGGCACGAGGAAGGCTTGCTTGCCTACCTTCTATCGGTAATCAGGCCCAGTTTCAGCACCCTTGCAATATTCTCGGTAGTACGCTCCACATTATCCGGCCCTTCCTTCAGAAGCTTCTCCAAATCGGATGCTCCCGGAACAATGCCGAATACCGCATCAATGCCCTCGGCGTATAACGTTTCGATTCCTTCCCCAATGTATCCAGCGATTGCTATGACCGGCTTGCCCGCCTCCTTGGCAGCGCGAGCTACACCGTATGGGGTTTTGCCAAATTTCGTCTGAAAATCAATGCCGCCTTCACCCGTAAACACGATATCGGCCTCAGCCAGCTTGTCTCGCAGCTCTGTATATTCGATTACAATTTCAATGCCCTTGCGCAAAACCGCCTGTGTGAAAATCAACAAGCCTGCGCCCAGCCCGCCGGCTGCGCCTGCTCCCGGTATATCCCGCACATCCTTATGCAACTGCTGCTTCACGACATCTGCATAATGGGACAGGTTGGCGTCCAGCCGGTGCACCATTTCCGGCGTCGCGCCCTTCTGCGGACCAAATACCTGCGAAGCGCCATGCTCCCCGCATAACGGATTCGTCACATCGCAGGCGACAATAAATTGCACTTCCCGCAAACGCTCGTCCAGATTCGACACATCGATACGAGTCAAGTGGTCAAGAGCCCCTCCCCCGCGCGCAAGCGAATTTCCATCTGCATCAAGAAATTTTGCCCCGAGCGCTTCAGCCATGCCCGTTCCCCCATCGTTGGTGGCACTGCCGCCAATCCCGATAATCATTTTGCGAATTCCCTGATCCAAGCAAGCCCGAATCAATTCGCCTGTCCCGTAGGTAGTCGTGCAAAGCGGATTTCTCGTTTGCTTGTTCACCAGATGAATGCCACTGGCCGATGCCATCTCGATGACCGCCGTTGCACCATCCCCCAGAATGCCATATGTTGCGGCTACCGTCTGGCCAAGCGGCCCGCTTACTTCTTTATAATGAATCGTACCGCCGGATGCATCCACAAGGGATTGTACCGTCCCTTCCCCACCGTCGGCCATTGGAACATGAATATAACCTGCTGTCGGATAGACTTTTCGCAGCCCTTTTTCCATCGCCATACACACTTCTTTTGCTGTCATGCTTTCCTTGAATGAATCTGGTGCCAGCACAAATATCGTTTCCTTCATTTCCCTTCACTCCATCATGTCAACTTCACCTTGCTCTACTTCATGATCCTCTACCTTAATACCTTTATTTTTGAGCATCGTTCAGTTAAATAAACATCCATTACTGCTTGCTTATTGCGGAATGACACCATTCGTTCCGGTAGACGGAATGACGAACGACAAGTCAGCATCCTTGTACTGGCGATTGATGACGGTGCGTTTAATCGTCAGTTGTTTCGGCATGCTGTTCATGCCACTCATCATAAATTGGAGATCAGCACCGTCGTCCAAATTCAGATTATCAGGACTATATCCCCCGCCAGCATACATCCGGTATTCCTTGCCGTTCTCGTCAACGGCGATCCAAGTACCCGACGCAAAGTTGGGGTTGCTGAACGTGCCGCCAATTGGAATTCTTCCGTAGCCATCTGAATCGATCGTCAATCCTTTGAGCAGAAGTGAATCGCCAGCGTCTTCGAATAAGACAGGTTTTTCCGGGGAAGCTTGAGACGGATCAAAGACGACCGAGGCCTCGCTTTTTTCACGGATTACATAGCTGTCCAGTACAAACCGGATCTGCTGCTTGTCATAGGCAAAATCATCAAATTGGTAAAACCATTTCGTCAGACCGCTCCATCGGTCAAGCTCGTAGCGACGGCTTGAAAATTCCATTTCCGTCATGCTCGGGCTCTTCTCGAGCACATGGCCTTGTTCATCTTCCAGATGGTAATTAAGTAGATGAAACCCGCTTTGACCATTTATTGCACGGCTTGCCGCATCTGGCGTCAGCGACGTCGTAAACTCAAGCGAGCCTCCGCTCGGCGTACGGGTTGCTCCTTGCATCTGAATCCGAATGCCGCTTGGCGTCTCATAAGAAATGCCGATAGGGGTGAACAGCGTCTGGGCTTTCGCCTTGCTCAAATCGATATCTACATGTAGCGTCCATCGCCCCTTGACCGTCTTAGACGAAAAGTCATCCGAACCCGGTGTTCCTTGATGCAAGGCGATCTGTTTAATGTAAGCGTCGAGCTGCATCTTGTCCTTCAATACTGGCCGTCTAAAAACAAATTCGAACCTGCTCGTGGTCGTATTGCCTCCTGTACTAATCCCATAAGGGATATCTCCAATATGTCCCCTATCTACATCAAATAGGTTAAAATTCCCATCTACAGATTGAATTTCGCCAGCTACCGCATTTCCTTTCGCATCATAAATGTCGATTCCCACAATGAGACGGGTCGAATCGGCTATCACTTCGTTGACCTTCAGCGTATAGCCTTGATCCTCGGCGCTGGCGTCGGAATGCTGTACCAATCCTGCTTCCTGCACCTGCTTCATGCCGCTATCCACATAGCTGTTCTGGGCAAAAAGCGACCGCACCATATCCGCAAGCGTCGGCTGTGCATATAACAGCGTGCTTCCCGCGAGTACAACGGCAGCGGCGGCAAGCCCCCAGGCTTTGCGTCTCGATGACCTTCTGGCCGCTTGATGCCGTTTCACTTGGCAGGCAATAGATGAGGCACCGGGCTCAAAATCAATTGAATTGCCAGTTTCCACTGGCTCTATGTCAATGCCCTCCAGCTCCAACATCACCCTATCGGTAAAATCATCTTGAAGCTTGTCCTCGAACAAGACGTTTTCAATTTTCTTATCTTCCGCTGTCGCTGTTCCAACCCCCGCTTTAGGATCGACTTTTTCAGCTTTTGTACGATTCCAAAATGTCATAACGTTGTCCCTCCTTGGCTTCTACCATTTTCCGCAGCCTGATTTTAGCGCGGTGAATGATGTTGGTGACCTGCCTTATCGACATGCCCGTTACGCTGGCGATTTCCTCGTGGCTCAATTGGTTCGTGTAGCGGAGAACCAGCACCAGCCGATAATGCTCAGGCAGCCTCTCCAGCAGGCGGCCGAGCTCAGAGCGCAGCTCTTTTTGCAGCAGCTTGGCTTCTGGTGTCTGGCGTTCGCAGCCTTCATTCAATACGGGTGATTCTGGTTTTTTCCGCCGCCAGCCGTCCTTCTGCAAATTAACAGCGATTGTATAAAGCCAGCCAGCAAAGCTTTGCACCGGATTATGCGATGCCAGCTTGCGGTACGCCTTGAGCAGCGTCTCCTGCGTTAAATCCTCAGCGTCAGCCTCGGAAGCTCCCATTTTGCGAAATAGCCCGTAAAGCTTATTCTGATAGCGCCGGACGATATCTGCGTACGCTTGTTTATTTCCGTTCAGCACGGCTTCGATAATCATATGATCTTCTCTCAGCTCCACTTGCTCCCCTCCTTTTACGGCCCAACTTTTGTTTATCTCACTGCTAAGACTCCCCATCCCTGCACATTCTCTCACTTGATTTTAAAAGTTTCTAAGCCTAATGTGGAGAATTGGCATTTATTTCAGTAAAAAAAGCCAGCTGGCCGCAGAAACAGCTGGCTTACCGACTAAGACACGTGTACGGCACAAAGTTAGATTTGGCGGACTCAGGAGACGCTAATGCACTTCCCATAGCCATTTTGCCGGGATTATTAGATCGATTACGGCTCTCCTGTCCGCTTAAAGCCCGAAATCGTTGAAAAAGCCAGAATAGCGGCGCCTCAGTCCGTCAAAAAAAGGGGCGAGCTTTCCGAGCCGCGTGGCCTCAGCAACAATAGTCTTAGTCATTAAGCTAGAAGCAGCAGTCCGATTCTATTTTGTAGGCGCGCCCTAGTATTTGGAAGATGCATAGAAATAGATTAAAATAAAGCTATTATTGAAAAGGGGTGGGAATATGCCATTTCAGCTTATTTCTTTGCCAGCACTTAGCGCCTCCCCAGGCTCCATCGCTGTTATGCATCCTTTGCCCGATGAGCAAAATAGGTCAGTGCTTGCCTTAAATCATGCATGTGAATTATGGAAGCTGAATCTTGCTACAGGACTTGCTGAACAACTGCTTCAGATAATGCCGCGATTTCGAATCGTTTTGGCCGTCATGCCGCAGTTTATGATTTAATCGCCCGCCAACCAATCATGAAGCTGTCTCGCGATGACTACCATTCAGAGGTATGTACCTTTCCGTTAGCTTTTGCCGAGATTGACGGGCGTTCGCTACTTATTCATGGCACAGAATGGAACCGTCTAGACTTGACTGATGTGAAGTCAGGGGAGCTTCTAAGCAACCGTCCCCAGACCAACTATGACGACGATGGCTATCTTAATTATTTTCATGGCAAGCTTTACGTGTCACAGGATCAGCATTGGGTCGTAGATACGGGCTGGGTATGGCAACCGGTCGGTGTTATTCGGTTCTGGAATGTGCGAGATTGGATGAACAACACTCGTGAGTCGGAAGATGGCGCTTCCGTAGGCACACCTTGGCACATGCTTGTGGACTGGGATTTGCCCGTCGCTTGGTTAGATGCACAAACTATGGCAATCTGGGGACAAGTGGATGGCGATTTTTTCGATGAGGAGGACTTGCCGGATGAAGGCGCATTGCCTGTCGTTATTTTGTTCAATGTAGTGACGGGTGAACGCTCTATTTTATTAAAAGAGGCTCCTGCCTATAAGACCACTTCGCAGCAAGAGGGTGTGTTTCCTCATCCACAAGGACAATTAGCAGCAGATGGCGTTCGCTTGTTCTTATGGGGAAAAGGGCTGAATATGACCATATGGAACAGGCATGACGGTGTACCAGAAGCGACGGAGAAAGACTTCTGTCCCGATATATATCATGAAGAGGCGAGGCTATTTTTACAATTGGATTTGAAGGGCGAAATTTCAGCTTGGCGGTATACGCCCTAGATGAGCCTCCTATTCGACTCTGGGAGGTACTTCGGCTTCGATCGCGATTAATTCATACAGGTCATTTACCGAGCATCCAATCGTATCAGCGATGGAAATCGCTGTCTTCAAGGGCATCATTCTTTTATTTTCTATAAAATCGTTTATCCGTTCGTGTTTATAGTGCAGCGCTGCGATTAATTGACCAATGGTCATGTGTGCTTCCGCTAATCGCTCAAGCAGCAAGCAGCGCCCAAGTTCAAATTTCATTTTTTCTCCTCCTAGTACTATATTTGGCCTATTCATAAGAATGTGGATCCGTTGCCTGTTTCCGCCCTTAAAATAATCCCCAAAAGTTCGCCACTTTATCAATTTCGAACAGCAACTACTATTTTACCCTGAGGATGGCGAAAATGAAGGCTTTGGCGGGCAATTTCTGTGCCGCAGCGTCCATGTCAGCTGGGAAGTTAAACAAGACTGACACCGATCAATGATCGATGTCAGCCTTGTTGCTGTACATTTCCTGCAAGCTACTGTTGCAGAAGCGCTTTATTTTTATCAAAAAAACGGGCATTATGCGAGGAAACACCAGCCATATCAGAAGCCGCTGGCTCAAGATAAAGCTTTGCGCTATTGACGGCTAACACGGCATCATTAAAGGCGCCTGCGATTAACCGCACCTTACTGCCGTAGGTAATAAAATCGCCAGCTCCAAAAATGCCAGAAACGCTCGTCCTCATTCGCGCATCCACCGTTACGCCATAGTCCTCCCTCTCTAATCCCCAGTTCGACAAATTGCCAAAGTCGCGATCATATCCATGACTCACGATGATTTCATCGACTTCTATTTGCTCGATTGCACCAGTCTCCACATGAACGAGCTCGACTTGTTCAATATGATCACCCGCTCCATATAAACGTGAAATGCTATATGGCATTTTCACCTGGCATGCTGCTCTCATCTGCTCTACAGGCAATTCGTGTGCTGTAAACTCATGTCTTCGATGAACGACGATGACCTGCTTAGCCAATTTTGAAATTTCATTGGCCCAGTCAATCGCAGAATCACCTCCGCCTGAAATCAGAACACGTTTATCGGCAAATCTCGACAAATCGGTCACCGTATAATGAAGATTCGTCAATTCGTAGCGATTGGCACCTTCAATATCCAGCTTCTGAACCTGCGTCATCCCTCTACCCGCACATAATAATATCGTACGCGTATAATGGCGCTCGCCTGTTTTGGAGGTCAGCACAAAAGTCTGGTCCTCCCGGCGCTCTAACGAAGCAATCTCCTGGCCAAAGACAAGGGTGGGGTCAAAGGTTTTCGCTTGCTTTTCTAAAGATTCAATCAATTTTTCACAGTGTATCGGCTCGACTCCGCCAACATCCCAAACCAGCTTCTCGGGATAGGTGCGCATAAATCCGCCAAGCTGCTCTTTGGCCTCGATGATTTTTGTGCGCATCGCTCTCATACCGCTGTAAAAAGCTGCGTACATGCCCGCAGGGCCGCCGCCAATGATCGTAATATCGTAGATATCCTGCTGCCTCGTATTCATTTAAGGAACCAGCTTTTCTACGATATAATCCATGAGCAGGCCTGAACCAATAGGACCCGTGCCTTGCACAAAATCATTGGTTTTTAATGTGAATACTCGATTATTTTTAACCGCATCGAGATTTTTCCACAGCGAGCTATGCTCCAAATTTTTCATGGAATCTGTCGTGTCATAGTCTTTTAATACTCTCTGTTCAACGAAAATGTAATCCGGGTTAATATCTGGCAAAATTTCTAATGAAAATGGCGTAAACCAATCCTTCGACTCTTTTAAAATTTCGGGTATATTCAAGCCTAGTGTTTGATAGAAGAATCTGCTGCTGTCCCCCGCTTGCGAGCCCAAATAACGATATCGGTCATGCTCTACACGAAGCACCAGCACCGTTTGGTCACCGAGTGCCTGCTGTAATTTCTGCTTAGCCTGCAACGCTTTATTATCAAAAGTAGTTACCACTTTCTCGGCTTCGGCTTCCTTATCAAACAACTGGGCCAATTTAGGCATTACATCTTCCATCTGACTGTTTGAGTCCACAGCAACGGTAGGCGCAATTTTAGTCAGCTCATCATAGGCCGTCTGCTCCATGCCTGCCCCCCGCTCAATGATCAGATCCGGAGATAAACTGAGCAATTGCTCATAGTTATACTGGTACAGCTCGCCATTAATCATTTGAACCCCATGCTCTTCAAAATAAGGCGCACGATACGCAGGTTCAACCTCCGGTACGTATACGACCATTTGCGGCGTAATTCCCATCTCAATTAAATATTCGGCATATATCGTGCTCATAACGAGGATATTTTTGGGTTCGGTCGGAATCGTGACTTCGCCAAATAGGCTCTGTACCACTTTAGTGGTTTCTTTGGTCGTTTCTGTGGTCTTATCTGTAGTCGTTTCTTTAATCGCATTGCTTTCTTGTGCTTCTACAGCAGCTTCTTCTTTCGTATTCGTTGAATTGGAGCAGGCAGCTAGCATTAAACTGAGTGCCAACAGCACAACTCCAAATACCTTCATTAATCGTTTTGACATTATTGCTCTCCCCTTATATTGATAATAATTATCACTTTCAAAGATTATCAAATAAGCAGATATCCTTCCATAGCAAAAGGTGCGTATAGAGGTGGATTATTGTGCTCTATTACTTTTTCCATCCCATAAGTGGCTTACGATTTGTTTTAACACAAGCGCATGTCCAATGAATCCAAAGCCATCCACCCAAAGACTGGTATCTACATTGCAGATCCGGTTATTTTTTACCGCCTTCAAATTTCGCCACTGGTAGCTATCCATTAATTTCTCCATATTTTCATCTGCACTATAATGCTCTATCACACGTTTCTCCACAAATAGATAATCGGGATTGGCATTATACAATTGGTCAATCGAGCACGGGTTAAACCATGCTTTTCCCGACTTTAACGGCTCTGGAATGGCCATGCCTAATTTTTCATACAGCAATTGGGATACTCTGCTTGAGTTTCCTCCCAAATATCGATACCCAGTAGGCTCTACTCGCAGGACCATAACCGTGGCTCCAGATCGGATGATCGATTGTAATTGATCGCGTGCCGCATCCACCTCATTGTTCATCTGATTATGGCACTTTGCTGCTGCTTCTTGTTTGTCAAATATAGCTGCGAACTGATCAATCAGGATAGATAAATCCACTGTAAGGCCTGTGATGACAGGTGCGATTGTACGCAGCTGCTGCTTCATATCCTCTGTTAAATAACGGCCCACCATTAATTCCGGCTGCGCCTGTTGAATTAATTCCAAATTAAAACCATTTTGCGGAACTTCCAGCAGCTGAACCTGATGGGAGGCAAATAATTGTCGTTGATGCTGCGGCAAAAGCACAGGAGTTACTACCACAGCATGAGGGATGACCCCTAATGCGATTAGAACCTCTGCATAGAGCGGGGAAAGGGATACGATTTTTCGCTGATGTATCGTCTGCGCATAAAGTCTTGGCGGTACTCCTGCAAGCTGTTTGAAGCGGCGGCTAAAATAATGGGCATCCTCAAAGCCTACCTTTTTGGCAATTTCGTAGGCCTTCGCGGAAGTCAATAACAGCTCTTCCTGTGCGCGATAGACTCGATAATTCGCCAAATAATCCAATGGAGGCCTGCCATATCGTTCGCTGAATTTTCGAGAGTAATGCCACTGGCTTATTCCGGCCATTTCCGCTAATTGCTTGCGTGTAATGATCTCATCATAATGCTCCTGCATGTAGACGATAGAACGCTGCATCCCCTGTTCGGTAGTCTGTCTGTCACTCGGCTGCTTCTGATAAAAATGCTTCAATAATTCATATATAAAATGCTGGTTGCCGACCATTGCTTCATTCCCGTCACGAGGAGCATCCTCGCTTAAGTGATGACAGATGCCGGCTAATGCTCCACCCGTTAATTGCGTGATTTGATAGGTGTTCCCTGTTGGCACATGCCATTCAAATTTCATGACCTCTCGTTGTTTATGGAACAGGGCATACGTATGGAATTGAATCTCCCAGCCTGACAGATCCAAATGGCCACCGTCTAAAACCTCAATTAATGAATTTTCTTCTATCGCAATCAAATGGCCAAATGCGACATGGACCTTTTCTCCATTAATATTCCAGATCGCTTGTCCATCAGTCACGAGTATAAACGTATGCAAGGGAATATAGTGAACTTCGCCAACCGTCACCCATTTATCGTTTAATGGATGAGTTGACTCCCATTGAGCGAGCCACTCATTATGTAGTGTTCCTTCGACCTCATTCAAATTCGTTTACCTCCTGATGTGACTTAACGTATTAATATTCCACGAATTCGCAACGACTCAGATCGTTATTTCTTATCATACAGGATTACTTTTAATTCTCCAGCGTATTTTCCCAACTCGCTTAGCTTCGGGAATAAGAGGGCAATATTATGAATGCTGGAACGCTGCAGGATCCCCATGGACAAAAAATGGCCGCTGGCCTCTCCACCTTCAAAAGGTGGGGAGAGCCTGAGGATGTTGCAGATATCGCTGCCTTTCTCGCCTCGTCAGACAGCCGTTGGATAACGGGACAATTCATTGATGCAAGCGGCGGATCTCATCTGTAAGTTCAATAATCCACTCCATGATTGGACACTCAATAATATATTATATATAATATGAGTGGTATTATTATATATTATATATTATTTGATGATGCTAATTACACTAATGGAGGCGTTCTCATGGGAAGATTATCAGGCAAAGTAGCAATTATTACTGGAGCAGGCAGCGGTATGGGGGCTGAGCAAGCTCGTTTATTTGCAAAAGAAGGTGCCAAAGTAATTGGCGGTGATATGAATGTACAAGGCCTTCAAGCTGTCATTGATGAAATTAAAGCTGACGGTGGAGATGCAATTGCTGTTAAATTAAATATCTCTTCACCTCAAGATTGGCAAAGTGCTGTCCAAACAGCTGTTGAAACATACGGGAAAGTGAATGTCTTAGTGAATACAGCAGGAGTTGCTGGTCCGTTCATCGCGAAGGCTGCCGACCATGATCCAGATGAGTGGGATAAGCTTTTAGCGATTAACTTAAAAGGGGCATTTTTAGGAAGCAAATATGCCATTCCTGAAATGATTAAAGATGGCGGCGGTTCAATCGTAACCATTTCTTCTATCGGCGGACTAGTTGGTGGACAAGGCGGTACAGGCTATGGGGCTGCTAAGGCAGGTCTAATCGGCATGTCTAAAAATATCGCTGTAGACTATGGCAAAGATCATGTACGTTCAAACGTTGTTTGTCCTGGTCAAATTAGAACGCCAATGTCTGCCGTACTAGAAACAGAAGATATGAAAGCTGCGAAACAATACTACTTGAATAAAACACCATTAGGCCACTTTGGTGATCCAATTGATATCGCTTATGCGTCCCTTTTCCTTGCATCGGACGAATCGAAGTTCATCACCGGTACAGAATTAATCGTTGATGGCGGCGTAATGGCTAACTAAGCTCATGAGCAGAAAGAGACAGTCTCCACTTTACTTTGGAGGCTGTCTCTTTCTTATGCTTGATTCTATATATTTAAAGATTGTCTCGTTAAAATTTCAAATGCTTCCTTCGCCTTCTCAAAATCCGCTTGGATGATGGCATGAACCATTTCTTCCAAGTAAATATAACGGCTTTTTGTTCTTTCAACATCTCCCCATTTCATTTGGGAGTACGCATTTGTAATAAAAGTAATATCAGAGTAAAACTTGCTAAATGCTTTATTTTCAGCCACATGAAATACATATCCGCATAATCGATGAACGTTAACCACGTATTCTAAAATATCCTTTTGCCGCAGTGCCTCTTGCGCCCCGATCAAATAGTGCTTAAGCTGCACATATTTTTCTTCGGTCCACTTTGATTTTGAAAAATCGATTCCAAGCTTAAATAGTTCCACTAAGGCATCGGTATAATCATCCATCTCTTTCTTGGAGATAGCTTTTACATGCACGCCTTTTCTAGGCAGCCGTTCCACAACACCCGTATTTTGCAAAATATAGAAGGACTCTCGAACCGGAATGTTACTTACATTCAATTCTTTCGCTATATTGGTTTCAATCAGCCGAGTCCCTTGTACTAATTCGCCTATAAATATTTTTTTCAGTATATGATTCGCTATTTGCTCTGGCAGTGAACTCGTTTGATCACCCATTATTGAAGAAAAATTATAATTATCCATAAGCTATTTCACTTACCCCTTATTAAAAAGATAGACAGCCATTCGGTACGTTGTGATTCAATAACTTAAATATATAAAATCATCTATGTAAGAAATACTCATAGTATGCGCCTTGCATGAGTAATACGATCTCCCCGATAATCCCTATACCAAAAAAACAGAAATAGTAAGTTGCCGATGACACCTCTTTGTTAAATAGCTCTTTGAAAGCCTGAATAAACACGCGATCGAATTTAAACCAACTTAGAATCCAGCCAATAATTAAAAAAGTAATGATTGCCATATTCTAAACCCCGCCTCCAAATAACGATGTTTGGTTAAGTTTATTCTATTATAGCAGGAAATCCATCAGACCGATAAAAGCGAAAGGTATTGAGTTAAGGAGAAGCTGACACAACCCTTAAATTTGCGTCTGCAAGTCTTAATCCCGCTAATCTTAGCCATCAGTTGCGTTTAGATTGCCTTACTATTGAATAGGAATAATGATTAATCAAAAAAGTAATGAATATTATTTTATAGCATGATAGCATTCCAATTGTATTCCAATCTATTTGCGAAAGGAAAAAACAATGGATATTAAAATCGAAACTTTGCCGAAATACCGCATTGCCTATGTGCGACAAGTTGGGCCATATGGTCCTGCCAATTCTCAAGCGATGGAGAAGCTGAAAAATTGGGCCAAAGGGGGAAATCTGCTCACTGAATCGACAATCCTGCTCGGGGTGCCGCAAGATAACCCTGAAACAACACTACCGGAAAACTGTCGATATGATGCATGTATTGTCATTTCAAAGGAATATCCAGATGATGATTCCATTTGCGAGGGCCAGCTTGATGGTGGAACGTATGTGATTTGCACAATCAAACATACAGCAGAAGCTATTCAAAGAGCATGGAATGAAATTTTTCCATACTTACAAAACGGCGGATACCAAATGGACAATAAACCGATTTTAGAAAGATATATCGGTGATATGCTTGAGAATGATTTTTGCGAAATATGCGTGCCTGTTAAACCCCTATAAATTCCAATAACACGCAAATGGGGCTATGACAGGTCAATTGCTCACAGCCTGTCATAGCCCCAAAACTCATGCACGATGCGTTTCTTCAAAAGATTAATCCCAATCCTCACCTATTCTTTCACAGAGCCGATCATGACGCCTTTAACAAAATACTTCTGAACAAATGGGTATAGGAGAAGGATCGGTATCATCGTGATTACGATTAATGTGACTGGCAGAAGTGAAATCAGGTATAATTAAAGTACAATATAAAAAAATGAAAGTAGTGATTCAATGCAGCATTACATGAAACAAATGCTTGTAACAGGCTTGGACCGTACCCTGCCTATTTTCATCGAAACGATGGGATGGAATGAATGGCAGGATGAGTTTGTCCGACCACAGGGTTACCATTGTTATCATTGGCTGCAGACAACCGGAGGAGAAGGTATATTTGAAATTGCGGGCAAAACACTCACCCTAGCGCCAAATCAAGGCATTTTGCTGCCGCCTAATGCTCCGCACCGTTATGTAACCCAAACGCATCCTTGGTCTACCTGGTATATCACATTCAATGGAAACCTCGCACCATTCATTGTTTCCTCTCTCGGTTTGGCTACCTCCACTGTGATTAGCTGGGAATCGAACTCCCGACTATCCACTATGCATAAAAGGAGTCGAAATTTGGCAAGACAAAACTTCGATTTCAACGGAATGGATGGTTCGGCCTTTGTCTATCGCTTTCTGATGGATCTGAAACGATATGGACAAGTCGATAATCAACGCTCCTTCTCCCAGCATACCGTCAGATTAATGCCATTAATTCAGTTTCTTGAAGAGAACTATTCGAACCCCGCTATTGGATTGCTCCAGTTGGCAGAATATGCTGGTATCAGTTCACAACGATTGAATTACTTATTCAGAGTGACAACAGGGATGAGCCCTTACCAATACCTCATACACTTGCGCATTCAGAAGGCCAAGGAGCACCTGATAAACGATAAAAAGCTCACCGTCAAGGCGGTCGCCTCCTTGGTGGGCTTTTTGGATGCTAGTCATTTTGTATCTACTTTTAGAAAAATTGAATCCATAACTCCGCAGAGTTTTCGCGAGCTAAATTAATATCGTGTATGGTTTGACTATTATCACCTTATTCTCTAAATTCTTGCGGTGTAACGCCAAAATGCTCCTTAAACACTTTGATAAAATAGGTCGGATTTTTATAGCCCAAACGGTTCGCTACTTCATATATTTTATATCTGCTGTCCTTTAATAAAAATACGGCCTTTTCCATCCGCAACCGCAGCAGGTAGTCGGATATGTTCTCGCCTGTTTCTCTCTTAAATACTTTGGATACATGGGTTGGATGCATATAGACGTAATCGGCGATGGCCTGAAGCGAAACGTCCTCAGATAGATGCTCTTGTACAAATTGATGAATTTGAGCCACAACTGAATGACGGGATGCAGACAGTTCCTTATTCATCTCATTGTGCAGCCTATCCAGCATGCTCGCGGCCCAATACTCCAGCTCGCCAACGCTCTTGATCTCCGCAGATGCATGCAAGGGGTAATCTGCAAGCAATCTGCCGCTCTTATGCACAAAGTATGTGAAAGCAGATTTAAGTGAATAAAATATTTCAAATAGATGTTCGTTTGAGCCACTGTATTTCACTTTCCATTCACGCAATACTTCCTCCAGCTTCTCTCTTGCAGCCGCCCAGTTGCCCGCCTCAAGCAAATGCGGGAATAGCGGAGGCGAATATAGTGAAGCGACAATATGAGACACTGGTTTCGCATTTTCCTTGCCAAGACGGACAACGAAGTCATTGTCGTAGCCGATTTGCGAACGAACCGTAGCGACGCAGCGCTGATAAAGCTCCTCCACATCGGCTGGAAAAGATCCCACAGGCGACAGAATAACCGAGATGGTTAAATGCAGCAGTTGATTGACAATTCTCCTCATATCGTCTGCAATTCGTTCCAAATAATGATCCTCCAAGCTCCCTGCTCCATGATTCACAATGAACAAGATATGGCCGTATAAATCCTCGCAGCTCCAGCTCTTATAGGTGCCGGACAGCAATTCCTCGACGATATTAGTAACTGCATACCCCATAATGGACATATCCGATAGACCATACCTCTTATCATTATCCTCTATACGAATAAGAATCAGCGACATGGCATCGCCGATCCCGATCTGAATATCATATAAGAGCAATTGTTCATTCAGCTTCCGCTCTTGCCACAATCTCCCCTGAATCAGATTGTTCAATAAATTGGAACGTAAAATAGGCAAATTGCGATAAACCATAGCTTGCGATTGTACAAATGCCATCATCTTCTCTCGTTCCGCCAGCACTGTATTAACCGCATCTTTAACGGCAGCGATCAGCTCAACGTCCTTCACTGGCTTGAGCAAATAATGAGACGCCTTATGCTTCACCCCTTGCTGGGCAAATTCAAACTCCGCATGCCCAGTAAGCAGCATACACTCCGTTTGGGGCCATTTCCCCTTAATCGCTCTGATCAGCTCAATCCCATTCATACCTGGCATACGAACATCGGTTACCACAATGTCTGCGGGATTCTTGTCCATGACTTCAAGAGCCTGTTTGCCGGAATACGCGGAAAGCACGGTTGTAATGCCAGCCTCTGCCCAGGATATGCTAGCTGTCATGCTTTCAACCAAGTGCTCTTCATCATCTACAATCAACAGCTTCATCGTCAACCTCCCCTCCTCTCCAATGCAGCTCTACTCGCAGTCCCGATGCAGCGTTAATCGATAGCTTCAAGCCGGAATCGGCTCCATACCGGAGCTGGAGCCGCCGATGCACATTCATAAGACCACAGCTATCCGCCCCCGCCCCTTCACCACGACGGCTTGCCAACAGCCTACGAAGGTCCTGCAGCCGCTCGAAGGTCATGGAACCACCATTGTCGTCCACAAGCAATGAATATTCGTTGCCTGTGCATCTACCCGTAATCGTTACAACTCCAACGTCTTCCAAAGCTTCAACCCCGTGGATCAAAGCGTTCTCGACAATGGGCTGCAAAATCAATCTGGGTACGATGAGGGGCATCATGCCGCTCATCACATCGATTCCATAACGAATACGGCTCATCCTCATTCGATGAATACTAAGGTAATCGGCCGCGTTCTTTAACTCATCCTCCAGCTTAACCAATTGATTCTCCACCCGAGTCGTGTAGCGATAATAATCTGACAGGTGATAAGCCATTTCAAGAACCGCGTCTTTCCTGTTTAGCTTGGTCATGCTGATGACATAGGTCAAACTGTTATATAAGAAATGCGGATTGATTTGCGATTGCAGCTGCTTGAGCTCTGCTTCGCGCGTATGAAGCTGCTGCTCCAGCACATTCTCGATGAGCTGCTGAATTTGATCAGCCATATCATTGAATCTGGAAATAATGAGCCGAAATTCGTTATTCACCTGAAGTGGAATTCTTGTTTTGTATTGTCCCATCTTGATCTGCTGTACTCCTTTTACAAGGGCCCGCAAGGGTACCTGAACATTTCGGTACAACAACCAGGATACTGCAATGCCGACGATGAGCAGCAATCCATAGACAAGATAGGCGAATCGATTGATCATTCGCAATGGAGTTAAAATCTCGGATAAAGGTACTACGTTGACTACATAACCGTCTATCGCTTGTACATCGGAATAAGTAAGCAGATACGAAATTCCGTTTATATTTAAGGTGATATCCCCCTCATCTGCCAGCTGTGTTTGTTTTAAAGCGGACACAGCTTCACTAAGAAGATAGGAAGGGAACGAGCTTGTTGCTAAAAATGTATCACTAGACTTATAAAATAAGGCTTCGCCGCTCCCTTGCGACTTAAACTTGTCCAGCATACGAATCACGTTGCTCATGTCAAAGCTGATTTCAATGATGGAATTGGCTTTGGCGATGCCGCCGCCTGCCTCGAAGGGTTCAACGGTCAGGTGGATAACCTTGCCCTGTTTGTCTGTCTGTTCATCGTTCAAAATAAAATTCCAATTTTCCTTACTTAACCTCTGAAGCCGCTCCGGAACAAACGAGGTTCCGTTTACTGTCGATATCGTTTGTCCGGTTTGCGGCGAATAAACGGTTACATCGTTAATCCATTCGGTCGATGCACTTTGCAAATATAGCTTATCCTGAATAATTTTTTTTCGATTAATTTGTTCATAATAGCTGGAAGTCACCAAAGACAAATCTTGAAATTCAATGACGTTCGGATCACGAATCAGGATATTGGTGAATACCTCCAATTGAAGAATAGTATTGTCCAATTGCGTGGCTAAGGTAGAAAGTCTGCTAATGCTTGACTGTTTAATTTGTTCAGTCATCGCATTCTCGTTGACTCGATTGGAATATATGGACAAAATTAATACTGGCAGCAAAAATAATATAAGGGAGCCGACTAGTTTGGAAAAAAGACTGCGTTCCTTGTTAATCATTCGCTTCGACTCCCAAGTTTTTGCCCATTCTATTCCTTAACTGCTCCCATCGTCAACCCTTGAACGAAAAACCTTTGCAGAAAGGGATAGACTAACAGGATCGGAAGCGCTCCAATCAATATCTGGGCAGATCGCACCGTTCTTTCCGACAGGATCTGCAGCTGCCCGGGATCTATGTTCGTATTCCTCATGTCTCCGCTTTGTATAATCGTCTGCAGAAATGTCGCAAGCGGATATTGCCGGTAATCGGTCATATAAATCAATCCGTCAAACCATGAATTCCAGTGCCATACCATCGAAAACAACGATAAGGTAGCTAAGGAAGGAAGCGATAAAGGTAGATAGATCGCGGTCAACGATCTCATATAGCCCGCTCCGTCTATTAAAGCCGCTTCTTCAAGCTCTTTCGGAATGGCTCGGAAAAATTGCATCATAAGAATCGTATTAAACACGTTAACGGCTGCCGGAAGGATAAGGGCCCCTAGCGTATTAGTCAAATGAAGCTCAGTGACTACCAAATAGCTCGGAATCAAGCCGCCGTTAAACAGCATCGTAAATACGAAAAACCATGAATAAAATCCTCTGCCGTAAAACGAACGCGATAGCGTATAGGCCGCTGTAACGGTCAATGCCATGGACAACAAGGTGCCGCTAACTGTTCTTTCCGCTGATATGATCAGGGAACGCAAAAATAAAGGATTTGATAGCGTCCTCAAGTAAGCTTCACCTGTAAATCCAATCGGCCAGAAATACACCTGGTTGGCCGTTGCAGCCGAGCTCGAGCTTAAAGATACGGCGGCAACATGAACCAGCGGCAAAATACATAAAACGGATATCACTGTCAGAAGCAATGTATTGAATACAGTAAACCATCGATAAGCAATTGTGCCTCGATACATAGAATCAGCCTGCCTTTACTTTAAAAAATGCGATAATTGCCAAACCGGTAGGCAAGTCGGTACGCAGCAACGATCAGGATGAAGCTCACTACCGATTTGAACAAGCCGACGGCTGTCGCAAAACTGAATGATCCATTCATAAGTCCTACCCTGTAAACAAAGGTATCAATAATATCTCCTTCGCGGTAAACGAGCGGATTGTACAGATTGAAGATTTGGTCGAAGCCCGCGTTAAGGATATTGCCTAGCGCCAACGTTCCTACAACCAGTATAACGGGTACAAGCGCCGGCAAGGTGACATAGAAGGTTTGCTTGAAGCGGCTTGCTCCATCCATTTCAGCTGCTTCGTACAATGACATATTAATGCCGCTCATGGCCGCAAGATAGATAATCGTGGAAAAGCCGAATTCCTTCCACACATCGCTGACCACGACCGTTATCCGAAACCAAGTGCCGTCGCCGAGAAAGAACACAGAACCTGCTCCCAGCAGGGATAATAGCTGATTCACAATCCCTTTATTGCCTAAGATATCTGTCAATATACCGCCCAATATAACCCAAGACAAGAAATGAGGAAGATAAACGAACGTCTGTACAAACCTTTTGAACATCATGACGCGAACCTCATTCAGAAGCAAGGCGAACACGATAGGCACCACAGTATTAGCTCCAATTTTAAGCGAAGCGATTAATAGCGTGTTATAAATCACTTGTATGCTGTCGGGATACGTAAACATATACTGAAAATGCTCTAAGCCAACCCATGGCGAATTCAGAAGGCCAAGGCGAGGCTTGTAGTCTTGGAATGCCATCAATAGCCCAGCCATCGGCGCGTAATTAAATACAAGCAAGCAGATTACAGATGGCAGTATGAGCAAATGAAGAGGAAGCTGGCGAAAAACCTTCATCCTCCTCTTCTTCCATTCCATCATCCAGACAACTCCTTTTTTGCTAATTTAGAAAATAAAACAGGCCTTACGTCGATATGCCCCGCAAGGCCTGCCGAATAAAAATCTTCTATTTGTTGACCGCTTGATACCACTCGTTTACTTCTTTGGTAATATCGTCGCCGCCAGAAGACTTCCACTTACTAACAAAAGCATCGAAAGAGTCTGGAGATTCATTTCCATAAATAATCTTCAGGAAGGCTTCGTTTTCCATTTTGCGAAGCAATTCGCCTTTTTGAGCCATCGTTGCTGTTGGTGGTCCAGTATACCGATCAAAAATAGCGGCGTCGTCGAGATACGTTTGCAATACTGCAGCAGCTTCCGACCATTTCTTCGGTCTGGCTGAGAAATACTTCTCATAAGGCGTTTCTGGCGCAATCCCTTGACCTAGCTTGGCCATGACTTCAAGCTCTTTTTTGGGCGTTTGGATATCGTTTCCGTAAATGGAATACTTCTTCACATCGATCCATCCACCCGGAATTTGATCCTGATCATAAACGGGCTCTCCGTCTTTCAAGACATAATCGTAGCCCTCCGCCCAACCGTTGGCGAATTCCGAATCAGGATCGTAGAAGCCTGGTCCCATAATAGCGTCCAAATAATTGAAAAATGCTTCCATATACTTAAAGTCCTTGTTGAAATAGAATCGGACTGAGGATTGCGGTTCGCTGCCGAATCCCATCTTCCCGTCAATACCTGCTGGTATCGGTACCGGCTTATAATCAAACTTCATATCGGCGTTGAATGGATAAGTCGCCATCCATGTTGGTCCGAACACCATGCCGGATTTGCCCTGTACAAAGCTTTCCGCTGCCTTGGCTTCATCCATAACCCCTGCATCTTTATCTAGATAACCTTTGCTCATCCACTCGCTAAGCTTGGTCAGCCCCTCCTTCACTGTCGGCTGCACGGACCCGTACTGCAGCGTCCCGTCTGCCGCCTCCGTCCAGTAGGTTGGGATAGCTGCTTGTCCAAATAAGAAATCACTGGAGACCATATACGTATCCTTCACGGCTGTAACGCCTTTTTTAAGGGAAAGAGACAACCCGATGGTGTCCTTTTGCCCGTTGCCATCAGGATCTTGATTAACGAATGCATCCATGACAGTTTCCATATCTTCAATGGTTTTCGGCACCTGCAGTCCCAATTTATCCAGCCAATCCTGACGAATCCACATGACGCTGAAGGAACTGACAGCATTGAAGGTAGGAAGACCATAATGCTTGCCATCGTAGCTTACCGTATTCCAGATTTCAGGATATTGAGCGTAAAGCTCCTTGATTCGCGGCGAAGCATATTTATCGAAGGCTTCATCAATGTCCATGACTTTGCCGGAATCGACCACCTGATTCTCAAGCGTCGGATCACTCAATGTGAAGACATCCGGCAGTTTGTCGTTGGAGTTTAGCAGCAGACGGAGTCTTGTGGAATAGGCCTCGCCAGTTCCGACGGTCCAATCCACCTTAAAGTTAATGCCGAACTTCTCTTTAGCCCACTTGGTGTGAACATTGTTTTCTATGCTCTCTCCATTTTTAAATTTGTTATCGGAGCCTACAACACGACCTAATGAAATCGTAGCCTCTTGTTGACCTGCATTCTCTGTTTCCCCTTGTGCATTTTTCTCTGAATTGGATGTTTGGCTGCAGCCAACAGCAGTTAAAAGCGTTAATCCGGCTACAAGCGCAATCGACGCTTGCTTCACAAATCTTTTTCTCATTCTGTGACCTCCTTGTATATGATTGATGTTTAGTATATCGCTGACTTCATAAATGCATAAATAACAATAAAACGATATTTATATAAATATATTGGTCGTTCATTTCGATTTTCATATTCTTATATATTCGCATTCTTTTTTTATATTTCTTATTTGGAATACAGCATTTAATATGGTCTGTATATTTAATTATTTTATATGGCGGTGATCAGCTTGTTATTTGCAGGAACGAATTACCATCCGCACGATTGGCCTCGCGAGCGATGGAAGCACGATATTGAAATGATGAAAAAGGCCTCCTTCAATATTGTCCGACTGGGGCACCTATGCTGGGACAGCTATGAGCCGTCTGAGGGGAACTTTACATTTGAGTGGTTCGATGAAGTAATGGATCTTTTCCACGAGGCTGGTATAGAGGTTGTTCTTGATATTGCTACCCGCCCCGCTCCCACATGGCTGCACAAAAAATATCCCGAGATCGACCGCACAGATACAAACGGCAATCGATTAGAAGCGCAAACGCGATATATGGAAGATATCGGCCATCCTGCTTTTCAAGAGTATGCCTACAAATTCGCGGAAAAACTAGTGTGCCGCTACCGAAACCATCCTGCCCTTTACGCCTTTGGTTTGTGCAATGAGCTTGGCTCGGGTGCGCCTTCCTATTCCAGTGCCGCCAGAAACCGCTTTGAAGCTTGGCTTAAGGAGAAATATAAAACCATAGACAACTTGAACCAAGCATGGACGACTCATCGCTGGTCTCGAAAGCTGAATAGCTTTCACGATGTCGTGCTGCCGATTTCGGGTCAAATACAAGGTGCTCCGGAACGGGTAATCGACATGTGGCGTTTTTATTCCGATGAAACTTTGGCGTATATGCATGGCTTGAGCCTTCTCGTCAAACGATTGGCCCCACATGCCAGAGAGTCTACCAACCATTGGTCTGAAAATCCCGGATACGGGTTCGATTATTTGAAGCAGTATCAAGATATTATTGACTTGCCAGGAATCGGTTTTTATCCGGGCACTAATCCAGAAGACAGAAAAGCTTTGACAGCCGCTTGCTTCTTTATGGATCATCGTATCGGAGAGCTTGATAAACCTATTTGGTGCCTCGAATTCCAAACCGGTGACTTTGGAGGTTACGGTTCGCCGCGCAATGCAATGAGAATGTACGCCTATCTCTCTTTAGTATATAGAGGTCAAGCGGTCTGTGCGTGGACCTGGCGTACAATGTTAGGCGGAGAGGAGCAGTATGTATTCGGTCTAGTGGACCATGACGGAACTCCAGGCTGGAAGTACGACGAGTTCAAACAAATCGCTGAGGAATTCAACCTTTTGAAGGAACTAGGCCTTCCCAGAAGGACGAAGCCGGAGATCGCCATTGCTTATTCCTACGAAAGCTTGAAGGTGATGGCAGGCAACCGCAGCTATTACAAAATGGAGTATACCGAGCAAGTGCTGCAAGCCTATGAGACACTTGTGCTGGCTAATCTTGACTGTAATATTGTGAATTTGCGCCAGCTGCAAAACGATTATAAAATTCTGATCGTGCCGGGACATGCCGTGATGGATAAAGCATCGGCGGCAGCGATTCGCTCCTTCGTAGAGGGCGGTGGAACCGTTGTAATGACGGCGTATTCAGCGAAGGTCAATGAGCACAACCGCGTATTCGACACCCCGCTGCCGGGAGAGCTTAGTGATGTATTTGGCATTCGCAGCGGAGCATTCTCGAGAACCAGAAGTCATACGCCTATCGAAAATGCTGGCGGACTGGAGAAGACGGAGCTTCGCTTGGAGCGTGAGAAGCCGATTATTTTACTCGGTGGGCATGAGTTTCAGCCTGATATCGACTATTATGAAATCCTTGAAGCTCATACGGCTGAGACAGTAGCAAATTTTACCAATACATGGGATAAGTCGCCCGCAGTGACACGGAACAGGTACGGCAAGGGAGAAGCCATCTATGTCGCCATTCCCGCCAATACGAGCTTCCTTACAGCGCTTCTGGCCCCCTTGTATTCAGCGCTTGGCATAAAGAAAGGACCGTCTACTCCATCAGGGGTTATCGCACGCAAACTGGAAAACGGCTCCGTTATCTATGTGAACACCACTGGCACTGAGCAAACAATAGAGCTCGATAAGCCCGCATCTGGCTTCCTTACTGGCAGTCGCTTCGAGCGCTCGCTGACTTTAAGCAGCTATGACGTAGAACTACTGATGTATGAATCGACAATCGAAGGGGAGCGTACCAATGAGTGAACGAATCAGAAATGCTGCACAAATCGTACCGTCAGCACGACAGGTGGCCTGGCAGGAACTGGAGTTCTATTCCTTTATCCACTTCGGCGTTAACACATTTACGGATATGGAATGGGGACTGGGTGACGAGGATCCAGCAATCTTCAACCCGCTGGAATTTAGCGCGAAGCAATGGGTAGAAGTCTGTAAATCGGCTGGAATGAAGGGCTTGATCCTGACTTGCAAGCATCATGACGGATTCTGCCTTTGGCCGAGCGCCTATACGGAGTATTCGGTTAAGAACAGTCCATGGCGTGGCGGGAATGGCGACCTTGTGCAGGAGGTAGCGGATGCTTGCCGTGAAGGCGGGATTGCATTCGGCGTATATTTATCCCCCTGGGATCGTCACGATCAACGGTACGGCTCCTCTCTCTACAACGACTATTTGAAAAATCAGCTGCGCGAGCTGCTGACCCATTACGGCGACATCTTCTGTGTATGGTTTGACGGAGCTTGCGGCGAGGGGCCCAATGGATTAAAACAAGTTTACGATTGGGATGGCTATTACGAGGTGATTCGTGAATTGCAGCCAGGCGCAGTCATATCCGTATGCGGTCCTGATGTTCGTTGGTGCGGCAATGAGGCGGGCCATACTCGCGATTCCGAGTGGAGTGTCGTTCCGGCAGAGCTTCAGGATTGCGAGAAAATCCAAGAAGAGTCGCAGCATGTTGACGACGGCGAGTTTTCCAAGCGAACGAACTCAAGAGACGAGAATTTAGGCAGCAGAGAAGCCATTCAAGGGAAAGATAAGCTCACATGGTATCCGGCTGAAGTAAATACCTCGATTCGGCCAGGCTGGTTCTACCACGCCGGTGAGGATGACAAGGTTAGAAATCTGGAAGAGCTCTTGGATATCTACTATAAATCGGTTGGTGGAAACTCGACCTTTCTTCTGAACCTTCCTCCCGACGGGCGCGGACTCATTCATGAAAATGATGCGAGGCGAATGGCTGAGCTCGGACAAATGATCAGGTCCACGTTCCAGCATAATCTTGCCGCGAATGCAAATGCTGCGGCGACGGAAGCATTGGACGAGAACCACGATGCCAATCGGATTTTAGATGGTGACAAAAATACGTATTGGTGTCCCAAAGAAGGTACTGAGCATGCCGTGATCGAAATCGATTTGAATGTCGAGCAAGCATTTGACAGAATCGTGCTCAAAGAACATATCCAATCCGGTCAACGGATCGAAAAATTCCGTATGGAGTACCTGCAGGACGGTTCTTGGGAGCAATTCTGTGAATGCACGATTGTCGGCTACAAGCGCATACTTAAATTCCCAGCAGTAACAGCAAGACACATCCGCCTAACTATTGAAGAATCGCGCTGGTGTCCTACCATTTCTGCACTGGAGGTTTATCTCAGCCCGCTCTGAGTTTCACCATAATTTCGACAACACATCGACAAACACAAATAGGCCGCAGTCACTCGTAAGAGGGTGACTGTTGGCCTTCTTTGTGCAACGGTAAACTTCAAAACCATCTGCGTTACGCTCCAGGTATCTATTTTATTTCTGCGGAGCCATATTATTGTAGATGCGTGCTGCATTCACTTTTCCTGTGCTTACATCCTCTGTCGTAAATCCAGATACGATATTGCCGACTTTAAACTCCTTTTGCAGCAGCTCTTCAGACGGCTCGGCAGCCGTTGGCCCTTCGATGCCCATTCCAGTTTCTGAGGTTACGGTTACCCATAAGTCACCAACCTTAAAGCTTTTTCCATCTGTGCTCACTTCCGTAATCTCACCCTCGATATTGACAACCGCTTTGCCACTCGTAGGAGGCTTCGTTGCAACAGCAGCCGACTCCGGTGTTGTATTTGGCACATTTGTTGTATTTGGTGTATCCTGATTCATCGCGAAGATGCCTAGCGATAATACTGCACATGCTGCAATACCAACTGTCCAACCTGTTAACGTTCTTTTTTTAGCTTTTTCCATTTTAAACGACTCCTTTTGATTGCTGCTATTTGGTTGTGCTGTCTTTTCCATTTCCGACATCAGCTTCTGATAGGTTGCCTCTTTAAAATTCTCACTTGTTTTCACACGGGACATCGCGGATTTATAAACAGATTTCTTCATCCTCCAAGCCTCCAATCTTGTCTTTTAAGATAAGACGTCCTCTCGCGAGCCATGTTCCTACCGTTGCCGACTTAGTCTGCATGATATCTGCAATTTCCTTGATGGAATATCCCTCATAGTAGTGCAGATGAATTGGAATTCGATACTTCTTGTCCAAGGCCAGTACAGCCTGCAAAATCCCATTTTCTTCTGGTGGGAGATAGCTAAGATCTTCGGGAACAGGATTTCTGCTTTTGAACCATCCGGTTTTCAGCATATTTTTACTTTTATTAATGGTTAATCGAATCAACCACGCTTTTTCGTGTTCACTGTTTTCAAACACAGGGCGCTTCTGCAAATAGGTGAGAAATACCTCTTGGGTCACTTCTTCTGCATCAGCTATATTTTTCAGGTACGTAAAGGCTATTTTAATCAAGCTGTGTGAATATAGATCCAAGGCCCGCCGTACAGATTCATTGAGCTCATATGAATTGTACACCTCAGCACCCCCTTTCACTTTTAATACAACTGAGAGTTCTAATATTTTTCATTGCGTCTAATTTTTTTTAGCATGTAATGATTTCCACTAAAATATCCGTTTCATTCAAAGGGTCAGAACAAAGCCATGGGCCTCTCAGGACAGCCCCTTACATTGCAATATTAAACATGTGCCGATTGCTGTAGCTATAAGACGAAATTAAAAAAGGCACCTGCTCGGGTGCCTTTTTGGTTCTATTCCCACTTACTTCACCTTCTAGCGCCACCGCTCCCCACGCTTCTTCACGTAATTTGTCAAAACATACCGCCAAGGAATAATGAAAGGAAAAATCACGACCAACAAACAGGCTGAGGCCGTCTCCCATGTTGATTCATCCATTTGACCGGCTGTCCATAATGGCAGTGCAACAACGATCAGCCAAATGGACTTCCACCCCAATTCCCACAGCAGCAAGGGCAGCATCTGCAGCGGATTATTTCTGATAAATGAAGTACGAGCTTTCTGATTCTTTTGCCCACAGTTTCTTTGTAATCATTAAAAATGATCTACAACAACTGTTCTTTTTAGATAGCACACTAGGACAATATTACTCGTCAATAAATATAAAAAACAGCCTGGAATGTGTCCAGACTGCGCTAAGAGGCTAATTCCCTCTTCATATGTATTTTGTATCGAATCATAATTAGGTGTTCATATCCGTTAAAGCTGGGATATTGATTTCTTTCACACACGCTGCCTTGGACAGACTGACTACGCATTTCACTAGAGCAACGATATCCTGAAGTGGAATTCGTGTCCCATTATAGGCGGAAAGGGCCCGCTCACTTCCTTCTTCATAAGGAATTTCAGCTGCCAGCTCACCCGGGTTGATACAAGTAACGGCAATACCGTCACTTCTTGTATGCTCTCTGAGAGCTTCTGTAATGCCACGAATGGCAAATTTGGACGCGACAAAAGAGACCTGCGTGCTGTTTGAATTGTTCAAACCGGCGGTTGAACCGATGAGCATAATTTTACCAGCTGTCGATTGCCTGATATGGGGTAATACTGCCTGAATGCATACAATGGCCGAAGTGATATTTACATGAATCAACTGACTTATATCCGCTGGCTCATCTTTATCAAACGTATAATGATCTTCAAAACCTTCCTTTTCCCAAAGCCCCACATTGTAAATGAGAACGTCCACTGTTTCGTTTTGCAGCTTATCCGCGACGAGTGCAGCGGCGTGCAGCTCAGACAAATCAGCCTGTATCCATATCCGCTCTACACCATCATTCAAGTCCAAACTTTCAGGCTTGCTTCGCGAAACGACCCATACTTTATCTCCTTGCTCAGGAACTCCTCTGACGAATGCATCTCCTAATCCTTTGCTGGCACCGAATACAAGATAGGTTTTCATGTTGAATACCCCTTCTTTCCCTATAAAATAAAGAATATCTTTTTAAATCATGATAGCATTCTATGGTCCTGTCAATTCTTAAGCAATGATGAAGCTGAATAAATGGGCAAAGGGAGAAAATCTGCTTACCGAATCGACATTCCTGCTCGGAGTCCCACAAGATAACTCTGAAACAACAAAACCGGAAAACTGTCGATATGATGTATGTATTGTCATTTCAGAGGGTTATCCAGATGATGTTCCATTTGCAAAGGTCAGCTTGATGGTGAACGTATGTTATTTCCAAAATATGCATGTCTTTTAAATCAATATTTGCTACGTGGTGGCTCTCTACCCAGAAATCTTTGTTTGAACTCACACAAACAGCGCTTAATCCTCCAGTTAAGGACGATCAAGCGCATATATTGGCACCTCTTCAAATTCAAAAACTAGATCTTAAAGTAAAAGTCTGTTGTTTTTATCTTTTCAATTAGGAGTACACCAAACTGGACCTACCCATGGTTGGTGCACATAGTACCCGTTGTTATTCCAATTACAAATTTCAATTTCCATTTATTCCTCAACAAAATCACACCTGTTTTTTATTTTTATCTCGTAAAGCAAAATACCCTATTAACAAAGAGATAACAGCAATTAATATTGCAAAAATTTTCTTAATCAATATCATTTCGCCAAAAACATTTCCGAAAGAATCTAACAGACAGATTGTCAAGCCAAGTGCGACACTTCAACCTGAAAAGCTTCGTGTGCGGTTTTCCATCCTAGACACTTTCGAGGACGGTTATTAATAAGGAACAAAGCGCACGCTA